>DASPTD010000001.1:0-13579 GCA_035623575.1 Gaiellaceae bacterium
CGCGCCCACGACGGCCCTGCTCCTGCTCTTCCTCCTCGGGGCGAGCGACGGCGTCACCGAGACGGCCTACGACACGCTCGTCCAGAACGAGGTCGCAGCGGACGTCCGGGCAGGGGTCTTCGCACTCGCCGGAGCGGTGCAGCAGGGAGGAATGGTCGTCGGGCTCGCACTCGCGCCCGCGCTCGCGAGCTCGTCGTCGAGCGCGCCGCTACGGCTCGCCGCCGTGGCCGCCGCCTGCGGCGCCTGCGTCGCGGTCGGGATGACGGTGCGCGGGCCGCGGGTGCCCGCATTCCTCACGGCCGCCTACCGGCATGTGGCAAATACCCCGGAAGGGTGAGGCGTGGCGGTGCGCGCCCGCTTACAGAGAGACAGTCGGATTCCTCCCAAGGAGCATCGATGACGAAGCTGCGGTTCGCTCGAGTTCTCTACATCCTCTGCGCGGTTGCGGCGTTCGTCGTCGCAGCAGGGGCCGATCGCAAGTTCGGCTGGTAGAGCCCGGCCGGAAACCACCGCGCCGCCGTGCGGAGCGGCGGCGACTCGACGACCGCCCTCGCGGGCGGTCGTCTGCCGAGCGGGGGTCGGCGGCGCACGTTGCTAGCCTCTTTCCCTCGTGCCGATCTACGAGTACCGCTGTCCCAACGGCCACATCTTCGAGCGCTTCCAGTCGATGACGGCGCCCGCGCCCGAGGAGTGCGACGTGTGCGGAGCGACTCCGCTCGAGCTCGTGCTCTACCCGATCGCGATCCACTACAAGGGCTCGGGCTTCTACTCGACCGACTACGGCAAGCGCAAGGCCGCGAAGAAGGACGGCGGCGAGGGGAGCGGCTCCACCTCGAGCGACACACCGGCTAAGACAGAGCCGTCCAAACCGGCATCGTCCGAGCAGAAGAGCGCGCCGAGCAGCGGCGACTGACGCTACTTGAGCTGCCGGCTGCCGGTGACGCAGCCGGGCGCGTACGGGCCGCCGCCGGGTGACGGCGGCTGCGGAGCGGAGTTGCCGAGCACCTCCTGGATCACCGAGATGTTCTCCTGCGTGCCGATGATGTAGGAGGCGCCGCCGATGTCGGCCGACGTGCCGCCGAGCCGGCAGTGCAGCGTCGTCCCGGCGCGGAACTTGACCCAGCCGAGCTGCATGAAGTCCCACGTGGAGAGGTCGGTCGCGATCGGCGCGAGCAGGCTGCTGCCGTCGAGTGGCAGCTTGAAGAACGTCGACACGCTCGCGAGCTTGCTCAGCGCGGCCTGCATCACCTGCTGCTGGTGCTCCCCCCGGGTGATGTCCGTGTCGGCGGGGTTGAGCTGGTTCTCGCGGATCCGCGAGTAGATGAGCGCCTGGTGCCCGTTCAGGTGCTGCAGCCCCTTGTCGAAGCGCCACCCTGGCCACTGCCGGCAGCGCGCCTGCGTCGAGTAGGGGCAGTCGAAACGGTTCGAGAGGATGTTCTCCGGGATGTCGATCGTGACGCCGCCGATCGCGTCGATCAGCTTCTCGAACGAGCCGAAGTCGACGACGACGACGTGGTCGACCGGTAGCCCCGTGAACTGCTGGACGGTGCGGATCGCGAGCGCCGGCCCGCCGATCTGCATCGCGGAGTTGATCTTCTGGTCGCCGTAGCCGGGGATCGTCGCGCGCAGGTCGCGCGGGATCGAGAGATAGACGATGCGGTGGCGGCCCGGATCGGTGCGCAGCAGCATCATCGAGTCGGAGTGCTCGTCGGTGCTTCGCCCCGCCTGTCCGTTCGTGGCATGGTCGGTGCCGAGCAGCAGGATGTTCGTCGGCGAGTCGAGGATGAGCCCGTTCTGATTCGCGAGCACCGACGCCGTCCCGGCAGGAAGGCGCTTGTGGGCGGCTGCGACGCCGCTGCGCACGGAGAGGAAGCCGGCGAACGACCAGATCAGGAGGAGGACGATCAGCACCGGAGGGACGAAGAGCAGCGCGCGCTTCCAGGTCCAGCGCCGGCGGGGCGGCGCCCCGGCCTCGCCGCGGACGGCTTCGGCTCTGCCCTCGCGTCCGGGCAGCGGCACCTTGCCCCTCACGCGCCCGCCCCGGTAGACGCGGTACGGCTTGTCCGGAGGGGCGGCCATTCGGCGGAGTACGGTACCCGCTGAGGATGAGCGCAACGCGCGGGCACGCGATCGGGATCGACCTCGGCGGCACGAAGATCCTCGCCGGAGTCGTCACGCGTGAGGGCGAGATCCTGCGGCGCCACGAGCGCCCGACTCCGACCGATTCGCAGGCGGAGCTGCTCGACGCGGTCGAGGTCGCGGTGAACGAGCTGCTCGACGGCGGCGTCGCCGCGATCGGCTTCGGCATTCCGGCGCCGATCGACCAGAAACGGGGCCGTGTGTTCGTCGCGACGAACATCCCGCTCGCCGATGTCGACTTCCGCGACCTCATGCAGGAGCGCTTCGGCGTGCCGATCGGGCTGGACAACGACGCGAACGCGGCAGCGATCGCCGAATGGCGTGCCGGCGCCGCACGGGGTGCGCACGACGTCGTGATGATCACGCTCGGCACCGGCGTCGGCGGCGGCGTGATCGCGGACGGCGCGCCGTTCCGCGGCGGCGGCGGCGCGGGCATGGAGCTCGGGCACACGGTCCTGGTCGCCGAGGGGCCGCCCTGCCAGGGGACCTGCACCGGCCGCGGCCATCTCGAGGCGCTCGTCTCCGGCCGGGCCGCGACGGAGGCGGCACGGGAGGCGTTCGGCCCCGAGGCGGACGCACGCAGCCTCGTCCGGCTCGCGAACGAGGGCGACGCGCACGCACGGGAGATCCTGCAGCGGATCGGCCATCTGCTCGGCTGCGGCCTCGCCTCGTTCGCGAACGTCTTCAATCCGGAGCTGTTCGTGATCGGCGGCGGGTTCGGCGTCGCTGCGTGGGACCACCTGATCCCGTCGGCCGAGCGGGTGCTGCGCCGCGACACGCTGGTGCCCGCGCGGGACGAGGCGAAGATCGTCCCGGCGGAGCTCGGGACGGCCGCCGGCCTGATCGGCGCCGCCTTCGTCGGGTACGAGGCGCTCGACGCGGCGTAGCAGCGGTGCCTCTCACGGTCTGCGCCACGCCGATCGGCAACCTCGAGGACGTGACGCTGCGCGTGCTCGCCGAGCTGCGCGACGCAGACGTCGTCCTGTGCGAGGACACGCGCCACACCCGCGGGCTGCTCGAGCGGCACGGGATCAGGGCGCGGCTGCTCTCCTACCACGAGCACAACGAGGCGGCGCGTACGGCCGAGCTGCTGCCGCGGCTCGAGGCGGGCGAGCGGGTCGCGCTCGTCTCCGACGCAGGCCTGCCCGGCGTCTCCGATCCGGGTGCGCGCATCGTGCGCGCCGCGCTCGACGCGGGCGTGCCCGTCACCGTCCTGCCGGGTCCGTCCGCGGTCGAGACGGCGCTCGTCGCGTCGGGGCTCGTCGGCGGTCGCTACCAGTTCCTCGGCTTCCTGCCGCGCGGCGAGAAGGCGCTTGCCGCGCTCTGGCAGGAGCTGCGCACGTCGCCGTGGCCCGCGGTCGCCTTCGAGTCGCCGCAGCGGCTGCCCACTTCGCTGCGCTCGCTCGCGGCGGCGGACCCGGCCCGGCCGGCCGCGGTCTGCCGCGAGCTGACGAAGCGCTTCGAGGAGGTCGCGCGCGGCACCGCCGCCGAGCTCGCGGCGCGGTTCGCCGCGCCGCCGAAAGGGGAGATCACGCTTGTCGTCGGGCCGGCGGCGGCGGTGCCCCACGCCGTGGACGGCGAGAGGGAGGCGCTCGCCGCGGTGGCGGAGCTCGCCGCGGCCGGTGTGCCGCGCAAGCGAGCGGCGGAGATCGTGTCGCGGCTCACCGGCATCGCGCGCAACCGGCTCTATCGCGGTTCGCTGTAGGCAGATTTGACAACAGCAGGAGGCGGTGCTACCGTGGCCGGCTCCGTTTGCAAATCTGACAACGAAGGCGGTGGCTCATGCGGCGGCTCGGTCCGGTGGTGCTCCTCTTGTCCCTGCTCTGGGCGCCCGCGGCGGGCGCGTGGACGTGGCCCGTGGGCGGGCCGGTGCTCCAGGGCTTCAGCTTCGACCGGACGCACCCGTACGAAGCCGGGCAGCACCGCGGCATCGACATCGGCGCGGACGCAGCCGGCATGCCCGTGCTCGCACCCGCCTCCGGGGTCGTCGGCTTCGCGGGCACGGTTCCCTCGAGCGGCAAGTCGGTGACGATCGACACCCCGGACGGGCTCGCGGTCACGCTCACCAATCTCGGCTCGATCTCGGTCGCGAAGGGCGACGCCGTCGCCGAGGGGGCGGCTGTCGGCACGGTCGGCCCGAGCGGGACGCCGGAGGCCGCCGGCCCGTACGTCCACCTCGGCATCCGGACGGCCGCCGATCCCCAGGGCTACCTCGACCCGCTCGGGTTCCTGCCGGCCGCACCCGTGGCGGCGCCGCAGGCCCCGCCGGCTCCGGCGCCCGCACCGGTCGCCGCGGCTCCGCCCGTGGCCGCACCGGCGGCGGAGCCGACGCCGCCGGCCGTCGAGGCCTCGGCGGCGGACGCGCCCTCCGTGGCTGCTCCCATCGGCGCGCCCGTGGCGGCCGTCGCATCCGTCGGCACCGCACCCTCGCCGCAGGTCGAGCCCGAGCCCGTCGCCTCGGGGGTGGCCGTGGTCGCGCCGTCCGCCCCAGCCGCGGCTCCGGCGCCGACGCTCGTCCGCGCGGCTCCTCCCGCCCCGCCGGCGGAGTCGTCGCCGCCCGTGCGGCACAACCGACCGCAGACATACGGGAAGCCGTCCGGCGCCCGGACGCGTGTGGGAACCGCTCCCCTGTCGGCGCCCGCCGCCGTGTCGGCCGGCCTCTCGCGTCACGGTTCCACTCCGGTGATGCGCCGTCCGCCCCATCGGGACGCGCCCTTCGCATCCGCGGGCACGCGGCGCCCGCACGTTCCCCTTGCGGCCGGGCTTGCAGCCCTTCTTGCCGCCGTGCTGGCCGCGGTCGCAGCCGCGCTGCGCCGTCGCATACCGGCGTGTGCGCCGACGCCCACCGCCGACGTGATCGCGTTTCCCGCACGACACGCACGTGCTCGCGAGCGGCGTCGTGCGGCCTGAGGGCAAAGCGCGCCCGTCCCTATCATGGGCGGGTGCGCTTCTACCTCACGACGCCGATCTATTACGTCAACTCGACGCCGCACATCGGCCATGCCTACACGACGGCGATCGGCGACATGATCGTCCGCCATCGCCGGCTCCGCGGCGAGGAGACCTTCTTCCTCACCGGTGTCGACGAGCACGCGACCAAGGTCTGGCGGGTGGCACAGGAGCAGGGGCTGGATGCGCAGGAGTACGCCGACCGCATCGTCGTCCAGTGGCGGGAGCTGCCCGCACGGCTGAACGCGTCCATCGACTTCTTCATCCGTACGAGCGACGACGGGCACAAGCGGTTCGTCCGCGAGTTCCTGCAGCGGATGTACGACAACGGCGACATCTACGAGGACGTGTACGCCGGCCTCTACTGCGTCGGCTGCGAGGCCTTCAAGACCGAAGCCGAGCTGACCCCGGACGGGCTCTGCCCCGACCACCTCGTGCCGCCCGAGTGGATCGAGGAGAAGAACTACTTCTTCCGGCTCTCGGCGTACCGGGAGCGGCTGCTCGCGCTCTACGCCGGCCGGCCCGACTTCGTCCGGCCGGCGTTTCGCTCGAACGAGGCTCGTGCGTTCATCGAGGGCGGGCTCCAGGACTTCAGCATCTCGCGTGCAGGCCAGCCGTGGGGGATCCCGCTCCCCTGGGACGAGAGCCAGGTCGCGTACGTCTGGGCCGACGCGCTCGTCAACTATCTGAGCGCGCTCACGTATGCCCGCGAGGGGGAGGACCTGCGCGAGGCGTTCTGGCCGGTCGTCCACCATCTGCTGGCGAAGGACATCCTTCGCTTCCACTGCGTGTACTGGCCCGCGATGCTGCTCTCCGCCGGCTACGAACCGCCGGAGCAGCTGTTCGTGCACGGCTACCTGCTGCTGGACGACAAGAAGATCTCGAAGTCGCTGGGGAACATCGTCGAGCCCCTGCAGCTGATCGACGTCTACGGCGCCGACCCCGTCCGCTTCTGGATCGCACGGGCGGTCTCGTTCGGCCAGGACGGCAGCGCCTCGGTGGACGGCGTGCGCGAGCGCTACGACACGGAGCTCGCGAACGACCTCGGCAACCTGCTCTCGCGCACGACGGCGATGGTCGCCCGGTACCGGGGCGGCGCGATCCGGCAGATGCCGGTCGCCGCGCCGCCGGTCGACTTCGACGCGCTGCGCGAGGACGTCGCGCGGCGGTTCGACGCCTTCGACGTCACGGGCGCGCTCGAGGCCGTCTGGCAGGCGGTGCGCAGGCTGAACCAGTACGTCGGCGCCGAGGCGCCGTGGCAGCTCGCCAAGGAGGAGACGCAGGCGGAGCGACTCGACGCGGTGCTCTACACGCTCGTCGACGGGCTGACGGCGGTGGCCGTCGCCCTGTCTCCGTTCCTGCCGGAGACGGCGCCGAAGATCCTCGCGGCGCTGGGACAGCCTGCCGCGCTCGCCTGGGACCGCGTCCGCATCGGCACGGCGATCGAGGTCGACGGGATCGGGGCGGCGCCGCCGCTCTTCCCGCGCGTCGAGCTGCCGACCGCAGCTGCGTGATCGACACCCACGCCCATCTCGACGCGCTCGACACCGACGCCGCCCTCGCGCGGGCGCGCGAGAGCGGCGTCATGCGCGTCATCACGATCGGCACGGACATCCCGCGATGCCGACGGGCGCTCGAGCTGGCCGATACCCATGAAGACGTGTTCGCCGTCCTCGGCATCCACCCGCACGAGGCCGGGACGGCGACGGACGGCGACGTCGCCGCCGTGCGCGAGCTGCTCGCGCACCCGAAGGCGGTCGGTGTGGGGGAGACGGGCCTCGACTGGTACCGCGACTACGCGCCGCACGACGCACAAACCCGTCTCTTCGAGCGGCTGCTCGCGGTCGCCGCGGAGACGGGCAAGCCGGCGGTGATCCACACGCGCGCCGCCGACGCCGACACGCTCGCCGTGCTCGCCGGCTTCTCGGGCCGCGTCGTCCTCCACTGCTTCTCCTCGCCGCACCTGCTCGAGACGGCGCTCGAGCGCGGCTGGTACGTCTCGTTCGCCGGCAACGCGACCTACCCGAAGGCGGTCGACCTTCGCCTGGCCGCGACGCGCGTGCCGGCCGAGCGCATCCTCGCCGAGACCGACTCGCCCTATCTGGCGCCCCAGCCGGTGCGCGGCCGGCGCAACGAGCCGGCGTACGTCATGCACACGCTCGCCGCGCTTGCGCAGGCGCGCGGCGAGGATCCGCACGAGCTCGAGCGCCGGATCGAGCGCAACGCGGCGGAGTGCTTCGGCCTGCCGGCAGCATGAACGTCCCTGCGAAGAAGGAGCTCGGCCAGCACTTCCTCGTCGACGAGAACATCCTGGGCGTGATCGGACGGCTCGCCGAGCTCGACGCCGACGACGTCGTGCTCGAGATCGGGCCCGGCCGCGGCGTGCTCACGCGCTACCTTGCCGAGCGCGTCGCGCACGTGCACGCGGTCGAGCTCGACCCATCGCTCGAGCCGGAGCTGCGGGAAACAGGCCCGAACGTCACGCTGCACCTCGGCGACGCGCTGCGCCTCGACCTCGCCGCGCTTGCGCCCGGTGCGACGAAGCTCGTCGCCAATCTGCCCTACAACATCGCGACGCCGCTGCTCGTCGAGAGCCTCGACGGACTGCCGCGCGTCCGACTCTGGTGCGTGATGGTGCAGCGCGAGGTCGCCGACCGCCTGTTCGCCCTGCCTCGGACGAAGGCGTACGGCGCCGTCTCGGTGCTCGTGCAGCTCGTCTGCGAGCGCACCGGCTTCCATCCGGTCTCGCGCACCGTCTTCCGGCCGAGGCCGAATGTCGACTCGGCGCTCGTCGCCTTCCGCCGTGTCGGCCTTCCGGACGACTTCGCGCAGGTGAAGCGCGTCGTCGGCGCCGCGTTCGCGCATCGGCGGAAGACGCTGCCGAACTCGCTCGAGCTCGCCGGTCTCGCGCCGCGTACGCGCGGCGTCGCGGCGCTCGCCGCGATCGGGCGCGAGCCCTCGACGCGCGCCGAGGCGCTGGCACCCCCGGAGTTCGTCGCGCTCGCGGAGGCGCTCGCGTGAGAGCGTCCGCCCCCGCGAAGCTCAACCTCGCCCTCGCCGTCGGGCCTGTGCGCGACGACGGCAAGCACGAGCTGCTCACCGTGTACCAGCGGCTGGGCATCGCCGACCGGATCGACCTCGCGGCGGCGCCCGCCCTTCGCGTCGACGGCTTTGCGGACGACACGCTCGTCCGCGGCGCGCTCGAGGCGCTCGCCGCCCGGGCCGGCGTGGAGCCGCACTGGCACGTGCGGATCGAGAAGCGGCTGCCGGTGGCCGCCGGGATCGGCGGCGGCAGCTCCGACGCGGCCACTGCGCTGCGCCTCGCGAACGAGACGCTCACCGCGCCGCTCGCTCCCGGCGGGCTGCACGAGCTCGCGGCAGGCCTCGGTGCCGATGTCCCCTTCTTCCTCGCCGACGGCCCGCAGCTCGGCTCCGGCGACGGCTCCTTCCTCCAGCCGCTCGACCTGCCGCAGGACTTCTGGGTCCTGCTCGTGCTCCCGCACGGCGGGCGGAAGGCGTCGACGCGCGACGTCTACGACGCCTTCGATCGGCGCGGCGGCGACGCCGGCTGGGAGGAGCGCCGCGCAGCGCTGCTCGCCGCGCTCGCACGCGTCCACCGGCCGCGCGACCTCGCCGCGCTGCCGCCGAACGACCTCGCGTCGTCGCCGCTCGCGGGCGAACTGCTCGCGCACGGCGCGTTCCGGGCCGACGTCACCGGGGCGGGTCCGGCGGTCTACGGGCTCTTCCACCACGAGCACGCCGCGGAGTCCGCGCAGCGCGCGCTGAAGCGGGCCGGGCGCACCTGGCTGACCGCACCTGCGTGGTACCGTTGAGTCGTGCTCGGCGACTCGTCGCATGCAATGGAGCGCGGGCCGGGAGGGTGGCTACAGCACCGCCGGATCCGGCTGGCGGCCTGGATCGCGGCCGCCGAGGGCGTCGTCGTCCTCTTCTCGCACGACATCACCAGATGGACGGTGATCGTGCTCGCCGTCGTCGGGTCGATCGCCTGGCTCGGCGGTCGCGAGAGCCGGTCCCGCACGGTGCGCCAGGTGCTCTGGATCTTCGCAGCCTCGCAGCTCCTCGCCGTGATCCTCGTCATCCTCGCCTGGGTCCTGAAGCTGGCGATCATCCTCGCCGTGGTGGTGCTCGCGATCGGCGGCCTCGCCTACCTGTTCATCGAGCGTCGTTAGGTGGCCCCTCCGCAACTGCCCTCCGAGCCTCTGGAACGCGATCACGCGGCGCGCTGCCGCGTCCTCGGTCGCGCCCGTAGCTGAAGCTACGAACGCTCCCTGCGTCCTTGCATCGCTTGGTGCTCGCGCCCCAGACGTTCGGCAGCAGTCGCTGAGGAGCCACTACACTGACTCCCCCACGATGGGGCGTGGCCAAGTGGTAAGGCAACGGGTTTTGGTCCCGTGATCCCAGGTTCGAATCCTGGCGCCCCAGCCATTCTCAGCCCCTGACATGGCGAACGATCTCGCAGCAGTCGTGATGGCCGGCGGTCTCGGCACGCGCATGAAGAGCGCGACGCCGAAGCACCTGCACGCCCTGCTCGGCCGGCGGATGGCCGACTGGGTCGTCCACGCCGCCCGGGCGGCCGGTGTCGAGCGCGTCGTCGTCGTCGCATCTCCGGACAGCGCCGACTCCTTCGACGGCGTCGAGGTGGCGGTGCAGCGGGAGCCGCTCGGCACGGGTGACGCGGTGCGCTGCGCACGCGACGCGCTCGCGGGGGCGGGCGGCGACGTCCTCGTGCTCAACGGCGACGTGCCCGCCCTGACCGCGGAGTCGATCCGCGCGCTCGTCGAGACGCACCGGCGCGAGGGGGCGGCCGGCACCGTGCTCTCCTTCGAGCCACGGGACGTGCGCCGATACGGGCGGATCGTCCGGGATGCCGCCGGCCGACTCGCCCGCATCGTCGAGGCGGCCGACGCGAGCCCCGAGGAGCTCGCGCGCCGCGAGGTGAACTCGGGCATCTACGTCTTCCGCGCCGAGAAGCTCTGGTCCGTGCTCGAGCGGCTCGAGCCGCACAACGCGCAGGGAGAGCTCTATGTCACCGACACCCTCGGGCTTCTCGTCGGCGACGGGGATCCCGTCGCGGTGCACGTGGCTTCCGACCCGTCCGAGGTCGAGGGGATCAACACGCGCGTCGAGCTCGCGACGGTCGCCGGCGTTCTGCGCGACCGGATCAACGAGACGCACATGCTCGCCGGTGTGACCATCGTCGATCCCGCGACGACGTGGATCGACGCCGAGGTGGAGATCGAGCCGGACGTGACGATCCATCCGTTCAGCGTCCTGCGCGGCCCGATCCGGATCTCGACCGGCGTCCAGATCGGCCCGTTCGCCTACCTCCGGCCGGGCACCGACCTCGGCGAGAACGCGAAGATCGGCACGTTCGTCGAGGTGAAGAATGCCCGCATCGGCGCCCGGACGAAGGTGCCGCACCTCTCCTACATCGGCGACGCCGAGATCGGCGAAGATTCGAACATCGCCGCCGGTAACATCACGGCCAACTTCAAGCACGAGCCCGGGAAACCGAAGGCCACGACCCGGATCGGGCGTAACGTCAGAACCGGCGTCGACAATACGTTCGATGCTCCTGTCGACATTGGCGACGATGCTTGGATTGCGGCGGGCGCGGTCATCACCGATGATGTCCCCCCGGGGTCGCTTGCCGGGTTCGCCCCTCGCCAGACGACGAAGGAAGGGTGGGTCTACGACAAGCATGGAAAGCCTGACCGCTGAGCTGTCTCTTCCCGGGCTCGAAAGGGCGATCGTGACGGAGCCCACAGAGGTGCACTGGATCGAGCGGGCGCCGCAGAAGCGCCTGATGGTCGTCGCCGGCCGCTCGCACCCCGAGCTGGCGGAGAAGATCGTCGGGAAGCTCGGCTGCGAGCTCGGGCGGATCGAGCTGGAGACGTTCGCCGACGGCGAGACCTACGTCCGCTTCACCGAGTCGGTCCGCGGCGCGGACATGTTCATCGTCCAGACGGCCGCCAAGCCGGTCGACCAGAACCTCGTCGAGCTGTTGATCATGGTGAACGCGGCGAAGCTCGCGTCGGCGAAGCGGATCACCGCCGTCATCCCCTGGTTCTTCTACGCGCGCCAGGACAAGAAGTCGCGGCCGCGCGAGCCGATCACGGCGAAGCTCGTTGCCGACATGCTCCAGGTCGCCGGTGTCGACCGTGTGCTCACGATGGACCTGCACGCGGGCCAGGTCCAGGGGTTCTTCAACATCCCGGTCGACCACATGACCGCCGTACCGATGTTCGCGCAGCACATCCGCGACCTTCTCGGCCCCCACGAGGAGCGCGTCGCGGTGGCGCCGGACACGGGCCGCGCGAAGCTCGCCGGCAAGTTCGCCGAGATGATCGGCGGCGACCTCGTCGTGCTGAACAAGGAGCGGCCGTCCCACAACGAGGCGCGCGTCACCGCGGTGATCGGCGAGGTGGCCGGCAAGGTCGCCGTGATGACGGACGACATCATCGACACCGGGGGGACGCTCTGCGCCGGGGCCGCAGCCCTGAAGGAGGCGGGTGCGACGCGCGTCATCGCCTGCGGCACGCACGCGCTCTTCAACGGGCCTGCGCTCGAGCGGATCGAGAGCAGCGTGCTCGACCGCGTCATCGTTGCGGACACGGTGCCGGTCGACCCCCTGACGAAGCCGGACAACGTCGACATCCTCTCGATTTCCGGCATCCTCGCCGAGACGATCCAGAACGTGTTCTCCGACGACTCGGTCTCGGCGATCTTCGCGGGCGAGAACCAGCTCTTCTAGTAGGTCTCGCCTTCTCGGCGGGTGTTCAACCTTCCGGCGAGCCGGGGCCGTGAGTGAGAGACTGCCCGCGCGGGGTCGCACGAAATCGGAGGGAGACCGTGAACCGTCCGGCCGTCGTCATGACCGCCGCACTTGTGGCCTTGCTGCTGGCCGCCTCCATTGCCGCGAAGACGCCGTACCCGCCACGGGCGGCCGGCTCCGGGTCCGAGCCGACCACCGGAAGCGGGATGGGAGCCGGCGTCTCCTTCAGGCCGCGGTACGCGCTCGCGACCTACGACGGGGCCAACTACGTGCTCTACCTCACCCAGCAGCTGCTCGCGTGCAAGGACACCCTGCTCGCCAAGCCGCCGTATCTGACGGTGACGATCGTCACCGGCTCGCCGCTCGTCACGGGTCGGCCCACCGTCAACAGCGGCGACCAGAGCTTCGTGCAGGTCGACTTCTTCGTTGCCCCCGTGCACTACTACACGGTCCAGCCGAAGGTGAAGCTCGTGCTCACGCGCGTCGATCCCACGCGCAACGGCGTCTGGCACGGCCGCGTGACGGTCCCCCTGACCCACTTCGAAGGCAAGACGTTCTCCTTCGACGGCACGTTCGCCGCCCGGTGGTGCGGCCGGGTCGAGTAGGAGGGCTTGGCGAGACAGCCGCTCTGCCGCCCGGCCGCGCTGTGCGTCGATGCCGGCTGCGGCCCGCCCGCGACAAAGGCCCGTCCGAGGGCTGTGGCTCGGGGCCGCCGCTGCCGATCAGCGTGCCGGTGCAGGCCTACGAGACAGGAGCAGAAAGCGGATGGGCAAGAAACTCCTCCTCCTCGCCGCTGCGGCGCTCGTTGCCGTTTCGCTTGGAGTAGCGGCCGCGCGGGCCGACGATCCCGTCGCGACTGCCGAGGCTGATCTACAGAAGCTCGTCACCGACGCGACGTCGCTGCACAGCGCGGTGCTCGCCGACGCGCAGAAGATCAGCTCCGACGTGCAGTCGCTGCAGGGATCGACGGATCGCCGGACGATCCGGCAGACCTTGCTGGCCGACGTCCAGAAGGTGCAGTCCGACCGCCAGTCGCTGCTTCCTGCGGTCCAGGCCGACTGGACGCAGCTGAAGACCGACATCCAGGCGGTCCACCAGTCGAAGACCGGTCAGGGGCAGCTGAAGCCGCTGTTGCAGCAGGCGAACCAGCAGCTCGCCCAGGAGCGCGACGCGGTCACGACCGCGCTCCAGGCCGCCCACCAGGCCCTCCAGGCGCTCCGGCAGAGCTTGCAGCAGTCGGGGCACTCGAAGACCACCACGAACCCGTAACGGCGAGCCGATGGGGCCCCGGTCCGCCGGGGCCCCCACCTCTCGCGGCGATCTTCTCCCGGCTACCGCCGGCGCGTGCCCGCGCGCTCGAGGACCCTGCCGCCGGTCCCGAACTCCTGGGACCAGAGGGTCGCGTCCTGAAGCCCCTGGAAGCTCTGGTTCGCGAGGTAGCCGACGCCGAGGTCGCGGAACTGGGGCGTGAGCAGGTTCGCCCGGTGCTCCGGCGAGTTCAGCCAGTTGCTCAGCGTCTGCCGCGGCGTGCCGTCGTCGCCGGTGCCCCAGGCAAGGTTCTCGCCGATCCGGTAGCTCGACGAGCCCGCCAGGTAGCGGGCGAAGACGGACTTGAGCGGGTGCCCGCACGGATGGTGGCTGAACTGGTCGCAGGTGAGATCCGCCCGGAGCTTCGCCTGGCCTGCGAGATTCAGG
>DASPTD010000026.1:0-13525 GCA_035623575.1 Gaiellaceae bacterium
CACCCTCACCCTCGCCAACCCCGGCGCCGCCGGCTCCCTCTCGGCCAACAAGACCATCACCATCGACACCACCGCCCCCACCGTCACCTCGCGCACGATCGACGGCACGACGCTCGACATCACCTACAGCGAGCCGCTCGATCCGGGCTCGACACCGGCCGGTAGCGACTTCACCGTCAAGGTGAACGGGAACACCGATGCGGTCGACGCTATTGCGTTCGCCGGCGGGAACACGATTGTCCGCCTCACCGTCCACACGGCCGCGCAATACCTCGACACCGTCACCGTCGCCTACACCGGCACCGCGATCGAGGACGTGGCGGGCAACCAGGCCGCGACGTACACGGCGCAGACGGTCACGAACCTGAACCCTGACGCAGCGCCGAACACCCCCGCACCGGGCACGCCGGCCGACGGCACGTTCATCGACTCGACCACGCCCGCGCTGAGCGCGACGTTCAGCGATCCGGACACGCTCGACACGGGCAAGGTCACCTTCGAGGTCTGCACGACGAGCAACTGCTCGGCGTCGCTCGGCACGTTCGACTCCAGCAGCACGACGCTGAACGTCGGCCAGAGCGGCAGCGCCGCCGTCCCGGGCGGCCTCGACCTCCAGACCGGAACGACCTACTACTGGCGCGCGAAGAACGTCGACGCGGCCGCCTCCGCCTCGAGCTTCTCGGCGACCAGGTCGTTCACGGTCGACACGACGGCGCCGAACGTGACGGTCGCCGCCCCGGTCGCTGCCTCCGGGAGCTCGTACCAGTACTACGACGGTCCGAGCAACACCCTCTGGCTCAACGCGAACAAGGCGGGCAGCTTCACGCTCGAGGCGAATGCGACCGACGCGCAGTCCGGTATCACGAAGGTCAGCTTCCCGGCGATGTTCGGCACGGGCTCGAACGACCAGGCGTCGCCGACGAGCGGCAGCAACTACGAGTCCGCCGTCTACAGCTTCGACGGCACCGGCAGCGCCTTCTCGAGCCCCGGCTCCGAGACGATCACCGCCTACAACGGCGACACGATTCCGGCCGCGATCACCGCCACCGACTCGCTGACGGTCGACGCCGACGGCAGCGGCCCGGCCGCGTTCAGCCTCGGCGGGCCGGCGGACGGGACGAACGTGCGCACCGGTGTCGTCGTCTCGGCCTCGCCGACCGACGCAGGCTCCGGCGTCGCCGCCGTCGCCTTCTACGAGTGCGACACCACCCTGCACGCCGGCTGCGACCCGACGAACACCTCCCTCTTCGGCGCACAGATCGGCGCGACGCAGCCGACCGCCGTCGCCGGGGTCTACTCCGTCGCCTGGAACAACACCGGCCTCACGGACGGCCACAGCTACGCGATCGCCGCGATCGCGACGGACAACGTCGCCAACACGACGACGTCCTCGATCAACACCGTCGTCGTCGACAACAGCGCGCCGGCCGTGGCCGTCGCGGCGCCGACCCCGGTCACCGGTGCCGCCGCCCAGTACTACGACGCGGGCTCGAAGACCCTCTTCCTACGGGCGGCCGGCCAGGGCTCGTTCAAGCTCGAGACCTCGGCGAGCGACGCCCAGACCGGAATCGCCTCGGTCACCTTCCCGGCGCTGCTCGCCACGGGTTCGAACGCCGGCACGCACACCGGCGGCAGCAGCTACGAGTCGTCGACCTACAGCTTCGACGGCACCGGCACCCCGATCTCGTCGCCCGGCGCCGAGACGATCACGGCCGCCAACGGCGTCACCCTCCCGTCCGCCGGCACGGCGAGCGACTCGATCACGGTCACAGCCGACGGCACGCCGGCAGCCACGAACGTTCAGTTCCCGGTCGACCACGTCGGCTACGACGGCACGTCGTGGAACCCCGGCGCCGCCGCGAACTGCAGCGGCGCACCGGCCGGTGGCAACATCTGCGGCACCGTCAGCGACGGCGCAGGCTCCGGTGTCGCGTCCGTCGTGCTGACGATCGCGCAGACCGCCTCCGGGACGACGACGTACTACGACGGCTCAGGCTTCACCTCGTCGACCCCGGTTCAGCTCACGGCGACCGTCGCAGGCTCCAACTGGAGCTACGGGCTCGACCAGTCGAAGCTCGCGGCGCCCGACAGCTACGTCGTCACCGTCCACTCGACCGACAACGTCGGCAACAACGAGGTCGACCAGCTCGTCCACTTCACGTACGGCACCGATCTGACGCCGCCGGCGACGACGCTCTCGCTCACCGGCGCCTCGCACGCCTACCTGGTCCAGGTCGGCACGCACCCGGCCCCGAACGCCGGCAACGACTACAACCTCTACTACAGCACGGTCAACTCGGGCGGCGGGTTCACCATCCACGCCCACTCGACCGACCAGACCGGCATCGCCGACGTCGTCTTCCCGGATCTCTCGGGCACGACCGGCTTCACCGGCTCCGGCGGCACGCAGAGCAACGGCTCGGCCAACCCGTGGGACGTCGACTCGCCCAGCGCCTACACGTTCAGCTCTGCCGCGATCACGGCTCCCGGCCAGAAGCTCGTCTCCTCGGTCGACACCGTCACGCCCACCGGCAACACCAGTGACAACACGCTGACGTTCCTGCTCGACAACTCGGCGCCGACCGGCGGCGTGCTGACCGTCAACGGCACGCCGGCGACGAGCGGCGGCGCGTCGACGTGGGCGACGAGCACGAGTGTCTCCGTCGGCTCGCGCACCGACTTCGGCAACGACGGCGCCGGCTCCGGCGTGGCGTCGTCCCTGCTCAGCGTCGCCTCGGCCACGCTGAGCAACGGCGTCTGCGGCAGCTACGGCGCGCCGACGACGATCACCGGCACCGACGTGAGCGGCATCTCGTTCGCGAGCGGCAACTGCTACCTCTTCACGCTCACCGGCACCGATCACGTCGGTAACGCCGCCTCGCTCTCGGTCACAGTCATGATCGACACGACACCGCCGTCGCAGCCTACGATCGACTTCACCGGCCTCTCGTCCGGCAACACGTTCGACAACGGTGCCGGGACCCTCTTCTTCCGCCCGTCCGACGGCGGCACCTTCACCGTCGACGCAAACGGCTCGACCGACGCCGAGTCCGGCATCAAGACCGGCAATTCCGGCTACACCTTCTCGCCGCTGAGCGGAAACCTGAACGGCACGCAGACGGGCAGCCAACTCGCCGTCGCCTTCGATCACACGAGCAGCGGCAGCAACACCTACACGGTGCACTCGACGGACAACGCCGGCCTCGACTCGTCCGACGCGAACTTCACGGTCACGGCGGACTCGACGGCGCCGAGCGGCGGCGCGTTGACGGTCAACGGCACGGCGGCCGCAGGTGTCGCCACTTCGAGCTACCTCAACAGCGGCACCACGGTCACGATCGACAGCCGCACGGACTACACCGACGCCGGCTCCGGCCTCGCGAGCTCGACGCTGACGGTGCAGTCCGCCACGCTCGCGAACGACGCGTGCGGCGCATACGGCTCGTCGAGCACGATCTCGGGCACGACGCCGCAGAGCGTCAGCAGCGGTCACTGCTACCTCTTCACGCTCACCGGCGCGGACAACGTCGGCAACGCGACGTCGGTCTCGACAGTCGTGATGGTCGACACGACGCCGCCGTCGCAGCCCACCGTCAGCATCACGGGCCTCTCGGCCGGGAACACGTTCCTCAGCGGCTCGACCCTCTTCTTCCGGCCCTCCGCCGGCGGCACGTTCACGGTCACCGCGAACGGCTCGAGCGACGGCGAGTCCGGGATCATGCCCGGCAATGCCGGCTACACCTTCTCGAGCCTCAACGCCAGCGGCGGTGCGAATTTCGGCGTGACGCAGACGGGCAACCAGCTCGCGGTCACCTTCGACGGCACGACAACCGGGCCGACCGCCGGGCAGAGCGTGGTCGTCAACAACAATGCCGGCCTCGGCTCCACGCCCGGCGCGTTCACGGTCACGCAGGACTCGACCGCGCCCGCAGGCGGCTCGCTCTCGGTCAACCCGTACTCGAGCTCGCTGACGATCGGGATCTCGTCGGTCGCCTTCACGGACGGCGGCTCGGGTATCGCCTCGAACGTGATCACGCGCTCCGACCCGCTTGCGCCGAGCGGGCCTGGCAGCTGCCCGGCCACCGGCTATGTCGACACCGGCGCAAACGTCGTCTCCGGCGCGACCGACACGGTCCCGACTGACGGCCGGTGCTACCAGTACACGCTGACCGCCAAGGATGCCGTCGGCAACGTCGCCTCGGTGAGCACGATCGTTCTCGTCGACACGACCGGGCCGACCGGCGGCTCGATCCAGTACTCCGACGGCGTCTCGAGCCTCGACGCCGTGTCGGTCAACTGGGACTCGGGCACCGACGCCGAATCCGGCATCTCCCAGATCCTCGTCCAGCGCGCAGCGGCGACGCTCTCCGGCTCGACGTGCGGCGCCTTCTCGAGCTTCTCGACGATCATCACGAACCCCGCCAGCAGCCCGATCAGCGACTCGACCGTCTCGGTCGGCAACTGCTACGAGTACCAGCTCGTCGTCACGAACGGCACCGGCCTGACGACGACATACGGCTCGTCCTCGATCGCCGAGATCGTCAACGGCTCGCCGATCGCGCTCGCCCCCGGCGCCTCGAGCGGCGCGTACCTGGCCGGAACGACGCTCTACCTCGGTCCGGGCGGCGGCACCTTCCAGCTCCAGCTGACGGGCACGGGCCAGAACGGCGTCACGACCGCGACCTGGCAGGGCAAGGGCTCCTCCGGCGCGCTGACGAGCAGCCCCGCCGCCGACTTCGCGGCGAGCTCGGCGCCGTTCATCTCCGGCACGTACACGTGGAGCGGCGGCGGCATCGGCGACTCGATCCAGGTGACCCGCGACCCGACCGCGACCGTCGACACGCTCAACGTGCAGTCCGACACGACCGCGCCGACCGGTTCGATCACCTACGCGAACGGTGTATACGGAAGCGCCTCCGTGCCCGTGACGACGTCGGCCTCCGATGCCGACTCGGGCGTCGCGACCACGCAGGTGCAGCGCGCGCAGACGACCTTCACCGGCGCGACGTGCGACACGGCCAACTGGTCGGGCTTCTCGAACGTGACGCTCGCCGGCGGGGTCGACAACACCGTGTCCGGCGGCCACTGCTACCAGTACCAGCTCGTCGTGACCGACAACGTCGGCAACTCGGCGACGATCAACAACGCGAACGTGGCTGAGATTCCCGACGTGACGCCGCCGACGTTCGTCTCCGCCTCGACCAACGCAACGGGCACGCAGCTCACGGTCAACATGAGCGAGCCGCTCGACTGCACGGCAACGACGCCTGCAAGCGCGTTTCTCGTCACGTACAACGGCATCGCACAGCCGGCGCCGACCTCCCTCGCCTGCTCCGGCTCGACGATCACGCTCGGCCTGCCGACGTCGCCGAACAACGGCCAGACGGTGAAGACCACGTACACCGAGCCCGCGGCCTCCGGCGACCGGATCCGCGACCTCGCGGTGCCGTCCGAGAACGCGACCACGAGCTTCGGCCCGGTGACCGTGGTGAACAACACCACCGACACGACGCCGCCTGTGCTGAGCAGCGCCACCGTCGACGCCGCCACCCTGACGCTCGCCTTCAGCGAGGCGCTCGCCGGTGCGGCACCCGACGGCAGCGCCTTCACCGTCAGCGTGGACGGCCACCAGATCCTCGTCACCGGCGCGGTCCTCAGCGGCAACGTCGCGACCTTGACCCTGGCGCAAGCCGTCGCGAGCAGCGACACGGTCGCGGTCTCCTACGCCGTGCCCGCATTGAACGCGCTGCACGACGCGGCGACAAACGACGTCGCGCCGTTCGCCGTCACCGCGACGAACCAGACGCCGATCGTCGTCCCGCCTGCGGGCGGCGGCGCGGGCATCACCGCCCCCACGCTCGTCTCCGCCTCGCCGCAGGACGGTTCGACAGTCGTCTCGGTCGCCGCGATCACGCTGAATGCCAACCAGTCGGTCAACTGGACGGGCATGACCGTCGCACGGCCTGACGGCTCCACGACCGCCCTCGATCCGCGAACGGGCCAGAGCGAGACCTGGACGTTCGCCACGAGCACCCCAGGCCTCTACATCGTCACCGGCACGCTCGGCGCGGGCGGCCAGTCGCAGAGCATCCTCTCCCACTTCACGATCTGGGCACCACCGGCGACGAGCGCGAGCGGGACCGAGGCGGTGGCCCCGCCCGTGGAGAAGAACGCCGTGCCGCAGCTCGCCGACTCGCTCACGGCTGCGGACGGCAACACGCTGTTCAGCTGGCCGATGAATACGTTCGGCGACGCGGTCGTGATCCAGATCGCGCCAACGGCGGCGAGCGCCGTCACCGGCATTCCCGACGGCAGCGTCGTCGTCGATGTCACAGCGTTCATGCGCAGCAACCACGCCCCCGTCACGAACCTCGGCCAGGTCGCCGACATCCAGTTCCCCCACGCGCCCGAGGGCTCGACACCGATGACGTCCCAGGACGCGAAGTCGTGGCGGACGATCACGCAGCTGCCGACCTTCAACCTTCCCGCCGGCCAGACCGACGGCTGGTTCCGCGACTCCGACGGAACCGTCCACGTGCTCACACGGCACCTGACCTTCTACGCCCTGGCGGTGCACCCGGCCGCGACGAAGCTCGCACTGAGCATCCTGACCGCCCGGCGTCTCTGGATCGACGATCGCACCTTCGTCGCGGTGCGGCTCGCGTTGACCGCTCCTGCACGTGTGACCGGCTCGTTCGTCGGCCCCAACGGCAGGAAGGTCCCGGGCCAGACGATCAAGACACCCACTCGGCACGCCGGAATCACCATCCTGCGCGTTCCGCTGCACGTCACGAAGCCGGGCGTCTACCGGCTCCAGATGCACGCCGACGGGATCGGCCAGGTCGCGAACCGTACGGCGAGGATCGCCTTCGTGAAGCGCCGTCCCACGTCGCCGCTGTGGCAGGTCGTGCGTCCGCTCCGGATCGTCGTGATCCACGGCGCCCGGGCCGGCACGGCCGGCCTGAGCTCTGCCCTCGGCCGCGGCTATCTCGTCCGGACGCTCGCCGACTCGGAGCTCTACACCGCCGTCGATCCGACGTCGGGCACCGCGGGGGCCGCCGTCGTCGTCGATCTCGGCACCGTCCCGATGCAGACGCTGATCGGGCTCCACGCCCTGCTCCCAGAGGTGAAGATCGTCGGCCTGACGAACGACCCGGCCGTTGCCGCGTACGCCCGCACGATCGGCGTCGACGCCGTCCTCGGCCGCTCGGCCTCCGGCGCGGAGATCGCCGGCGTGATCGTCAAGGCGCTCCGCCAGTCCTAACCGCCCGGGCGCCAGAGCGGCTCGTCGACGCCCCGGAGGACGTTGGCCGCGCGGGCGAGGATGAACAGCAGATCCGCGAGCCGGTTGAGGTAGACGGGCGCAAGAGGATTGACGCCGACCGAGGCTGCTGCGGCGAGAACGGTGAGCTCGGCGCGGCGGTTGACGGCACGCGCCACGTGCAGGCGCGCCGCTGCCTCGGAGCCGCCGGGCAGGACGAAGCTCTTGAGCTCCGGCAGCGGCCCGTTGAGCTCGTCGCAGAGCTGCTCGAGGCCGTCGATCAGCGGCTGTTTCACCCGCAGGCGCTCGTCGGGGCCGGCGTAGGGGACACAGAGGTCCGCCCCGACGTCGAAGAGCTCGTTCTGGATCCGTCGCAACGGCACGCGCAGCTCGGCCGGAAGGTCGGACGCGGTGAGCGCCAGCCCGAGCTGCGAGTTGAGCTCGTCCACCGCGCCGAACGCCGCGATCCGGGGGTCGAGCTTCGACACGCGCGCGCCGTCGCCGAGGCTCGTCTCGCCCGAGTCGCCGCCCCGTGTGTAGATGCGGGTGAGGCGAACGGGCTCGTCGCGGCGGCGGGTCACGAACCGTAGATTAGGCCTAGCCCTGAGCCATCGAGCGCTGCTGGAGGCCGAGGATCGAGCGGGCGATCACCAGACGCTGGATCTCGCTCGTCCCCTCGTAGATCTCGGTGATCTTCGCGTCGCGGTAGTAGCGCTCGACGGGAAACTCCCTCGTGTAGCCGTAGCCGCCGAGAACCTGGATCGCCTCGGCGGTCTGGCGGCGCGCCATCTCCGACGCGAACAGCTTCGCCTTCGCGCCCGCCTCGGTGTGCGGCTCGCCGCGCTCCTTCAGCGTCGCCGCGTGGTAGACGAGGAGCCGGGCGGCGTCGATCTCCGTCGACATGTCGGCGAGCTTGTGCTGGATCGCCTGGAACTCGGCGATCGCGTGGCCGAAGGCGTGGCGCTCCTTCGCGTACTCGCGGGCGACGTCGTACGCCGCCTGCGCGATCCCGAGCGCCTGGGCCGCGATTCCGATCCGGCCGCCGTCGAGGGTCTGCATCGCGACCTGGAAGCCCTTGCCCTCCTCGTGCAGCAGCCGGTCGCGGCCCGCGTGCGCACCCTCGACCACGAGGTCGCTCGTGACGGACGAGTTGAGGCCGAGCTTCTCCTCGTCACGGGTGATCCGGACGTGCTCCGCGTCGAGGACAAAGGCACTGACGCCGCCCGGCCCCGGCGTCTCCGGATCGGTGCGGGCGAAGAGCAGGAACGTGCCGGCGTGGCGCCCGTTCGTGATCCATTGCTTCGCACCCGTGATCAGCCAGCCGTCGCCGTCGGGCTCCGCGCGCGTGCGCAGCGCACCGGCGTCCGATCCGGCGTCCGGCTCGGTCAGCGCGAACGCCCCCAGCTGCTCGCCGGCAGCGAGCGGCGGGATGAAGCGCGACCGCTGCTCGTCCGTCCCCCAGGTCAGGAGCGGCAGCGTCACCGCGCTCGTGTGCACGGCGACGGTGACGCCGACGCCGGCATCGGCGCGTGAGAGCTCCTCGAGCACGAGGATGTAGGAGAGGAAGTCGGCGCCCGCTCCGCCGTACTCGGCCGGGACGCACACTCCCATCAGCCCCAGCCCGGCGAGCTTCGCGAACACCTCGCGCGGGAAGCGGTGCTCCCGGTCCCACTCCGCGGCGTGCGGCTCGATCTCCTGTCGTGCGAACTCCCGCGCGAGCCCCTGGATCTCCTTCTGCTCCGGGGCGAGCTCGAAATCCACGGTCGGGACTATAGTGACGAGGTGGAGCGGCTGGCCGCCCTCGGAGCCGCGCTCGCCGTGGCGGCGGCGGGCTCGGGCGCAGCGCTCGCGACGACGGGTTCCCCGTCGCCCGCGGCAGTCGTGCGCGCATGGAGCAAGGCTCTGAATGCGAACGACAACCGGGCGGCCGGGGAATTGTTCGCGAGGAACGCGCGCGTCGTCCAGGGGCCACTCGACGCTGTCCTCCCGACGCAAGCGCTCGCCGTTGTATTCAACAGCTCGCTGCCGTGCGCGGGCCGGATCGTGGCGATGACGGTGAAAGGCGAACGCGTCGTCGCGACGTTCGTGCTGGGCCACCGGCCGAAGCACACGTGCGACGGCCCCGGCCAGAAGGCGGCCGCGCTCTTCGTCGTCCACGAGGGGAGGATCGTCCTCTGGGAGCAGGTCGCAGTGCCGGCGGCGAGCGGGCCGACGGCGTAGCTCAGTACGTGTAGAAGCCCCGCCCCGACTTGCGCCCCAGCCGGCCTGCCTGCACGTATTGGCGGAGGAGCGGGCAGGGCGCGTACTTCGGGTCGCCGAGTCCCCGGTGGAGCACCTCCATGATCGCGACGCACGTGTCGAGCCCGATCAGGTCGGCGAGCGCGAGTGGGCCCAGCGGGTGCGCGAAGCCGAGCCGCGCGATCGTGTCGATCGCCTCGGGCTCGGCGACCCCCTCGAGCAGCGCGTACGCGGCCTCGTTGATGAACGGCATCAGGATGCGGTTCGAGACGAAGCCGGGCAGGTCGCGCGCCTCCGCGGGCGTCTTGCCGAGCTCGCCGGCGAGCTGGACGATCGCCTGCGCCGTCTCGTCCGAGGTCTCGAGACCTCGGATCACCTCGACGAGCTTCAGCACCGGCACGGGATTGAAGAAGTGCATGCCGATCACCCGGTCGGGCCGGGAGGTCACGGCGGCGAGCGAGGTGATCGGGATCGACGACGTGTTCGATGCGAGAATCGCCGCAGGAGGCAGGAGTGCGTCGGCGCGCCGGAAGATCTCCTCCTTCACGCGCGCCTCCTCCACGACCGCCTCGATCAGGAGGTCGGCCGGAACGAGCCCGTCGGCAGGCTCCACGCGCGCGAGCACCTCTTCGGGATCGGCACCGCCTTTCTCGGCGAGCTTCTCGAGGCTCCTGCGCATCGTGCCGAGGCCGCGCTCCAGGGCGCCCGGCGCAGCGTCGTACAGCGAGACGCGTCGCCCGGACGCCGCGACGACCTGCGCGATCCCGCCGCCCATCTGACCTGCGCCGACGACGAGGACGTGCTCGAAGGCCATGCACGGAGGCTATCTCGCCGAGACGCGCCAGTTCGTCGTGTCGACGACCCGCCACGTGCGGCCGTCGTGCCGCCTCACCACGAGCGACGTCCCTTTCAACGCAAGCGTGAACTCGAAGACCGGAGTCTGATCGGTCGCCCTCCAGGGCAGGCCGATGCAGTGCGCGATGCCGTCGACCGTGTCGAGCGCGTGGATGAACGGGTAGCCGCCGGGGTTTGCGTACAGGGTGTACGCCCAGCGGCCGTCTGCGGTCGAGACCCGGTCGACGGCCCAGCCCTGCATGACCCAGCTCTTCTGCGTCTTGTCGGCGATCCGCCCTGGCATGAGCGTGTGCGTCGCCAGGTCGTAGGCACGCACGACGTAGTGCTGGACGTCCTGCGCCGACGTGTGCTGGATCAGGTAGAGCCTGGAGGCATCCGGCGAGAGCGCGTCGAAGCCGAACGTGCCTCTGAGTGTGATCGAGTCCCGCGTGGCGAGATCGTGCGCGTCGAGGATGACGAAGCTCGAGGTCTTCTCGATGCCGACGTTCTGGAGCACGAACGCGCTGCCGTCGTGGAAGAGCCCCGCGGCCAGACCCGACTGCGTGACGGTGGGGATCCCGTACGCGCCAGCGATGGTCCGCTTCTCGAGGGTGGCGCCTCCGCTCGTCCCGATAGCCGAGACGATCGTGTCGGCGCCGGCCTTCTGGGCGACGAAATGGACGGAGCCGTCGAGGCTGAGGAGGCCGCTCCCGCCCTGGACGGCGAACGGCGCCGGATAGGCGGCGAAAGCGACAGGAACGAGGGCGAGCCCGGCGACGGCGGCGAGCAGGACGGCGAGGCGGCGGAACATCACTCCTCCTTGGACGCTGACGGGGTGTTACACCGCCGGCGCCGAAACGGGTCCAGCGACGGCGGAGGAGGAGCCCGGCGCACGTTACACGTTGGTACTTGCGGGTTTCGGAGCCTCAGACGTCGATCAGGATCGCGTCGCCCTGGCCGCCGCCGGAGCAGATGGCGGCGAGGCCGAGACCGCCGCCCTCACGGCGGAGCTCGTGCACCATCGTGGCGAGGATGCGGCCGCCGCTCGCGCCGATCGGATGTCCGAGCGCGATCGCACCGCCGTTCACGTTCACCGTCTCCGGGTCGGCGCCGAGAAGCTCGACGGAGTTGACGGCCACCGACGCGAACGCCTCGTTCACCTCCACCCGCCGCACGTCGGCGATCGTCCTGCCCGCCCGCTCGAGCGCCATCGATCCCGCCTTCGCAGGCGTGCGCGCGAGATAGGCGAACTCGTCGGCGACGTACCCCTGCGCGACGACGGTCGCGAGCGGCTCGAGGCTCCGCCGCCGCGCGAAGTCCTCGGAGCAGACGACCACGCACGAGGCGCCGTCGTTGACGCCGGGCGCGTTGCCGGCCGTCGTCGTCCCCTCGGGATCGAACACCGGCTTCAGCGCGGCGAGCTTCTCGTACGTCGTGTCGCGCCGGACGGACTCGTCGGCCGAGACGTCGCCGACCGCGACGAGCTCGTCGTCGAAGCGACCCGCGTCCTGCGCCGCCGCTGCGCGCTCCTGCGAGCGCAGTGCCCATCGATCCTGGTCCTCGCGCGAGATTCCGAGCTCGCGGGAGACGAAGGACGCCTGCTGCACCATGTGCCGCCCGTCGAACGACGACGTGAGCCCGTCATGCGTCATCAGGTCGATGAGCGTGCCGTCGCCGAGCCGGTAGCCGAAGCGGGCCCGGTCGAGGATGTACGGCGCATTCGACATCGACTCCATCCCGCCGGTGACGACGATCTCGGCGTCGCCGGCGCGGATCATCGAGTCGGCGATCTCGACGGCGCGGATCGACGAGGCGCACACCTTGTTGATCGTGTCGGCGGGAACCTCGATCGGGATGCCGGCGCCGACCGCGGCCTGGCGCGCCGGCGCCTGGCCGGCACCGCCCTGGAGCACCTGGCCCATGATCACGTAATCGACCTCGCGACCCTCGAGGCCAGCCCGCTCGAGCGCGGCACGGATCGCCGCTGCCCCGAGCTCCGTCGCGGCATGGTCCTTCAGCCCGCCGCCGAGGCGCCCGAAGGGCGTGCGTACCGCGGAGACGATCACCGTGCGGCCCACGGAGAGAGGGTAGCTCCCCGCTCAGGAGCCGAAGCTCGTACCCGCGTCGAGCCGGTGGGCGAAGGCGACGAGCAGCCGCACGACGGCCTCGACATCGTCGAGCTGCGCGGTCTCGATCGGCGTGTGCATGTAGCGGATCGGGATCGAGACGAGGCCGACCGCGACGCCCGTACGGCTGAGGTAGACCGCGTCGGCGTCCGTGTTCGTCTGCCCACGCGACACCTCGACCGCGATGGGGACGCCCTCCCGCTCGGCGGTCTCGACCAGCAGCTCGAAGACCCGCGGGTGCATCGACGCGCCGCGCGTGATCACGGCGCCCCCGCCGAGCCTGTGCTCCCCGTGATCCTCGGGATCGCCGCCGCGGACGTCGGTCGCGTGGGTCACGTCGACGGCGATCGCCACCGCAGGGCGGAGCTCGTAGGCGGCTGTGCGCGAGCCGGCGAAGTCGCCCACCTCCTCCTGGACGACGGCAACGCCTGCGACGTCGCCCGGGGCGCCGCCCGCGGCGGCGACGCGGCGCGCCACCTCGAGCGCGACGTACGAGCCGAGCCGGTTGTCCAAGGAGCGGGCTGCGATCCGGCCGTTTCGCAGCTCGAGCGGCGCGCCGGCGATCACGGCCGTGTCGCCGGGGCGCACGAGCGTGCGTGCCTCCGCTCCGTCCTTCGCGCCGACGTCGAGATAGAGGTCGTCGAACTCGAGCGGCTTGCGCTCCTCTCCGGCCTTGCGCTTCCGGTAGCGCGCACCGACGACGCCGGCGAGCGGTCCGTCGCGTGCGAGCACGTCGACGCGCTGACCCAGCATGACGTGGGGGTCGAAGCCGCCGAGCGCGCGTACGGCGATGAGACCGTCGTCGCCGGCGTGGGTGACGACCAGGCCGATCTCGTCTATGTGACCGACGACCGCGAGCAGCGGCCCGCCGGCCGTCCCGGGCACGCGCACCCAGGACGAGCCGAGCACGTTGCCCGACACCTCGCCGACGGCGGCGGCCGCGGCCCGCCAGACCCGCACGGCGAGCGCTTCCTGCCCCGACGGCGCAGGAGCATCGAGGAGCTGCTCGAGTGTCTCGGGGATCGTCATCGGCGCCGCACTCTATCCGCGCGCCGCGCCGGACCCG
>DASPTD010000027.1:0-33176 GCA_035623575.1 Gaiellaceae bacterium
CGGCGCGGGCACCGACGCGGCCGGCGTCACGGCGACCGTGGCCCCGACCGCGACCAACTACTGCGTCTACTCGCAGGTCGGCAACTGGTTCGCCTACAAGAAGGGCCCGGCCGGCGTCATCACGCAGACGACGGACCCGACCGCGGTCTGCACGTGATCCTGAGCCTCTAGGCTCGACCGTCGAAAGGGGCGCGGGCGACCGCGCCCCTTTCACCGCAGCCGGAGCTAAAGCAGGTGTCATCTGATCCCGATAAGGAGAGGGAGATGCTTCGCCGGTTCGACCGCCTCGTTTCGCGTATCCGTCGCCGCCTCGCCGCCGAGGAGGGCTTCACGCTCGTCGAGCTGACGATCGTCCTCCTCATCCTGGGAATCCTCCTGACGATCGCGCTGCCGTCCTACCTCAGCTTCAAGGACCGCGCCGAGAAGACCTCCGCCAAGCAGGCCGTCGTGCAGGCGCTGAAAGCCGTCGAGGCCTATGCGGCCGACAACTTCCCGCAGAGCCGGAACGACCCGGACGCCGCGATCAGCACGACCGACAACGGCTACAGCAACATCTCGCTCGGGGAGCTCGCCACGAACTACGACGCGTCGATCTCGGTCGTCCCGGGCGCTCCGCTCGTCATCGACCCGCTCAACTGGAACGGCAACCAGACCTCGCCGACCGACTTCTGCCTGACCGCGTCCGTCGGTCGCTGGACCGCCGTCGCGCCCGGCCCAGGCGGCGCCATCGCCCTCGGGACGAGCTTCACTCCGGGGACGTGCTCCGTCTCGGGCTCCTGATCCCGTGAGCGGCCGCCGCTCCGCCGACCGAGGAACGCCGTGAGCCTCACCATCAGCCCGCCGATCAGGATCGTCGCCATCGCGGGCCTGCTGCTCGCGGTCGTCTTCGGCGGCTACACGATGACGCTCGGCCGGTCGCACTCGTCGAGCGCGACGAAGACGCCGGTGAGCACGCCGGGCAAGACGGTGACCACGCACCGCTCGGCGGTGCCGGTCAAGACCGAGACGCCCGCCCACAAGACGTCGACGACGGAGCGCAAGACGACGCCCGCGGCCGCCGCGAAGACCGCCGCCAAGCACACGGTTGCGAAGCAGACGGCCGCGAAGCACGCCGCCGCGCACCGCGGCAACCTCGTCGACGCGACCTTGCCGCAGGCCCTCCAGTGGCAGCTCTCGCAGCACAAGGTCGTCGTCGTCAGCGTCTACGACCCCGACGCCAGCGTCGACGCGATCTCGGTCGCCGAGGCGCACGCCGGCGCCGAGGAGGCCGGAGCCGGCTTCCTGCTCGTGAACGTCCTCGACAACTCGCTCGCCGGCCTGCTCACCGGCGTGCTTCCCGGGGGAGGCCTCCTGCCCGATCCCGGCGTGCTGATCTACAGGGCCCCGGGGACGCTCGCCCTTCGCATCGACGGCTTCGCCGACCGCGACGCGGTCGCGCAGGCCGCGGCCGACGCCCTCGCCGGGCAGGACGGGCCGACGACGGCCCCCGCAGAGCCGACGATCACCACCCCGTGAGCAGCCTCGCCCCCCCGACGGCGGGCCGCGAGCTGTTCGTCCGTCACGCGAAGAAGGACGGCCGCTCGGTGACGATCCTCCGTGCGGTCGACTACGGCACCTCCTGCGTCGTCGAGGCGGAGGTCTTCCCGGCCGGCGCGCGCACCACCGACCCCGTCCGCCCCGGCCCGTACACGTTCGCCGACGCCGCCCAGGCCACCGCCTTCGTCACGGAGGCAGTCGAGAGCCTCATGTACCTGGGCTGCGACGTCTACGCCGAATAGCGCCGACCCCTGGTGCCAGGCACGGTGCCTGGCACCAGGGGTATGAGTCGTGACGGTTGCGTGAGCTGGGAGCTGCTAGACGGTGACGCGGGCGAGCTCTTCGATCGACGTCAGGCCCGCGGAGACCTTCGCGATCCCGTCGTCCCAGAGCGTGCGCATCCCGGTCGTCAGGGCGGCACGCTCGATCTCCTCACGCGAGGCCTTCGCGGCGGCGAGCGTCGCCAGGTCCTCGGTCATCGCGAGCAGCTGGAAGACGCCGATCCGGCCCTTGTAGCCGGTCTGGTTGCAGCGCGGGCAGCCGCGCTTGCGGTAGAAGACCATTCCGTCGCTGGCGGCGGCGATGTCCGGCGAGACGCGGGCCGCGATCAGCTCGTCGACGGAGGGCGTGTACATCTCGCAGCAGTGCGAGCAGAGCTTGCGGGCAAGCCGCTGTGCGAGCACGCCGGTCACGGCGGCGCCGGTCAGGAACGGCTCCACGCCCATCTCGTTGAGCCGCGTCAGCGCGCTCGGTGCATCGTTCGTGTGGAGCGTCGAGAGGACGAGGTGACCGGTGAGGGCTGCCTCGACCGAGATCTTCGCGGTCTCGCCGTCGCGAATCTCGCCCACCATCACCACGTCTGGGTCGGAGCGGAGGATCGAGCGCAGCGCCGCCGCGAACGTCATGCCGGCTCGCGCGTTGATCTGCACCTGATTGATGCCCGAGAGCCGGTACTCGACCGGGTCCTCGACGGTGATGATGTTGATCTCCGGCCGGCTGATCTGGCTCAGGCACGCGAACAGTGTCGTCGACTTACCGGAGCCGGTCGGGCCGGTGACGAGCAGTGCCCCGGTCGGTCGCAGGACGAGATCCGAGATCCGCGCGCGCATCTCCTCGGAGAGGCCGAGCTCGGCCAGCGTCGGCGGTTTCTTCGACTTGTCGAGGAGGCGCATGACGATCGACTCGCCCTCGACGGTCGGCAGCGTCGCGACGCGGACGTCGAGCATCCGGCCCGCCGCCGCGGCGTTGAGCGAGATGCGGCCGTCCTGCGGCTTGCGCCGCTCCGCGATGTCGAGCTTTGCGAGAACCTTCAGGCGCGTCGTGACGCCGGCCATCATCCGTTTGGGGATGCGCTGCATCTCCTGGAGCACGCCGTCGATCCGGAACCGCACGACGAGCGAGTCCTCCTGCGGCTCGAAGTGGACGTCGGAGGCGCCGTCCTCGGCCGCCTGGAAGAGCACCGAGTTGACGAGCCGGACGAGCGGGACGTCCGAGACGCCGTCCTCGGCCTCGAGGTCGGTCTCGTCGTCCTCGGGCTCGTCGTACGCCTCGTCCTCGAGGTCGGCCGCTGTGCGGGCGTGGGCCTCGCTGGCGCGGACGAGCTTGCGAATCGCGGCGAGGATGTCGTCCTTCGAGGCGACGCCGAGCTCGAGCGGGTGGCGCGTCGCGAGCCGCAGCTCGTCGATGCCGTGCAGGTTGCCCGGGTCGGCGATCGCGACCCTGACGGTCTCGCCCTCGAAGGCGTACGGAATCGCGGCCACGCGCTCGAGCACGTGGAGCGCGACGAGCTTCGCCGCATCCGGGTCGACCGGCGTGAGCGCGAGGTCGACGAGCGGCAGCCGGTGGCGCGCCGCGAGCATCCGGGCGATGCCCTCGCTCGAGGCGACGCCCTCCTCGACGAGCGCTGTCGCGAGCGAGCCCGTCTGCTGCGCGCGGCTGCGCGCGAGTGCGAGCTTGTCCGCCGGAACGAGATTCGTCGCCGAGAGCAGGTCGACGACGAGCTCGGCTGACTCGTTGATCCCGAACGGTGAGGGCGCGCGGAGCTGACCCGTGCTCGGGCTGCGGAGCGACGGGATGTCGATGTCCCGGTCGCTCACCGGCGCGTGGTGATGGCGGGTGTCACTTCCGATCCCTCGAACGAGTTATCGGCAGCAGCCGCCGGATGCCTTAGCGGCGCTACCCGGTCTGGGGCCCGGGGATGAGCTCGAAGGCGGTGGCATTCGTGACGTCGCCGTACTTCTGGCCGTCGACGAGCTGGCTGAGCGAGGGGAAGGGCGAATACGTCGGCCAGCCGTCCGACTCGTACGGGAGCGAGATGGTGTTGCAGATCACGGGGCCGCTGAGCTGGAACCGCTCGTGGATCAAGCAGTCGCCCTGCGAGGAGACGACGCCCTGGAAGCCGGACGCGGGGTGGCTGCCCGCGCAGGTGACGCCCTGGGAGTTGGGCAGGCCGGAGCAGCTCGAGCCGCCCTGGTCGTATTCGGAGTCCTTGGCGGAGTAGAGGACGAGGTAGTTCTTCTTCGGGTCCCAGCTCGACATGCTGCCGATGCAGCTCGACGTCCCCGTTCCGCCGGCGCAGACGAGCGCGTCGAACTCGATCGCGCCGGCCGCGTAGATGATGGCGCGTCCCTGGTAGTGGACGACCTGGCCGTCGTTGTCGAAGCGAACGTCGCCGTCGAAGAAGATCGTGCCTTTGACGGTGAGCACGTGGGCCGTGTGGTCCCATTTGAGCTGCCCCACCAGGACGCCGTTCTCCCAGTACTGGCAGTCGTAGTCCTTCGACAGCGGAGCCATGTCGAGAGATGGGTCGTCGTTGAACACGAGGCTGTCGTTCGACGTCGAGGAGTTGTCGTTGTCGAACAGCTTCGGCGAGAAGTTGTTGCCGGAGTTCGTGCAGAAGTGCTTCGGGCCCGGTTTCGCGTTCAGGAACCAGTACCCGAAGTCGGGATGCGGCATCACGAGATCGGTGTTGTCGTCCGGCGCCGTGTTCTCGATCGTGGTCGCATAGACCTTGTCGGTGGACGTGCACGGGTTGTGCGCCGGCTGCCCGTTGTACGTGCAGGTTCCGCCGATCTGCGCGTCTGAGATGGGCGTCCCGGAGGTGCCGATCCCGTTGGTGTCGTCGTTGTAGGTGACGGTGATCGTCGCGTAGTCGAGCGAGGCGGTAGCGGTCGCGGCGGCGACGTTCTTCGCCGCGAAGCGGAGACCGAAGTTCGAGGCGTTCAGGTCGGCCGCGGTCCACGTCGTACCCCAGAGATCGGTCGAGCTGCCGTAGGTGACGGCGCTCGAGCTCGTGCCCCACGTGCTGGACGACGCCTTGTTGCTGCCGACCGCAGCGCCCGTCTTGAGGAGCTGCACGGTCGCGTCCTCCAGCCCGCCGTTCGAGCCGATCACGGTGTTCGAGAACGACACGTTGGGCGACGAGCCGCCCGAGAAGCTCTTCGTGCCGAGCGACATCAAGGTGACGGGCGTCGACGCGTCCGAGCCCTGGAAGGTGCACACGATCGCCGTCCCCGGAAACGGTCCGCCCGTGCACGACACGTTGCCGCTGCCGTACATGCCGGAGGCCGTGAGCACGGTGGTCAGCTGGGCGGCGGTCGAGTTCCAGTTGATGCTGCCCGACGTCTTCTGCGAACCGCCGGGCGGCGTCCCCTTGATCGTGAAGGTGCCGCCTGTGGGGCTGCCGGTCACCGTGATCGTCTGCACGGCGTTGCAGCACGCGCTCGACATCCTCGCCAGCTTGACGGCGATGCCGAGGATCTTCGCACCGGCCGGGATGCCGAGGCTGAAGCCCGTCATGTCCTCGTTCGCGCCGGTGGAGGCGGCGTTGATCGCGTTGGTCGCATAGATGCCGTTGTTCGAGAAGACGTTCGTCGGGTTCGTCCAGCCCCCGGCTGCGCTCGGATAGTGGGCGCTGCCCGTCACCTTGGGTCCCGTAATCGTGACGTTGCCGCCGACGTCGATCGTCGTGCTCGAGCCGGCGATGGTGCCGCCGTTGACAAGGCAGAGCGGGCCTTTCGTCGCGATGTTCGTCGGCATCGCGACGGTGTCGATCGTCAGGCACTGGGCGTCGTCGTCCTGGTAGAAGCGGCTCCAGGAGCCGAGGTCTCCGCCGTCGACGAGCCCGCGCACGGCGAGCGTCTGCGAGAGCGTGCGCTTGCGGGTCAGGTTCGAGGAGGAGCCCGCCGTGCCCGTCGAGGTGATCGTCCAAGCGACCTCGTTGCCGCCGTCCGGAAGCGTCGAGGTGACGGCGTTGCCCGAGTACGTGACAGAGCCCCCGTAGTTCGTGTAGGCGACGGTCGTGGACGGGAGCAGCGTCGTATCGGTCGGATCCGACGCGTCCTCGAGGCGCGAGATCGCGTCGTTCAGCCCCGCCTCGGCGAGCTGGTACGCGTTCGCAGCGGATTGATCGTTGTAGGTCGAGTGGAGGTGGCTCGTCGTGTAGACGGCGACCGAGCTGCCGAGCGTCCCCAGGATGACGAGCGTCAGCAGCGCGAGGAGCAGCGAGATGCCGTGCTCGTCGTCGACCGCCCGCGAGAGCACGCCGCGAAGGCGAGTGCTGCCGAAAAGACGTCTGCCCGAGGATGTCACCGCAGATTGACTCCGATATGCGCCAGCGACGGAGGAACCGCCTACTCAATCGGCGGGGCGCTCGAAACGGTCGCTCCCTCGTTCGGGTAGACGAGGAACCGCGGCGACGCTAGCCGGTCTCCGGGCCGACGTCGATCCGGAAGTGCGTCGCCGTGGCCGTGTCGCTGTACATCTGGCCGTCGGTGAGGTTCCCCGTAGACGGGAACGTGTAGAAGGTCGGGTTGATCCCGCTCTCGTTCGGAAGCGTGATCGTGTTGCAGATGACGGGCCCGCTGTCCTGGAAGTTCTGGTGGATCAGGCAGTCGGCGGTCGAGTAGAGGACGCCCTGGAAGGCTCCCGGCGGGTGGCCGTTGTAGCAGCTGGGCGGCGTGTTCCCGCTGCAGGTCGTGCCGCCCTGGTCGTACTCGTTGTTCTCCTCGGACATGAGCACCATGTAGTTCTGCGTCGGGTCCCAGCTCGACATGTTCGACAGGCAGCTCGTTGCGTCCGTCGTCCCGGTCCCGCCGGCGCAGACGACCGCGTCGATCTCGTCGTCCTTGGACGACATCAGGGTGGCGCGGCCGTGGTAGTCGACGACCTCGCCGTCGGTGTCGAAGCGGAAGTTGCCGTCGACGAAGATCGTGCCCTTGATCGTGAGGATGTGGGTGGTGTGGTTCCAGGAAAGCTCGCCGAGCAGCGTGCCGCCCGTGGGGGGCTGGGACCAGACCTGGCAGGTGTAGCTGCTGGTGGACGGCGCGATCTCGCCGTTGACGGTGAGGCTGCCGTCGGGGCCGGTGGTGGTGCTCGCGTTGTTGTCGAAGAAGGTGGTCGAGAGGCCGGGGCTCGAGTTCGTGCAGAAGTGCTTCGGGCCCGGCATCGCGTTCGCCCACCAGTACTTGAAGTCGACCGAGGGCATGACGAGGGCCGGGTTCGAAGCCGGTGCCGTGGTCGTGATCGTCCGGGCGTACACGTGGTCGGCCGAGGTGCACGGCGTATGCGCGGCCTGCGCGTTGTACGCGCACGTGCCGCCGATGTTCGCCTGCGAGACGGGCGTGCCGGCAGTGCCGATCCCGTTGGTGTCGTCGTTGTACGTGACGTTGACCGAGACGTAGTCGAGCGAGGCCGTGGCGCTCGCAGCCGCAACGTTCTTCGCCGCGAAGCGGAGACCGAAGTTCGAGGCGTTCAGATCGGACGCCGTCCAGGTGGTGCCCCAGAGGTCAGACGTGCTGCCGTAGGTGACGGTGCTCGAGCTCGTGCTCCACGTGCTCGACGACGCCTTGTTGCTTCCCACCGGGGATCCCGCCTTGAGCAGCTGGACGGTGGCGTCCTCCAACGCGCCGTTCGAGCCGGTCACCGTGTTCGTGAAGGTCACGTTCGGCGAAGAGCCGCCCGTGAGGCTCTTCGAGGCGAGCGACATCAGCGTGATCGCCTGCGACCCGTCCGAGCCCTGGAAGGTGCAGGCGATGGCGGTCCCGGGCAGAGGGCCGCCCGAGCACGACACGTTGCCGCTGTTGTACATCGTCGACGCCGTGAGCGCGGTCGTCATCTGGGCAGCCGTCTCGTTGTAGTTGATGTTGCCCGAGGTCTTCTGCGACCCGCCGGGCGGGGTGCCGTGGATCGTGAACGTGCCGCCGGTGGGGCTGCCGGTCTCCGCGATCGTCTGCACCGCGTTGCAGCACGCGCTCGCCAGCCGCTGGACGGAGACCTGAATCCCGAGGATCTTCGCGGTTGAGGGGATCGCGAGGCCGAAGCCCGTCGTGTCCTGGTTCGCACCGGTGCCGCCGGCGGCGATGGTGTTGGTCGCGTAGACGCTGTTGCTCGTGTAGACGTTCGTCGGGTTCGTCCAGCCGGTGCCCGCGCTCGGCGAGTGGGTGCTCGTCGTGACCGAAGGGCCGGTGATCGTGACGGTCCCGCCGACGTCCACGATCGTGTTCGCGCCCGTGATGCCGCCGCCGTCGACGATGCAGAGGTTGCCCTTGGTGGCGACGTTCGTCACGAACGTCGAGTCGTCGATCGTCAGGCACGGCGAGGTCGCGTTCTGGTAGAAGCGGCTCCAGGAGCTGCCGTCGGCCCCGTCGTCGACGCCGCGGACGACGGCAGTCTGCGTGAGCGTCCGCTCGCGGGTCAGGTTCGAGGAGGAGCCCGCCGTGCCCGTCGACGAGATCGTCCACGTGACCTCGTCGTTCGCGCTGACGGCGGTGCCGTCGTACGTGACGGAGCCCCCGTAGCTCGAGTAGTTGACCGTCGTCGAGGGGAGCAGCGTCGTGGTGGTCGGATTCGACGCCTCCTCGAGACGCGAGAGCGCGTCGTTCAGCCCGGCCTCGGCGAGCTGCGTGGCGTCCACCGCCGACGCGTCCCGGTACGTCGAGTGGAGGTTGCTCGTCGTGTAGACGGCGATCGAGCCGCCGAGCGTCCCCAGGACGATGAGCGTCAGGAGCGCGAGGATCAGCGAGATGCCGCGCTCGTCGGCAAGGGCCCGCGAAAGCAGGCCGCGCACGCGAACCGTTCGGATGAAACCGCCTGCCTGCCTTTTCACCGCAGATTGACTCCGATGTGCGTGCCTGCCCACGGAGGTGAAGCCGCCTAATCAATCGGCGGCGCGCTCCCGCCGGTTGCTCCCCCGTTCGGGTAGAGCTAGTGCCCGAGTCCCCAGTACCAGTGAAGGAGGTAGTGCCCGGCGAAGAGGGCGACCGCGGAACCGAGCGCGAGGAACGGTCCGAACGGGATCCCCATCTTCCGGCCTGCGCTTCCGTGGCGGGCGAGCAGGTAGATCCCGGGAACGACGGCGGCGACCATGCCGAACATGAGGGCGACCGTCACGGTGCGTCCGAGTGCCGCCCCCATCAGGAGCGCGAGCTTGACGTCGCCCATGCCCATCCCCTGCGGATAGGCGAGCGCTGCTACAAGCAGGAAGCCCGAGGCGCCGACGGCGCCGAGCGCCCATTCCGGGCTCGGCCGGAGCGCCGTGTTCGCGGCGAGCACGACGGCCGCGGCCGGCAGCACGATCCGGTTCGGGATGATGCGGTGCTCGAGGTCGGTGGCAGAGACGGCGACGAGCGCGGCGCAGAAGAATGCCGCCACCGCAGCCGCGCCGGAGAGCCCGAACTTCCAGACCGATCCCGCCACGAGCAGCGCGGTGACGAGCTCGACCGCCGGATAGCGGAGCGGGATGCGGTCGCCGCACGCGCGGCAGCGGCCGCGCAGCACGAGCCAGGAGACGAGCGGGATGTTGTCGTACCACCGGATCTCGTGCCCGCAGCTCATGCAGGCCGAGCCGGGCCGGACGATGGAGCGATGCAGCGGCACGCGCGCGGCGACGACGTTGAGGAAGCTTCCGAGGGCGAGGCCCGGTGCCAGCGCGCAGGCGGCGATTGCGATGTCCATGCGTCCCTACCGCGGTCCGTTCACTGGATCACCGGCGGGTAGCAGGCCGCGCCCGAGAAGGGGCAGATGGCGCGCGTGCAGACGGTGTTGTCGCTCGTCGAGCACGCCGTCGACGAGCCGGTCGTCTGGTAGACGGAGTTCCGGAGCGTCAGCGCCTCGGCCAGCGTGTAGGGCACGCCGGCCGTCCCGGACTGGAGGCTGACCGTCATCGTGGCGGTGAAGGTCTGCAGCTGCTCGACGGTGATCGGAGACCCGGTCGAGAAGACGGTGTTCGCGCTGAGGTTGTCGGCCTCGAGCTTGCCGTTGGACGTCGTACAGCTGCTGTCCGTCGCGGTCGACCGGTAGAGCGCGTATTGCGTGCTGACGGTCGGGCTCGTGAGCGCGCACCAGACCACCTTCGGATACGAGGACGAGGAGCCGACCGCGCCGCACGTCGTCGAGTCGCCCGATGTCGGCACGGAGGCGAGCACCAGCTTCGAGCCGCTGGAGAGGACGTTCGCGGCGCAGGCCCCGTGCGCGTCGATGCGCATCGCGTCGAGCGCCAGCCGCGCTGCCTGCTGGGCCTGGAAGCGGTTGTTGAGGTTGAGCTCCGCGTGCGAGCCGCTGACGAAGACGGTGGTGATCCCGGTGAGGACGACGCCGAGGATCAGGCACACGACGAGCATCTCGATCATCGTGAAGCCGTTCGCCTGCCGCAGCCTGCTCACGACTTCGCCCGTGCCTCGACGTAGCTGAGAGCCTGCCTGGCGACGCTCTCGCTCAGGGCACCGATCTGCCACAGCTTCTCCGTGCGCTGGTCGACGGCGATGAGCGCCTCGAGCGCCTGGGCGCCGTGCCACCAGCCGAACTTCGCCCCTGCGACCACCCAGGCGTTCTGGTACAGCCAGTACTTGACATCTGCGTCCGTCGGCGTCGAGTGGGAGCCGAGCCAGCGGCCGAGCGCCTGCGCCCGATCCGGCAGCGGCATCTCGTCGAGCGGCTCCTTCTTCGCGCCGGCGACGACGAACGCAAGCGGCCGGCTCTGCGGCCAGCCGGACGGCGTCGCCGCCTTCTTGCGGGCGGCCGTCGCCTTCGGCGCGACGGTCGTCGCTGCTCTCTCCGGTGCCGCTGAAGCCTCGGGCGCCGCGGACGCGTCGGGCGTCGTCGCGGTCGTGATGGCGGGCAGCGCCGGCCCGACGGCGCTCGCGAGCTCGGCCGGCTCGAGCGCGGTTGCGGCATACGGCGACTCGTCCTCCGCCTCGCCGTTCTGGCCGTACGTGCCGTTGCGCTCGAGGGTCAGGGTCACGGGCGGCGCGCCGGTGTCGACGACCTTCGTGCCGGGGGCCGGCGACTGGGCGACGACCATGTTCGCGGCGTATCCGTGCACCGAGCCCTCGACGCGCCAGGCGAAGCCGTCGTCCTCGAGCGTGCCCTTGGCGAACACGAACGCCTGCTGGCGCACGTCGGGAACGACGAGCGGCGCGGCCGGGACCGCGTTCGTCACCGCGGGGACGCTGCCGACCTGAGGCAGACCCTGCGACGCAGCCCAGGTCACCCCGGCGGTCGTGGCGACGGCGACGCCGACGACCGCGACGACGCGCGGTACGAGCCCGGCCGAGATGCGGCGGAGGTCCATCGCAGATGGTTTCGGCAGGAACGGCATCGGACTCAAGAGCCGGGGCGGCTGAACGGCACCACGGGAGTCGAGGGATCCGGGGGCGACGGGACGATCGAGAAGACGGGGGCGACGGTCGCCGGCGCCGTGCCGAGGCCGGTGGTGAAGCGGAGCGGCTGGACGGCGGCCGACGGCTCCGCCGAGGGCGCGTCCGACCAGCTGAACGCCGTGCCGGCGAAGCCGGCGAACCACTGCTCCTGCTGCGGCCACCGGGTCGGCGGCTGGAGCTGAAGGTGGAGGTGCGGTCCGGTTGCGTCGCCGGTGGAGCCGACGAGGCCGACGAGCTCACCCGCGGTCACCGACACGCCGGCGACGATCCCCGGCTCGAGATACGCCAGGTGGCAGTACGTCCAGGTCTGCCCGTCGGAGGCCTGCATCGTCAGGCCGATGCCGCAGGACGGGTCGGGGACGGTCCAGGAGCGGAGGACGGCCCCGTCGGCGAGGGCGTAGACGGGAGAGCCGGCCGGCGCGGCGATGTCGACGGCCGGGTAGTCGTGGTGGGTGTGCGAGGCCGTGACGACGCCGGGGCCGCCGCCGACCGGGAAGACGTAGCCGTACGAGTACGTCGGGGCGTCCAGGAGCGGTGCCGCGGCCGTGGAGAACGACACCGGTGCGGCCGCCTGCCGCGCCTGCGCGAGCTGCGACTGTGCGGCGCCGAGGGCTGCCACACGGCGGGAGACGAGCGCCTGGGCGCTGCTTGCCCGCTCCGACGCGCGGCCGGCCTGCTGCTCGTCGGCGAGCCGGGACGAGAGGAGCGTCTCCGCGCCCGCGCGCCGGGTCCAGAGAGCCTCGAGGCGCAGGGCCTCGCGGAGGCGGGCCCTGGCCGAGACGAGGCCGGCGCTCACGGCCGCCATCGTGCTCTGCGCCGCGTCGAGGTCGACCTGGAGGCGGTCGAGCGCGAAGGTCGTCGACGCACCCTGGTCGTAGAGGTCTGCCAGCCCGAGCACCTCGTTCACGTACCAGTCCGCATGGTTGTAGGCGTAGACGGCGCGCGGCAGGTCGGTGGCGCCGCCCGCGGCGGCAAGGTACCGGGCAGCGGAGAAGACCGCGTCGTCGGGGTTCCACGGGTCGGCGACGCCGTCGCCGTTCGCGTCCACGCCCCATTCGGCCCAGGTGGACGGCAGGAACTGCATCCAGCCGACGGCGCCGGCGGAGCTGGGGCCCATGTTGCGCCCGAAGTTCGACTCGACCTTGTTGATCGCCGCGAGCACCTGCCAGGGGATCGAGTAGGCCTTGCCCGCGCTCTGCCAGAGCGAGAGCAGCTGAGCGGACGAGAGCTGGACCGGGTCCGGCGGCGGCGTCGAGAACGAGGCCGGAAAGGCGACCGAGCCGGGCAGGTTCGGCATGTCGACGCTCGGCAGGAGCGCGGGCGTCGCCGTCAGGCCGTCGCCGGTGTCCTGCGGCGTCGGGACGACGGCGAACGTCGGGCCGCCGCCGGCGCCCTGCGGCGCCGGGACGACGGCGAACACGTCGGCACGGGCCGTGGACGCGAGCGCCGCGAGCGCGAGCGTCAGCGCGAGGAGGACGAGACGGCCGCGCATGCGCTCATCCGGCCGGAACGACGCGCAGGCCCTCCTCGGGCTGCGGCGTGGCCTCCGCCGCCGACGCCTCCTCGGCGGCGCGGAGCGCGGTCTCGGCGGCGGACGCGTCGGCGTGGCGCTTGCGCTTCGTCGCCTGCTCGAGCGTGACGAGGAAGTCGTGCCGGTTCGTGGCCGCGTTGGCGGCGGTGTCCCGGTCGACCTTGCCGGAGAGGACGAGCTCGATCAGCGCCTGCGTGAACGTCTGCATCTGGAAGAACTCGCCCTCGGCGACGGCGTCCTCGATCTCGTCGGCGCGGCCCTCGCGGATCAGGTCGGCGATGCGCGCGTTCATGACCATCACCTCGACGGCGGCCACACGGCCTCCGTCCACCTTCGGCAGCAGCCGCTGGCTGATCACGCCCTTGAGCACGCCGGCCATGATCGAGCGGATCACCTCCTGCTTCTCGGGCGGGAAGAACTCGATGATGCGGCCGACCGTCTCGGAGGCGTCGATCGTGTGCAGGGTCGAGAGCACGAGGTGGCCCGACTCCGCGGCCTGGAGCGCCGTCTGGGCGGTCTCTGCGTCGCGCAGCTCGCCGATGAGGATCACGTCGGGGTCCTGGCGCAGGGCGCGGCGGAGCGCCTGCCCGAACGACTCGGTGTCGAGACCGACCTCGCGCTGGTTGACGATGCAGCCGTGGTCGGGATGGAGGATCTCGATCGGGTCCTCGATCGTGATGATGTGCTGGCGCCGCGTCCGGTTCATGAAGTCGATCATCGCGGCGAGCGTCGTCGTCTTTCCGGAGCCGGTGGCACCGGTGACGAGAACGAGGCCGCGGTGCTCCTCGGCGAGCTTCTGGACACCGGGCGGCAGGGCCAGCTGCTCGAAGCCGGGCACGGTCCTCGGGATGACGCGGAACGCGAACGAGATCGAGCTGCGCTGCCGGTAGGCGTTGACGCGGAAGCGGGGCAGGTCCTCGTCCTGGTAGGCGATGTCCAGATCGCCGGCGTCGTGGAAGTGCCTGACCTTCTCGGGGGAGCGTGCGCCGACGACGTCGAGGACGGCCTCGAGCTCGGCCTCGCCGAGGGGCTGGGCGCCCTCGAGGGCGGCGAGCTCGCCGTCGCAACGGACGATCGGCGGCTGGCCGAGCTTCAGGTGGACGTCGCTGGCGCCGAGTTCGACGGCGCGCCTGAGCAAACCGTTGAGATCCATGCGGCTCGAACGGGGGATCGGCTGTACGAGCCGGGAGCTTTAGAGCCCGAACCGGGCCGGGGCGGGCCGGTATGCCCGGCCCGGGTCGCCGGCGCGCCGGGCGACGGCGTAGATGAGCAGGATCGCCGCCCTCTTGAGCCCGCGGGCCGCTCCGGGCTCGCCCAGCTCGCCGACGAGCAGCTGCTCGAGCGCGCGGAAGGTGACGGGAAGCCGCGCGAGCGCGAAGGTGGTGCGCGGAAAGCGCTCGAAGGCGACCTTGGCGCCCCAGCCCGCGGCCGTGAGCGGCGTGATCCGGCGCGCGACGGCCTCCGCATAGGGCTCGAGCCCCGCCGCCCGGCCGGCGAGGACGTCGAGCGCGGCCTCGGTCACGAGCTGGGAGCTGAGGAACGCCTCGTACATGCCGTCGCCGGAGAAGGGATCGACGAGCCCGGCCGCGTCCCCGATCACCGCGGCCGTCCCGCGCGCGAGCCGGCTCGCCGGACGGCGCAGCGGCAGCCGGTAGCCGCGTAGGTCGGCGGCGGCCTCGGAGTCGATGCCGTAGGCGTGGCAGAGCTGCCGCAGCTCGGCCCGCAGGCGCGGGCCCTCGCTCGCGTCGCCGCCGACGCCGACGTTGACGTGGTCGCCCTTGGGGAAGATCCAGCCGTAGCCCCCGTGCACGGCCCCGATCTCGAGCACCATCGTCCGGGCGAACCGGGGCTCGTGCGGGAAGTTCGCCTCGAGCGCGACGCCGTGGACGATGTCGTCGCCGAGACCGAGCGCCCGGGCGGAGGCGCCGTTGCAGCCGTCGGCGCCGACGACGAGCCGCGCCCGCACCTCCTCCCCGTCGACCGTGAGCCCGCTCTCGCGGATGTCGGAGACCGCGACGCCGTCGCGCACGTCCGCGCCGGCCTCCGCCGCCTTCTCGAGCAGGAAGTGGTCGAGGCGGCGGCGTTGCGTCATCAGCGCCAGCGGCTCGCGGGCCGTGCGCACGAAGCGTGACCTCCGCCGGTACCGGAGCCGGCAGTCGATGCGCTCGATCCGGTCCTCGACGACCGGCTCGAGCGAGAACGGCAGCAGTCGCGCAGCGCGGCCGGTGACGCCGCCGCCGCAGGGCTTGTCGCGCGGGAAGACGGCCTTGTCGACGAGCAGGACGCGTGCGCCCGCGGACGCGAGCCGGTACGCGGCGGTCGACCCCGCGGGCCCGGCGCCGACGACGGCGACGTCGAACGTGTGCACGTCACAAAGCTACAATGGCCCTCCCCCAGGGGGTGTGCCCGAGCGGCCAAAGGGAACGGGCTGTAAACCCGTCGGCTCAGCCTACGGAGGTTCGAATCCTCCCGCCCCCATCTATTCATTTACGCACCGCTCATCGATGAAAGCCCTGGAAACAGGGCTTTCTCATTCCGGCGCCGGCGGTGACCGGACGAGATCGAAGCTCGGCTCGTCGCAGCTCGTCAGATGGGCTGGCTGAGGTCGAGGAGCAGCTTGCGGAGTTGGGCGAAGCGCTTCGGGCCGAGCTGCTGCGACCAGCTGGTCTCCATCTCTTCGACGGCCTCGCGGATGACGCTGATCGCGTCCGTGCCGCGTGGGGTGAGCGCGATGCGCTTGGAGCGGAGGTCGTCGGGGTCCGGTCGGCGTTCGAGATAGTCGAGGAGCTCGAGCTGGCCGAGCAGGTAGTTGAGCGCTTGTTTGCTGACCCGGAGCCGTGCCGCAAGCTCGGAGGGTCGTGCGCCCTCCGGCCCGGGGTAGCCGAAGACGGTCAGGTGCGCGGCCTCGAGGTCGTCGAAGCCGCGCTCGTGCAGCCGCTCGAGCATGCGCCGCTGCACCGCCTCCCAGGGCATGCGCAGCAGCGCGCCGATCAGCGGAGGCCCGACCGGCTCCGCTGCTCCGGCCGGTGTAGTAAAAATTCTTGACTTTGTCTCCGCAGCCATGTATCGTCAAATCACTTTACCACTAACGCTCGAGGGAGGACACGATGGCAACAAGCACGGGCGAGGAGATCAGGGTGGGCGAGATGGCGATCCGCTTCCTGGTCGAGGGCGAGGGGTCGGCAGGGTCGGTCGCCGTGTTCGAGTTCGTGGTCCCGGCCGGCGCCAAGGTGGCGGCCGCGCACAGCCACGACGGCTACGAAGAGACGATCTACGAACTCGAGGGCCTCCTCACCTGGACGATCGAGGGCACCCCGATCGAGGTCGGCCCCGGCGAGGCACTCTGCATCCCCCGCGGCGCCGTCCACCAGTTCGACAACCGCGCTGGTCTGGACGCGAAGGCGCTCGCGATCGTCACCCCCGGCATCCTCGGCCCCGACTACTTCCGCGAGGTCGCCGCTGTCCTCGACGCCGCAGCCGGCGGCCCTCCCGACCTCGCGGCGATCGGTGAGGTCATGCGCCGCCACGGCCTCACCCCTGCGCCCTGACAGGCAGCGCGACGCAGCGGGCCGACGACTCACCGCCTACACCAGCGCCTCCCATGCGACGGGAGTCGCGCCGGGGACCGCCATCGCGAGCGCCTGAGCAGCGAAGAGCGTTGCCCAGGTGCTGAGGTGGATGTCGGGGGAGTCTGGCTGGTACACGATCCCCAGGCCGCGCTCGTCACCTCGCGCGACTTCGATCAGTCGTGTGAGGGCGCGATCGACCGCGCTGGAACGCAGGCCGAGGACCAGCGCAAGGCGAACCGCTTGCGCGGTCACGTCCGACTGCTCGCAGGCGGCGCCGCGTCGGGTTCCCCCTGCCGCGAATCGCGGCAGCCCGCCCCGCTCGAGCTGATGCTCGAAGGCCCATTCGAGGGCCATCATGGCCCGTTCGAGCGCGTCATCGTCGTCGGCGGCGCGTCCCCAGATCCACAGCCCTTCGGCGGCGTACAGATGCGGGTGGAGCATCGTCGTCGTCTCGTCTTCGTCCGTCCGCATGCGCCCGTCCGCGGCCTGGAGACGCTTGACGGTTTCGATCAGCCGGGCGGCAACGCGTCTGTCCGTTCCGTCCGCGAGCGCGTCGGCGAGCAGGAGCGCTTGGACGAGCTTCGCGAGGTGCGGAACTCCGCGGCTCGACCAGCCCGCGCGCTCGGACCGGGGACCGCGCCGAGAGACCGGCGAGATCGACCGGGTCGAGCGGGTCCCGTCTCGGAGGAAGCCGACGAGAAGACGGCCGGTGTCGAGGTACCGCTCGACCTCGGTGCGACGCCCGAACGACAGAAGCCCGGCCGCCATCATTCCGAGGTCGAACAGGTAGACAGCGTCGTTGTCCCACCCGTCCCTGGCGGCAAGATTGCCCTTTCGCACTCTCTCGTGCAGCCATTCCGCTGCGCGATGCCCGGCCAGGCGTTCGCCTTCGGAGAGGGACGTTCGGCCCGAAAGGTACGTCAAGGCATAGCCGGTGATCTCCGGGTAGTCGTAGGAGCGGCAGCCGTTGGCGAGGTCGAACCAGGCGGCAAACGCGCCGCTCTCGCTTTGACATGCCCCTGAGGAGACCCATGCCCGCAGCCCGGCGGACGTCCCGGCGAGCACCTCAGGATCGTTTGCCAGGATGGTCCCGGTCGTCGGACGACTGCTCACGAAGAGTGTCGGCGATCCGGCGTGCCGCGTAGCCGTCGCCGTACGAGTCGCTCACGCGCGCCATGCGCTCGTAGAGGATGGGATCGGTAAGCAGTCTCGTCGCAGCCGCCTCGAGAGCGTGTTCGTCGGTGCCCACGAGGAGTGCCGTCCCGGCCGCGATACCTTCGAGGCGTTCGGTCTTCTCCCGGATGACGAGCACGGGCTTGCCCATGGCGGTCGCCTCTTCCTGCAGTCCGCCCGAGTCGGTGATCACGAAGTGACTCCGTTGCAGCAGCCAGATCATCGGCTGGTAGTCGAGCGGAGCAACCAGTGTGATGTTCGGGATTCCGGAGAGCAGGTCGTGCACAGGATGGCGGACGTTCGGATTCGGATGGACCGGACAGACGATCTGGACGTCCTCGTGACGGCCCGCGATTGCGATCAGCGCGCCGCAAAGCGCCACGAGTGCCTGCCGCGACGTTTCTCTTCGGTGCATCGTCGCAACGACCAGGCGCTTGTCCTGGAGCGGGATCTCGGCCAGGAGCGTTCCGCTCGGCTCGAACGGGATCGCCGACACGAGCCGGAGCGCATCGATCACCGTGTTGCCTGTGACGATCACCTGGTCCCTCGCGACTCCCTCCCGGTAGAGGTTGTCTGCACTGGCGGCAGTCGGTGCGAAATGGAGATCGGAGACGACGCCGGCCACTCTGCGGTTCATCTCCTCCGGCCAAGGATCGCGGCGGTCGAATGTCCGCAGCCCTGCCTCGACATGGGCGACGCGACAACCGTAGTGGAATGCGCCCAACCCTCCCGCCATCGTCGTCGTCGTATCCCCCTGCACGAGCACCCAGTCCGGCTCCTCACTCGCAAGAACGTGCCGCAGACCTGCGAGAACAGCAAGGGTTACGTCCGTGGGAGACTGGTCATGGGTCATGACGGCGAGGTCGTGGTCGGGCCGGATCTCGAACAGATCGAGCATCTGGTCGAGCAGCTCACGATGCTGCCCGGTGACGCAGACCCGCGATTCGAAGCTGTCCCGCCGCTGCTCGAGCTCCCTGATCACCGGCGCGAGCTTGATCGCCTCTGGCCGAGTGCCGAATACCGTTAGAACCTTGATCATCGCGGGTGCTCGCTGATGCTCGACGTATGGAGAGAAGCGCCTTCTGGGACGGCCGCCGCCGGAGTCGGCATGCCGCTCAGTGATCCTCTCACCTCCGGCATCGAGGTCAATCCTCCGTAGATGGCGACCAAGCGGCGCGCCAGCCGGCTCCAGGAGTACCGCTCGAGGGCGCGCGCGCGAGCAGCCTCGCCCAGGCTCCGGCGCCGAGCCTCGTCCTGCAAGAGCGAGATCAACGCCCCCGCAAGCGCATCCGCGTCCCCGGGCGGGACGGTGATCCCGCTTTCGGGAGACATCACCTGCGCGTAGCCCGGGATGTCCGAGGCCACGACGGGCGTCGCGCAGCCGAACGCCCGCGCAAGCACCATCCCGAAGGACTCGCGACCGAGCGAGGGCGCTGCCAGCGCCTTCGCGCTCGCGAGCTCGGCCGTCAACGGTTCGCCGACGAGGACACCGAGGAGATCGACTCCCTCCGCCGACAGTCCCCGCCGCGCCATCAGCAGCCGCACGGACTGCGGATCGGCCCCGACCAGTCGCAACCGTGCGCCCGTCCGCCTGCGCACCTCCGGCCAGGCGCGCAGCAGGACCTCCAGCCCTTTGCGGGGATCATTTCGCCCGATGAAGACAACCGTGTTCCGGCGGTCGCCGGGATCCGCCTTCGCCGGGATCGTGATCCCGTTGGGGATGATCTCGTAGTCGCCGGGCAGGTGGCGGACCGCCGCGGACCGCGCCAGTTCCGAGACCGCGATCCGGTAGTCGACCCTCTCCATCAGGAAGCCCCACAGCGGCAGCGCCCCCCTCGTCCAACGCGACTCACCCGTCGCATGCCACGTCGCGACGATCGGGCAGCGGGCAAACGCAAGCGCCGCGACGCCGATCGCGGGCGTCATCGGCTCGTGAACATGGATCACGTCGAAGCACTCCTGGTCGAGCACCCGCCGGATCCGAAGCGTCGCCAGCGGGGTCAACGCGACGTGCGCACGTGAGCCGTTGGCAGGCACCGTCAACGTGGTGCCGACCGAGACCACCCTGCCGGGGCGCAGATCGCGGCGCGGGGCATCCGGGTGAAACAGCCGGGAAAGGCCTCCCGGCGGATCGTCCCCGATGATCACCCGCGTCTCCACTCCCAGCGCCTCGAGCGCCTCAGCCTGACCTTCCGCATGCTCGCCGACGCCACCCAGGTACGACCACGAGAAGGGAACAACGATGCCGACCTTCATCGCGACGACTCTACTCTCCGGCCTTCCGACTCAAGGACGAGCCGGGTCGTGCCGTCGCTTACCCCGGGAAGGGCGCGGCGAGGTCCGCGGACTCGGGCTCGGCGGTGGCGTGTTCGAGCACGTGCACCTCGGCCTGCTCGGCCGCGACGCGCTGCCCGAACCCGTCGTACACGTCAGCGACGCTGAAGCCGGGAGATCTACGCAGCCTTCTTCACCGCGGGCTCGCGTATCACCGGGGCACCGGGTTTCGCTTCGGGGCCGACGGCGAACACCGGACAGGGCGCGATGTGGAAGAGCCGCCGGGTCGTGTTGCCCGTCAGCAACCCGCTGATCGCTCCATGGCCGCGCGTACCGACGACGATCACGTCGGCGTCGAGATCGGCGGCCGCATGGGCGATGCTGCGGGCGGCGCTGGGGCCCGAGGCGAGCTTGAGCTCTGCGTTGACACCCTCCCTGCGCACCTTCGCGACCTGGTCGCGGATCTTCGCCAGCAGGGCCGGCTCGTCCGCCCGCAGCGGATAGCCGCCGCCCCTCCCGACGAAAAGCTCCTTGCAGTGCACGACGAGCAACGCTCCGTCGGCAGGGACGAGCGCCTTCGCGTACGGGAGCGCCGAGTCCGCCGCGGCGAGGCCGTCTGTCGCCCACATGACTCTCTTGAACATGACCGGAATCTCCTTTCTCTCTGCCCTCTGTATCGACCCGGGCGCGGTCCTTCCCATCGGGGTTTCGTGCAAGGACGAACGTGCCGGCGGCGCTCTCAACGCCGGCTCAAGGCTCCGGGGAGCCGTCTTGACGTTCGCTCAACGGCGGAACCCCGACTCGACCGGGGTGTCCGGCAACGATCCCCACTCGGCCCACGAGCCGTAGTAGACGCCGGCGTCGGGGTGGTCGAGCAGATGGTTCAGCGCGAACCAGGCCTGGCTCGCGCGGTTGCCGATGGTGCAATAGGCGACGACCCGGCGGTCGGGGGTGACTCCGCGCTCGTCCAGGGCGCGCCGCATCTCGTCCGGGTCTCTGAACCGTCCGTCCTCGCTCCGCAGCCTCTCGATCGGCAGGTGCACGCTGCCCGGGATGTGGCCTGCACGGCCGGCGCCCTCGGTCGCACCGGACGGCCAGAAGCGCTCGCCGTCGTACTCGGCCTGGGAGCGGACGTCGAGGATGACCCGGTCGGGCCGTCCGACCATCGCCTGCACCTCCGCCCGGGACGGCTGCAGCCGCGAGTCGGCCGGAGCGAGCCTGTACGACGACACCGGCGGGGCCGGAGCGTCGAGGCTCCAGCGGTACCCGGCGTCCGGCCAATCCTCGCGTCGACCGTCGAGCAGCCGCACCCGCTCGTGGCCGTGGCTCCTCAGCAGCCAGAGACCGAGGTGGGCGCCGTAGCCGTGGAAGACGACGCAGGTCTCCGGGTCGATGCCCGAGGCCGAGAGCAGACGCTCGAGCTCGGCCGTGCCGATCGGGCTGTAGTCGGGATGGCGGAGGTCGGTGTAGGCGTTCCAGAGCACCGTGCCCGGAATGTGGCCCTGGTCGTACGCCGCACGGCTGACGTCGACCTCGACGAGCCGTACGCTCGCGTCGTCGAGGCGCTCTGCGACCCAGTCGACATCGACGAGCAGCTCGGAGAGAGCCTGGTTCGTGTTCATCGGACGTCTCCTTTCCGCGACCGCGTGCATCACGCCGGCCTGATGTTCTGGTTGACGTGGAACAGGTTTCCCGGGTCGTAGGCGGCCTTGATCCGCGCGAGGCGCTCGTAGTTGGCTCCGTAGCTGGCGCGGACCCTGTCGTCGCCCTCGTCCATCAGGAAGTTGACGTACGCCCCGCCGGCCGCGTAGGGGTGGAGCGCCTTCCAGTAGCGGACCGTCCAATCGCGCAGCGCGCCGGCGCTGGCGGGGTCGGAGTCGACGCCGACGATGACCTGCGCCCAGCGGGCGCCGCGGTAGCTCCAGGCGGTCGCATCGGGTGCGACCCGGCCGGCGGCGCCGTCGACGGGATAGAGATGCATCGTCGACTTCCAGGTCGGCAGCTCACGGGCATGTGCGACGTGTGCCTCGATCGCGGCGGCCGGAATCGCCTCGACGAAGTCGGCTCGCCAGTACCACTGGTCGCCCGGTGGGTAGAGCCCGTCGAAGGCCGACTGGAGCGCCGGCAGCGGCATCTCCGTCACGCCGTCGAGCGCGGGCGGCAGCTGCGACCGGATCGGGGCGAGGGCGGCCTGCGCCTCCGCCGCCGGCCCGGCGTAGCACCAGACGACGCCGCACATCTTCTGCAGATGCAGCTCCTCGGGAAAGGGAGGCGCGGGAGGGACGGTCAGGAACGCGAAGAAGCCGTTCAGCGCCTCGGGCGCGGCCGCGATGAAGTCGGCATAGAGGGCGAGCGCCTCGCCGGCCTGCTCGAGCGGCCAGAGCATCGGCCCGGCGACCACCGTCGAGACGGGGCGCGCCTGAAAGGTGAACGAGGTGACGACGCCGAAGTTGCCGCCGCCGCCGCGGAGCGCCCAGAAGAGATCGTCGTGCTCGCTCTCGGTCGCCCGCACGAGCGTTCCGTCGGCGAGCACGACGTCGGCGCCGACGAGGTTGTCGATCGAGAGGCCGTACTTGCGGGTCAGATGGCCGAGCCCTCCACCCAGCGTCAGTCCGCCGACGCCCGTCGTGGAGATGATCCCGGCCGGCACGGCCAGCCCGAAGGGGTGCGTTGCGTGATCCACCTCGCCGAGCGTCGTGCCGCCTGCGACGGTGACGGTGCGGGCGCCCGGGTCGACGCGGACCCCGCGCAGCGGCGTGAGGTCGACGACGAGGCCGCCGTCGACGCTGCCGAGGCCGCCGCCGTTGTGACCTCCGCCACGCACGGCCAGATCGACGCCCGTACCGGCGGCGAAGCGGACGCACGCGATCACGTCCGCGACGTCGACGCAGCGGGCGATCAGCGCCGGCCGCTTGTCGATCATGGCGTTGTAGAGCCGGCGTGCCTCGTCGTAGCCGGCCAGTTGCGGGTCGATCAGCTCGCCACGCAGCGCGCCTGCGAGCGTCTCGACCGCGGTCGAGTCGAGCGTCGTGGCAGTGGCGGACATGGCTTCCCTCCTCATCGGGGTGCGATGTCCGCCGATCGTGGACGCGGTCGGCTGCAGGATCCCGGTCGAAACCCTGCAAGAAGCTTGGCGTGCAGCTTCAGCCGGCGCCGGTCGAGCCGAGGAGGCGGCGGTAGAGCGCGTGCAGCGGCTCGGCGGGCGAGACTCCCAGCTCCTCGCGCAACCGGCCGCGCGCCGTCTCGTACACGGTCAGGGCCTCGGCGACGTTGCCCTGCGCCTCGAGGGCGCGCATGAGCAGCCCGTAGCCGTTCTCGCGCAGCGGCGCCGACCGCACGAGCTGCCGCGCCGCCCGCTCCGCCCCCGCCAGCTCCGTCCCGCCGAGTCCGAGGCACGCCGTGGCGTAGCACTCGAGCGATCGCACGAGCACCCCGTCGAGCGTCCGGCGCCACTCGTCGATCCACTCCGCTTCGTAGTCGCCCAGCAGCGTCCGCCTCGCGACGATCTGCGCCTCGAGCGACGCTCCCCACGCTCGGGGCCAGTCCGTGAGCGTGCACGCCGACTCGGCCCGATGCACCGCGGCCAGCGCCCGCTCGACGTCCACGTCCGCGTCCGGCGGCAGGGCGAGGACGAGCTCGCTCCGACCTTCGAGATACCTGCCGCCGAGAGCCGCACGCACCTTCGAGAGCAGCGCCGCGAGCGCGTCGGCAGGATCCCGCGGCGGCTCGTGCGACCATACCGCCTCGACGAGATCGCCGCGACTGACCGCCCTGCCCCGGTTCAACGCGAGGTAGGCGAACAGCAGCCGCCCCTGCCGGCCCGGCAACGCCGACTCGACCCGGCGGCCCTCGAGCGCCACGACGAAGCGGCCGCACAGCTGGACCGTTGTCCGTGCCATCGTTGCCGGACGATAATCCAGCGACGTGCAGGCCAGCAGCCATCCGAACGAGGAGCGGCCATGAATCGGCAAGTCACCTGCGAGTGCGGCTACGTCGCCCGTGGCGGCACCGACGAGGAGGTCATCGCCACCATCCGCGAGCACATGCGGACAGACCATCCCGACCTGCTCGACAAGATCAGCGACGACCAGATCCGGGGCTGGATCGAGGCGACCGCCTAGCCGCCGTCAGGCGACGCGGCCGAAGCGCTCGGCCGCACGCGCGCGGCGGCGCGCCGCCTCGACGTCTCTGTCCCGCGGCGGCGCGACGGTGACCAGCTCTGCGAGCAGCCGCTCGGTCGCGGCGGCGACGGCGTCGATCGCGCGCTCGAACGAGGCCTCGTTCGCGTGCGACGGCTTCTGCATGCCGCTGACCTTGCGGACGTACTGCTCGGCCGCGGCGTGGATCTCGTCGTGCGTCGTCGCCGGCTCGAAGTTGTAGAGGGTGCGTATATTGCGACACATGCCGGAAGTAGTAGCGCATGCCGGCGCGGCTGCGCTCGTCGCCGAGGCCGAGCGCCGCTACGTCGAGGCGAATCCGGAGTCGCGCCGGCTGCACGAGGAGCGGGCGCGCGTGATGCCGGGTGGCAATACCCGCACGGTCATCCACGTGCCGCCGTTCCCGCTCACGATCGTGCGCGGCGAGGGGGCGCGGCTGACCGACGCCGACGGGCACGTCTATCTCGACTTCCTCGGCGAGTACACGGCGGGCCTGTACGGACATTCGCATCCGGTCATCCTCCAAGCGATCCGGGACACCATCGCCGACGGGATGCTCTTCGGCGCACCGAATCGCCACGAGTTGGAGCTCGCCGAGGCGATCTGCGCGCGCTTCGCGTCGATCGAGCTCGTGCGCTTCTGCAACTCGGGCACCGAGGCGAACCTGTTCGCGCTCTCCCTCGCGCGGGCGGCCACCGGGAAGCCGGCGGTCCTCGTCTTCGAGGGCGGCTACCACGGCGGCGTCTTCTACTTCGTCGCAGCCGCAGGGTCGCCGATCAACGCGCCGTTTCCGTTCGTCGTCGCCCCGTACAACGACGCGGCGACCGCGACCCGTCTGATCGCCGAGCACGCGCACGAGCTCGCCGCGGTGCTCGTCGACCCGCTCCAGGGATCGGCCGGCGCGATCCCGGGCGACCCCGCCTTCCTGCAGGCGCTGCGCGAAGCGGCCTCGGCCCACGGCGTCCTGCTCGTCTTCGACGAGGTGATGACCTCGCGGCTCTCCAGCGGCGGCCTTCAGGCGGCATACGGGATCCGTCCCGACCTGACGACGCTCGGCAAGTACCTCGGCGGCGGGCTCGCCTTCGGCGCCTTCGGCGGCCGCGCAGACCTGATGGGCCGCTTCGACCCGTCCCGGCCCGATGCCCTCCCCCACGCCGGCACGTTCAACAACTCCGTCCTGACCATGGCGGCCGGCACGGCCGGGTTGACGCGCGTCTACACCGAGACGGAGATCAATCGCCTGAACGGGCTCGGCGACCGGCTGCGCGACCGGCTGAACGGCTTCGCCGCCCGCGAGGAGCTGCCGTTCCTCGCCACCGGCCACGGCTCGCTCGCCGGGCTCCACTTCGCGCGCGGCCCGGTACGGCGGGTGTCGGACCTGCCGGACGCGCCCGAGCTGCGCGCGCTGCTGCACCTGCACCTGCTCGCGCGCGGCTACTCGTACGCGCGACGCGGCTTCATCGCGCTCTCGCTGCCGCTCGGCGACGCCGAGGTCGACGGATTCGCCGAAGCCGTGGAGGAGTTCCTCGACGCGCACGCGGGGCTCGTGCGCGCCGCCGTCCCTTAGGCGGGCGGAGCGTCCGGCCGGCGGGCGGGAGCAAGTCCGCGCTGCCGCGGGCGGCGAAAGCGGAGGTAGTCGGCGAGGAAGTACGACCCGAGCACGACAACTGCGGCGAGCACCTGTGCCGCAAGACCTTGTGCGTCGGGGAAGACCGCGAACCAGAGCCCGAGCCAGTCCGGCACGTGGAGCGAGAGCGGGGTGGTCGGCAGCCAGCCGGCGAGCTGGAGCTCCTGGACGCTCTCGCCGATCATCACGAGCAACACGCCGCCGATGAAGATGCCGGTGAGCACGAGCATCCGGCGGTACGGCAGCCGGTGGTGGGCGAGGAAGGTGAGGGCGCCGACCGCGGCGGTGAGGGCCAGCCCGACGAGCACCCCTTCGAGGACGGCCCGCCCGCCGTACTGCAGGCGCAGGTTCTGCAGGAAGAGGACGACCTCGAAGCCCTCGCGGTAGACGGCGGTGAAGCCGAGCAGCGCGAGCCCGACCGTGAGCCTGCCGCCCTGCCGCTCCAGCAGCGCCTTGCGCCGGCGGTTGTGGTGGCCGATCCAGCCCGTCCAGTAGACGCGGTGGAAGAACCAGTTGAGGACGATCACGAGCACGACCACGGCGAGCAGACCGGTCGCCGCCTGCACGTCGAGCGAGGTCGGCGAGTCGCCCGCGCCGCCGAGGGCGCCGATCACGCCGACGGCGAGGAACCACGTCGCGACCGACGCGAGCAGGGCCGCGCCGGCACCCGCCGCGACCGGCCGGCGCAGCGACCGGTTGGCGCCGAGGAAGCTCGCGGTCACCGCCGCGAGGACGAGGATCGCCTCGAGCCCCTCGCGGAAGACGAGAAGACCGCTGTCGAGGACGACGGCGCCGCGGCTCAGCCTGCCTGCCGCGGCGGTCGGGTCTGGGACGTCGCCGCCGTGCTCGACCGCGGCCCAGACGAGGAGCGCGAAGACGACGCTGCCCGCCGTGCAGAGCACGAGCCCCAGCACGCGGCGCATCGTCTTCTCGGGTGCAGCGATCACGTAAGGGCGACCTTACATCACGCGTAAAGCCGTCCGGCTCAAGATGCCGAGAGGTCTCAGGAGTGGTGTGCGAGCCAGCGCAGGAGCGCCGAGAGGCTCGCAGTCGCGACGCAGACCGAGGTGTCGGCGGCGCCGTAGTAGATGCGCAGCGTGTCGCCGTCCTCGTCGAGCAGCCAGCCGCACGGGAAGACGACGTCGCCGACGTCGCCGGCGCGCTCGTAGTGCGCGTGCGGACCGAAGATCCACTCGCGCGAGCGGGCCAGCACCCGCGCGGGCCGCTCCGTCTCGAGGAGCGCGAGGCCGAGCCGGTAGATGGCGCCGGCGGCGGTGACCCGGACGCCGTGGTAGAGCAGGAGCCAGCCCTCGGCGGTGAGGAGCGGAGGCGTGCAGAGCCCGACCTTGTGCGCGTCCCACCAGGCGCCCCTGCGGGCCCGCAGGAGAATCGCGTGGTCGCCCCAGTGGCGAAGGTCCGGGCTCCACGAGAGCCAGATGTGCGCCTCGTGCCCCGACGCCGTCGACACGGGGCGGTGGATCAGCGCCCAGCGACCGTCGAACGTGCGCGGGAACAGTGCGGCGTCCTTGTCCTCGGGCGGCATGGCCACGCCTCGGCGGTCGTAGGAGCGGAAGTCCCTCGTGGCCGCGAAGCAGACGAGCGGGCCTGCGTCCGAGTAGGCCGTGTACACGACCATGTGCTCGTCACCGCAGGGCGTGATCCGCGGGTCCTCGATCCCGTACCGCTCCAGCTGCGACTCGACGTCCGGCAGCAGCCGCCGGTCGGGCTCGACGGCCCAGTTCGTGAGGCCGTCCGCGCTGCGGGCCACGCAGAGATGGGACAGACCCGTGCGGTCCTCGACGCGGACGAGCAGCAGGGTCTCGCCGCCGAACCGGGTGACGCCGGGGTTGAAGACCGCGTTGACGGTGTACGGCCATTCGGCCGCGGTGAGGATCGGATTCTCCTCGTAGCGCTGGAAGAGCTCGGAGGACATCAAGTCACGGCCTCGAAAAGCCGATCCCGACTCTAGAAGACGGCGCACTCAAATGGTCCGACCTCCCCGCAAGACCGGCGCCGTCATCGCGCGGCGCCTGAACCGTGACGCCCCGATCGTGGAGGCGGGCTCGGTCGCGGGCTACGGGCCGATCTTCAACGCGGGCGCGATCTTCCACGACGGCCGCTTTCATCTGTTCGCCCGCGGCGTCCGGGAGGGACATCGCCGAAACGAGGGCGCGGGGGCGCGCTTCCTCGACTACGTCTCGGACGTGCTCGTTTTCACCTCGGTGGACGGGCTCGACTACGAGTTCCAGCAGGTGCTGGCGCGCGGCTCGGGCGGGGACGTCCACAGCTACGAAGACCCGCGCGTGCAGCGGATCCGCAACGGCGCCGCGGAGCAGGTGATGATGACGTACACGAGCCTGCCCGACCCCGACTCGGGACGGCCGTGGCGGGTGGGCATCCACCGGCTCGTCTACGCGGAGGGCCGCTTCGCGCTCAACCGCAGCTCGGGCCGGCTGATCGGCCCGGCCGGCCTTCCCGACAAGGACGCCGTCGTCTTCAACCTGAGCGACGGCCGCCTGGCGCTGATCCACCGCATCCACCCCACCATGCAGTTGGCCCTGTTCGACTCGCTCGAGGACCTCTACGGCGCCGGCGCCGACTACTGGGACGCGCACGTGCGCGAGATCGACCGCCACACGATCATCTCCCCTGCTCCGGGGGCGCTCGGCGTGGGCGCAGGCGCCCCACCGGTCGCAACCGAGGCGGGCCTGCTGCTCTTCTACCACGAGCGCAACGCCTCCTCCGAGTACACGCTCAAGGTCGCGCTCCTCGACGAGGCCACCGGCCGCGTCACGGCGCAGCTCGGCGAGCCGATCCTCCGGCCCGAGCTTCCCTGGGAGCGCTTCGGCGACGTCGACGACGTCGTCTTCGTCCAGGGCGCCGTACCGCGTCCCGACGGCACGATCTACCTCACATACGGCGCAGGCGATCGCTGCGTCGGCGCCGCCAGCGTCGCGGCCGCCGAGATCGTCGCCGCCCTCCGCAGCGCGGCCTGAAGCCGTCGCCCTTGCTGCAGGGTCGTGATCGACGCCAGCGTCGACTCGGCGCCCTGGTTCTCGTTCGCGCCGTCCGGCCGCAGCCCGTCCTTGCCGCCCCCGCTCACCGGGTCGAGCAACGGGACGCCGACGTCGTTCGCGCCGAGGAACCATGCGGCCGCACGGAGGCCTCGATAGGCCCAGCGCGGCTCACCGGTCACCGCGTACGCCCGCGCACAGGCGTCCGCCATCGCCGCCGCCTCGATCGGCTGCTGATCGAATCCCGGCCGCGGCGAGCCCGGCGCCCGCCCGCCGACGGGTGTGAAGCTGAAGTGACCGCCGCTCGTCTCCGTCTTGACGAGCCAGTCGAGCAGACGGAGCCCCTCGGCCACGAGCCGGTCGTCGTCGAGGGCGACGCCGGCGGCGAGGCGGGCCTCGGCGAGCACGGCGTTGGCGTAGGCGAGGCGCGCCTCCGGCCAGGGCCACTCGGGATCCGGCGCGGGCCGGCCGAGCCCGGCGACCGCCGCCTCGAGCAGCTCCCACGCCCGCCCGACGGGGACCCGCGGCCGCGCTGCGAGCAGCTCGACCGCGCCGAGCACGGCGAACGCGTTCGCCCGCGGCGACGGCGTCCGGAAACCTGCACCGCGCTCGAAGAGGGCGGACGCGCGGACGCGCTGCTCGCGGGTCGTCGCACCGCCCGAGACGACCCCGAGGGCCCAGAGCGCCCTCCCGATCGTGTCGTCGACGCCGACGTCGTCGAGCCAGCGGCGCTCGCCGGAGAGCCGGTTGTGGAAGCGGCCGTCGGCAAGCTGCGCGCGCCCAAGGAACGCGAGGTACGTCGCCGCGAGACGCTCGAGCTCGGGCGGCCGGTGCGGCTCGCGCATGACCGCGATGAGGGCACGCGCGACGTCGTCGGTGCAGTACCCGTGCTCCAGCCGCGGCACCGTCAGCTTGGCGTGCTCGAAGACGCCGGCGTCGTCGCTCATCCGGAGCAGGTGCGTGAACGACGGCGGCGGGAGGACCAGCTCGGCCGCCGGGGCGGGCCTGCGGACGACCTCGCTCGCCAGTCGCAGGTAGCTCGTGCCGACGTTCTCCCAGAAGTGCGCCGGGGCCTGCCGCCGCGAGACGGCGGCCGTGCGCGCGGCGAGCATCGGATCGGTGAGCAGGCTGCGCAGCGCGTCGGCGATCCCCTCGGCGCTCTCGTGCGGGACGAGGATGCCCGATCCCTGCCCGAGCAGCTCCTGTGCGTGCGGGAACCGCGTCGAGACGACCGGCTTGCCGGAGGCGATCGCCTCGACGAGCACGCCGGAGACGACCTGCTCGCGCGAGAGGTACGGCAGCAGCACGATGTCGGCCTCTCGGATCCGCGCGAGCACCGAAGCGGTGTCGCGATAGGCGTTGTCGAACTCGACGAGGTGGTCGACGCCGAGCGCGACCGCCCGCGCGACGAGCGATTCCCGGTATTCCTCTCCCCGCGTCTCCACGATCCGGGGATGCGTCTCGCCGACGACGACGTAGCGTGGCTGCGGCTCGAGGTCGCGCAGCAACGCGATCGCCTCGACTCCCCATTCGATCCCCTTGCTCGGCCCGAGCAGCCCCCAGGTGAGGACGACAGGGGAGCGGGCAGGGTCGGGGAAGAGCACCGAGGCGCTGAGGTTCGCCGACGCGCCGTGCGGGACCACATGCACTCCCTCCGGCTCGATCCTGTGCTTCTCGAGCAGTCGGATGCGTGCGGCGGTGCTCTGGACGACGACCCGGTCGGCGAGCTGCGCGAGCTGCTCGACGACCTCGCGCTGACCCGGCGAGGGTCGCCGCGGGACCGTGTGGAGCACGACGATCACGGGGACGCTCAGGCTCGCGACGAGATCGACGACCTCGTTGCCGTCCTCGCCTCCGAAGATCCCGAACTCGTGCTGGAGCACGACGACGTCGAGCTCGTTGAGCACGGCGGACACGGCCTCCCGGGAGACGCTCGACCCGGAGACGAGCTCGGCCGCCACCTCGCGCGGGTACTGGATGACCCCTGGCACGCCGACGCAGCTGATCACGGTGGCGCGACGGCCGGAACCGGCCGGCGCCATCGCCTTCGCGAGCGACGCGGTGAACGTCGCGATGCCGCACTTCGTCGGTGGATAGGTGCCGACGAAACCGACGGAGAGATGCTCGACCGTGGGCTGTTTCACGACCCCAACTCCTGTCCAAAGTGGACGCTGGGTGATTCCAGCCGCCGGGCCGGGCTAGAGCGGCCTTGCCGGGCAGTCTAGCAGGTCCGCTCCGGACACTGTTGTCTGCTGTGACAACGCTACTGCTGGGTGTCCGCTCCGGGCCAGGTGTCCGAGAGAAGATAGCCTTCGGGGAACGGATCGCTCGGATCGATCAGCACCTGCGTGATCCCGGTGATCCAGGCGCTGCCCCGGATCGCGGGCACGATCGCAGGGCGCCCGGCGACGGTCGCCTCCGCGACGATCCGCCCGTCGAAGGTCGAGCCGATCACGGAGGCGTGGGTCATCGCGTCGCCGACCCGCATCAGCCCGCGCGCGTGCAGCGCCGCCATGCGCGCGCAGAGGCCGGTGCCGGTCGCGGAGCGGTCGAGCCGGCCCGGGGCGACGACGACGGCGTTCTTCGAGACGGCGCCGATGCCGCACCAAGGCTCGGCGATCTGGACGATGCTCACGCCGGCGATCTCCGGGTTCTCGGGATGGGCGCACGGCAGCTGCTCGCGGGCCGCGGCGCGGATCCTCTCGCCGGCGAGCGAGAGGTCGCGCGCCTCGGCCGGCTCGAGCGCGAAGCCGAGCGCGCGCGCGTCGGCGATTGCGTACCACATGCCGCCGTAGGCGACGTCGACGTCGAGCGTGCCGAGGCCGTCGACCTCGAGCGGCGCGTCGAGCCGGTCGGCGAAGCAGGGGACGTTCGTCAGCTCCACGCTCTCGCAGCGCCCGTCGCGGCAGGCGGCGCGGACCTCGACGACGCCGGCGGGCGCCTCGAGCCGCAACGTCGTCTCCGGCTCGCGCATCTCCACCATCCCGGTCTCGAGCAGGACGGTGGCGACGCAGATCGTGTTCGAGCCGGACATGGCCGGATACTCGGTCGGCTCCATGATGATGAACCCCGCGTCGCAACCGGGCTGCGAGGTCGGGACGATCAGGTTCGCGTGCGCGGCGACGCTGCCGCGCGGCTCGCGCAGAAGCAGGAGGCGCAGCGAGTCGTCGGCGCGGAGCGCGGTCATCCGCTCGAACACCGTCTCGCCCGGAGGCGGGAGCACGCCGCCGACGACGACGTTGCCGATCTCGCCGCCGGCGTGGCAGCCGACGACCGTGAGCGTGCGGCGGGCGCGCATCACGGCCGACGATATCGCTGTCTCAGTGGGCGACGGGCACGTGCGAGGAAGGCGAGCACCGCCAGGACCGCGAGCGCGGTCGCGGCGACGCCCTTCCGACCGAGCGCCGTCCGATCAGCCTCCTTTCACGGCGACCGTCGCCCGCCCGCCGGGGCGCGGCATCGGTTCGGGTGCGGATCGCCGCGCGGCTTTCGCATACGGGAGGTCTACAGTGGACCCGCGTCATGCCCGGCTGGCTGCCTCCGTTCCTCGGCGCTTCGACCACGGTCGTGCTCCTCTGGGTCGCTCTCGGCGTCCAGCGCCTCCGGGTGCGCCGCCCGCGTTGGGCGGGCAGCCTCGTCCGCGAGCTTCGCCGCTGGGACGGCCGGCTCCCGAGCCGTTTCGACGAGGGCTCCCGCTGACGGCGAAGAAAACCGCCTAGAATGGCCGCGCTGCCCTCTTAGCTCAGTTGGTAGAGCACCTCCATGGTAAGGAGGGGGTCGACGGTTCGAGTCCGTCAGAGGGCTCTGCAAAAGCCCCGCATAGCGGGGCTTTTCGTTTCTAATCGACTTGCATGATCTGCAGCATGTACCGGGTCTGGAGCCCTTTGTGGAGCCTTCAGGTTGAGAAGCTCCGAGTCGCATTGCCGATTGCGCCCTCGGACAGTGCCGCGGCCCCTCCGGCCGTATCCGCAGGGCAGTCCCCTGGTGTCGCGTGGACCGAGAGTCGGGTGACTACGCCCGTCTCGGCTCAGGAGGCTGCGTCGGACAGGATCCGTTCGATCACATCGACTTGAGCAGCGACATCACATCGCTCTGCCGCCGCGCGCGCCGCCGCGTTAGGGACAACAAAATGATCGGCCGCTCGCCTCAGGGCGGCCGCGATCTCTTCTTCATCATCCGGGTCAACAAGGATGCCCGCTTCGGGCGGGATGAACTCCCGGTGCTGCGTGGCCGCAAGCAGCCGACAACGATCCCCGACGAGGCCACGGCCGAACGGGCCCGCGATCTCTTGCAGCGCGACCTCACAGCGACCCGGCCGAATGAGAAGTGGGTCGCCGAGCTGACATACATCCGTACCTGGAACGGCTTCGTCTACCTCGCCTTCATCCTCGACTGCCACAGCCGGATGATCGTCGGCTGGCAGCTCGCAACGCACATGCGCGCCGGGCTTGTGCTGGACGCGCTCGAGATGGCTAACGGCCTACGCCGCCCCGACGCCGGCCTGATCGCACACTCGGATCGCGGCTCCCAATACACCAGCTTGACCTACACCGACCGACTCGACGAGCTCGGCATCGATCCGTCGATCGGCTCGAAGGGCGACGCCTACGACAACGCGATGGCCGAGGCGTGGGTCGCG
>DASPTD010000035.1:0-27519 GCA_035623575.1 Gaiellaceae bacterium
CGTCGTGAGCATCGCGCGGGCCTTGCGCGCGAGGCACGACCTTGACTAGCGAACCCGTATCCGGCGTCGTGACGTTCCCGCCGGAGCTGGTCGAGGTAATCGCGCAGCGGGCGGCGCAGCTTGTCCGCGAGTCGATGACTACCGTCCGGGAGCAGGCGAGCCCGTACCTGACCGGCTGGGCTGCGGCGGCTGAGTACACCGGCCTGAGCGAGTCGACGTTGAAGCACACGCCCAGCGTTCCGCGCCGCAAGGTCGGCGGCGCGGTCGTGTTCCGCCGCGGCGAGTTAGACGCCTGGCTCGACGCCGACTACGAGGGCTCGCGCCGCTACATGCACGGTTCCAGAACGGTTCCATCCCGTGCTTCTGGCCGGCCCCTGGACAGTGTTGGAGCAAAGAAAAGCCCCGCCTGAGCGGGGCTTTTGAGGAGCGGATGATGGGACTCGAACCCACGACCTTCTGCATGGCAAGCAGACGCTCTAGCCAACTGAGCTACATCCGCGTGGCGCCGGCCAGTATAGCCGGGCCAGGCGCAATCTAGGCGGAATCCAGGGCTTCGTTCACGAGCCTGTCGGCGAGCTCGTTGTGCTCCCGGCGCACAGCGGTGTAGCGCACCTTGCCGATGTCCCGCGCCAACCGCGTCGCCTGGAGCGAGAGCTCGCGCAGCGCCTCGTTCTTGACGCGGTACTCCCCCGTCATCTGCTTCACGAGCAGCTCCGAGTCGGAGACGACCTCCACCTCCGGCACCGCCAGCTCGAGCGCGCGCTCGAGGCCGGCTATGAGCGCGCGGTACTCGGCGACGTTGTTCGTGGCCACGCCGATCTTCTCGCCATGCGCGGCGAGGACCGTGCCGTCCTCCGCCTCGAGCACGTAGCCGTACGCGGCCGGTCCGGGGTTGCCGCGCGCGCCGCCGTCCGTGAACAGCGTCGCCTTCAGCTCAGCGGCTCCGCCAGCGGATAGAGCTCGTACGCGACCTCCTCGTAGGGATGCGCCGCGATCAGCGCGTCGACGACGGCGCGCGCCCGCTCCGCAGGGACGACCGTCTCGACCCGCAGCTCCGAGACGCGCTCCTCCCGCCCGACCCGGCCGACCGACGGGTCTGTCCCCTCGCCGGCGAGGAACGTGCCCGTCCCCGCCGTGTACCACGAGCAGCGCTCGTAATCGCCGATCCGCCCCGCGCCCGCGCCGAAGACGGCATCGCGCGTCGACTCGAGCGCCTCGCGCGGCACGAACCACACGAGCTTGTACTTCACGAAGGATCGATCTGCGCGCGCTGGAGCCGGCCGGAGTAGTCGACGTAGATCGACTTCCACTCCGTGAAGACGTCGAGCGCGGCCTGACCCGCCTCGCGATGGCCGTTCCCCGTCTCCTTCGTGCCACCGAACGGCAGATGCACCTCGGCGCCGATCGTGCCGGCGTTGATGTAGGTGATCCCCGCCTGCAGGTCGCGCATCGCGCGGAACGCCTTGTTGACGTCGCGCGTGAAGATCGACGACGAGAGCCCGTAGCGGATCCCGTTCGAGACGTTGATCGCATCGTCGAAGTCGCGCACCTTGATGAGCGCGGTCGTCGGCCCGAAGATCTCCTCCTGCGCGATCCGCATCTGCGGGTCGACGTCGGCAAAGATCGTCGGCCTGTAGTAGAAGCCCTTGGCGAGGTCCCCTTCCGTGGCTGCCTCGCCGCCCGTGAGCAGGCGGGCGCCTTCGTCCCGGCCGATCTCCGTGTACGCGTGGATCTTCTCGAGCGATGCCTCGTTGATCACCGGGCCGACGTCGCTGTCGTCCTCCCAGCCTGGCCCGAGCCGCAGCGCCTCGACGCGCGCGACGAGCCTCGACTGGAGCGCGTCGTACACCGCCTCGTGCGCGATCACGCGCGAGGCGGCAGTGCAGCGCTGGCCGGAGGTGCCGAACGCCGACCAGACGATCCCGTCCACGGCGAGGTCGAGATCGGCGTCGTCCATGACGATGATCGCGTTCTTGCCGCCGAGCTCGAGGTGCACGTGCTTCAGGTTGTCGGCGGCGCTCCTGAGCACGGCGACGCCGGTCTCGCGCGAGCCGGTGAGCGTGATCACCGGCACGTCGGGATGGCGCACGAGGCGGTCGCCGACGCTGCCGCCGCCCCCGTGCACGACGTTGACGACGCCGTCGGGGATCCCCGCCTCCGCCATCAGCTCGATGAAGCGCGCGCCGAGCCGCGGTGTGTCGGAGGCCGGCTTGAGCACGACCGTGTTGCCGCAGACGAGTGCCGGGATCATCTTCCAGGACGGGATCGCGATCGGGAAGTTCCACGGCGTGATCGCACCGACGACGCCGATCGGCTGACGCACGCTCATGTTCCACTTGTCGCGCAGCTCGGACGGCGTCGTCTGGCCGAAGAGGCGGCGGCCCTCGCCGGCCATGTAGTACGTGATGTCGATCGCCTCCTGGACGTCGCCGCCCGCCTCGGCCTTCACCTTTCCCATCTCGTGGGTCATCAGCTCGGTGAGCGCGCCCTTCTCACGCTCGAGCACGTGTGCGAGATGGAAGAGGATCTCGCCGCGCTTCGGCGCCGGCACGAGCCGCCACTCCTCGAACGCCGCCTTCGCGGCTTCGACCGCGCGGTCGACCTCCTCCGGCCCGGAGCGCGGGAAGACGCCGAGCGTCTCCCCGTCGGCGGGGCTCGTGCTCTCGAAGGTCTCGCCGGAGGCGGCATCGACCCACTCGCCGCCGATCAGGTTCTGGAAGGTCCTCGTCCCCGTGGCCGCCATCGGGACGAGCGTAGCGCTCAGGGGTCCGGAGGCGCGTCGATATCCGGGAACGTCCCCGGGATCCGCGCGCGGCGGCGGTCGCGCGTCGTCCGCCGCTCCTTCTCTTCCTCGCCCGGCTTGCCGCTCCGGCGCTCGTGACCCTCGCGGCGGTCGACGATCACCGTCACGTTCGGATTGTCCTTGTAGTACTCGACCATCTTGTCGTAGAGCTCGTCGGCGAGCTCCCGCGGGATCACGCAGTAGATCATCCTGCTCGGATTGTAGGGAGCCCGGCGGTCTGCGCTAGAGGCGGGCGATCTCGGGGACGAGGCGGCCCTCGTCGTCGACGTGCGCGTTCCACTCCTTGAACGCCGACTCGAGCTCGTCGAGCTCGTGGCCGCGGCGCTCGAGCCGCACCGGCTGGGCCGACTCCGGCGTGACGCGGTACTGGTACCAGGAGAGATCCCAGGCGACCGTGACGGCCTGCTCGCCGGAGACACCGGAGAGCGGCACGATGCTCGCCTTCGCCGCGCCGAGGCTCTTCGCAATCCCGCCGACGGTGCGGCGGTACGTGCTCGCGTTGAAGAGGTCGGCCGCCGCGAGCAGGGAGATCTCGTCGACGGAGAGCCGGCGCAGGATCGGCTCAGGCGGCGCGAGTGTGTCGGTCGCGCCGGAGCGATGAAGACCGAGCAGGTCGCCGAGGCCGCGGCGGCGACGGCGGCGGTCGCCCTGGATCGTCGGCGTCGTCGGCGTCCCCTCCTTGATCCAGCCGTGCTCGAGCGCGGTCTCCTGGCAAAGGGGGCACACGTCGACGAGCTCTGCGCCGTCCCCCGGCGAGAAGCGGACGGCCCGCTCGCCCATCAGCAGCGTGCGCTCGCAAATCGCGCACGTCTGCATCGCCGCAACTCTCGTCACACGCACGGCTCGACTATAGCCCGCTGCGGGTCGGCGCTTGCCCACGCGCCCCGCTCCTTGCTACTGTCTCTTACATGTGTGTTTTACACATAGAAGCGGGAAGGCCGTGAGGCACCACCACGGCCCGCGCGGGCGCCGCCATCACGGCGGCCGCTGGCTCGTCTTCGCGCGCGTCGAGCGCTTCACCGAGCCGGCGCTGCTCCTGCTCCTGCGCGAGCGTCCGGCGCACGGCTACGACCTGCTCGAGCGTCTTCCCGAGCTGACCGGCGAGCAGCGCGTCGAGATGGGCAACCTCTACCGACTTCTACGTGCGCTCGAGGAGGAGGGCCTCGTCACCTCGGAATGGGACGAGGCCTCCCCCGGCCCCGCGAAGCGCCGCTACGCGCTCACCGAGGAGGGCCTGCAGCTGCTCGACCAGTGGGCCGAGGCGCTCCGCGGCTCGCGGGAGCGCACCGACCGTTTTCTCGAACGCTACGCGGAGAGGAGGTGACAATGCACCACCGCCACTACGGTCAATGGGGACCAGGACGGATCCACTTTCGCGGTCCGTTCCCGAATCGCCAGGAGCTGCTGGAGCGCCTCGAGACGTACCGGCGCGATCTCGAGCAGCAGCTCGCGGACGTCTCGGACGTGATCGAGCACCTGCGCGATCGCGGCGAGCCGCAACCGCAGCAGTGACGAGCTTCGGAAGAGGCCGGGGTGCTAGACCTTGGCCTCTTCCCGCTCCTTCTTCGTCTGCTCGATGATCTTCTGCGCGACGTGCGACGGCACTTCCTCGTAGCGGAGGAAGCTCATGCCGTAGTCGCCGCGGCCTCCGGTCATCGACGTCAGCGCCTGCGAGTACATGAGGATCTCGGCCATCGGCACCTCGGCCTTGATCGTCGTCATCCCGCCTGCCGGCTCCATCCCCTGGAGACGGCCGCGGCGCGCGTTGAGGTCGCCGTTGACGGCGCCCACGGCATCGTCGGGGACGGTCACCTCCAGCTGCATGATCGGTTCCAGCAAGACCGGGTCCGCCTTCTGGTACGCCTCCTTGAAGGCCATCGAGCCGGCGATCTTGAACGCCATCTCCGACGAGTCGACCGAGTGCTCCATCCCGTCGATGAGCAGGACGCGCACGCCCTGGATCGGCGCCCCGGCGAGCTCACCGTGCTCCATCGCCTCGCGCACACCCTTGTCGACCGCCGGCCGGTAGCTCTGGGAGATGACGCCGCCGACGATCTTGTCGACGAACTCGTAGCCGAGCTCGCCGTCCACGGCGGGCAGCGGCTCGAGCAGGATCTCGCAGTCCCCGAACTGGCCGCGGCCGCCGGTCTGCTTCTTGTAGCGATGCCGAGCGCGCGACTCCTTGCGGATCGTCTCCTTGTACGGGACGCGCGGCGGGTGCAGCTCGACGTCGACGTGGAAGCGGCTGCGCAGCCGGTCGATGGCGACCTCGACCTGCATCTGCGACAGGCCGTAGAGCAGCTGCTCGCCCGTCTGCGGATCACGACGCATGCGCAGCGTCGGATCCTCCTCCGAGAGGCGACGCAGCCCGGTCGCCATCTTCTCCTCGTCGCCCTTCGCCTTCGGTGTGATCGCGAAGCTCATCACCGGCTCGGGGAAGTCGATGTGCGGCGGCTCGACCGGCACCTCGTGGTCGACGAGCACGTCACCGGTGACGACGTCCTTCAGCTTTGCGACCGCGCCGAGATCGCCGACGCCGAGGGCATTCGCGGGCTCGTTGTCCTTGCCCTGCAGGAGCAGGATCTGGCCGAGCCGCTCCTTCGCGTGCGTGCGCGGATCGACGAGCGTCGTGTCGCCGGTGACGGGGCCGGCGAGGACGCGAAAGCAGCTGATGCGCCCGGCGAACGGGTCGGCGATCGTCTTGAAGACGAACACCGCCTGCTTCGCGTCGCCGAACTCGATCGTCGTCCCCTTCCGCGACGGTGACGGGACGCCCTCGACGAGCAGGTCGAGCAGCGCCGTCGTACCGAGGTTCTTCGTCGCGACGCCGCACGCGACCGGGTAGAGCTCGTCGCGCGTGACCGCGTCCTTCAACGCGGCCGCGACGTCCGCGGCCTCCAGCTCCTCGCCTTCGAGGTAGCGGGCCATCAGATCCTCGTTCGTTTCCACGACCGCGTCGAGCAGCTTCTCGCGGTACTCCTCGACCTGCGCCGCCATCGCCTCCGGGATCGGCTGCGGTCCCCCCTCCTTGCCGCCCGACGGATCCATGTACGCGCACATGTGGAGCAGGTCGACGACGCCGGTCAGCTCGTGCTCGGCGCCGATCGGGATCTGGATCGCGACGCAGCGGTCGGAGAGCTGCGCGCGCGCCGCCTCGAGCACGCGGAAGAAGTCGGCGCGCTCGCGGTCGAGCATGTTCACGAAGACGACACGCGAGAGCGCGTACTCCTCCGCGCGCGCCCACACGCGCGCGGAGTTGACCTCGACGCCCATCACGCCGCTCAGCACGACGAGCGCTCCCTCGACGACGCGCAGCGCCGCATACGTGTCGGCCTGGAAGCCGGCGTCGCCCGGACAGTCGACGAGATTGATCTTCCGGCCCTGCCACTCGAGGTGCGCAAGCGTGCCGCTGAGCGACATCTGGCGCCGGTGCTCGTCGTCCTCCCAGTCGGAGACGGTCGTGCCCTGCTCGATCGTGCCCAGCCTATTCGTCTTCCCGGCCTGGAAGAGCATGGCCTCGACGAGCGAGGTCTTGCCCACCCCGCGGTGGCCGACGACGGCGATGTTGCGAATCTTTCCGGGCTCGGTCGCTGACATCAGGCTCCTGTCCTCCTGGGCGTTGAACTCGGCGGCAATCGTATCGCCGCCGATTGGCCGCCAACGGGGACTAGGTCTCGAGCGCGGCCCGGGCGGCCGAGCCGGCCAGGCGGGCCTTGAGGCGGAGGACCGCCTTCGTGTGCAGCTGGGAGACGCGGGACTCGGTGACGCCGAGCACCTCGCCGATCTCGCGAAGGGTCAGCTCCTCGTAGTAGTAGAGGGTGACGACGAGCTTCTCACGCTCGGGCAGGCGCGCGATCGCGTCGGCGATCGCCTCGCGCATCTCCGTCTGGGAGAGCGTGCTCTGCGGGTCGGGCGCGTCGGCGTCCTCGATCGTGTCGATGAGCGCGATCTGGTCGCCGCCCGAGCCGGACACCGTCCACAGCTCGTCGAGGGCGGCGATCGAGGAGCGCGCGATCTCGGTCAGGCTTCCTTCCAGCTCCTCCTCGGTGATGCCGAGCTTCTTCGAGATCTCCTCGTCGGTGGGCGCCCGGCCGAGCTTCGCCTCGAGCTCGCCGATCGCGCGCTCGATGTCGCGGGCACGGGCACGGACCGAGCGTGGCACCCAGTCCATCGCGCGTAACTCGTCGATGATCGCGCCCTTGATGCGCGCGATCGCGTACGTCTCGAACTTCACGTCGCGGTCCGGCTCGTAGCGCTCGATCGCGCCGATCAGGCCGAGCAGCCCGTACGAGACGAGATCGCCCTCGTCGATGTGGGCGGGCAGACCGCTGCCGAGCCGTCCGGCGACGTACTTCACGAGCGGCGCGTAGGTGAGGATCAGCCGGTCGCGGATCCCGGGGTCCGCGGTCTTGCGGTACTGGACCCACAGCGTCTGGGTGTCGTCGGCGCGGGCCACGGGGGAAGAATACGGCGCGGGCGGAGCTTTTCCTCAGCGGTGGCGCCGGAAGACGCTCAGCGCGAGCGATGCGAGCCAGCCCGCGAGGGCGAACGACGCGAATGCGACGATCCAGCGGCGCACGTCGTGCCCGGCACCGACCGCCGCCCACAGAGCGATCGCGCCGAGCACGACGGCAAGTGTCGCGAAGAGCAGTCCGAGCGCGCGCCGCTGCACGTTCGGAGCCTAGCCCGGCGCGAGCCGCCGGCCGTTCCGGGCCCCCCGGATACAATCCGCGTCGACCCAGGGGCGTAGCTCAACTGGCAGAGCACCGGTCTCCAAAACCGGGGGTTGGGGGTTCAAGTCCCTCCGCCCCTGCTGGGTACTCCCGCCTTCTCAGCCCGCCTTCGCGATCACGCCCCTCATCTCGCCGGCGCTGAACGCACGCAACGTCGTCGTTCGGATGTTGCCCTGACCCGCGACCGTGAGCAGGGCGGCCGTCGCGGTCTCGTCGTCCGGGGCCTCGACGACACCGACGAGGTCGTACGGCCCGATCGTCCAGTAGATCTCCTTGAACGAGACGCCGGCGGCGCTCATCACCTTCTGCGCCGCCTCGTACCGATCGACGCTGTCCTTGTAGTTCTTCGCCCCCTGATCGGTCCAGTTGATCAAGGTGATGTAGCTCGGCATCGCGCTCCTCCTCGGTTGACCAGGCGATTCAACTCTTCCGGCCCCGTGGTTTCAATCTACTGGGCAGGGCCGCTCGCGAGCGTGACGGTCGCCGTGTGGCTCGTGCCGGCGGAGTCGACCCAGCGGATCTGGATCTTCGTGCCCGGCGGCTGCTTCAGGATCAGCGCGGTGAGGGTCGTCGGCGAGGTGACCTTGTGGCTGTTCAGGCCGACGATGACGTCGCCGTACGTGAGGCCCGCGCGCGCCGCCGGTGAGGAATGGACGACGGCGGCCACGACCGCGCCCTGCGTGAAGTAGTCGTCCGCCGCCACCTCGATGCCGAGGAAGGCGGTCGCACCGATGTGCGCGGTCAGGGAGTGCCCGGCCTCGATCTGCTTCGCGATCGCCAGCGCCCGGTCGATCGGGATGGCGAACGCCTCGTTGCCGGTGTACTGGAGCGAGAAACCGGCCGATGCGGCCGTGTCCATGCCGATGACGTCCCCGTTCGAGTCGAGGAGCGGGCCGCCCGAGTCTCCCGGCTGGACACCGGCGTTCGTCTCGATCAGCCCGGTCAGCCGCTCCGCGTTGGTGCCGTCGCTCGCGGTGATCGACTTCCCGAGCCCGGTGATCGCTCCCGTGGCGGCGATGGGGCTGCCGCCCGCTCCGCCGGCGTTGCCGAGCGCGGTGACGGCCTGGCCGACCTGCACCTTCGAGGAGTCGCCGACGCTCACGGTCCGGAGCTCCGACGCACCCTTGAGCTGCAGCACGGCCACGTCGGCGGAGAGGTCGTAGCCGACGACCGTCGCGGAGTACGTCCGGCCGGTCGAGGGGTCGGTGACGCGAATCTTCGTCGCGCCGCGAATCACGTGGTTGTTCGTCAGCACCTCGCCGGACGAGGTGAGCACCATGCCGGTGCCCGCCGCCGCGGCATTCTGGTAGGCGAGGTTCGTGTTGATGTCGACGACACCGTCGTCGACGCTCGCGGCGGAGCGGTTGCCGGAGGCGGCGACGCGCTGCGCCCCGAGCAGCAGCGCCACGACCACTACGAGGGCGGCCGCCGCTGCGCTGAAAGCTCTACGCCTGGTCATGGCACCAGTGTCCCGTCCCAGGGTAAGCGGTACGTGAGGAGCGGTTGAGAAACGGGTAAGACCACCGGCTATCCGAACGTGAAGCTGTAGGCGCGCACCCCGGGGGTGAACGAGAGCCGGAGCAGCCCGTCCCGGGTCGCGTGCGACGTGAGCACCGTGTAGAGCCGGTCGGCGTCGACGTCGATGGTCGCGAGCGGCTTGCCGCCGAGGCGCGCGGTGACGCGGCCCGTGCCGCCGAGGACGATGTACACGTCCTCGGCGTGGAAGTGGAGCAGCAGCTGCGCCCCCATCCCCGCCGTCGCGATCTGGCCGGCGAGCGTCCACTCGCCGCCGTAGGAGATCGCGTTCTGCGGCATGACGCTCGCCGGCGTGAACAGCGCCGGCTTCCCCGTGACGAGGTGCGATCCCGCGTAGCGGCTGGGGTCGAGCCGCTCGGGGCCGAGGTACGTCTCGGGCGTCATCAGCCCGGCCGGCGTCGTGTTCGGAACTGCTGCCGCCTCGGCGCGCACGCCGAGCAGCTCGCGAATGTCGCGCTCGGTGCCGTCGTAGTCGCCCTCGCCGAACTGGACGGCGCGGACGTTTCCCTGCCGGTCGACGAGGTAGTCGGCCGGCCAGTACTGGTTCGAGTACGCGTTCCACGTCGCATAGCTGTTGTCGAGTGCGACCGGCCAGGTGACGCCGAGCCGGTGCACCGCGCCTTCCACGTTGCCGAGCACATGCTCGAACGCGAACTCGGGCGTGTGCACGCCGACGATCTCGAGGCCGTACTTGTGGTAGGCGGTGTACCAGGAGCGCAGGTGCGGCAGCGTGCGCAGGCAGTTGATGCACGAGTACGTCCAGAAGTCGACGAGCACCACCTTGCCGCGCAGGCCCGCGATCGACAGCGGCCGGTCGCCCGGCGTGTTCAGCCAGTGAGCGATCCCGGCGAAGTCGGGGGCGGCGCCGTAGTCCGGCAGCCGCGTCTTCGCGGGCGCCGTCGCGTGCGGCCGCAGCGTGCCGGTCCTTCCCTCCAGCGCATTCAGGTGGTGGGTCGCGTAGCCCGACGCCTCGGTGTGCCGCTGAAGCGCGCTCGTGTACGAGCCGAGGTCGGTCTGGAGCGTCTGGTCGAGGTTGAAGACGATCGCGAGGGCAGCCGCGGCCATCACGACGCCGAGCGCCGGCCGCCACCAGGCCCGGGTCGCGCGCAGCCGCCGCGAGACACGCTGCCCGCCGGCTGCGACGAGCAGCAGAACGAGGCCCGCGCCGGCGGCGTAGAACAGCGTCAGCAGCACGAGCTGGACGCCGTAGCGCCGTTCCGCCGCGAGCACGCTGACGGTGGCCAGCACCGGTCCGGCGCAGGGGACGAACACGAGCCCGAGGCTCGCCCCGAGCAGGAAGCCGCCGCCGAGCTCGCCGCCAGGCCGCCTTCCCAGTCGCGCGAACGGGGCCTCCGCGAGCATCCCGAGGCGGGGCACGAGCAGCGTCGCGGCCACGACGAACAGCAGCGCGATCGCGACGTCGCGCAGGGTGTCCTGCGGCAGCCCGAGCGCGGACAGCAGCGCCGAGGCGGTCAGCGTGAAGACGGTGAAGCTCGCAACGAGGCCGGCGACGATCGCGTACGGACGACGCCGTCCGCCCGTCGCGCCACCCGCCAGCACGATCGGCAGCACGGGCAGCACGCACGGCGAGACGGCGGTGATCACGCCGGCGACGAAACCGATGCCCAGCAGCAACAGCACGGGCGACTCCTCCCTCTACATTACGGGGAGCCGCCCGTGCCGGGTTCCCGGCTCGCGAGGGCGCCTACTTCTCGACCTTCAGGATCGGCGCGTTGAGGACGATGTGCGCGTCGGTGACGGTCAGCTTGTGCTGCTTCGCCAGCGCATTGATCTGGTCGTCCTGGACGAGGAGCACGGGCTTCACGCCCGGCTTCCACGTCACGAACAGCTCCTCCCAGAGGGGGTTGTAGTCGGTCTCACCCGGCTCCGAGCCGAAGACGGCGAGCTGGCCCGGTGCGGCGGGACCGCTGATGAAGTATTGAAACGGGGCGCCCTTCACCGTGCCGAGCGCCGGCGAGTAGTTGATCCCCATCGCCGTGGCCTGGCTCTTGCTCGAGGTGTCGGTGACGACGTAGACGTCCTTGTGGCCGTCGTAGTAGCCGCGGTAGACGTGCTCCTGGCCGGTGGCGGCCGGTCCGAGGGGCAGCGTGCCCCCCACGGCGTATGCGGTGCTGACGGCCGCGGCGGCAGTCAGCACAACCGCCGCAAACGAAATGCCCTTGCGCAACATCGACGCTCCTTCGCTCGGATTCCGAAGGACATACGACGCGAGCCGCGACAACGGTTTGCTAGAGACCGCCGAGGGCGAGCTGCCGGTAGGCGGCGAGCCCGGAAACGCCGACGCCGACGAGGCGCAGCGCACCGGGCCGGTCGCGCAGGCCACGGTCGAGCAGCCGGCAGGCAAGCACGCCGATCTGGTCGGCGTCGTCGATCCCGACCGTGAGCGACGTCGAGCGGCTGCGGATCGAGAAGTCCGTGTAGCGGAGCTTCGTCGTCACGGTGCGCGCGACCTGGCCGTTCCTTTGCAGGTGCTCGGCGACTTCTCGTGCCATCGCGCGCAGCTCGTCGTGCAGCCGTTCCCGGTCGGCGAGGTCGCGGTCGAACGTGCTCTCGACGCTGATCGAGATCCGCTCTGTGTCGAGCTCGAGGCCACGCGGGTCGATTCCGCGCGCACGGTCGCGCAGCAGCGCGCCGACGCTGCCGGGCAGCAGCCGCCGCAGCTCCTCGTCCGAGAGCGTCGCGAGCGCGCCGACCGTGCCGATGCCGGCGGCGCGCAGCCGCGTCTCCGCCTTCGGCCCGACGCCAGGCAGCCGCCGCACGTCGAACGGCGCGAGAAACGACGCCTCGTGCCCCGGCACGACGACCGTCAGCCCGCCGGGCTTGCGCGCGTCGCTGCCGACCTTCGCCACGACCTTGCACGCTGCGACGCCGAGTGAGCAGGTGAGGCTCGTACCGGCCCGCACCGCGGTCTGGACGGCCTCGGCGACGACGCGCGCCTCGAGGAAGTCGCGCGCGACCTCGCCGACGTCGAGGTAGCCCTCGTCGAGACCGGTCTGCTCCACCGTGGGCACGATCCCGCGCACGGTCGACCAGACGTGCTGCGAGTACTCGCGGTAGAGGCTGTGCCGCGGCCGGACGAAGACCGCCTGCGGGCAGCGGCGGATCGCCTCGGCGGCGCTCATCGCGGAATGGATGCCGAACCTCCGGGCAACGTAGTTCGCGGTCGCGACGACGCCGCGGCCGTGCGGGTCTCCGCCGACGATGAGCGGCTTCGTCCGCAGCTCCGGGTTCTCGAGCTCCTCGACCGCCGCGAAGAACGCGTCGAGGTCGAGGTGGGCGACGATGCCGGGGACGGCCACGGCGAACAAGCGTACGGTCAGCCGCCGACGTTAGGCTCCGCCCGATGGCCGTCCTCACGTCGCAGGTCGAGCGCGGCTCGGACGCATTCTCGCGCCGCCGCGAGCGGATGGCCGCGCTCGTCGCCGAGCTGCACACGCGCACGGCGGAGGTCGCCCGCGGCGGCGGCGAGGCGGCGGTCGAGCGGCATCGCTCCCGCGGCAAGCTCACCGCACGCGAGCGGGTCGACCGGCTCGTCGACCCCGACAGCGCCTTCCTCGAGCTGAACGCGCTCGCCGCGTACGACCTGTACGAAAACCAGGCGCCGGGCGCGGGCATCGTCACCGGGGTCGGCGTCGTCGAGGGCCGCGAGTGCGTGATCGTCGCCAACGACGCGACGGTCAAGGGCGGCTCCTACTTCCCGCTCACCGTCAAGAAGCATCTCCGGGCACAGGAGGTGGCCGCCCAGAACCGCCTGCCGTGCCTGTACCTCGTCGACTCCGGCGGCGCGTTCCTGCCGCTGCAGGCCGAGGTCTTTCCCGACCGGGAGCACTTCGGACGCATCTTCTTCAACCAGGCGCAGATGTCCGCGCAGGGGATCCCGCAGATCGCGGTCGTGATGGGCTCGTGCACGGCCGGCGGCGCCTACGTCCCGGCGATGAGCGACGAGACGATCATCGTGCGCGGCACCGGCACGATCTTCATCGGCGGCCCGCCGCTCGTGAAGGCGGCCACCGGCCAGGACGTCACGGCGGAGGAGCTCGGCGGCGCCGACGTGCACGCGCGGCGCTCGGGCGTCGCCGACCACTATGCCACCTCGGACGAGCACGCACTCGCGCTCGCCCGGGCAATCGTCCGCAACCTGCCCATGCGCCGGCCCGAGCCGCCCTGGGAGCCGGCCGAGCCGGAGCCGCCGGCGCTCGACCCGGGCGACCTGTACGGCCTGATCCCGGAGGACTTCCGCCACCAGACCGACGCCCGCGAGCTGATCGCGCGCCTCGTCGACGGCTCCCGCTTCCACGAGTTCAAGCAGCTGTACGGCGAGACGCTCGTCACCGGCTTCGCGCACGTCGAGGGGATCCCGGTCGGAGTCCTCGCCAACAACGGCGTGCTCTTCGCCGAGTCCGCGCAGAAGGGCGCGCACTTCGTCGAGCTCTGCTGCAAGCGCCGCGTGCCGATCCTGTTCCTGCAGAACGTCACCGGGTTCATGGTCGGCACGGAATACGAGGCGGGCGGCATCGCGCGCGACGGCGCGAAGCTCGTGATGGCGGTTGCGAACGCGCAGGTGCCGAAGTTCACCGTCGTCGTCGGCGGCTCGTTCGGCGCCGGCAACTATGCGATGTGCGGCCGCGCGTACGAGCCGCGCCAGCTGTGGATGTGGCCGAATGCGCGCATCTCGGTGATGGGCGGCGAGCAGGCCGCAACCGTGCTCGCGATGGTCGGCGACGTCGACGAGGACGAGATCCGCGCCAAGTACGAGGAGGAGGGCAACCCGTATTACTCGAGCGCCCGCCTGTGGGACGACGGGATCATCGACCCCCTCGACACGCGCCGCGTGCTCGCGCTCGGGCTCGCGGCGGCGCTCAACGCCCCGATCTCGGAGACCACCTTCGGCATCTTCCGCATGTGAGAGGAGCTAGGCAGATGAGCTACAGCGTCGTCAACGTCGACGAGCTCGAGCCGGGCGGCCGCACCGGCATGGTGCGGTTCGTACGCCGCGCGCTCGGCGTCGAGGCGTTCGGCATCAACTGGTTCGAGCTGCCGCCGAACGTGGAAGGGCACGAGCACGACGAGGTCGAGTCGCAGCAGGAGGAGGTGAACGTCGTCGTCCACGGTGACGGCGTCTGGCGCGTCGAGGGCGACGAGGTCCCGGTGCGCGAGGGGACGATGCTCCGCTTCGACCCTGAGACCGTCCGCTGTCCCGTCGCCGGGCCGAACGGCATGACGTTCCTCGCGATCGGTGCGCGCCGCGGCGGCTACGAGCCGCGAGGCCCGTTCTGATCGCACGCATCCTGATCTGGAACCTCTACGACTCGAAGACCACGCTCGACGAGCTCCGCGCGCACCTGCCGGAGCTTCCGGACGGCGACCGCTGGATCTCGAACGAGTCGCAGGAGCGGCTCGGGCTGCTCGCGTTCGGAGACGAGCTGCCCGACCTCGGTGCAATTCCTCGCCTCATCGGGCAGGAGCCCGTGGTCGCGGAGGAGTTCGACGTCGAATGACCCGCGCGGGCTCGACCGCGCTCGTCGCCGTCGCGCTCGGCCTCTTTCTCGGCTGCTGGACGCTCCTCCACCACGGCTTCCTCGAGCGCGGACAGCTCACCGACACGGGCACGTACGCACGCTACGGCGACGCGATCGCGGACGGCGCGGTCCCGTACCGCGACTTCCGGCTCGAGTACCCGCCCGGCGCGCTGCCGGTCTTCGTCCTCCCCTCGCTCGGCCACGAGGGCGACCAGGTCGCGTACGACCGCTGGTTCGACCGGCTGATGGCGCTGTGCGGCTGCATCGCGATCTACGGTGCCGCGCTCGCGCTGCTCGCGCTCGGCGCCGGTCCGGTGCGGTCGGGCGCGGCGCTCGGACTGATGGCGCTGTCACCGCTGCTGCTCGGATCGGTCGTGCTCTCGCGCTTCGACTACTGGCCCGCGGCCCTCGCCGTGCTTGCAGTCGCGGCGCTGCTCTGGGAGCGGCATGCGCTGTCGTCACTCGCGCTCGGCGCCGCGATCGCGGCGAAGCTCTGGCCGGCGGTGCTCGTGCCGCTCGCGCTCATCTGGGTCTGGCGCACGCGCAGCGCACGCGCGGCAGCAGGCTGGGCGGCCGGCCTCGTCGCGGTCGACGCCGCCTGCTTCCTGCCGTTCGCCGTCCTCTCCCCCGCCGGGCTCAGGGCCAGCTTCCACGCGCAGCTCGCGCGCCCGCTGCAGCTCGAGAGCCTCGGCTCCGCGCTCCTCATCGCGGTGCACCATCTCGCCGGAACGCACCTCACGGTCGTGTCCCGGTTCGGGTCGCAGAACCCCTCCGGCAGCGGCGTCCACGCGCTCGGCGTCGCGTCGACCGTCGCAACGGCCGTGGCCGTCACCGGCGTCTGGCTCCTGTTCGAGCAGGGGCCTGCGACCGGCGAGCGGCTCGTCGCGCACTCGGCCGCCGCGGCGGCCGTGCTGCTCGCGTTCGCGAAGGTGTTCTCGCCCCAGTTCCTGGTCTGGCTCGTCCCGCTCGTCCCGCTCGTGCGCGGCAGGCGCGGCTTCGGCGCGGGCGTCCTGCTCGCGGCGGCGCTCGCGCTCACGCAGGCGTGGTTCCCGCGCCACTACTGGCCGCTCGTGAACACGCTCGCGCCGACGCAATCGTGGCTGCTGCTCGTGCGCGACCTCACCGTCGTCGTGCTCGCGGCGCTGCTCGCGTGGCCGAGGCCGGAGCACGAGCCGCTCGGCGAAGGCCGAGCACGCCTCGCGGCGCTCGGGCGGATGCGAAGCCCCTAGTGCGCCTTCAGTGAACGGTGCCGAGCCAGTCGGCGACGATCCGCTCGACCTCGGCGCGCTCGTCGTCGCGCAGCCCGCGCAGAGGCGGGCGCACGTCGGGACGGAACGGGAGGTCGCGCAACCCGAGCGCCGTCTTCGACGCAGCGTGGAACGGCAGCCGCTGCAGCGACGCCCGCAGAGAGCCGACCCGCTCGGCCCGCTCGGGCGACGCGTCGCGCACGAGCGGCACGACCGCGTCGGGGAAGCTACCCGCGAGCCCGGAGACCGCTCCTGCGGCGCCGGCGGCAAGGCCCTGTGCGATCAGCGCCTCGGCGCCGACGAACACGTCGAGCCCTTCGACGAGGTACGGCGCCACCTTGTCCCACGGCGAGTCGGACACCTTCAGGCCGGCGAGGTTCGGCGCCCGCTCGCGCAGCCGGGCGAGGACCGGGAGCGGGATCGCGTAGCCGCTACGCGCGGCGAACTCGTACGCATAGAACGGCAGCGGCGCGCACGCGCGCGCTGCCGCCTCGAAGTGCGCGAGCAACTCGTCCTCGTCGAGCGGAAAGTACGGCGGCCCGATGACTGCGACCGCGTCGGCACCGTGCCGCGCCGCGTGCTCCGCGAGCGCAACCGTGTCCGCCGTCGACTGTGCTCCGCAGTGCACGGCCACCTGGAGCCGCCCGCGCGCCGCTTCGAGGAAGAGCTCGGTCAGGCGCCGCCGCTCCCTGACGCCGAGCAGCACGCCCTCGCCGGTCGTGCCGAGCGCGAGGATCCCGTCGAGCCCGTGCACGGCGAGGAAGTCGACATAGGGGACGACCGCGTCCTCGTCCAGCTCGGAGCCTCCCGCGCGCAGGGGTGTGAGGGCGGCGGCGACGGCTCCGTGCAGCATCCGTGAGACTCTATGCGACATGGCGAATCTCGAGATCGAGCGCGACGGGGCGCTCCTGCGGATCACGCTGGCGCGGCCGGACCGCCGAAACGCATTCGACGCCCCGCTGATCGCCGAGCTGGCGGAGGCGTTCGTCGACGTCGGACGTGCGCGCGCGGTGCTGCTCGCAGGCGCGGGACCGAGCTTCTGCGCCGGCGCGGACGTCGAGTGGATGCGCGCGTCCGCGGGGCTGCCCTTCGAGGAGAACGTCGCCGACGCCAACGCATTGCGGCGGATGCTCGAGGCGATCGACAGCTGCGCGGCACCCGTGGTCGCGCGCGTGCAGGGGCATGCGCTGGGCGGCGGCGCCGGGCTCGTCGCGGCGGCGGACATCGCGATCGCGGCGCCCGGGACGGTGTTCGCGTTCTCCGAGGTGAAGCTCGGGATCATCCCTGCGGTGATCTCGCCGTTCGTCCTTCCGAAGATCGGCCCGGGTGCCGCGCGACGCTACTTCGTCAGCGGAGAGCGCTTCGACGCCGAGACCGCGATGCGGATCGGCCTCGTGAGCGAGGTGGCGGCCGATCTCGACGCCGCGGTCGAGCACGTGCTCGGCGAGCTCCTCTCCGCGGGCCCGCACGCCGCCCGCTGGGCGAAGCGCCTCGTCCGCGAGCGGCCCGACGGCCCCGAGACGGCGCGCTGGATCGCGGACCGACGGACGAGCGAGGAGGGGCAGGAGGGGCTGCGGGCGTTTCTCGAGAAGCGCGCTCCGGGCTGGCACACCGACTGACCACGCCCGCACCGGCGCATGCCGGGCCCGGATGCTTCACGATCCTCTCGCCGGGCAAGAGCCGACGACGGGAGGGTCGCGTGTCAGCGAGCGAGTCAACGAGGAATCCGATCGAGGCCGCCCGCGAGCTCGTCGAGCGCGCGGCTCGGCTCGCCAGGCTCCAACTCGAGCTGAAGACCGTGGAGCTGAGGGGAAGGGCAGCGCGGCTCGGCATCGGCGCCGGGCTCGGGCTGCTGGCCGTCCTGCTCGCGCCGCTGCTCGTCGTCTTCCTGCTGGCCGCCGCGGCGGCGGCGCTCGCCACCGTGCTCCAGGTGTGGCTGGCGATCCTCGTCGTCAGCGCCGTCCTGCTCGTGCTCGTCGGCGGCCTCGCCGGTGCCGCCGCGTTGCTGACGCGGGCAGCCGTGAAGGGAGGCGCCGATGGCACGGGTTGAGCGGCGCACCGCCGAGCAGATCCGCGAGGAGATCCGCGCCGAGCGCGCGCAGCTCGACGCGGGGCTCGCCGCACTCCGGGCCGATGTGAAGCGCCTGGGCCTGAGCGCAGGGTCGGTGCTCGCAGCACTCGCGAGCCTCCTCGTCCTCGTCCGTCTGCGCGGCCGCCGCCGCGTCCGCTGACGGCGCGGCAGCCCCCCGGTGCCAGGCACGGTGCCTGGCACCGGGGGGCCGACTATGCTCGCGCCACCCGTCGTCGCCCGCCAGAAGGAGGCCGCACATGCAAGGTGTCATCGTCGAGTTCCAGTTCGCGGACGACTTCGACGGCTCGAAGATCGCCACGATCGCGCACGAGGCGCGCGGGCGGTTCGAGGGCATGCCGGGGCTGCGCCAGAAGGCCTTCACCGTCGACGAGCAGAACCGGCGGGCGACGAACGTGTACCTGTGGGACTCGGAGGAGGCCGCGCGCGGCTTCTTCGACGACGCGCTCGTCGAGCGGGTCACGGGCCTCTACGGCGTGCGCCCGACCGTCACCTTCGTCGAGGTCGCCGAGCTCGTCGACAACCGCTGATCCGGCGTGGACGCGGTGAGCGTGAGAGCGCTCGAGGAGGGCGACCTCGACACTGCCGACCGGATCATGCGCACTGCGTTCGGCACCGTCCGGGGCCTGCCTGACCCGAGTGCGGCGTTCGGAGAGGCGGACTACGTGCGCACCCGTTTCCGGGCGGCGCCCGACTGCGCCTGGGTGGCCGCGGCCAACGGCGAGGTCGTCGGCTCGGTCTTCGCGGCCCGGTGGGGAACCTTCGGGTTCTTCGGCCCGCTCACGATCCGTCCCGACCTCTGGGACCGCGGCATCGGCAGCCGCCTGCTCGAGCCGGTGCTCGCCGCCTTCAACCGCTGGAAGTTGCGCCAGGCTGGACTCTTCACCTTCGCGGACAGCCCCAAGCACCTCGGGCTCTACCAGAAGCACGGGTTCTGGCCGCGCTTCCTCACCGCGCTCATGGCGAGGCAGGTGACCGCCGCCGCGGGCGGATGCACGACATTCTCGGAGGTGCCGGACGGCGAGCGGGCCGGCGCGCTCGTGTCGATCCGCGAGCTGACGGACGCCGTCTTCCCAGGACTCGACCTCGAGCGCGAGCTCCGGGCGGTCGCGGCGCAGCAGCTGGGCGACACGGTGCTGCTCCGCGACGAGGGCCGGCTCGCAGGCGTGGCGATCTGCCACTGCGGCCCCGGAACCGAGGCAGGCGCCGGCGTCTGCTACGTGAAGTTCGGCGCCGTCCTCCCCGGTTCGGGCGCCGGCGAGCGATTCGAACGGCTGCTCGACGCCTGCGAGGCGTTCGCGGCGGAGGCGGGCCTCGGCCGCCTCGTCGCCGGCGTCGGCACCGGCCGGCTCGACGCCTACCGCCGTCTGTTGCAGCGCGACTTCCGGGTGGACTCGACCGGGATCTCGATGCGCTCGCGACCCGGCGGGCCCGACTTCGACGGCCCGGGGAGCTACGTGCTCGACGACCTCCGCTAGCCCGGGGCGCGCATAGGCTTCCGCCCGATGTCGGTCACGAAGGTACTCGTCGCGAACCGCGGCGAGATCGCCCTGCGGATCTTCCGCACGTGCCGCTCGCTCGGCCTGGCGACGGTAGCCGTCGCCGCGCCGGACGACCTCGGCTCGCTCCACGCGCGCAGCGCGAACGAGACGGTCGAGATCGCGTCGTATCTCGACGCGGACGAGCACGTCCGGGCGGCGCGGGCGAGCGACGCCGACGCCGTCCATCCCGGCTACGGCTTCCTCGCGGAGAGCGCCGAGCTCGCCGAGGCGGTGCTCGCCGCCGGGCTCGCCTGGGTCGGCCCGCCCCCGGCCGCGCTCCGCGCCGGCGGCGACAAGCTCGGGGCGAAGGAGACCGCGCGTGCGGCGGGTGTCCCCGTGCTGCCGACGGGCACGGCGGCGGAGATCGGCTTCCCGCTTCTCGTGAAGGCGACCGCGGGGGGCGGCGGGCGCGGCATGCGCGTCGTCCGCGGCGCCCGCGAGCTCGAAGAGGCGACCGCAGCGGCGCGGCGCGAGGCGGGAGCCGCGTTCGGCGACGACACCGTCTTCTACGAGCGTTACCTCGAGCGACCCCGCCACGTGGAGATCCAGCTGCTCGCCGACCGGCACGGCACCGTCGTCGCGCTGGGCGAGCGCGAGTGCTCGGTGCAGCGCCGCCACCAGAAGGTGCTCGAGGAGTCACCCTCGCCCGCGCTCGACGCGGCGCTGCGCAAACGCATGGGCGACGCCGCAATCGCGCTCGCGCAGGCGATCGGCTACGAAGGCGCCGGCACCGCCGAGTTCGTGCTCGACGGCCGCGACTTCTACTTCCTCGAGCTGAACGCGCGCATCCAGGTGGAGCATCCGGTAACGGAGCTCGTGAGCGGCGTCGACATCGTCCGCGCGCAGCTGAGCGTCGCCGCCGGCGATCCTCTCTCCCAACAAGTAACAAGTTGTCACTTGCACGGGAACGCCGTGGAGGCGCGCCTCTACGCGGAGGACCCACGCACGTTCCTGCCGCAGGCGGGGCGCGTCGAGCGGCTGCGGCTTCCGGCCGGGATTCGCGTCGACGCCGGCATCGAGGAGGGGGACGAGATCGGCACCTCGTACGACCCGCTGCTCGCGAAGCTGATCGCGCACGCACCCACGCGCGGCGAGGCGCTCGACAGGCTCGCGGACGCGCTCGCCGAGACCGAGGTCGGCGGCGTGACGACGAACCTGCCCCTCCTGCGCTGGCTCGTCGCGCATCCGCTGCTGCGCGCCGGCCGCACGACGACGGCGTTCCTCACCGAGAACCCGCCGCTCTCCGAGTGGCCGGCGCGCGTGCCCGGGCCCGCCTGGCGGGGCGCCTGGCGCCTGAACCTGCCCGCACCGCCGCCGCACGCCGCGCCCGACGCCGCCGGGGCGGTGCAGGGGCGCGGGCCCGACGCCGAGCAGTCGTCGCTGACCGCGCCGATGCCGGGCACCGTGATCACGGTGCTCGTGGCGCCCGGCGCGCGGGTGGCGGCGCGGCAGCCGCTCCTCGTGCTCGAGGCGATGAAGATGGAGACGCCGCTCGTCTCCCCGTACGACGCGACCGTGCGCGCCGTCCACGTGGGCGAGGGCGACCGCGTCGCCGGCGGGCAGCTCCTGGTCGAACTGGAGGAATAGCCCGTGCGCTAGGCTCGGGCCCACGATCCAGACCCAAGGAGTGGAGATGGCCGAGACCGTTCAGGAGTTCTTCGCGACTCTCCCGTCGCGCGTCGACACGTCGAAGACAGCCGGGATGACGAACTCGTATGTGTTCGACATCGAAGGCGCGGGCCAGTGGACGGTCGACGTGGACGACGGCAGCGTCTCCGTGACCGAGGGCGCAGGCGACGCGGACGTGACGATCTCGACCTCGCAGGAGACCTTCGAGAAGATCGCGGCGGGCGAGCAGAATCCCACGAGCGCCTATATGACCGGGAAGCTGAAGATCAAGGGCGACATGGGCGCCGCCATGAAGCTCCAGAAGCTCTTCTAGACCCCACCATGGGGATCGCGATCGAGATCGGGCTGCCCGGCCAAACGGAGGCGGACGCCCTTGCGCTGACCGTGGCCGAGCCACCGGAGAGCCTCGGCGGCGAAGGCGCACGGGTCGTCGACGACAAGCTCGGCGGCCGGTTGACACGACTCGCCCAGAGCGGCGAGCTGCGCGGAGAGCGCGGCGACGCCCTCGTCCTGCACGTCGACGGCGAGCTCGGGAGCCCTCGGGTCGCCGCGGCCGGGGTCGGCCGGCGCGACCGAGTCGACCTCGACGCGCTCCGAACCGCTGCCGCGGCTGCGGCGCAGGCGCTCGCCCGCGTCGGCGGCACCGTCTGCTGGCTGCTCGACGAGACGCTGCGCGTGCCGCTGCCCGACCAGGCGCGCGCGCTCGTCGAGGGGACGATCATCGGCGGCTACACGCCCGGCCGCTGGAAGACGGACGACGACGGGCGGCGTCCCTTCGAGCGGATCGTCGTCGGCCACACCGAGACGCCCGAGCTGCGCGAGGCGGCCGAGCGCGCCGCCCTGCTCGCGGAGCGCACGAACCGGGCGCGTGATCTCGCCAACATGCCGCCGAACGAGCTCAACCCGCGCGCGCTCGCCTCGCAGGCGGCCGCGCTCGCCGCCGAGCACGAGCACCTCACGTCACAGGCGCTCGGGCCGCGCGAGCTCGACCAGCTCGGGATGGGCGCGCTGACCGCCGTCGGTCGCGGCAGCCGCAACGAGCCCCGCCTGATCCTCCTCCGCTACGAGCCGCCGCAGCCGAGCCGCGCCGACGTCGTGCTCGGGCTCGTCGGCAAGGCGATCACCTTCGACGCGGGCGGCATCTCGATCAAGCCGGCGGCGCACATGCAGGACATGAAAGGCGACATGGCCGGCGGTGCAGGCACGCTGCAGGGGATCGGCGCGATCGCCGCGCTCCGCCTCCCGGTCCGTGCGATCGCCGTCCTCGCGGCCGCGGAGAACCTGCCCGGCGGTGACGCGTTCCGCCCGGGCGACATCCTCCGCGCGGCGAACGGCAAGACGATCGAGGTCGTCAACACCGACGCCGAGGGCCGTCTCGTCCTCGCCGACGCGCTCTGGTACGCGCGCCGCGAGGGAGCCACGCACGTGCTCGACGTCGCGACGCTCACCGGCGCGATGGAGCTCGCCCTCGGCGACCTCTATGCCGGCTGCTTCGCCAACGACGACGGCTGGCGCGACCGCGTCGTCCTCGCCGGCCAGCGCAGCGGCGACCTCGTCTGGCCGTTCCCGCTCCACCCGCGCTACCGTCGTTACGTGGACTCCGCGTTCGCCGACCTGAAGAACAGCTCCGAGCTGCGACAGGCCAGCCCCGCGCTCGCCGCCGAGTTCCTCCGCGAGTTCGCGGGCGAGGGACCGTGGGCGCACGTCGACATGGCGGGCCCGGGGTTCCTCGAGCGCTCGCGGGGCGACTACTACCTCGTCCCGGGCGGGACGGGATACGGCGTGCGACTGATCGCCGAGCTGGCCGCCGGCCTCGCATGAACTACGAGCTCAGCGAGGAGCAGGAGCTCCTGCGCCGGACCGTCCGCGAGTTCGCGCAAACGCGTGTCGAGCCCGTGGCCGAGGAGCTCGACCGCGAGTCGCGCTTCCCCTACGAGCTCGTCGCGGAGATGGGCGAGCTGGGGCTGATGGGCATTCCCGTGCCGGAGGAGTTCGGCGGCGCCGGCGCGGACACGATCTCGTACGCGCTCGCGATCGAGGAGCTGACGCGCGTCGACTCGTCGGTGGCGATCACGGTCGCGGCGCATACGTCGCTCGGCACGATGCCGATCGCCCTGTACGGCAGCGACGAGCAGAAGCGGGAGTGGCTGCCACGTCTCGCCTCCGGCAAGGGCCTTGCCGCCTTCGGGCTCACGGAGCCGGAGGCGGGCTCGGACGCCGGCGCGACGAAGACGCGCGCCGAGCTGCGCGACGGCTGCTGGGTCGTGAACGGCTCGAAGATGTTCATCACGAACGCCGGCACCGACATCAGCGCCTGCGTGACGATCGTGGCGCGAACGGGCGAGCACGAGGTCTCGAACATCATCGTCCCCAACGGCACGCCGGGCTACGAGCTGTCGCCGCCGCTGAGCAAGCTCGGCTGGCGTGCCTCGGACACGCGTGAGATCGTGTTCGAGGACTGCGCCGTGCCGGCGGGCAACCTGCTCGGCCCGCGCGGGCGCGGCTTCCAGCAGTTCCTGGAGATCCTCGACGGCGGCCGCATCTCCGTCGGGGCAATGGGGGTCGGCCTCGCGCAGGGCGCGTACGACCTCGCGTTCGCGTACGCCAAGGAGCGGCAGCAGTTCGGGCGGGCGATCGCACGGTTCCAGGCGGTGCAGTTCGCGCTCGCCGACATGGCGACCGAGATCGAGGCCGGCCGCCAGCTCGTCTACCGCGCCGCCTGGCTGAAGGACGAGGGCAAGCCGTACTCGCTCGCCGCAGCACAGGCGAAGCTCTACACCGGCCTGCTCTCGAACCGAGCCGTCAACGCGGCGCTGCAGATCCACGGCGGCTACGGCTTCATGGACGCGTTCCCGATCTCGCGCCTCTACCGCGACCAGAAGATCCTCGAGATCGGCGAGGGCACAAACGAAATCCAGCGCCTCGTGATCGCGAAGCAGCTCGGTCTCTAGGCACGGCGAAGACCCGGCGGCCGCAGCCAGGCACAATCAACCTCGTGCTCCCGGTCGCAGCTGCCGTCGTCGCCGCGTTGCTGTTCGCCCAGGCGTCGCTGCGGCTGCACAGGCGCGGACGGGCCGACCTCGTCGGCTGGGACCGCACGTTGCTGTTCGCGCTCGGGATCTCGCTCATGCTCGTCGCGCTCCTCTCGCCGCTCGACCGGCTCGCAGAGGGCGAGCTGCTCTCGGCGCACATGGCGCAGCACGTCCTGATCGGCGACGCCGCCCCCGCCCTGCTGGCGGTCGCGGTTCGCGGGCCGCTGCTCGTGTTCCTGCTCCCCTCCTCCGTGCTCTCGCCGCTGGCGCACAGCGCCCGGGTGCGCGCGGTGCTCCGTACGGTGTTGCGCCCCCGGGTCGCCTGCAGCCTCTGGGCGACGAACCTCGCGGCATGGCACGTGCCCTACCTCTACGACCTCGCGCTGCGCCATCAGGGCCTGCACGACTTCGAGCACGCGTGTTGGATCGTCGCCGGGCTGCTCATGTGGACGCTGCTCGTCGACCCCGGCTCGCACCGGCGCCTCACCGTCGGCGGCAGGGTGGCCCTGGCCGCGGTGATGTTCGGAGCCGGCCAGATACTGACGGACGTGCTCGTCTTCAGCTTCCACCCGCTCTATCCGGCGTACCACGGCGCCTACGGACTCTCCGCGCTCACCGACCAGCAGCTCGCCGGCGTCGTGATGATGGTCGAGCAGCTGCTGACGCTCGGGACGCTCGTCACGGTGCTGCTGCGGCCGCGGCTCCGGCCGGCGCGCCGGCTCGCGACGGCGTGAGCGCGACGAGCTTCTCCTTCGAGCCCCTCTATCTCGTCCTTGCCGTCGCCGCGGCGGCGCTGTACGCCGCTGCCGCGCGGGCCGACCGGCCTTCGCGGCTGCGCACGACCTCGTTCGCTGCGGGGCTGCTCCTGATCGCGGCTTCGCTGAACTCGCCGCTCGAGACGATCGCCGCCCACCGGCTGCTGCTCGTCCACCTGCTCCAGAACGGCCTGATCGCCGACATCGCGCCGGTGCTGCTGCTGCTCGGGCTCACGCCGGCGATGCAGCATGCGATCTCGCGGCGGGGCGGCCGCTCGTTCGCCGCGGCCATGCGCGCGCGCTTCACGCTCTCCGCCTGGCTCGCCGCCTGGTACGGGACGCATCTCGCCGGCTTCTACAACTGGGCACTGGCCACGGGCTGGGCGCTCAACCTCGAGCACGGGCTGCTGATCCTCGGCGGGCTGTTGTTCTGGTGGCCGCTCGTGACCGGACGCCTGTCGGTGCCTGCGGCTCTCGGCTATCTCGGCGCCGGCTTCGTCGCCTCGTCGTTTCTCGGGCTCGCGTTCATCTTCTCGAGCCGGCCGTTCTACTCGTTCTACGAGCGGGCACCTCGCCTGTGGGGGCTCTCACCCATCCGCGACCAGAACCTCGGCGGAATCCTCATGAACGCCGAGCAGACGCTCGTCTTCCTGATCGCGATCGGCTGGTTCGTCTGGCGCCTGCTCGAGGAAGAGCACGCGAGCGGCTCCGCCGCCGTTCGTTGAGGCCTGGCGGCGCGACGTCACTTTGAGAGATATAGCCGCATTCGTTGCTAGCGTCGGACCGTGCTGTTCACGCAGTTCGTCGACGACGACCTCGGCTGCGGGTCGTACCTCATCGGTGACGAGCACGCCGACGTCGCCGTCGTCGTCGATCCGGCGTACGCAATCGAGCGCTACCTCGAGGAATGCGAGCGCCGCGGCGTCCGCCTCGTCGGCGTGCTCGAGACCCACACGCACGCCGACCACGTCTCCGGGCACGGCCGCCTCGCGCTCGAGCACGGGCTGCCGGTGTGGGTGCACGAGGCAGCCGGGGCGGCCTATCCGCACGAGCCGCTCGTCGACGGGACGGAGATCGAGCTCGGTCGCGTCCTCGTGCGGACGATCCACACGCCGGGGCACCGGCCGGAGCACTGCTCGTTCGCGGTGGTCGACCGCTCACGCGGCGAGGAGCCGTGGCTCGTGCTCACCGGCGACTCGCTCTTCGTCGGCGACGCCGCGCGGCCCGACCTCGCCGTCGAGGCCCTCGAGGGCGCCGAGGGGCTGTTCCACTCGCTCCGGCGACTCGTCGCGCTCGGCGACGGCGTCGAGGTCTACCCCGGTCACGTGGCCGGCTCGCTCTGCGGCGCGGCGATGAGCTCGAAGGCGTCGACGACGATCGGCTTCGAGCGGCGGTTCAACCACGCGCTGCTCGAGGATCACGACGCGTTCCTCACGGCCGCCGCGGGACCGCAGCCGCCGCGGCCGCCGAACATGGACGCGATCGTCGAGCTGAACCGCGGCCCGTTCGTCGGCGCGGCCGCGCCGCCCGCGCGGCTCGCGGACGCGCCCGCGGGCGCGGCGCTGCTCGACGTGCGCCCCGCGCGCGCGTACGCGGCCGGCCATCGGCGCGGCGCGGTGAACGTGCCCGTGTCCGGCTCGAGCTTCGGCACGAAGGCCGCGTTCGTTCTCCGGGCCGGCCCGGTGGTGATCGAGGCGGCCGACGAGGCGCAGGCGCTGCGCGCGGCCGACGCGCTGCATTCGGTGGGCCTGCTCGAGCTCGCCGGCTGGCGCGAGGCCGGCGGCGGCGAGCGGCTCGAGCCGGTGGAGATGGACGAGCTGGAGCGGCTGCTCGCGGCGGGCGAGATCGACCTGATCGACGTGCGCGAGCGAGACGAGGCGGAGGCGGGCTCGATCCCCGGCGCGCGCAACGTCCCCTACCGCGCCATCCGCGGGGCCGCGGGCAGACTGCCGATCGTGACCGTCTGCGAGACCGGCCCGCGCGCGGCGATCGCCGCGAGCATCCTCCAGGCCGAGGGCGTCGACGCGCGCCCGGTGCTCGACGGCGGCGTCACCGCGTGGCGCAGCCGCAACGCCGCGCCGGCGGCCTAGCCCGTCACGAGCGCGACCAGCGGGATCTCCAGCTCGTCCGCCGACATGCCGCCGTGCTGGCCGCGGAACGTCTGCTCGAAGCGGCCTCGCTCGAACCAGTAGACCGCCTCGCCCGGATGCGGCAGGCAGACGACGTCGGCGAGCCGCCGGCGCAGCGGCTCCGAGATCTCGCGGCCGAACGCGCCCGCGGCGACGAGCTCCTCGACGAGATGCACGTCCGCGACGCCGTCGAGCAGCTCGCCCAGCCGTCCGGCGACCTCGTCCACGCGTCCCGGGCGGACATGGAGGAACAGGTCGCGGCACGATCCGGCCGGCGCGAGCGGCCTGCCGTCGGCGCCGAGCTGGACCAGCTCCGCGAGCTCCGGCCAGGCGATGTTCAGGTACGTCGTCCGCTCCGGGGAGATCGCCGCCATGCCGTGGTCCGCGGTGACGAGCACGAGCGTCTCCGGCGGGAACGCGCCGCCGCGCGCGGCCGCGTCGACCGCCGACAGCGCCACCTCGAACGCGTCCGCCACGGACGGGTC
>DASPTD010000043.1:0-43715 GCA_035623575.1 Gaiellaceae bacterium
CGTCGCGTCGAACATGGCGCACCAGGGCGCGAAGCTCGAGGGCGAGGCGCGTGCGCAGCTGCTCGACTGGCTCGCCGCCGTCGAGTTCGGCGAGTTCGCGCTGCCGCGCCCCGACCTCGTCGTCCTCCTCGACGCGCCGGCCGCGCTCGCGCGGGAGCTGGTGGGACGCAAGGGCGCCCGCGTGTACACGACGCTCGAAGCGGACATCCACGAGTCGGACACCGGCCACGGCGACGCGTCGCGCGCGATCTACCTCGAGCTCGCGCGACGCGACGACTGGCTCGTCGTCCCGGCGGCGGCGCCCGACGGGACGCTGCGCGCCGTCGACGAGATCGCGGGTGAGATCTGGCGCGCGCTCGCGCCGCGCCTCGAGGTGCGGCCGTGAGCGACTTCGAGGCCGTCGCCGAACAGCACGAGGCAAAGCGCCTCCTGTCGGCCGCGCTCACCGAGGGGCCGGCGCACGCCTATCTCCTGCACGGCCCGCCCGGCGTCGGCAAGCGCGACCTCGCGCTCCTGTTCGCGGCGGAGCTGCTGGGCGACCATCATCGCGTCGCCCGCCGCTCGCACCCCGATCTGTACGTGCTCGAGCCGCTCGGCGACCAGATCCGGATCGACGACGTGCGCGAGCTGCGGCGCGACCTGCACATGCGTCCGTTCGAGGCGTCGCGGCGCGTCTATCTCGTCTTCGGGGCGGACACGCTGAACGACGACGCCGCCGACGCGCTGCTCAAGGACCTCGAGGAGCCGCCGCCGTACGCGGTGCTCGTGCTCGTCGCGGACGAGCTCGGCCCGCTCCCGGAGACGATCCGCTCGCGCTGTCAGGTCATCGGCTTCAGGCGGCTCTCCGAGCCCGCGGTGCGCGCCGCGATCCGCGCGCGCGCGCCGGAGCTTCCCGACGCGGAGGTGACGACGCTCTCGCGCGTGGCGGGCGGCCGCCTCGATCGGGTCGCCCGCCTGCTCGATCCGGCGGCCGCGCGGCGGCGCGAGGCGCTGCTCGGCGTCGCGCGCGCCGTCTACCTCGATCAGGCGTTCGACGCGAGCGACGGCGCGCAGCTGCTGCTGGAGGGGATCTCCGAGCGCGGCGACGAGGCGAAGGAGAGGGCGGAGGAGTCGGTAGCGGTGCTCGAGCTGACGGGGCGCGAGGCGGAGCAGCGCCTGCGGCGCGCGCAGCGGGGTGCCGAGCGCGACGAGCTGCTGGCCGTGCTCGAGGAGCTGGAGTGGTGGTACCGCGACCTCGTCGTGCTCGCGGCGGGCGCGGAGGCCGCGGTGGTGCACGTCGACCGTCTGGACGAGCTGCGCGCGGACGCGAGCCGGGAGCGGCTGCTCGGGGCCGAGCGTGCCTGCGAGATCGTCCGGGCGGTCTGGCGCGAGGCCGAGGAGCTCCAGCTGTCCGCGCCGCTCGCGCTCGAGGCACTGCTCGTGCGCCTGCGCGGCGAGCTGGCCGGGCCGGCGCTCGCCCGAGCCTAGAAGGCCTGCAAACCGCGCGATTCCGGCGCTCGCGGCCTTCCCAAAAGGGGGATTTACGGCCCCCGGACACCGACACAAGATGGGTGCTCAGGCGTGTTCGGGCGGGACGCGCCCCGTATGTCTTCCTGCCGCAGGAGGAGAGCTTGGCCGCAGTACCGTCCATAGGCCGTGCCGCACGCGTCGAGGGGGTGCCCGCCCCCGAGGCGGACCTGACGCGGGCCCTCTACGAGCAGTACAGCAGCCAGATCTTCCGCTACTGCCTGCACCAGCTCGGCTCCCGCGAGGAGGCCGAGGACGCCGTCCAGAGCACGTTCCTGAACGCGTTCCGTGGCATCAAGCGCGGGATCGTGCCCGAGCTCGAGTCGGCGTGGCTGTTCAAGATCGCCCAGAACGTCTGCCTCTCCCGCCGCCGGTCGACCTGGCGCCGCGACCGGATCGAGTCGCCCACCGACTTCGAGCTCGTCGAGGAGCTGACGCCGGCGCCGTCCCGGCGCGCCGACGAGCTGATGGGCCTCCAGGACGTGCTCGAGCAGCTGCCGGAGAATCAGCGGCGCGCGATCCTGCTCCGCGAATGGCAGGGCCTGTCGTACCACGAGATCGCCGACGAGCTGGAGCTCTCGCAGTCGGCGGTGGAGACGCTGATCTTCCGCGCCCGGCGCGCCCTCGCGCAGGGACTCGAGGAGCCGCCGGCGCCGAAGAAGCGGCGGCTCGTGCGCGGCGCCGACTGGGGCAACGTCCTCGCCGGGCTGAAGTCGCTCCTTCTCGGCGGCGGCGCGGCAGTGAAGGTGGCCGCGACGGTGGCCGTCGTCAGCGCGACGACCGTGGCCGCGACCGCGCCGGTCGTGCAGAGCCACTCGCGGCCGTCGCATGCCAGGCCGGCGTCCGCAGCGTCCGTCCCGGCGAAATCCACGAGCGGGAGGAGCGCCTCGACGAGCGTCACGGCGAGCCCGGCCGTCGGCGCGCCCGCGGCGACCCACCATCCGAGCGCCGCGGGAGCGTCGCTCTTCGTCGCGACGCCCGAGAGGGCGCCCGCGCCGGCCGCCCCGGTCGTGCCCGACGCAACCGTCCCGGCCGCCGAGCCCACGACGCCGCCGCCGGTCGAGGCGCCCGCGCCGGCCCCGGTCGCCGCGCCCTCTCAGCCCGCCGCCGGTGAGGGCGGCGCCTCGAGCTCCGCCGCCACGCCGGTCGAGGTGACGAAGGACGGCTCCTCCGGCACGACGACCGTCGCCGTGCCGCCCGCGAGCAGCGGGAGCGGCACCCCGGCGCCCGGTCAGACGCCGCAGCAGCTGCCGGCGCCGATCACGACGACGCTCAGCGCGCCGCCGGCCGGCGACAACGCGTCCTCGCCGTCGCTCATCGTGCCGCCGACGCTGACGAAGAAGCTCGACGCGCCGCCGCCGACCTCGCCCGCGAGCTCGCCGCCCGTGAGCTCGCCGCCGGCAACCACGACCCCGACGACGACGAACACGACGCCCGTCGTGAGCCCTTCGCCGAGCCTCCCGGTGCAGCTGCAGACGACGACGAGCGGCCACGGCACGGTCACGCTCGTCGGCTCGAGCTGACCCCGGAAACGACGAGGGCGCCGGCTCGGCCGGCGCCCTCTCTTTCTTTTTCTCTGCGGAGCACCCGCGACGGCGCGAGCCGCCTCAGGCAGCGCTCGCCAGCTCGTCGCCGAGCTCGAGCTGCAGACGCATCAGCGCCTCGCTCTCGAGCTGGCGGACACGCTCGCGGGTGAGTCCGAGCTCCTTGCCGATCGTCTCGAGCGAGGCGGCCTCGCCCCCGAAGCCGAAGCGCAGCTCGATGATCCGGCGCTGCCGCTCCGGCAGCTCGGCGACGGCGCGCTGGACGCGCTGGCGGCGCAGCGAGTCGACGGCCTCCTCGGCCGGGTCGAGCGACGTCTCGTCGGCGAAGAGGTCGCCGAGCTCGGAGTCGCCGTCGGAGCCGAGGCCCTGGTTGAGCGAGATCGAGTCGACGGCGTCGAGCGCCTCCTCGACGTGCTCGCGCTTGAGGCGCGTCGCCTCGGCGAGCTCCTCGACCGTCGCCTCGCGGCCCAGCTTCGCCTGCAGCTCGGCGGAGGCGCGGTTCAGCTTGATCCGCCGCTCCTGGACGTGGACGGGGATCCGGATCGTCTTCGACTGGTTGGCGACCGCGCGCTGGCAGGCCTGGCGGATCCACCAGGTGGCGTAGGTCGAGAACTTGTAACCCTTCCGCCAGTCGAACTTCTCTGCGGCGCGGTTGAGGCCGATGACGCCCTCCTGGATCAGGTCGAGCAGCGGCACGTCGTGGCCCTGGTAGCGCTTCGCGATCGAGACGACGAGGCGAAGATTGGAGTTGATCATGCGCTCCTTGGCGGCGTCGTCACCGCGCTCGATCCGCTTGGCGAGTGCGACCTCCTCCGCGGCGGTGAGCAGCTTGTGGCGGCCGGCGGAGTCCATGAAGAGCTGCAGCGGGTCGAGCGTGCCCGACGGGGCCGGGGCGTGCTCGGCGACGGCGGCGCCGGCGCGCACGACGACGTCGCGCTCCTCGAGCGCGTTGCGCAGCGCCGCCAGCTCGTCGTCGGCGAGCTCGTGCTCGTCGGCGAGCGCCTCGAGCTCCTTCTCGTCGACGAAGCCGCGCTCGGCGGCCTCCTCGAGCAGGCGCTCGGCGGGAGTCAGGTCGTGCATGTGCATGGTGTCGCTCAGTTGGATTCCCTTTCATCTCGGGGGACGGCCGATCGGGAATGCGGCCATGGCGGCCCAGGCGCGCGGTAAACAGAACCCGCGATGTGCCGGTGGGCCTTTCCGAAGGATAGAACGGCGCGGAGCCGTCGTCCATTCCCCCGCATCGCATTTTTGCGATTCCCTTACAACCCCTAACGGAGGCTACGCGGCCCCTGGGGAGCCCGCAGGCGGCGCTCAGGCCTCGGCGACCGCGGCGAGCGTCTCTCCGGTCGGCGGCTCGGCGCTCCAGGGGAAGGTGATCCAGCGGTCGGTGCGGCGCCAGACGTACTCGCAGCCGACCGAGCTCCAGGGCTTCTCGTACAGCACGGCGCAGCGGATCTCGCCGACCTTGCCCTCACAGAACCCCTTGACGAGGGCGAGAGTCGCCCCGGTGTCGGCGACGTCGTCGGCGATCAGCACCCGTGTCTCCCCGAAGTCGACGAGGTCGGGAACCGGCGGCAGGATCATCGGCATCTCGAGCCGTGCGTCGACCCCGGTGTAGAACTCGACGTTCATCGTGAAAGTGTTCTTCACGCCGAGCGCGTAGCCGAGCGCGCTCGCGACGAGCATGCCGCCGCGCGCAATCGCGAGCACCATGTCGGGCCGGTAGCCGTCGTCGTGGATCGAGCGCGCCAGCTCGCGCGTGCCGACGCCGAGGTCGTCCCAGCTCATGATCTCCCGCAGGCTGCCCACCCGGCGAGAGTCAACCACAGTCGCGGCCTGCGCGCGGGGTGGGGGCGGTAGAATCCGCTCGGCGCCGACGTAGCTCAGCTGGTAGAGCACATCACTCGTAATGATGGGGTCCCCGGTTCGAGTCCGGGCGTCGGCTCTCGACAGGAATACGTGCGGATCGTCTGCGTCTCCGATACCCACGGGATCTCCCCGTTGCCGCAGATTCCGGTCTGCGACCTGCTGCTCTTCGCCGGAGACGTCGAGGACGTGCATCTGCATCCGCACGACACCTCCTCGCAGCGGCGGTATCTCGAGCGCGTCTTCGCGCCCTGGCTCGCCGCGGCTCCGGCGCGGCACAAGGTCGGGATCGCCGGAAACCACGACTTCCTCGCCGTCCACGCGCCGGAGGCGCTGCGCGAGCTGCCCTGGCACTACCTCGAAGACGAGACGATCGAGATCGAGGGAGTCGTGGTTCACGGCTCCCCGTGGACGCCGCCGTTCTTCGACTGGGCATTCATGCTGTCCGAGCCGGAGCTGGCGGCCAGGTGGGAGCTGGTCCCCGCCGACTGCGCCGTCCTCGTCACCCACGGCCCGCCGCACCGGCTGGGCGACCGGGTCGAGCGGGCATACGGCCGCGACCCGCACCAGGGCTCGACGAGCCTCCGCGCCGCCGTCGAGCGCCACCCGGTGCTGCGCCTGCACGTGTTCGGCCACATCCACGAGGGCCACGGGCGAGGCGTGCTCGTCCGGGAGGCTCTGACGCCGCTCATCTGGGTGAACGCCGCGCGCGTGGACGCCGGCTACCGGCCGGTGCACGAGCCGATCGCGGTCGAGCTGTAGAGGGACTTCTCTCGGTCGGGCGGTTGGCCTTCGGTTCGGCGCCCGTTTACGACAGAATCGGGTTCGCATCATGCTGCGAAGTCTCTGCGCCTCCGCCGCCGGCCGACTCGCCCGGCTCGTCCTGCTCGCCGCTTGCGCGGCGCTGCTGGCGGCGGCGCCGGCGGCGGCGAAGACCGTGCCGGGGTCGCCGCCCTTCCGCGTCCTCATCCTCGAGCACCTGAGCCAGAGCCAGTTCCGCCACCTCGCGACGCGCGGCGCAGTCGGGCTGCTCGTGCCCGGCGTCGGGCCCACGACCAACCGCCGGCAGGCGCTCGCGCAGCTCGAGCGCGGCGCCGAGGTGAACGCGCGCCTCGGCGGCGTGCCGCGCGGACCGAGGGTCGTGCTCGCCTCCCAGGCGACGGGCACTCCGAGCGGCGTCGCCATCGTCGTCGTCCTGCCGCCGCGCTCCGAGAAGCCGCTCCAGAACGACCAGCGCTACCCGATCGTCGTGCTCGGGCGCGGCTTCCACGGACTGCTCGTGTCGCCGACGACCCGGATTCCCGGGCTCGTCTCGATCGTCGACATCGCACCGACCGCACTCGGGCGCGAGCGCGGCACGCTCTCCTCCATCCCGAGCGCGGACCCGGTTGCGAGCCTCGAGAGCCTCAACCTCCAGATCCACGCGAACAACAGGCTGAAGCTCGCAGCGTTGATCGTCGTCGCGTGCTTCATCGCGCTGCTCGCGGTCGTGCGTCCGCGGGCGGCGACGACGGCCATGCCCGCAGCGCTGCTCACGAGCATCGTGCTCGGGGCGGCGCAGGTGTCGAACGAGGTGCTGATCCTCGCCGTGCTGATCGGCGGCACCGTCGCGGGAGGACTCTGGCTGGCGCGTCTGTGCGGTACGGACGGCAGGCTGCTTCTGCTCTTCCTCGGCGTCGTCTTCATCCATCTCTGGCTGCTCGCCGCGCGCCCGGAATGGGTGGCCCTGACGCCGCTCGGGCCGACGCAGAACTCGCGCTTCTGGGGGATCGGGAACCAGCTCGAGACGCTGCTGCTCGCGCCGTTGCTCGTCGGTGCGACGATCGCGGCCAAACGCTTCGGCATGGTCGGCTTCGCCGGGTTCGCGCTGCTCGCGCTGGTGCTCGTCACCGACAACCGCTTCGGGTCGGACGGCGGGGGTGCGATCGTGCTCGGGGTCTCCTTCGCGTTCCTCGGCGCGCGGACGCTTCGGCTCGGCGCGCGCGGCTTCGCGATGCTGCTGCTGCTCGGAGCGACCGTCGTGCTCGGGCTCGTCTCGTACAACCTCCGCGGGCCGGGACCGGACCATCTGCGCAGCGCCTTCAGTCACGGCTTCGCCGGTCTGCTCGCGGTCGCGCGAAACCGCGTCCCGCTCGCCTACGCGCCGGCGGTGCACGACTGGACGATGCTGCTGCCGCTTACGATCTGGTTCGTCGTCTCGCTCGCGCTCGCACTTCGGTTCGCGCGCCGCCGGGCGACGCGCGACCTCGTGCTCGCGCTCGGCCTGGCCCTCGTCACCTCGCTGCTCGTGAACGACTCGGCCGCGTACGAGTTGACCGGCGGCGTGGCGGCGCTCGCCGCCGTCGCGCGCTTCGTGCCGTCGATCGCCCCGCTGCGCGTGCCGTGGCCCGCTCGCGCGCCCCTCCCGGCGCGGTCGCTGGCCAACGAGGCGACGACCGACTAGGTCCAGCGGCCGGCGGCGGTCGAACCGCGCCCGTGCACCTCGACGCGACGACAGCAGTCCTGCTCGCACTGCTCGGCTTCGGCATCGGCGCGTTCGGCACGGTCGTCGGCGCGGGCGGCGGCTTCATCCTCACTCCGATCCTGCTCCTGCTCTATCCACACGACTCCGCGCGGACGCTCACCGCGATCAGCCTCACCGTCGTGTTCTTCAACGCGTCGTCGGGGACGGTCGCGTACGCGCGGCAGCGTCGGACCGACTTCCGCAGCGGCACCGTGTTCGCGCTCGCCACGCTGCCGGGGGCGGTCGGGGGCGCGCTCGTCGTCGGCGTCGTCTCGCGCCACCTCTTCGACGGGCTGATGGGCGTCGTGCTCGCCGTGCTGGCCGTCTGGCTGCTCTCGGGCGAGCGGTGGCTGCCGCCGCCGGCCCGGCGGCATGTCGTCCGGCGGCTCCTCACAGACCGGCAGGGGCTTCTCTACGAGTACGACGTCCCGCTGCTGCGGGGCGCCGCCTACAGCCTCGTCGTCGGGTTCGTGTCGAGCTTCCTCGGCATCGGCGGCGGCGTCATCCACGTGCCGCTGCTCGTGCGCGCCCTCGGCTTCCCGACACACATCGCGACCGCCACCTCGCACTTCGTCCTCGCGGTGATGAGCGGGGTCGGTGCGTTGACGCACGTCGCGGCCGGCAGCTTCGCGCACGGGTACGGGGTGCGGCGGGCCGCTGCGCTCTCGGTCGGGGTCGTCGCCGGCGCCCAGGCGGGCGCGCACCTGTCGCTGCGGCTGCGCGGCCGCGTGATCGAGTTGCTGCTCGCGGCCGCGCTACTCGGGCTCGCGGTGCGGCTGCTGGTCGCCGCTGCGTAGTTCGCCGAACGCCTGAACGGGGCGCGCGCCGATGCCTCGCAACCCCGCGCGCGGTCCTTCTAGAGATGGAGACCTATCGGAGGTGCCGCCATGCGCGCCAGACGCACGACTCTTTTGACCATCGCGGCTCCTGCTGCCGCCTACATCGTGCTCCTCGTCCTCGTCGCCGCGCTCTGGGTGAAGCCGCCGCTGCTCGGGTGGATCGGGCTCGCGGTCGTCGCCACGCTCGCGATCGCCCTCACGGCCGGCGCCGTCCTCCTCTTCCCGCGCATGCGCCGCAACGTGGACGCCGTCGAGGGAGGCGAACGCAGGAGGCTGCTCGTCCTCGCCGACACGACCTGCCCGGCGCTCCAGATCCGCGACTCGATCGCCGCAGCGCTCGCCGGACCCGGCGCGGAGGTGCTCGTCGTCGCGCCCGTGCTCGCCTCGCCGCTTCACTATCTCGCCGGCGACGAGACGGCGGAGCGTGCCGACGCGGAGGCGCGGCTGGCCGCGGTCGTCGACGGGCTCTGCGCGGAGGGAATCGACGCCCGCGGCCGGATCGGCGACGACGACCCGGTCCAGGCGCTCGGCGACGCGCTCGCCGAGTTCCCCGCCGTCGAGGCGCTCGTCGTCACCTCGACCAGGAGCCACTGGCTCGAAGGCGACCTGTTCGAGCGCGCACGGCGGCTCGTGCCGGTGCTGCAGCACGTGCAGATCGCCGAGCAAGCCGTCCTCTGAATTCGAACGGAGCCGAACATGACGTCCATGAAGGAACGCGACCTCGCCGGCCCGGGGATCGGCGACTATGCCGAGCTCGCGCACGAGCTGCCTGCCGACTACGCCTCGCTGCTCGGGCCCAAGGAGACGATGCAGGCCCTGTACGCGGCCAAGCGGCTGATCGAAGATCGGCTCGGCGAGGAGCTGAACCTGATCCTCGTGCAGGTGCCGCTGATCGTCGACGTGACGAGCGGTGTGAACGACTACCTCGACCGTGACGGCTCGCGGACTCCTGTGCGGTTCCACATCTCGAACGACCACGACCGCAACCCGATCGACGCCGAGGTGGTCCAGGCGGCGACGAAGTGGAAGCGGATGGCGCTCGCCCAGTTCGGCATGCGGCCCGGCGAGGGCCTGCTCACCGACATGCGCGCGGTGCGCAAGGACTACTTCCTCGATCACGACCACAGCGCCTACGTCGACCAGTGGGACTGGGAGCTGGCGATCGCGCCGGAGCAGCGCACGCTCGCGTATCTCGAGGAGGTCGTGCAGCGCATCTGGAAGGTGCTCAAGGAGGCCGAGACCTTCCTGCACGCGCGCTTCCCCGCGCTCGCCGACCCGCGCTACCCGGCGCTTCCCGACGAGCTGACGTTCGTGCACGCGGAGGACGTGCTCGCGCGGTGGCCCGACCGGCCGCGGAAGCAGCGCGAGACGCTGCTGCTCCAGGAGCACCCCGCGGTGTTCATCCACGGCATCGGCTGGCCGCTCGCGGACGGCCTGCCGCACGAGCTGCGCGCCGCCGACTACGACGACTGGACGACCGAGACGACCTCGGCCGACGGGCGGCCGATGCACGGCCTGAACGGCGACATCCTCGTCTGGAACCCGGTCACGCGGCGCCGGCACGAGCTCTCGTCGATGGGCATCCGCGTCACGAAGGAGTCGCTTCGGCTGCAGCTCGAGCTGTCGGGGCAACTCGACTTCCTCGAGCTGCCGTACCACCGGGCGATCCTCGACGACGAAGTGCCGCTGTCGATCGGCGGCGGCATCGGCCAGTCGCGCACGATGATGCTCCTCCTGCGCAAGGCGCATCTCGGCGAGGTGAGCGTCACCGTGTGGCCGCGTGTGCTGAAGGAGCTCTGCGCGGAGCGGAACATCCGCGTGCTCGAGTGAGAGCCTCTCAGGCCGCTGCACCCCAGTCGCCGCTGATCAGCGTGTAGAGCAGCGCCTGCGCCGTCGACTCGCGGTTCGCCGCCTGCTCCCAGACGACGGATCTGGCGCCGTCGATGACGGCCGCCGCCACCTCTTCGCCGCGGTGGGCCGGCAGGCAGTGCATGAAGATCGCATCGGGACGCGCGAGCGCGAGCAGCTCCTCGTTGACCTCGTACGGGCGAAGGTCGCGCAGGCGCTCGTCGCGCTCGGCGTCGTCGCCCATCGAGACCCACACGTCGGTGTAGACCGCGTGCGCGCCGCGCACCGCATCGCGCGGATCCTCGACGACCTCGATCGCAGCTCCCGTCGTGCGCGCGAGCGCGCGCGCGTCGGCGACGACCTGCGGCGACGGTGCGTACCCGGGCGGCGAAGCGACGGCGATCTCCATGCCCGTGAGCGCACCCGCCTCGAGAAGCGAGTGGGCGACGTTGTTCCCGTCGCCGACGAACGCGAGCCGCACGCCTTCGAGGCGGCCGAACCACTCGCGCACGGTCAGTACATCGGCGAGTGCCTGGCACGGATGGTGCGCGTCGGAGAGCGCATTGATCACGGGCACGCTCGCCGCGGCCGCCGTCTCCTCGATGTCGCGTTGCGCAAAGGTGCGGATGACGATCGCGTCGCAATAGGCCGACAAGGCGCGCGCGGTGTCGGCGATCGGCTCGCCGCGGCCGAGCTGAAGCTCGTCCGGCCGGAGCACGATCGGGCTGAGGCCCAGACGCGCCGCTGCTGCGGCGAAGGAGACGCGCGTGCGCGTCGAGGGCTTCGCGAAGAAGCAGGCGACGGAGCGGCCGCGCAGGGATTCCACCCACCCCAGCGGCTCGTCCTCCATCGCGGCCGCGAGGTCGAGCAGGTGCGCAAGGCGGGCCGGGGTCAAGTCGGCCACGCGGAGGAAATCCTTCGACACGACGCGGTCGGGCGCCGTCGCCATCGCAGCCTCCTTTCTCGGGCCGCCAGCATAGTCGCCGCGGAGGCCGCCATCGCCGCGGCTTCCCCGCAGCGGCAATCCGAGCGGTGCCCGATGGGTCCGCGGGCGGGCGGGCCGACGATGGGACCGTGCAGAAGGTCGTGATCATGGGCGCCGGCGGGCGGGACTTCCACGACTTCAACGTCGTCTTCCGCGAGGACTCCGAGACGCAGGTCGTCGCCTTCACCGCCGCGCAGATCCCGGGCATCGACGACCGCGTCTATCCGGCCTCGCTCGCCGGTCCGCTCTATCCCGAGGGGATCCCGATCGTGCCGGAGGAGCAGCTCGTCGACCTGATCCACGCGGAGGCGGTGGACTCCGTCGTACTCGCGTACTCCGATCTCTCGCACGAGGACGTCATGCACAAGGCGTCGATTGCGCTCGCCGCCGGCGCCGACTTCACGCTGCTCGGCCCGCGCTCCACCATGTTGCTCGCCACGAAGCCGGTCGTCGCCGTCACGGCCGTGCGTACCGGCTGCGGCAAGAGTCCCACGAGCCGCCGCGTCGGCAGAATCCTGCTCGACGCCGGGCTGCGCGTGGCGCTCGTCCGTCACCCGATGCCGTACGGCGACCTGGAGGCGATGCGCGTCCAGCGGTTCGCGACGCTCGAGGATCTCGACCGCTCCCATCCGACGATCGAAGAGCGCGAGGAGTACGAGCTGCCCGTGCGGCTCGGGATGGTCGTGTACGCCGGCGTCGACTACGGGGAGATCCTCGCGCAGGCCGAACGCGACGCCGACGTGATCCTCTGGGACGGCGGCAACAACGACTTTCCGTTCTTCACCCCGGACCTGACGATCGTCGTCGTCGATCCGCTGCGCGCGGGGCACGAGCTCGCCTATCACCCGGGCGAGGCGAACCTGCGCATGGCGGACGCCGTCGTCGTCAACAAGATCGAGAGCGCAGAGCTGGGCGAGGTCGAGCAGGTGCTCGCGAACGTCCGGCGCGCGAATCCGCGCGCGAGCGTCGTCCTGGCGCGGTCGCCGGTCACGCTCGATGACGGGCCGTCGCTCGCAGGGAAGCGCGTGCTCGTCGTCGAGGACGGGCCGACGCTCACGCACGGAGGCATGGCGTTCGGCGCCGGCACGGTCGCCGCACGCGAGGCGGGGGCGGCCGAGCTCGTCGACCCGCGGCCGTTCGCGGTGGGCTCGATCGCGAGCGTGTTCGAGCGCTACCCCGACCTGAACGTGCTGCCCGCGATGGGGTACTCGGACGCGCAACTCGTCGAGCTCGAGCAGACGATCGACGCATGCGAGTGCGACGTCGTCGTCACCGGTACGCCGATCGACCTGTCGCACCTGATCGGCTCGCGGCACCCGATCCGTCATGCGACCTACGGGCTCGAGGAGGCCGGCGGCGCGTCGCTGGCCGAGGTGCTCGAGCCGGTGATCGCGGCTGCGACCCGCGCGCAGCCGGCCGTCAGCGGCTGAGGCGCACGGCCCGCTGCAGCCGCTCGGCGAGCTCGTGCAGCGTGCCGGGGCGGTCGATTCCGGCGATCGAGATCCGGCGGCCGTCATGGAGCTCGACGACGAGCGCGGCGCGGTCGGTCAGGCGCTCGTGCGCGCCGCGTGCGATCCGGACGGCGGCGATCTCGGCGAGGCCGAACGTGCGGGTCACCGGCTCGTCGCGCGAGCCTCCGGAGAGGCGGAGGCTGTCGGCCGTCAGGTCGAGCCTGCCCGGCAGGGGCGGGCCCCCGTCCTCCGACCAGACAACCGGAAGCGAGAGCCCTCCTGCCATCTTGCGAGTGTCGGCGTCGTCGGCCGAGCAGCTATCGGCGAACGACCCGACACTGCGTGCGGGAAACTACGCGAGTGGAGACGGCGCTCCTCGTCGTGCACCTGCTTGCGGCCGCGATCTGGGTCGGGGGCACGGTGGTGCTCGTGTTCGTGGCCGTCCCGCCGGTGCAACGGCTCGAGGGCGAGCTGCGCGGGCGGCTGCTGCGCGACCTCGGGCGCCGCTGGCGTCCGATCGGGTGGAGCGCGCTCGGTGTCGCGATCGGCAGCGGCGCCGGTCTCGCCGGAATCGACCACGCCTTCCGCAGCGCGCCGTCGAGCTTCGACTGGGTGCTCGGCGTGAAGGCCGGGCTCGTCGGCCTGCTCGTCGCAGGCGCGTACCTGCACGACTACGTGCTCGGCCCCGGCCTCGCGCGGCAGATCCGCGCCGGAGAGCCGCAGTCGCTACGGCGGCTCCTCACGGGCATCGGCCGCGCGAACCTGCTCTTCACGCTCGCGATTCCGGTGTTGGGTGTCGTGCTCTCGCAGATCCGCTGAAAGTGCTCCGCACTTTCAGCGGATGATGTTGTGCTTCGCAGAGCGCGCGACGGCGGAGCTGCCGCGCTCTTGTCTGCCGTGAGCAAGCGGTCCTGATACGCGCGCGGTGGCGGCTTGCGCCGTCCCCGCGCGCGTGCATCCGGCCTCCGCGAACGCTTCGCGTTCGCTCCGGCCCTGGACCGTCGGCCTGGAGACGGTTGAAACCGGCGCCCGTCGAAGCGGTTCAGGCCGGAGGCCAACGCGGCCGCAGGCGCGTTGGCCGCAGGCGGATCCACGCGGACGGGAACGGCGAAGCCGCCACCGGCCGCGCTCCCCGAACCCACCGCCTCTGGTCACACAAAAAGGACGCCGGCTCCGCCGGCGTCCGCTCTGCGGAGCACAACATCCCCCGTGAGAAGTGCGCAGCACTTCTCACGAAATTGCCCAGAGCCCTTCGGCGATGACGGGTACGCGCTTCCCCTTCGCGGTGATTCCGATCACTTCGAGGTCCGGCCCGCCGATCATCACGTCCAGGTGCACGGCGGCGCGGTTCAGGCCTCGCGCCGGCTTCTTCAGGCGGGTGCCGCCGAAGCCCGAGCCGAACGCGATGTGGGCGGCTGCGTTCTCGTCGAGGAGGGTGTGGAAGTACGTGCGCCCGCTCTGCCCGATCCGCGACGTCGCGTCGACGAGCGCGACCTCGCCGAGCCGGCGGCCGTTGCCGCTCGGGTCGCTGTCGATGTACGCGGCCACGAAGTCGCGGTCGGTGGGCCGCGCCGCGGCGAGGCGCACGAGCCTGCCGCCGCGGAACTCCCCGCGCAGGCCGTCGATCAGCCGTCCCTGGAAGCTGAGCGGGAACGTGCAGGTGAACGTGCCTTCCGTTGCGGCCGCATGCGGGCTCGTGAACGTCTCCTCGGTCGGCATGTTCGGCGCGATCTTCACGCCCCAGGGCGTCTCCTCCTGGCCGCCGAGCCAGCGCGTCCCCGGCACGAGGCGAAGGCGCAGGTCGGTGCCCGGGCCGCGAAGCTCGAGGCCCGTGAGCTCGAGCCGCGTCAGCTTCGCCCCGCGCCGCGCGAGCGCGCGCACGTGCTTCAGCCATCCGCTCGAGCCGGCGCCGTCGGCGTCGGTGAGGCGGCAGAACGAGAGGAAGTCCCGGGCGAGTCGCCGCTTGCCCTCGAGCGGCGACAGCTTCGGGTAGACCTGCGCGGCCCAGTGGTCTGTCGGCCAGGCGGCACCGGTCCAGCGCGCGCGCAGGTCGAGGCTCGCGCGCTGGAACGTCGTCGTCTGCTTCGCGAAGCGGCTGAGCTCGGTCGCGATCCGCTTGGGCGGGATCCCGTCGAGATAGCCGGGCTCGCTCTCGCCGGCGATCACGGCGCGGGCGGCGGACGGCTTCGTCAGCTCCCGCATCCGGCGTGCGCTCCACGGCGTGATCACCCCGAGTGCGTCGTCCCGGCCGTGCTCGAGTCGCGCCCGGAGCACGAGCGGGTCGCCGTAGGTCACCTCGACGATGTGCGCCCCGGCCCGGTACCCGGCGTCCGCGACGGCGACCATCAGCTCCCGGTGCGCGTGCTCGCCCTGGACGACGAGCGTCTCGCCCACCGTCACGCCGAGCGATGCCTTGACGATGGCGTCCGCGTAGCGGCGGAGCTCATGCGGCTCGAGGAGTGGCTCGTCCTGCACGGCCCTGACGCTACCTGTCGTCCCGGGCGGCGCTCAGTTCGGCCCGGCTGCGACCTCGCGCTCGAGCACGATCGTGAACGCGTCCTGGATCGTCGGGAACCAGGGCGGCGGCAGGTACAGCAGCGTGTTGTCGTACTGGTAGACGCGGGTGGTGAAGAGACCCATGTTGCCGCCGGCGTACGTCGCGGTGGCGCCGGTGAACGTCATCGTGCCGAGCCTGCCGTTGCCGATGTAGTCCGCCTCGTTGGTGTTCGTCTGCGGGTCGAATCCGTAGGAGCGGAACGTCCCGCTCTGCGCGATCACGGCGGCGCGCCAGCTGAGGTTGGTCGGCACCCATTGCGGCACGATCGCGCTGTGGGACGCGACGAGGCCGAGCACGTCGTCGCCGCTCTGGAGGTACGAGAGGTTGCCGCCGACGTAGATGTCGGCGCCCGAGCCGACTGTCACGCGGCCGTTGACCACGCCGGAGACGATCACCGGCTGGCCGACGTAGACGGCCCCGTTCGAGGGCAGGTTGAAGAGCGTCCCCGCGGTGCACGTGGGGACGCGGTCGCCGATGGCGTACGTGCCCGACGCCTTCGTGCAGGGCTGGATCAGCACCTGGCCGCTCGCCTGGAAGGTGAGCCACCACGCGTTCACGGACGGGTTGTCCTCGACGATCCCGCCGGCGCCTGCCGCCGAGTGGATGTCGACGAGCGACGCGAGGAAGTTGTTGAAGTTGATCGGCGTCTTGATCACGGTGCGGATCGTCGATGCGCCGTACTTCTTTGCGCCGTTCATCATGTGGACGCTGCCGGTGACGTTCCCCTCCGCGTAGATGTCGCCGTACGCCGTGCCGCTGTGGCTGACGCTGTGGGCGACGCCGTTCGCGTCGATGCCTGCGTAGATCTTCCCGTAGGTCGTGGCGGTCGAGCCGTAGCTGATGTCGGCGTCCGCGACCATCTGGAAGTCGGAGACGGACGAGGGCCGGACGAGCGTCTCGAGCTCGCGCCAGTCGCGCATGTCGGTGTCACCCTGCGGCCGCCCGGTGGAGAGGATCCTGATCACCGGCGAGTTCGCGCTCGGCGGGAAGACCTCGAGGTTGTACTCGTACCCGTCGCCGAGCTGCGCCGCGCCGTACCAGGTGTCCTTGCCCTGCGGGTACGTCCACGTGCTGCCTGCCGCCTGCGGCCAGGGCTGGCCTGCGGCGACGAGCTGGCCGTTGCCGAGCCGTGTCGACTCGCCGGGGTGGACGAAGTGCGCGTAGTAGAGGCGGTCGTCGATCAGCTTCGCGACGTAGTCGTCGACGCCCGCCTCGGCGGCCTCGTACGCCGCGTCGCGCGTCACCGTGCTGCGGCTGTGCGTCGACTCCGCCTGGACGATGTCGATGAGCGAGGTCGCGAGGATGCCGAGCAGGGCGATGAGCGCGACCGTCAAGACCATCGCGAATCCGTCCTGCCGCCGCGCCGTCCGGAACGCGCGCGTCATTGCAGTGTCCTGATCGAGACGAGGGCCGAGTACGTCGAGGTGCCGCCCTGATTCTGCTTGGGCGCGACCGCGAGCGTGATGCGGACGGAGCTCACCGCGGTGGGGTCGGTCGTCACGGCGCCGGTCGCGTCGTAGTACGTGAAGATCGAGCTGTTCGTGATCGAGTCGAGCACGGACGTCCACGTGCCGGATGTCGCGGGCCACTGCCACGGCGCGTTGCCGGTGTTCACGCTCGTCGTCACGCTCCGGTCGAGCTCGCCGCCGACGAGCCGGTAGGCGATCCGGCGCAGGTGGAACGGGGTCGCCTCGTCGGGCGCGTCGAACGTCACGGTCGTGCCGCTCAGGCTCTCGACCGGCGACGTCCCGAGGGTGTTCGTGGCCTCGCGGAGGTCCCGCGTGAAGCCGCTGATCGCCGTGCGCGCGAGGTCCTGGAGCGTCGCCTGCTCTTCGGTGCGTGCGCTCGACTTCGAGGTCGTGATCAGCATCTGGCCGAACGCGCCGAGCAACGTGCCCATGATCGCCATCGCCACGAGAAGCTCGATCAGCGTGAAGCCCTCCTCGCCGTCGAGTGTCCGCAGACGACCGCTCACCTGACGGTCACTGTCCCCGTCGTGTTGGAGGTGACCCCGCCGGTCCACGTGCCCGAGAGCGTTCCGCTCGTGGCGGTCGCGGAGTACTGGGGCGAGGAGCTGCTGGGGACGGCGAAGACGACGGTGCCCGTGCCGTCGGTCGTCCCGATCAGCGAGATGTTCGAGCCGGGGCCGCCGTTGACGGTGACCGTGGCGCCGACGACCTTCTGTCCTCCCGAGTTGACGACCTTCACCGTCAGTGTCGGCATCGTTGCGGGCGTCCCGGTGAGCGACGGCGAGAACGTCTTGCCGAGGTCGGTGGGATAGTTGTTGGGGACGAGCTGCGTGGACGGTGTCGAGTACTGCCCGTTCGCCGCGAGCACGCGCGCCGTGTACTGGAGGTTCGGTACGACCGGCTCACCGGCGATCATCCCCACCTGGAGCTGGCCGCCGCTGAACGTGAACGACTGGGCTCCGCGCGACGAGCCGATCGTCGCCGTCGCGGTGCCCGTGTACGTCGACCCGTCCGGGTTGCGCGGCACGACGAAGATCGTCGCCGCCTTGTAGAGGCGGATGATCGTCGTGAAGGTCTGACCGCCGGCGATCGACGTCTGCGCGGTCGTCGACGGCGGCGTGTCGTCCTTCAGGGTCGTGTACCCCGCCAGCGAGGCCCCGATGTCGTAGTACGGGTAGGTGGCGTTCGTGGGGAGCAGCGCCGGGAAGACGGCCGTTCCGGTTGCGTCCGTCACGTCGTTGCGCAGGGGGCTCGGACCGTTGCTCAACGTGATGGTCGCGCCCGGCAGGGGCTGGTTGAGCACCATGTCGATCGTCTGCACCTGGACGATCCCCTGGCTCTGGCCGGCGACCGCGCCGCCGCCGGGCGGGGCGATATAGGTCACCTCCTGCGTGAGCTGTCTCGAGTCGGCGTTGCGCAGCACCGTGACGGTGACCTTCTTGTAGTCGGCCTTCGTCTGGTACGCGGTCGCCGGCGCGTCGTTGACATACGCGATCTTCGTCTTCACCGTCGCGTCCAGCCCGACGATGCCGAGCTGCGACGCCGTGAGCGAGGCGGCGACCGTGCCGGACGGGTTGCCGTTCTGCAGGCCCACCGACTCGTACGGGAGTGCTCGGATCGACTCGATCGCGCTCTGGGCCGTCTGTGCGGCAAGCGTGCGCTCGCGTGCGAGCTTCTGCTGCGTGATCGACGCGAGCATCACGCCGGTGAGCGGCGCGGAGACGACGATGAAGAGCGCCGACGCGACGACGAGCTCGATCAGACCGAAGCCGTCCTCGGCCTTCAAGAACGCGACGCGGCTCGACTTCGTGAACGGCGATCTCACTGCGGCTCTCCCGAGATGTGCCAAGCCGCAGGATTGGGGGTCTCTCACGGAAGATTCGTCAGGCCCCATCCCCCGGGCCATCCCTCAGGAGGGTGCTTCGCGGCGTGTCGCCACGGCCGAGCGCGCCCGCCCTGGCTTTGACGGGGGAGGGCCGCGGCCGGAATGCTGTGGGGCATGGAGGTGGCCGAGGTTGCCGCGCGGGCCGCCGGGGAGAACTTCCCGGTCGGCTCGCTCCTGTTCCCGCGCGGGCTGCGCCCGCACGTCCGGGCGCTCTATTGCTACGCCCGCCTCGTCGACGAGCTCGGGGACGCGTACGACGGCGACCGGCTCGCCGCGCTCGACGAGCTCGAGCACGAGGTGGCGCTGACCTTCGAGGGCGAGCCCACGTGGCCCGTGCTGCGTTACGTGCAGCCGACCGTACGCACGTTCGGCCTGCCCCGCGAGCCGTTCCTGCGCCTGATCGAGGCGAACCGGATCGACCAGCGCGTCTCCGCGTACGAGACGTGGGAGGACGTGAGGCAGTACTGCGTCCATTCGGCGGATCCGTGCGGACGGCTCGTGCTCGGCGTGCTGCGGCGCCTCGACGATGCGGAGCTCGTGGTGGCGAGCGACTCGGTCTGCACGGGGCTGCAGCTCGTGAATTTCCTCCAGGACGTGCCCCGCGACCTCGAGCTGGGACGCATCTACCTGCCGGGGGAGGACCGGCGACGCTTCGGCGACCCGCCGCTCGACCGGCCGAGCGGCGAGTTGCGCGACCTCCTGCGCTTCGAGGCGGAACGCGCCGCCGCGCTCCTCGGCGCGGGCGACGTCCTGCGCGCCGGGATCGGCGGCCGCCTCGGGCGCGCCGTGGCGCTCTTCGCGCGCGGCGGGCTCGCGGCGCTCGAGGCGCTCGAGTCGGCGGGCTGGGACGTGTTCACGCAGCGGCCGAAGCCGTCGCGGGCGCGGCTGGCGCGGGAAGCCGCGCGGACGCTCGTCCGATGACCACGGTCGACCAGGCCTACGCCGAGGTGTCGCGTCTGACCCGCGCGCGGGCGAAGAACTTCGCGTACGGGATCATGGTGCTGCCCGTGGAGAAGCGCCGCGCCATCGCCGCCGTGTACGCCTTCGCGCGCGAGGTCGACGACCTGGCCGACGGCGAGGCGCCGCTCGACGAGAAGCGCGCGGGCCTCGAGGCGCTGCGTTCGTCTCTCGACGATGACGGCCCGTCCGACCCGATGCTCGTCGCCCTCGCCGACGCGCGCACGCGCTTCCGCATTCCCCGCGGGGCGCTCTCCGCGCTCGTGGACGGCGGCCTCCAGGACACCGAGCAGACGCGCTACGCGGACTTCGCGGACCTGCGCGGCTACTGCGAGAAGGTCGCCGGCGCGGTCGGTGTTGCCTGCATCGCCGTCTACGGATCCGAGGACGTCGAGCGCGCGCGGACGCTCGGCGTCGCCCTGCAGCTCATCAACATCATGCGCGACGTGCGCGAGGACTGGGGTCTCGGCCGCGTCTACCTCCCGCAGGACGAGCTGGCCGCGTTTCGCGTCGCCGAGGACGACATCGCACGCGAGCGGCTGACCGCGGAGTGGCGGTCGCTGATGGCCTTTCAGGCCCGGCGCGCACGCGCCCACCTCGAGGAAGGGCTGGGCCTGCTCGACTCGCTCGACCGGCGCAGCGCCCTGTGCGTCTCCACGTTCGCCGGCCTCTACCGCGGTCAGCTCGACCGGATGGAGGAGAACGGCTTCGACGTCTTCGGCGCGTCGTGCCGCCTTTCGGCACCCGCCAAGCTCGCGGTCGTCGCGCGGGGGCTGCTGCGATGAGGGTGGCGGTCGTCGGCGGCGGCCTCGCCGGTCTGGCCGCAGCGCTCGAGCTCGTCGACGCGGGCGCCGAGGTGACGCTGCTCGAGGCCCGCCCGACGCTGGGCGGGGCCGTGCAGACGCTGCCGCAACGCGAGGGCGATCCGGAGCCGCCGCCCGACAACGGCCAGCACATCGCGCTCGGCTGCTTCACGGAGTACCTTCGCTTTCTCGACCGCATCGGCGAGGGCGGCTCGTATGTGCGCACGCGGCTCGCGTTGCCGGTGATCGCGGAGGACGGGTCTGTCTCTGCGATCAAGCCGAGCCTGCCCGCACTCGTCTCGTACGCGCACCTGCCGCTCCGCGACCGGCTGCGCATCCCCGTCGTGACGGCCCGCTGTCGCACCGCGACGCCTCGAAGGGGGGAGACGTTCGGCGCGTTGCTGCGCCGCCTCGGGGCGTCCGATGCAGCCGTCGCCCGCTTCTGGGACGTCTTCATCCGTCCTGCGCTGAACCTCCGCACGGACGAGGTGGACGCCGAGGCCGGGCTCTTCACCGTTCGCACCGCGCTCCTCGGCCCCCGCGGCAACGCCGACCTCGTGCTCCCGCGGAGGCCGCTCGGCGCGATGCACGGCGACGCCGCGGGGCGGGCGCTCGGTGACCGCGTTCGGCTCGGCGAGCGCGTCGAGTCGCTCGACGACCTCGACGCCGACGCGATCGTCCTCGCGGTGCCGCCGCGGGAGAGCGCGCGCCTGCTCGGCGAGCCCGAGCCGCAGCTCGAGGACTCGCCGATCGTGAGCGTCCACCTCTGGTTCGACCGGCCTCTCCTGCGAGCGCCGCTCGCGGCGCTCCTGGGCTCTGAAGCCCATTGGGTCTTCGACCGCGGCGCGCTCACGGGCAGCCGGCCCCGGACCGGGCAATACCTCACCGTCGTCTCGAGCGGGGCGCCCGAGCTGCTCGAGATCCGCGGCCGCGAGCTCGTCGAGCGGATCGCCGGCCAGCTCGGCGAGCGGCTCGGCGCAGCGGAGCTGTTGTGGTCGCGGGTCAGCCGCGAGCCGTACGCGACGGTCGCGCTTCGGCCGGGGGTGGAGCGGCCCGGCCGGGAGACCGGCCGCGCGGGCGTCGTGCGCGCCGGGACGTGGACCGACACCGGCTGGCCGGCGACGATGGAGAGCGCCGTCCGCAGCGGCCGCGCGGCGGCTGAGCACCTCTTGAGCACGGTCGACGCGAGAGTCACGGCATGACCGCGGCTGCGACGCTCCCCGCGCTCGACCTCGCGCTCGACCGCGGCACGCGTCGCCTGCTCGAGCTGCAGCGTCCGGACGGGATCTGGGTCGGCGAGCTCGAGTCCAACGTGACGATGACGGCGCAGCACCTCTACTGGCACCATCTGCTGGGGCTGCGCACGCCCGATCTCGACCGCCGCATCGCAAACGAGCTGCTCGCGCGGATGCGCGACGACGGTACGTGGTCGATCTGGTTCGAGGGGCCGCCCGACCTGTCGACGTCGATCGAGGCGTACGTCGCGCTGCGCATGTGCGGCGTCGACCCGGGCCCGCGCGCGCGTGCGTACATCCAGCGGGAGGGCGGCATCCCCCGGAGCCGCCTCTTCACGAAGTGCTTCATGGCGCTGCTCGGGCAGTGGCCGTGGCAGCGGATGGTGCCGATCCCGCCGGAGCTGATCCTCTTCCCGCCCTCGGCGCCGTTCTCCATCTACGACTTCGCCTGCTGGGCGCGCCAGACCTTCGTCGCGTTGTCCGTCGCGCAGACGTTGCGCCCGGTGCGCCCGCTCGCTGTCGACCTCGTCGAGATCGGCGCGATACCCGGCCGGACCACGCCTCCACGTCGCCCAGGGCAGCTGCGGCGCCTGGCGCTCCGCGAAGCGGAGCGCTGGATCCGTGAGCGCCAGGAAGCCGACGGATCGTGGGGCGGCATCCAGCCGCCGTGGGTGTGGGGGATCATCGCGCTGACGGCCCTCGGGCACGGCTTCGAGGACGAGACGCTGCGCAGGGCGGTCGAGGGGTGGCAGGGCTTCATGGTCGAGGACGGCGACCGCCTGCGCCCCGAGGCGTGCCAGTCGCCGGTATGGGACACAGGGCTCGCCGTGCTCGCGCTCCGTGCCGCCGGCGTCCCGGCGGACCACCCGCAGCTCGTGAAGGCGGGTGCGTACCTCCTGCGCGAGGAGGTGGCGGTCAAGGGCGACTGGGCGATCCGGAAGCCGGAGCTCGCTCCCGGCGGGTGGGCGTTCGAGTACGAGAACGACGTCTATCCCGACGTCGACGACGCCGCGGTGATACCGCTCGCGCTGCGCGAGCTGGGAATCGGCGACGCGGCGGTTCGCCGCAGCCTCGACTGGGTCGTCGGCATGCAGTCGCGCGCGGGCGGCTGGGGCGCGTTCGACGTCGACAACAGCGCGATGTGGCTCTACAAGATCCCCTTCTGCGACTTCGGCAAGGTCACCGACGAGCCGATCGCCGACGTGACCGCGCACGCGCTCGAGGCGCTCGCGCCCGAGGGGATCTACGGCGACTCGGTCGGGCGCGGCCTCTGCTGGCTGCTGGACGAGCAGGAGGACGACGGCTCGTGGTTCGGACGCTGGGGGGTCAACCACCTCTACGGGACCGCCGCCGCCCTGCCCGCGCTGGCAGCGTGCGGCGTCCCGCACGAGCACGCGGCCTTCCGCCGCGCCGTCACGTGGCTCGACTCGGTGCAGCAGGAGAGCGGCGGCTTCGGCGAGGACATCCGTTCCTACTCGGACCCCGCCTGGCGGGGCAGGGCGCCCTTCACGACGCCCTCGCAGACCGCGTGGGCGCTGATGTCGTACGTGGCCGCAGGAAACGCTGAGGATACGGGCGCGCGGAGAGCAGCGGATTATCTTTGCGGGGTCCAGCGCCCCGACGGGGACTGGGACGAGCAGCACTTCACCGGCACGGGTTTCCCGCTCGACTTCATGATCCGCTACCACCTCTACCGACTCAGCTTCCCGGTGCTCGCGCTCGGACGTCTGCGAGAGAGGCTCTCCGGATGAAGTTCCCGCTCCAATCGACCGTCTCGATCGGCAGGTACGTCGCCTCGCAGCAGCGCAAGGGCGAGCGCTACCCGCTGGTCCTGATGCTCGAGCCGACCCTCGCCTGCAACATCGCCTGCATCGGCTGCGGGAAGATCCGCGAGTACGAGTCGAACCGGGCGCGGCTCACCGTCGAGGAGTGCCTCGACTCCGGGCTCCAGTGTCCCGCCCCGGTCGTCTCGATCTGCGGCGGCGAGCCGCTCGTCTACAAGGGGATCGAAGAGGTCGTCGCCGGCATGATCGAGATGGGCAAGACCGTCGAGCTCTGCACGAACGCGCTGCGGCTCGAGCAGTGCCTCGACTGGTTCGAGCCGTCGCCGCGGATGACGCTCGTCGTCCACCTCGACGGGATGCGCGAGATCCACGACTACGTCACCGACTACCCCGGTCTGTGGGACGTCGCGATCGAGGCGATCGGAACGGCGCGCGCGCGAGGCTTCCGTGTCACGACCAACACCACGATCTTCAAGGAGACCGAGGTCGACGACGTGATCGAGATGATGCGCTACCTCACCGACGAGGTCGGGATCGACGGGATGCTCGTCGCCCCCGGCTACCAGTACTCGCAGATCGATCCGGCGCTGACGATGACGCGCACCGAGCACGAGGAGAAGTTCCGCGCGATCCGGGCGGCGGTGCGCACGCACGGCTACCGCTGGATCGCCACGCCGATCTACCAGGACTTCCTCACCGGCGAGCGCAAGCTGCCGTGCGCGCCGTGGGGCTCGATCACGCGCAACCCGTACGGCTGGAAGGGGCCGTGCTACCTCCTCACCGACGGCATCTTTCCGACGTACGAGGCGCTGCTCGAGGGCATGGAGTGGGAGGCCTACGGGCCGGGCAACGATCCCCGCTGCGAGCACTGCGGTATCCACTCCGGCTTCGAGCCGTCGGCCGCCTTCGAGTCGTCGAAGAGCCTCAAGGAGACCGTCCGGAGCATGGCGTGGACCTTGACGGGCTGACCTTTGCCTGCGCGACCACCGCGGAGGAGCGCGTCGCGCGCCGCGCGAGGCTGGCCGCCGTCCGCGTCGGCGTGCGTGCGGTAAACGGCGTGCCTGCAGCCCGGGTCGTCTCGTTCGGGCTCGCGGGTGCGTTGCACGACGGGCTCGCCGTCGGCGACGTGCTGGACGCGACGCGCGTCGTCGACGCGACGGGCGCGACGCTGTGGGAGGGCGATCCGCTCGGCGTGCGCGGCGCCCGCGGCGCCGTCGTGCTCGCGTCCGACGAGCTCGTGCACGACGCGGCGGAGCGGCGCCGGCTGCACGTGTCGAGCGGCGCGGACGCCGTCGACATGGAGAGCGGCGTGCTCGCGGCGAGCGGCAGGCTCGTGGGCGTGCTGCGCGCGATCAGCGACGTGCCGGCGAGCGCGATCGAGGGCGTGGACTCGACCGTGCGGGCCGACGGCCGCACAGACGTCACCGGCCTCGTGCGCTGGGTCGTCGCGAGACGCGGTGCAGCGATCCGCTCGATCAGGGATGCCCTCGCGGCCCTGCACGCGCTCGAGGAGGTGCTCGCGTGAGCACGAACGGCGGCCGCGTCCTGCTCGCCGCGCCGCGCTCCTTCTGCGCCGGCGTCGACCGCGCGATCGAGATCGTCGAGCGGCTGCTCGAGCAGCACGGCCCGCCGGTGTACGTCCGGCACCAGATCGTGCACAACGAGCACGTCGTGCGCCGCCTCGAGGGGCTCGGCGCGGTGTTCGTCGAGGACGAGTCGGAGATTCCCGAAGGCGAGTTCTGCGTCCTGTCCGCGCACGGCGTCGCTCCGTCGGTGAAGGCGAACGCGCAGGCGCGCGGCCTCCATATCGTCGACGCGACCTGCCCACTCGTGAACAAGGTGCATGCGGAGGCGCGGCGCTACGCGGACAGCGGTCACATCGTCGCGCTCGTCGGCCACGCCGACCACGTCGAGGTGATCGGCACGCTCGGCGAGCGGCCGGAGGCAACGATCGTGATCGAGTCGCCCGAGCAGGCGCGCCAGCTCGAGACCGACAAGCCCGTCGCGGTGATCACGCAGACGACGCTGTCGCTCGACGACGTCGCGCCGATCGTCGACGCGCTCGAGATGCACCTCGGCGAGCTGCGGCGGCCGCATGCGGACGACATCTGCTACGCGACGCAGAATCGCCAGGACGCGGTGAAGGCGATGGTCGCGGAAGGGGCGTCGCTCATCCTCGTGATCGGCTCCGAGAACAGCTCCAACGCGAAGCGGCTCGTCGAGGTCGCCGAGGCCGCCGGCGCGGTCGCGACGCTCGTCGACGGAGAGAGCCCGCTCGACGAGGATCTGCTCGCCGGGCACGGCACCGTCGGCCTCACCGCCGGTGCGTCGACGCCCGAGGAGCTCGTGCTCGCCAGCGCCGAACGGCTGGCCCAGCGCGGCTACGACACGCTGGAGGAGATCACCGTCGCCCGTGAGCACGTCCACTTCCGGCTGCCGAAGGAGGTGGCGCGCGCATGACTGGCGGGCGACCTCCTCGCGGTCGCTGCTGTAGGAGCCCTCGATGACGAGCATCGAGGTCCCGTACTCGATCGCCGCCGCGCTGCCGACCCTGTCGGTGATGGACATCACGAACGAGGTGTCGCAGGGCGTCGCCCGCTGCGACCGCTGCGACGGGATCGCGTACGTCCACGCGACGCACGGGCTCTCCCTCGTCCGCGTACAGGAGCGCGAGACGGGCTTCTTCGAGGATCTCGAGGTCATGCTGGAGCGGGTCGTCCCCGGCGACAGCGAGGTGCGCGAGCGGCTCGTCGTCGCGCTCCTCGGCTCGCGCGCCGAGCAGGTGCCGTTCGCCGACGGACGGCTGTGCCTCGGACAGTGGCAGCGTGTCCTGCTCTTCTCGCTCGACACCGAGCATCGCCACGACTGGTCACTGACGCTCATCGGATGAGCCACACGGCCGATCCGTTGACCAGGGGGCCGCGGGGGCGGCACACTTCCAGGGTGATGCGCGCACGGGGGCACCAGCGGCTGCTCGCCGGACTCTCGCTCGGCCTGCTCGCGCTGACCGCCGAGCTCGCCGGACGCAGCCTCACGCACCGGCTCGACGTCGGTCGCCACGTGGGCCGGGTCAGCTACGCGCACGCCGACTACTACCCGTTCCTGCTGGCCGCCGTGAAGGTCGGCGTCGCGCTCATGCTCGCGCGCGTCGCCTGGCGCTTCGCGAGAGCGCACGCCGCCGCGCGGGCGGCCCACCGGGTCGCGGCGGCGCTCGGCGCACGGGGGCACCGGCGCACCGCGCGGGTGCGCATCGAGCTCTCGCCGCGGCTCTGGATGCTCTCCTTCGTCGGCACGTCGACGATCTACCTCGTGCAGGCCGATGCGGAACGCGCCGCGGGCGGAGACCTGACCCTGCTCGGGCCGTGGCTGCACAGCTCCGCGCTGCCGGTCTTCGCCGTGCTCGCCGTGCTCGTCGCCGTGGTCTACCGGGCGGTCGGCTGCTGGCTCGCCGACGTGGAGAGCATCGCCGCCGACGCGATCGCGTACGCGCGCAGGCTCGCCACGCCCGCGCCGCCGCCGGCTTCGCCGCACCCTCTCTCCGACTCGCTCGCGCCGCGCTCGCTGTTCGGCCTCGAGTTCGAGTCCCGCCCGCCGCCGCTGCCCGCGTAGCCGCGGGCGCCCGCCCGCGGTCTCTGCACTTCGACGCGGGAGGATCGCATGAGCGCGGACATCGCGCACCAGCTGAGACGAGAGGTCGAGGAAGAGCATCCGGACGCCTGGACCAGGGCGCGGGTCCGCATCCTGCTCGCGCTCGGCCCGCTGACGTCGTTGGCAGGCATCATCTGGGCCGTTCTTCAGCCCTGGCGCCTGACGCTGCTGCACCCGCACGGGCAGGGGCTGTACTGGCTGATCGCCGAGCCGCCGCTCTACGTCGTGCTCGTCGGCATCCTCTTCCGGATCGTGCTCGCGCCCGGCATCGTGGCCGACCTCGAGGAGCACGGGTGATCCTCGCCGGCATCCAGCCGCAGGCCGAGTTCGTCCACTGGTGGTTCGCCACCGGCTTCCTCGTCCTCGGGCTCCTGCTCCTGTCCGAGGCCCTCGTCGGGCCGGAGGTCTGGGGTCGCCGGCCGTGGCGGCGCTACCTGTGGCCGAGCTTCATGTTCGGCATGGGCGTCCTCATGTGGCCGGTGAGCACCTTCTTCACGAACTCGACGATCCACATGGTCGCGCACGGCATGTGGGCGCAGGTGCTGATGCTCGCCGGAGCCGCGGAGCTCGGAGTTGCGCGGGGCAAGCTGCACTCGCAGTACTGGCGTCTCACGTCGGCGCTCGGGCTTGCGGCGTCGGGCGTGGCGCTGCTCCTGCACGAGCAGAACCACTGGCTCTTCGCGCGGGCCGCGTTCCTGCACCACACGCTCGGCTGGACGGTGCTCGTCGCGGCCGTGTTCCCGCTCCTGCAGGGGCTGCGGCCGCGCTCGCTCACCGCCTCGCTGGGCTTCGCCACGACGTTCTTCGTGATCGCGGTGCTCCTCTACTGCGACCGCGACGTCGCGCCGATCTTCGGCCACCTGTCGTTCTACGCCGGGGCGCCGCACCGGTGAGACGGGCGGCTCTCCTCGCGGCGACGCTGGCAGCTCTCGTCCTCCCGGCGGCGGCGTTCGCGCACGCGTCCCTGCTCCACGAGACCCCTGGGCTCGAGAAGCGGCTTGAGAAGGCGCCCGCGCTGGTCGTGCTCCAGTTCGACCAGCCGGTCGACAGCGTGCCGAGGGCGATCCTCGTCCTCGACGCCGCCGGCAAGAACGTCGCCGGCCCGCCGCGCGCGGTGAAGTCGGCGCGCGAGCTCGTCGCCTCGCTGCCGAAGTCGCTGCCGACCGGTGCGTACACGATCCGCTGGCGCGCCCTCTCGAGCGACGGGCACGTCGTCTCCGGCATCTCGACGTTCGGCGTCCGCTATCCCGCGCCGCCCGTGACCGAGGCGGTCGGCGCGCAGGGGCCGACGACGACGGAGCACGTCGTGCGCTGGCTCTACTTCCTCGCGCTCGCGCTCGTCGTCGGCGGAATCGGCTTCCGCCTGCTCGTCGTGCGCGGGCCGCTGCCGCCTCGGGCCGAGCGGCGCTTCTACTGGGTGACGGGGATCGGCGCGGTGGCGGTGCTCGAGGTCGGGATCGCGGCGTTCCTGCTCCGGGCCGAGGACGCGCTGCAGCTGCCGTTCACCGCGTTCCTCTACGGCGACCTCTCGTCGCTCGCGAACGGGACGAAGTTCGGCGCCGCGTTCATCGCCATGACGCTGGGCTTCGCGCTCGTGACGGCGCTCCTCTTCCTGTCGTGGCTGACCGACCGGACGGCGCTGCTCTGGCCGGCGTTTCTGCTCGGGCTCGGCTTCGCCTCGGGGCTCTCCCTGTCGGGTCACTCCGCCGCGGACGCAGGGCACTCGTGGCTCTCGGAGCTCGCCGACTGGGTGCACCTCGGCTCGGCGATCCTGTGGATCGGCGGTCTCGTCCAGCTCGTCGTCGTCATCTGGCCCGCCGCGCCCGGGCTGCGCCGGAGGTCGATCAGGCGCTTCTCGCGCGTCGCGACGGTCTGCGTCGCGCTGCTTCTCGCCGCCGGGATCTACCTCAGCTTCCTGCGCCTGCCGCGCGTCCACGATCTCTGGACGACCGGATACGGCCAGGTCCTGATCGTCAAGCTGAGCCTCGTCGCGGTCGCGCTCGCCTGGGGCGGGATCCACCAGCGCATCGCGCTGCCGCGTCTGGAGTCGGACACGGTGGTCGCCAGGCTCTCCCGAAGCCTGCTCGGCGAGAGCATCGTCGCGATGGCGGTGCTGCTCGTCGCGGCAGTGCTCGTCGACTCGAAGCCGCCGCCGCAGCCCCTGCCTCAGGCGCCGGTTGCCGCGCATCGGCGCTGAGCCTGCCGATACCGTTCACGGCGGATGCTCGTGCTCACCCGCGCGGAGGTGGAGCAGCTGCTCGATCTCGACGAGCTCGTCGACGCGCTCGCGCGTGCCCATGCGGAGCTCTCGGCAGGCGCCGCCTCGATGCCCCCACGGATCGCTGCCTTCGCCGAGGAGGACGGCCTGCTCGGCGCGATGCCCGGCTATCTCCCCTCGGCCGGGCTCGGGTGCAAGCTCGTCTCCGTCTTCCCGCACAACGCCGGTCGGCCGTCCCACCAGGCCGCGATCGCGCTCTTCGACCCGGCGAACGGCTCACCGCTCGCGCTGATGGACGGGACGCACATCACCGCGGCCCGCACCGCCGGTGCGGCTGCGCTGGCCGCGCGCCTGCTGGCGCGGGACGACGCGCGCGTGCTCGCGATCCTCGGCACCGGCGTCCAGGCGCGCTCCCACGCGCGCGCGTTCGCCGGCATCCGCGACTGGCAGGAGATCCGCCTCGCCGGCCGTGACCGCACGAAGACCGAGGAGCTGGCCGCCGAGATCGGCGCACGCGCCGCTTCGTTCGAGGACGCGGTCCGCGGCGCCGACGTCGTCGCGGCGACGACGCATTCCTCCGAGCCGGTCGTCCGGCTCGACTGGGTCGCCGCGGGGACGCACGTCGGCTCGGTCGGCTTCGCGGCTCCCGGCTTCGAGCTCGACCCCGAGCTCGTGCGGGCGGCGACGATCGTCGTCGAGTCGCGCGCCTCGGCGTTCGCGCCCTCGCCGGCGGGAGCGCCCGAGCTCGCCGGCATCGAGCCGGCGTCGGTGGCCGAGCTCGGCGAGCTCGTCGCCGGCACGAGGCCCGGCCGGGCGAGCCCGGACGAGATTACGCTGTACAAGTCGGTCGGCGTCGCCGTGCAGGACCTTGCCGCAGCAGCACTCGTGCTCAGTGCGGCCCGGGAGCGGGGAACCGGCATCGAGATCGAGCTGGAGGAGATTCACGCATGAGCACGAGCGAGTACAGCCCCGGCCTCGCGGGCGTCATCGCCTTCGAGACCGAGATCGCAGAGCCCGACCGCGAGGGCGGCTCGCTGCGCTACCGCGGCGTCGACATCGAAGAGCTCGTCGGGCAGGTGCCGTTCGAGCAGGTCTGGGGGCTGCTCGTCGACGAGTCGCTCGAGCCGGGCCTGCCCGCGGCGCACTGCGAGCTCGACGTCCGCACCGGCGGCCCCATGTCCGACCTCCAGGCGATGCTCGCCATCCTCGGCGGCCGCTGGAACCTGGGGCAGCTGATCGACATCGACGACGACACCGCGAAGGAGGACCTGCGCCGCCTCTCTGCCGCGGCGTTGTCGATCGTCGCGCAATCCGCGCGCGGCCCCGACCGGCCGCCCGTGCCGGAGGCGACGGTGCTCGAGGGCGAGACGGCGGCGGAGCGGTTCCTGCTCGCCTGGCGCGGCGAGGTCGACGAGCGGCACGCGAAGGCGATCGACACGTACTGGATCTGCACCGCCGAGCACGGGCTGAACGCGTCGACGTTCACCGCGCGCGTCGTCGCCTCGACCGGGGCCGACTGCGGCGCTGCGCTCTCGGCGGCGGTCGGCGCGCTCTCGGGGCCGCTGCACGGCGGCGCTCCGGCGCGGGTGCTGCCGATGCTCGACGCGGTCGCCGCCCTGGGCGACGCCGAGAGGTGGGTGGAGCAGGCGCTCGCCCGCAAGGAGCGGATCATGGGCTTCGGTCATCGTGTCTATCGCGCCGAGGATCCGCGCTCGCGCCTGCTGAAGCGGACGGCGAAGGAGCTGGGCTCGCCGCGGGTCGAGGTCGCCGAGGCGCTCGAGCGGGCTGCGCACGAGGCGATCGCGAAGAAGCATCCGGATCACTCGTACACGAACGTCGAGTTCTGGTCGGCGATCGTGCTCGACGTCGCCCAGGTGCCGCCCGCGCTCGCGCCGGCGATGTTCGCGTGCTCCCGCACCGCGGGCTGGTCGGCGCACGTGCTCGAGCAGAAGCGCCTCGGCGTGCTCGTCCGCCCGAGCGCCCGCTACGTCGGCCCCGGGGCGCGGAGCCTTCAGTCGATCTGAGTCGATGGACCGGGCTGTATTACGGGTGCTGGACGTTGCGAGAAGCGTTCTCGCCGAGCTGGACCTCGAGGTCGTGCTCGAGCGCGTGCTCGCGGCGGCGAAGGAGCTGACGGGTGCCCGTTACGCCGCGCTCGGGGTGCTCGCGGAGTCCCGAACCGAGCTGTCCCGCTTCCTGACCGTCGGCATCGACGACGTGACGCGGGCCGAGATCGGCGACCTGCCCCGCGGCCGCGGCGTGCTCGGCGAGCTGATCGGCCGCGCGGAGCCGCTCCGGCTCGCGCACGTCGGCCGGCACGCCCGTTCGTGGGGCTTCCCGGTCGGGCACCCGGCGATGGAGGCGTTCCTCGGCGTGCCGATCCTCGTGCGCGGCGAGCCGTACGGCAACCTCTACCTGACCGAGAAGGGCGGCGGCGCGGAGTTCACGAAGGACGACGAGGACGCGGTCGTGCTCCTCGCCGAGTTCGCCGGGGTCGCGATCGACCACGCGGGCCGCTACAGCGGAGCGCGCGACCGACAGGACGAGCTGGAACGGACGGTCGCCACGCTCGATGCGACGACGCAGATCGCCCAGGCCGTCGGCGGCCGCACCGATCTCGACGTCGTGCTGGAGCTCGTCGCGAAGCGCGGGCGCGCGCTCGTTGCGGCGCGCACCGTGCTGATCGAGCTCCTGCGTGGAAGCGAGCTCGAGGTCGCGACCGGAGCGGGCGAGGTCCCCGACCGACTGATCGGCACGCGGATCCCGCTCCGGGACACCGTCGCCAGCGCGGCGCTGCGGACGCGCAGGACGCAGCGCCTCGAGGAGGAGCTCAACCGCTCGCGCTTCGACCAGCACGGCCTGGGCCGGTTCGGCGTCGAGGGCGAGAGCGGTCTCGCCGTGCCGCTCGTGTTCCGCAACCAGACGTACGGCGTGCTGCTCGCGCTCGATCCGCTCGAGGGCGGGGCGGCGTTCACGGCGGATGACCAGCGGCTGCTCGAGGCCTTCGCCGCGAGCGCCGCGACCGCGGTCGCAACCGCGACGTCGGTCGCCGCAGAGCAGCATCGGCAGCGCCTGATGGCGGCGGAGGACGAGCGCCGCCGTTGGGCCCGCGAGCTGCACGACGAGACCCTTCAGAGCCTCGCCGGCCTGCAGATGCTGCTCGGGTCGGCCCGGCGGTCGGGCAGCACCGACTCGCTCGAGGCCGCCGTCTCCGACGCCGTCGAGCGCCTGGAGCAGGAGATCGGCAACCTCCGTGCCCTCATCACCGACCTGCGTCCGGCCGCGCTCGACGAGTTCGGAGCCAAGGGCGCGCTCGAGACGCTGGCACTGCGCGTGGAGCGCAACGGCATCGAGGTCGGCCTCGACATCGAGCTCACCGGACGCCACACGCCCGAGCTCGAGGCCGCGATCTACCGCATCGTCCAGGAGGCGCTGACGAACACGGTCAAGCACGGCGGCGCGACGCGCGCCCGTGTCGAGATTCGGGAGGACGGCTCGAACGTCCACGTCGTCGTCAGCGACGACGGCGCCGGCTTCGATCCGGCCGTGGCCACCGCCGGCTTCGGCCTGCTCGGCATGCGCGAGCGGGTCGAGCTGCTCGGCGGGAGCCTCGAGATCGAGTCCGCGCCCGGCGGCGGCACGACGGTGACGGTGCGTCTCCCTGCACAGCCGCGCGAGGCGGACGGGCACGGTCTCCATGCGGTCGAGGGATAGGCTCCGCGTGGACGAGCTGCTCGCGTACCGCGACCGCTTCCCGATCCTCCGCGACTGCGTCTACCTGATCAACCACTCGCTCGCGGCGATGCCGGCCGCGGCGGAGGAGCGGCTGCTCGAGTACGCGCGCATGTGGCGCGAGCGCGGCATCCGCTCCTGGGGCGAGGGCTGGTGGGACATGCCGATGACGGTCGGCGACCAGATCGGGCGGATCGTCGGGGCGCCGCCCGGCAGCGTCGTGATGCACCAGAACGTCACCGTCGCCGAGATGGTCGTGCTCTCCTGCTTCCGCGGCTCCGGCCGTCGCACCCGCGTCGTCTACGAGGAGGAGAACTTCCCGTCGGTCCGCTACCTCTACCAGGCGCAGCCGGAGCTCGAGGTCGTCGCGGTCGCGGACGACCGCGCGATCGTCGACGCGATCGACGAGCGCACGCTGCTCGTGCCCATCAGCCACGTCCTGTTCAAGAACGCCGAGATCCAGGACGTCGTGCCGATCGTCCGCCGCGCCCACGAGGCCGGCGCCCACGTCGTGCTCGACTGCTACCAGTCGGCCGGCGTCGTCCCATGCGACGTGACCGCCCTCGACGTCGACTTCGCGGTCGGCGGCAGCGTCAAGTGGCTGTGCGGCGGGCCCGGCGCAGGCTGGCTCTACGTCAGGCCCGACCTCGCGGAGCGCCTCGAGCCCACCTTCGTCGGCTGGCAGGGCCATGCGAGGCCGTTCGCGTTCGAGCCGGAGCTCGAGTACGCGTCCGGCTCGGCCCGCTTCCTCACCGGCACCCCGAACGTGCCCGCGCTCTACGCGGCCACGGCCGGCTACGACGTGATCGAGGAGGTCGGAGTCGAGCGGATCCGCGCCCGCTCGCTCGGGCTCACCTCGCTCCTGATCGAGCTGCTGGACGGAGCCGGGCTCGAGGTGGCGAGCCCGCGCGAGCCGGCGCGGCGCGGCGGCACGGTGCTCGTCCGCACGCCGGACGATGCGGCCGTGCACCGCGAGCTCGGCGAGCGCGGCATCGTCTGCGACTTCCGCCCCGACGCCGGCGTCAGGCTCGGCCCGCACTTCTACAACAGCGAGGACGAGCTGCGCCAGACGGTGGAGCAGCTGAGCGAGATCGTGGACAGCGGCGCCTACGCGCGCCACGCCGGCGCCGCAGCGCGTTTCTAGCCGGGCACTTCCCTCGGTCGAGGGTGCAAGATCCGGCGACTTGCGGCGACGTTGTCTATGCGTGCGCCGCTACGCCCTTTCCTGCCTTCTCGTCGCCCTGGCCGCTCTCGCAGCAGCGGGCGGCGCCTCCGCGGCGCAGCTGATCGACCGCAACGCGACCGGCGTCACGATCGCGGTCGATGCGAAGGGCGAGGCGCTACTCACGTACCACAAGGACGGCGCCGTCAAGCACGTGCTCGTCTGGGGCGCCGTCAATGCGCTCGCGCCGAGCCCGGACGCCCGACAGGTGAGGTTCAGCGTCGACTACTCCGGCGGCTGGGGGAAGTACCACACCGTCTACTGGAAGGCCTTCCGGGGAAGCTGCGGCCGGTACGACGGCCCCGCCCTGCCGGACGTCGTCGCAGCCTGCAAGGCCCCGGACGGCTCGTACTGGGCGGCGCAGAGCTGGCCGCAGCCGCTGCCGGACCTGGGCTTCACGCCCTGGACGCCGACGCTCCGCGCGCAGTGGCTGGAGGTCTCCCACTGGACCGGCCCGGTCGCCCAGCTCGAGACGGGCATGGACTGGGTCTACAACGGCCGCTTCCAGGACCTGTTCGGCCGCTACACGTATCTCGGCAAGCCGGTGTACGGCTTCGGGACGACCCGGCACGGCGCACCCACCGACGGCTTCGGCCGTCTCGTCTACCTCGACACGTACAACTCCGTGTACGGTCCCGGCTGGCGGCGCGAGAACTCGTTCGTCTCCCACAACCCGACAGGCGCCTTCTGTTACGGCTTCTACCCGTTCGACCCGACCAGGGGCGGCTATCAGTACCCGCCGGGGCAGACGGCCCGGCGCGGGCCCGGGACGGGCGAGAAGTACCGCCTCTTCGCCGAAGGGCCGGGCGTGACCCCGGACGTGGCGAAGATCGTCCCCGGCCTGCACCCGTTCAACCCGCGCAACGCGCAGGACCTCGCGCTCCAGGCCGAGGAGTCCTCGGTCCTTCGCTCCTACGAAGACAAGAGCTGCCGCGCCGGGCGCTAGCAACGGTCGTGCTCGCCGCCGCGCTCGTCGGCGCCGGGCCGGCCGGCGCCGCGGGCCCCGCCGCGCCCGTGGCGACCGTGACCGCGACGATGGTCGGCCTGACCGACGTCGCCGGCGGCGGCTACGACCCGCCCGACCCGCAGGTGGCCGCCGGTCCGGGCTTCGTCGTCGAGATGGTGAACCTTGCGGAGCGCGTGTGGCGGACGGACGCCGGGGCCCCGCAGCTCGCGCAGACGATTCCGCTCTCGGTCCTCTACGGCACCGGCGCGGACGGGCTCACCGACCCGCGAATCCTCTGGGACGCGTCGAGCGGACGCTGGTTCGCGTCGATCTCCGACGAGGACCAGAGCAGCGTCATGCTCGCCGTCTCGGACACGGCCGACCCGACCGGTGCCTGGAGCGTCTACTCGTTCCCGGCGGGCGGCTGTGCCGACCAGCCGCGGCTCGGCGTGGCCGACGGCGTCGTCGTCCTCGCGGCCGACGTCTTCCAGCGGTGCGAGGGCTTCGCGGCGGTGCTGGGGAACGAGGTATGGGTCGTGAGCAAGGAGCAGGCAGTCGCAGGCGCGGCCACCGTCTCGTCCACCTCCTTCGGGCCTGCCACGACGTACTCGAGCCTCCAGCCGGTGCAGTCGCTCTCCCCGACCGCGACGGAGTACCTCGTCGGGGTCGACAACCAGTCCTCGCGTGCCGTGCACGTGCTCACGGTGGAGGGCGTTCCCCCGGCGACGGTGACGATGCAACAGGTCGCGGCGCCTGCGATCCTGCCGCTGTCGCTGCCGCCGGACGGGCAGCAGCCCGACCCCAGCCCGCCGGTCCGGACGAACGACGACCGCGTTCTCGACGCCGTCTGGGAGAACGGGAAGCTGTGGTTCTCCGCGAACACCGGCTGCGTCCCGGCCGGCGACGACGCGGTGCGCGCGTGCGCGCGCGTGACGGAGGTGTCCACCGAGACGCTGACGGTCGACTGGGACGTCAACCTGGGCCGGTCGAACGCGTATCTCTACTATCCCGCGATCCGCCCCGACGCCGCGGGTGACCTCGTCGTCGTGTACGGCGAGTCGTCGCCGCAGGAGAACCCGGCCGTGGTGGTCCAGGGGCGCACGCCGGACGGCACGTTCACCGCGCCTGCCGTCGTCGCACGCAGCCGCGTCGCGCACCTCGGCGATCGCTACGGCGACTACTTCGGCGCGGCGCAGGACCCGGTCGATCCGGCGGACGTCTGGGTGGTCGGCGAGACCGCACCAGCCACGGCGGCGGTCACCGGCTGGGCCACCGCGGTCGCGTCCGTGCAGGTGACGCCGGCCGGCGTCACGCCTCCCACGGTCGACGGCAGCGCGCCGCCGCGCGTGCGGGCCCGGGCCACGACCGCGCGCGCCGGGTCGGCGGTCCGCCTCACCTTCACGACGCTCGACGAGGGAGAGAACGTGAGCTCCGACGTGACCGTGACCGCGGGACGGAAGACGATCGTCTTCCACACGGCGACCGCCGTCGCCACGGTGCACGCCGGCCAGGTGCACGCGGTTCTCTGGCGCTCGGTGAGGACGCTGCGCGGGGCGTTCGCCTTCTGCGTCAACTCGACGGCATTGAACGGCGCCGTCTCGCCGAAGAGCTGCGCGACGGTCACGCTGAGATGAGTGCGAGCAGCCGCTCCGCGTACGAGGGAGCCGTCGGCGCGTCCTCGTGGCGGAAGTAGACGTAGACCGGCTCGCTCAAGACCCGAATGCGTCCCGCGAGGGCGCGCAGCGCATCGTCGTCGTAGGGCGGCTCGCGGAGGCGGAGGTAGCGAAACGGCGCCGGGTGGTCGAGGTCGTTCACCCGCACCGCGCCGGCCACAGCCAGGCGGTCCTCGATGCCGTCCCACGACGGGTGCGCGAGGTCGAAGGCGAGCCGCAGCGCCGGGTCGAGCGAGCCGAGCAGGAGCTCGAGTGCGCCCTCGTCACGGGCGCTCTTCAGCGAGATCCGCAGGGGGCCGAGCCGGTCGCCGAGCACGCGCACGCGCGACTCGAAGACGTCGAGCGCGCGGAGCCGGTGGCCGGGCAGCTTCGGCGCGAACTCGAAGCCGTCCGGGGCCTCCCCCGCCCAGCGGCGGAACTGCTCCTCTGCCGGCAGCCGGTAGCCGGTCGTGTTCAGCTCGACGGTCGCGAACCGCCCGGCGTAGTAGGCGAGGAACTCCGACGGACTGAGACCGGCCGGGTAGAAGCCGGGCCGCCAGGTCGGATACGACCAGCCGGACGTGCCGACCGAGACGCGGTTTACTGTGGTCGGTCCCTTGTCCACCGCTGAAAGCGTGACAGTTCCCGTCGAGAGCTTCACCGAGGAGGAGCGAGAGCGCCTCGCACCCCACTTCACGAACCTCGACAGGTCCGTGTTCGGCCTCGTCAACCTGCCGGAGACGGTCAAGGGCGCACTGTTCGCGCGCTACTCCCGCTACCCGGGCACTCTGCGCCGGCTCTTCCTCGACGAGTTCGCCCACTCCGTGCCGGACCTGCCGGCGATCGAGGGCGCCGAAGGCGCACGGGCTGCGGAGCTCTACGAGCGGATCTTCATCGGCTACGGCGACGACTCGGTTGCGCAGCTCGGCGGTGCGCACGTCGCGTGCGAGTGGACGTCGAATCTGCTGACGAAGATCCTCCAGCGCCCCCGGCTCGCCGCGTACCTCGAGCAGTCGACCCGTTACATCGCGTACGACGCGGCGCTCGACGGCTACGGCTTCCGCTATCACCGCGACCCTCGCTTCGGCCCTGCGTACGAGGCCGCGCTCGACGACCTGTTCGAGACGTACGGTCGCCAGCTCGAGGCCGCGTCCAGGTGGGTCGGCGAGCGGTTTCCGCCCGGTGACGGCGAGTCGCCGGCCGCGCATGCGCGCGCCGTCCGCGCGAAGGCGCTCGACCTCGTGCGCGGGCTTCTGCCCGCCGCATCCTTGTCGCACGTCGGCATCTACGCGAGCGGGCAGACGTACGAGCACCTCGTGCTGCATCTGCTCGCGCATCCGCTCGTCGAGGCGCGGTCGTACGGCGAGATGCTCCTCGAGGAGCTGCAGAAGATCATCCCGAGCTTCGTCGCGAGGGTCCCGCGAGAGGAGCGCGGCGGCCGCTGGATCGAGTTCCTGCGCGCGCGGCGCGAGGCTGCCGACGGCGCGGCGGCCCGTCTCGGCATCGACCTCGCCACCGACGCCCTTGCGGCGCCGTCCGTCCGGCTGCTGCGCGCGAGCGGCACGGAGGAGGAGCTGCTCGCGGCGCTGCTCTACGAATCGGCGGCGACGGGGGAAGCCGAGACGCTCGCCGCGGTTGCCGCCCTCACCGCGGAGGAGCACGCCGGCCTCCTGCGCGAGCTCCTGGGCAGGCGGGAGAATCGCCGCCACCGTCCCGGCCGCGGCCTCGAGACGCTGCGCTACCGCTTCGAGATCGTCTCCGACTACGGCGCCTTCCGCGATCTCCAACGCCACCGGCTGCTCACGTGCCAGTGGCAGGCGCTCACCCCCTCCCTCGGCGCCGACGTGCCGCACGAGCTGGTCGCCGCCGGGCTCGGCGGCGACTACGAGCGTGCGCTCGAGGTCTCCCGCGCGGAATACGAGCGCCTCCGGGGTGAAGGGCTGACGGAGGAGGCGCCCTATGCGCTCTGCCTCGCCTATCGCATCCGCTACGTCCTCGAGCTCGACGCGCGTGAGGCGCTCCACCTGATCGAGCTCCGCTCCGGGCGCGAGGGGCATCCGTCGTATCGCGCCGTCGCGCACGAGCTGCGGCGCGCGATCGCCGGAGTGCATCCGAACGTCGCCGCCGCGATGTCGTTCGTGGACGACTCGACGGAGGAGCGGCTGGAGCGGTTGCTCTCCGAGATGAGGAACGAACGGCGGCGGCCCGGCTGAGACCGGGCCCCAGTGCTTACGCCTCGGCGGCGGGCTTGAGGACGACCGGCCCCGGTTCGGAACGGCCCGGCAGCTGCCTCGTCACGACCCAGGTGTCGCCGTGCTGGATCCGGTACGGCGCGTTGAGCGTCACCGAGGTGCCGCCCGTCTTGCCCGCGGCGAGAAACGTGCCGCAGGGTGCGTAGATCTTGCCGTTGCGGACGAGGAAGACCGCGTAGTAGCCGTGGAGCGGCAGCTTCGGCAGACCGGTGACGTTGAGCCGCATCGGCCAGTTCCCCGCCGCGTCGACCGGATCGATCCGGAGCGAGGCGAGCGCGGAGGGATCGAGGCTCGTGCCGACGAGGCTCAGCGTCCGCACGCCGGCGGCCTCGTTGCCGCGGTTGCCGGCGAGATAGCCGCCCAGGAACGCGAGCCCGAGCAGGGCGAGCGCCGCCGCGAGCAGCATTGCGCGGCCGTGCGGACGGCGCTGCCTGCCGCCCAGCGTCATCGCGAGCGTCGGCCCGGCCTCGAGCTCGGGCGAGAGCTCGGGCGGAGGCCCGGCCTGGAGCAGCAACTCGTGGACTCGCCGCAGCCGCTCCCGCTCGCCCGGCTCCACGTCGAGACCGACGAGCTCGTCGAAATCCGGCTTCGGGGTCATGCCAGCTCCCCTTCCAGGAGCTCTGCGAGGCGCGAGAGGCCGCTCCGCGTTCGTGTCTTCACGGTCCCGAGCGGGATGTTGAGGTAGTCCGCAACCTCGCTCTGCGACATCTCGCTCCAGTAGGCGAGCTCCAGCACCTCGCGCTCCTTCTCCGGCAGCTCCTCGAGCGCGCGATGGACGCGCCAGGCGACAAACGACGCCTCGGCCCGGTCCGGCGGGCCCGGCTCGGCGGAGACCATCTCGGGCAACTCGCCCGCCGGCTCGACCCGGGCGCGCTGCCGGTCGACGATCGCGTTTCGCGCGATCGCGTAGAGCCAGGGCGCCGCGGGCCCGCGCTCCGGTCGGTACGTCGCCGCCGCGCGCCAGATCGCCGTGAACGTCTCCTGCACGGCGTCCTCCGCCCGCTGCCGGTCGCGGAGACGGCGCAACGCGAGCCCGAAGATCGAGCGGACGTACCGGTTGTAGAGCAGCTCGAAGGCAGCACGGTCGCGATCCGCGACCCGGACGAGCAGGTCTGCGTCGCTGTCGCCGAGCGGCGGGCTCTCGCTCCGCTGCGGGACCGCGCGCAGACGCGCAGGGGTGTCGAGCGCGAGTTCCATGTCTCCCCGGTTTCTACGCATCGCGGCCCATCGCGGATTCCGGAGTCATAGCAGCCACCCCTATGGGCGAGGCCGCGCCGGCCGGCCGGCGCGGCCTCCAGGACGAGCCTAGGAGGCGGTCGCCTCCGCGAACCTGCGCTCGACCTCCGCCCAGTTGACGACGTTCCACCAGGCCTCGAGGTAGGCGGCCCGCTTGTTCTGGTACTTCAGGTAGTACGCGTGCTCCCACACGTCGATCCCGAGGAGCGGCACGTGGCTCTGCATGAGCGGGGAGTCCTGGTTCGGCGTCGAGTAGAGGGCGAGACCCGTGCCGTCCCAGACGAGCCAGGTCCAGCCGCTGCCGAAGCGCTTCAGGCCGCCGTCGTTGATCGCGGTCCTCAGCGCGTCGAAGCTGCCGCTCGCGTCGTCGATCGCCGCCGCGAGGTCGCCGCCCGGGGCACCGCCGCCGTCGCGGCTCATGATCTGCCAGAAGAGGCTGTGGTTCGCGTGGCCGCCGGCGTTGTTCCGCACGGCTGCGCGCTTCTCCTCGGGGACGAGATCGAGGTCGGCGAGCACCTGCTCGACGGGCCGTCCGTCCCATTCGGTGCCGGCGAGCGCGGCGTTCGCGTTGTCGACATACGCCTTGTGGTGCAGGTCGTGGTGGATGCGCATCGTCTCTGCGTCGATGTGCGGCTCCAGCGCGTCGTAGGGATACGGCAGGTCGGGCAGCTCGAACGGCATGATCAGCTCCTTTTCGCGACTCCTCGCTTCCGGTGTGAGGATATGCTCCGCGCCTATGGCGACGCTCGCGTTCAGCTTCGAGGAGATCGCGCCGCGCGGGCTGCGCCCCGAGGTCTACGAGCTCGACGGGATCTCCCGGGCGGCGATCGAGGCTCATTACAAGCTCTACCAGGGCTACGTCGCCAAACGGAACGAGATCCTCGCGAGGCTCGCCGGCGTCGATCTCGCCGCTGCGAACCAGGCGTACTCCGAGTTGCGCGCGCTGAAGGTGGATCTTTCCTTCGCCGTCGGCGGGATCAAGAACCACGAGCTCTACTTCGGCCACCTCGGCGGCGCCGGCGGTGCGCCGGCGGGCGCGTTCGGTGTGCTCGTGGCACGGGACTTCGGCTCCGCAGACGTCTGGCGGGCGGACCTGAAGGCGACCGGAATGGCCGGCCGCGGCTGGGCGTGGACCGCGTACGACTGGGACGAAGGGCGGCTGTTCAACTACATCGGCGACGCGCAGAACACGTTCCCGGTCTGGAACGCGACGCCGCTCGTCGCGCTCGACGTCTACGAGCACGCGTACTTCCTCGACTACCAGACCGATCGTGCGTCCTACATCGATGCCTTCTTCGACAATCTCGACTGGGACGTCGTGAACGGCTGGGTCGAGCGGTACGGCATCCCGACGGCGTAGCCTTTCCGCGGGAGGACCCGCACGTGCTGACCGCCATCCTCGTCGCCGCCGGCTACGTCTCGGGCTCCATGCCCTGGGGCTACTGGCTCGTGCGCATCTTCCGGCGCGAGGACATCCGCACGCTGGGCAGCGGCAACATCGGCGCGTCGAACGTCTGGCGGGTGTACGGGCGCTACCTCGGGCTGCCGGTGGTGCTGCTCGACACGGCGAAGGGCTTCGCGCCCGCGCTCGTCGCGACGCTCGTCGTCGGCCACGGCAGCGGCGTGCTCGCGGGCGGGGCCGCGATGCTCGGCCACTACCGACCGCTGTTCATGAAGTTCCAGAAGGGCGGCAAGATGGTCGCCACGACCGGCGGGGCGTTTCTCGGCGTCGCGCCGCTCGTCGGCGGCGTCGGGCTCGGCGTCTGGCTGATCGTCTTCGTCGTCACCCGCTACCCGTCGCTCGCGTCGATGACGGCCTCGACCTCGCTCGTGCTCTGGTCGTGGCTGCTCGGCTATCCGTGGCCCGTGACCGTCTTCGCCGCGTTCGCGGCGGTCGGGGTGATCGCGCTGCACCGGACGAACATCCGCCGCCTCTGGCGCGGCGAGGAGAACCGGTCCCACCTGTGGAGGCGCTGGTGGCGGAAGCCGCCGCCGGACCCTAGCCCCTCAACCAGTCCCTGAGCTCGGTGTGCCGAAGCGGCCCGTGGCCGCCGAAGCTCAGCTCGGCCCGTAGCTCGCCGAGCGTCCCGTAGCGCTCGGCGACGACCTCGTGCGCATGGATCGTCTCGAAGTTCACCTGCCGCGAGAGGACGAAATCGTCGTCCTCGAGCTGCGGCAGCTGCTCGAGCACGCTCTTCAGCGCCACGCGCACCGAGTCCTCGACGAACCGGGGCTGGAGGTGCGCGTGCTCGACGACGAACAGCTCGTCCGGCCGTTTGAGCAGCTCGTAGATCGGCGAGCTCATCGACTCCTCGACGAGCACGACGAGCCGTTCCGCGTCCAGCCTCTTGTCCGTGCCGACGAAGAGCGTGCCGAGGCCGCGCTGGTTGTGGGTCGCGAGCGGGACGAGCTCGAGGATCCGGGCCACGTCGTCCGTGTCGAAGCCCGCCTCGGCGAGCCGTTCGGATGCGCGCCCGCGCACGAGGCCCTGCGCGCAGGGGCAGGCGTTGATGCCGACCGCCTCGACGCCGACCACCCGGCGCACGCGGTGGCGCGACGCCGCGGCGATGCCGATCAGCGACACCATCTCCTGCGTCGAAAGGCCGGAGACGGGCGTCCGCCGCTCGTAGGGGTAGCGCGCCGTGATCCGCACCTCGGCGAGCAGGGCGTCCTGGCGCTCGACGATGTGGCGCGCGACGTGCGCCGCGAGGTCCTCGACGAGGAACGCCTCGTCGGCGACGACGCCCTCGATCGCCTCCTCGAACAGCTCGGGGAAGCGGGACATATGGACGCCCTTCTGCGAGGGGTCGAGGTCGACCGTGCAGTCGATCGTCGCGAGGATCAGCTTCTCGTGCGAGCCCCGCCCGATGCGGACGGCCTTCTGCACGCCGGTCACGCCGGCCCGCGACAGGCCGATCGGCACCTCCGGCACCGAAGCCTGAAGATCCTGGAGCAGCTGGTGCGTCGTGTCGCCCATGCGGGTACTGTCCAGCACGGTACCAGGGGATTCGTGCAGAACGACACGTCCTTCGCCCGCCTCGTCTCGCTCGCCTGCCACGACGTGCGCACGCCGCTCGCCACCGTGCACGGCTTCGCGCGGACGCTCGCGCGCACGGTCGAGCTCGCGCCGCCCGGCGACCGGTACGTCGAGATGATCGAGGCGGCCTCGGCCCAGATCGCGGAGCTCCTCGACGAGCTGTCGCTCGCGGCGCGGCTCGAGGGCGGGCGCTACGAGCCGACGCTGCACGAGGCGGACACGCTCGCGCTCGCGCACGCGGCCGCAGAGCGCCTGGGCGGGGATCGCGTTCGCGTTTCCGGGCAGGGCGCGCTCGTGCAGACGGACGTCGAGCAGGTCGACCGCGGCGTGTCCGCGCTCGTGCAGGCTGCGCTCCGCCACGGCGGCCTCGACGAGGTCGACGTCGTCGTCCGCGGCACCGAGATCGACGTCTCGCCGATCACGAGCTCGTCCGCGCCCGTCGTGCTGGGCCACGAGCTGCGAGATCTCGGCGCCGCGGTCGCGGTGCGGCTGGTGGAGTTCCTCGGCGGCGCGGTCGCCGTCGAGGACGGCGTCCTGACC
>DASPTD010000017.1:0-22560 GCA_035623575.1 Gaiellaceae bacterium
CGCCGTGACGTCGTTCGAGACCATTCGTTGGAGGTAGTCGCCGGCGTCGGGCCCGGCGACCCGGACGAACGCGCGCTCTCTCGCGGCGACCTCCATGCGTCTAGTGTAGGAGGCCGATGCCGCTCTTCCGCTCCAAGGCCGAGGCGAAGGTCCGCGACGCCGGCTACGACCCGGCGCGGCTGCCGCCGGGGCAGTACCTCACGGACAAGTGGCCCGTGCTGCACGCCGGCGGCGTCCCGAAGATCGATCTCGCCGCCTGGGACTTCACGGTCTCGGGTGAGGTTGAGCAGACGCTCACGCTCAACTTCGAGCAGCTCCGGGCGCTCCCGGCGACCGACGTCACGTCCGACATCCACTGCGTCACGCGCTGGAGCCGCTTCGACGCACGCTTCAAGGGGGTGCACTGGCGGGAGCTGGCCGCGCTCTGCACGCCGAGGCCGAGCGCCCGCTTCGTGATCGCCGTCGCCGAGCACGGGTTCACGGCGAACGTGCCGCTGGCCGCGCTCGAGGACGAGCAGGCGCTGATCGTCTACGAGGCAGACGGCGCGCCGCTGACGCCGGAGCACGGCTGGCCCCTGCGCCTGTTCATTCCGACGAAGTACTTCTGGAAGAGCGCGAAGTGGCTCCGGGGTCTCGAGCTCTCGGCCGTCGACAGGCCCGGCTTCTGGGAGCGCTACGGCTACCACAACGAGGCCGACTTCCGGCTGGAGCAGCGGTACGGGTTCTGACCCTGAAGAGAGGGCTAAAGCCCGGCCCCGGAATCGCCGATAGCTCGGGTACCCACCTCCCCACCCCTCCCCGAAACGGCGCCTCCCCGGGCGCCGTTTCCCTTTTCTGCGGCAGCGACCTGGTTGAAGCCGGTCGTCGCACAGACACGAAGGGCCGCCAGAGGCGGCCCTTCGCAATCCCGAGCGAGAGCGCAGCTCTCGCGCGGGCTCTTACATCATGCCGCCCATGTCGGGCATGCCGCCGCCTGCGCCGGCGCCGGCCTTCTCGGGCGCCTCGGCGACGATCGCCTCGGTGGTGAGGATGTTCTTCGCGATCGACGCGGCGTTCTGCAGCGCCGAGCGGGTGACCATCGTCGGGTCGCCGATGCCGGACTTGAGCAGGTCCTCGAGCTGGCCCGTCTCGATGTTGATGCCCCAGCCCGACTTGGCGCCGCGCACCTGCTGGACGATGACCGAGCCCTCGAGGCCCGCGTTCGCCGCCAGCTGACGGAGCGGCTCCTCGAGCGACTTGAGGATGATCTGCGCACCTGTGCGCTCGTCGTCCTCGAGCGATGCGAGCACCTTGTCGCGGACCGAGTCCGCCGCGTTGATGAGCGCGACGCCGCCGCCCGGCACCTGGCCCTCCTCGAGGGCGGCGCGGGCCGCCTGGAGCGCGTCCTCGACGCGGTGCTTCTTCTCCTTCATCTCCGTCTCGGTCGCGGCGCCGACCTTGACGACGGCGACACCGCCCGACAGCTTGGCGAGGCGCTCCTGGAGCTTCTCGCGGTCGAAGTCGCTGTCGGTGTTCTCGATCTCGGCCTTCAGCTGCTTGATCCGGCCCTTGATCGCCTCCGTGTCGCCGGCACCGTCGATGAGGGTCGTCGAGTCCTTGTCGACGACCACGCGGCGGGCGTGACCGAGCTGAGAGAGCTTCGTGTTCTCGAGCTTGAGGCCCATCTCCTCGGTGATGACCTCGCCGCCCGTGAGGATGGCGATGTCCTCGAGCATCCGCTTGCGGCGGTCGCCGAAGCCCGGGGCCTTTACGGCAACCGCCGTGAACGTGCCGCGGAGCTTGTTGACGACGATCGTCGCGAGCGACTCGCCCTCGACGTCCTCGGCGACGATGACGAGCGGGCGACCCGCCTGGATCACCTGCTCGAGCACCGGGAGGAGGTCCTTCACGGCGCCGATCTTCTGGTTGGCGACGAGGATGTACGGATCCTCGAGCACCGCCTCCATGCGCTCGGCGTCGGTGATCATGTACGGCGACAGGTAGCCCTTGTCGAACTGCATGCCCTCGGTGAACTCGAGCTCGAGGCCGAGCGTCTGTCCCTCCTCGACGTTCACGACGCCGTCCTTGCCGACCTTCTCGATCGCGTCGCCGATGACGTCGCCGATCTCGCGCTCGCGCGAGGAGACGGTCGCCACGCGGGCGATGTCCTCCTTGCCCGAGACGTCCTTCGACTGCGTCTTCAGGTTCTCGACGACCTTCTCGACCGCGACCTCGATGCCGCGCTTGAGACCCATCGGGTTCGCGCCGGCGGCGACGTTCTTCAGGCCCTCGCGGACGATCGCCTGCGCGAGCACGGTCGCCGTCGTGGTGCCGTCGCCCGCCACGTCGTTCGTCGCCGTGGCGACCTCGCGCACGAGCTGGGCGCCCTGGTTCTCGAAGACGTCCTCGATCTCGATCTCGCGAGCGATCGTGACGCCGTCGTTCGTGATCGTGGGCGCGCCGAACTTCTTGTCGAGGACGACGTAGCGGCCCTTCGGGCCGAGCGTCACCTTGACCGCGTCGGCGAGGACGTTCACACCCCGCTCGAGAGCGCGGCGTGCATCCTCGTTGAACTTCAGCTCCTTGTGAGCCATCTTCTCTTCCTACCTCCGTCTCTTCCTAGGCCTTGGCGGCAGCCGCCTTGCGGCTCTTGACGACCTTCGCGAGCACGTCGGACTCGCGGAGGATCAGGTACTCGTCCATCCCGACCTTGATCTCCGTTCCCCCGTACTTGGAGAAGACGACCTCGTCGCCCTCCGCCACGTCCATGGGGATGAACTTCCCGTTGTCGTCCCGGGGCCCCGGGCCGACCGCGAGGACCTTGCCGCGCTGCGGCTTCTCCTTCGCGGTGTCCGGAAGCACGATGCCGCTGAACGTCGTCTCCTCCTCTTCGAGGACCTCGACGATCAGGCGGTCACCAAGCGGCTTCAGGTTCATCCAACTGCCTCCTGACTGCTGAGTGACACAAGCTGGCACTCTCCCCCTGAGAGTGCCAGGGCATTCTACGAGCAAGTGGGCGGTTCCGCAAGCGGCTCCGGCAGAGCAAGCAACAACTTGTTACAAAGTGGGCCATGCGGAGGGAGCTCTCGGCCGGCGGCGTGCTCGTCCGTTTCGTGCGCGGCCGGCCGATGCTGGCGGCGATCCGGCCGCAGGGGAAGCCGGCCGGGGTGTGGGCGCTGCCGAAGGGAAACCTGGACGAAGGCGAGTCGCCCGCGGAGACGGCGGTGCGCGAGGTCTGGGAGGAGACCGGTGTCCAGGGTCGCCTCGTCGAGAAGCTCGGCGACGTGAGGTACGTCTACACGTGGGCCGGCGAGCGCGTCTTCAAGGTCGTGAGCTTCTACCTCCTTCGCGCCGGCCGCGGCCGGATCGGCGAGATCGAGGAGCGGATGCGGTTCGAGGTCGCCGAGGCGCGCTGGCTGCCGCTCGACGAGGCGCCGGCGCTGCTCGCCTACAAGGGGGAGCGGGAGATGGCGGCGAAGGCGCGCGATAGGGTCACGGCGTGAGCGAGCCCCTCAACGTCGCCGACTACGCGGCGCTCGCCGCCGGGAAGGTCGACCCGAAGGTCTGGTGCTACTTCGAGGGCGGCGCCGGTGACGAGGTCTCCCTGCGGGCGAACGCGGCCGCGTACGGGCGCTGGCGCTTCCGCCCGCGCATGCTCGTCGACGTCGCCGAAGTGTCGACCGCGACCACCGTGCTGGGAGCCCCCGTCTCGATGCCGCTGCTCGTCGCGCCCTTCGCGATGCAGGGTCTGCTCGACCCCGACGGCGAGGTCGCGACCGCGCGCGCGGCCGCGGCCGCAGGCACCCTCTTCTGCGTCTCGACCGCCACGACGAGCACGCACGCCGAGATCGCGGCGGCGGCAGGCAACGCGCCGCGCTGGCTCCAGCTCTACGTCGTCCGCGACCGGCAACGCACGCTCGACCATCTGGCGCAGGCACGGGAGTGCGGCTACTCCGCCCTCGTGCTCACGGTCGACATGCCGCGGCTCGGGCGGCGCGAGCGCGACCTGAAGCTCGGCTTCCAGATTCCGGCCGACCTGCCGCTCCCGTACATGCGCGGCACGGGGGTCTCGCACGCGGAGACGATGGCGCAGCACTTCTCGACGACCCCCTCGCTCACGTGGGACGACCTCGAATGGGTCGCCGCCGAGGGCGGGCTGCCCCTCGTGCTGAAGGGCATCCTCACGCGCGAGGACGGCGCTCTCGCTGCGGAGCGCGGCGTGGCCGCCGTCTTCGTCTCCAACCACGGCGGCCGCCAGCTCGACGGCGTCGCCGCCGGCCTCGACGCGCTCCCCGAGGTGGTCGACGCGGTGGCCGGACGCTGCGAGGTCTACGTCGACGGCGGCATCCGCCGCGGCGGCGACGTGCTCAAGGCGCTCGCGCTCGGTGCCCGGGCCGCATTCAGCGCGCGGGCGATCGCGGCCGGGCTCGCGGTCGCAGGCGAGGCCGGCGTGCGCGACGTGCTGTCGATCCTGCACGAGGAGATCGAGCTCGGGCTCGCGCTGCTCGGGTGCACGTCGCCGGAGCAGGTGACCCGCGCCCACGTCGAGCCGGTCGTCCCTTATCATTCCTCGCCGGTTTGAGCGGCCTCGAGGAGCAGATGTACGCACTGAACTTCTATTCGCCCATGGTTGCCGACCAGTTGCGCACGGGACGCAAGTCGGCGACGATCCGGCTCGGCGACAAGTCGGGCAAGTACAAGAAGGGGATGGTCGTCCAGGTGCTCTGCGGCGTCCGCTACGGCGCCCGCGAGCGCGTGTTCGACGCCGTGATCGACAAGGTCGAGGTGAAGACGCTCGGCGAGCTGTCGCCGCGGGAGATCGAGCACGACAACCCGGAGATCCGCCGCACGGACGAGATGGCGCACTTCCTCGGCCAGCTCTACAACCGCGAGGTCACCGACGAAGACCTCGTCACGGTGATCCGCTTCTCCCAGATCCTCAGCGGGCCGGTGGCGCCCGCCTGGGGCGGCGAGAGCGAGCTGTTCTAGCTCTTCTTCGCGCGGCGCTTGATCGGCCCGCCGAAGAGCTCGTCAGGGCGGATCGGCCCGCCGCATTCCTCGCAGTCGACGACGGCGATCGACGAGAACGGCGCGCCGCAGCTCTTGCAGCGGCGGAGCAGCTCGCCGCCGCACTGCGGGCACGCGTCCGGCAGCTCCGCCTCGAACTCCTCGAACCAGCGGCGGGCGGCGCCGCAACGCGCGCAGACCGCCACCCAGTCGCCGAGCACCTTGCGCCGCTCCTCGCGCAGCCAGTCGGATGCCTTGGCCACGACGCCACTCTAGAGCGAACGGTTTACCCCTGGTGCCAGGCACGGTGCCTGGCACCAGGGGCGGGTCGCCGGCGCCGGCTTCGAGGTCGCCGGCGCCGCAGCTGCGTAACCCCGGCAACGAGCCGTCACATCTCCGTGACGGTGCCTGGCACCGTGCCTGGCACCGGGGGGTTCGCCTCTGGGGATAGCCTCGCCTCGTGGAGCCGTACCCGAAGATCGAGCTGCACGTCCACCTCGAGGGAACGGTGCGCCCGCACACGTTGCTCGAGATCGCGCGCCGGAACGACTACCCGCTCCCGGCCGACACCGTCGAGGGTCTCGCCGAGCTCTACGCGTTCCGCGATTTCCGTCACTTCATCGAGGTCTGGATCCTGACGACGAACGCGCTGCAGACCGAGGCCGACTTCCGCCAGATGGTCGTCGACTACGCCGCCGAGGCGGGCGGGCACGGTGCGGTCTACCTCGAGGCGATCTTCAGCCCCGCGGAGCGGGTGCGGCGCGGCTGCTCCTGGGAGTCGGTCTACGAGGGTGTGTGCGCGGGCGCGCAGGAGGCGCGCGAGCTGCACGGCGTCGAGGTGCGCCTCACGCCGGACATCCCGCGCGGCTTCACGCAGGAGGAGGCACGCGCCACGGTCGAGTGGGCCGCGCGCTACCGCGACCGCGGCGTGGTCGGGGTGGGGCTCGGCGGGCTCGAGGCGGAGTACCCGCCGGAGCCGTACGCGGACGCGTTCCGGCTGGCGAGATCGCTCGGCCTCGGCTCGGTGCCGCATGCGGGCGAGGTCGCCGGCGCGGCGTCGGTGCGGGGGGCGCTCGACGCGCTCGGCGCCGACCGGCTGCGGCACGGGATCCGCGCGGTGGAGGACCCGGGGCTCGTGCGCGAGCTCGCCGGGCGCGGCGTCGTGCTCGACGTCTGCCCGCTCTCGAACCTCCGCACAGGCGCAGTGCGCTCCCTCGACGAGCACCCGCTGCCGCAACTCACGGCCGCGGGCGTCCGCTGCTCGATCTCGACGGACGACCCGGCGATGTTCGACACCGATCTGACGCGCGACTACGAGGCCGCCGCCTCGTTCGGGCTCGATCCCAGGAGCTTCTACGAGGCGGGCGTCGCCGGCGCGCTCTGCGACGAGCCGACCCGGGCCCGGCTGCGCGGCATCGGCGAGGCCCACGTCTGGGCCGACCCGCCCAGTCGTTAGGCTTCCGGTCATGGCGATTGCGAGAGAAGCGGAGCCGGTCGGCTCCTTGCACGAGGTCCGCGAGGCGGGCCTCGATCGCGAGGACCTGCTCGGCATCTACCGGAACATGCTGATCACGCGCGGAGTCGAGGAGCGCGGCCACATCCTCTACAAGCAGGGCAAGATCCCCGGCTCCTTCTACACCGGCCGCGGCAACGAGGCGGCGGCGGTCGGAGTCGCCACCGCGATGGGCCCGGAGGACGTCGGCACGCCGCTCCACCGCGACATGGGCGTCCACATCACGCGCGGTGTCGAGCCGTGGCGGATCTTCGCGCAGTTCATGGGGCGGGCCGACGGCCCGACGCACGGCCGCGACGGCAACGTCCACATGGCCGACACGCAGCTCGGGCTGATCGCGATGGTCAGCCACCTGCCCGCGATGCTGCCGGTCGCCACCGGCTGCGCGCTCGCCTTCCGGATCCGGGAGGAGCCGCGGGTGGCGGTCGGCTGGTTCGGCGAGGGCGCCTCGGCGCGCGGCGACGTGCACGAGACGATGACGCTTGCCGGGACGCGCAAGCTCCCGATCGTGTTCGTCTGCGACAACAACCAGTGGGCCTACTCGACGCCGAGCTATCTCGAGTACGCGACCGAGCACGTCGCCGACCGCGCCCAGGCGTACGGCTTCGAAGGCGTCGTCGTCGACGGGACCGACGTGCTCGCCGTCTATCGGGAGGCGAAGCGTGCAATCGACAAGGCGCGCGCCGGCGGTGGCCCGACCCTGCTCGAGTGCCTGACGCTGCGCATGGAGGGCCATGCCGTCCACGACGACGCCTTCTACGTGCCGAAGGTGATGTTCGAGAAGTGGGCCGAGTCTGATCCCGTCGAGCGCTTCCGCACGTGGCTGCGCAACAACGCCGAGCTGAGCGACGGCGAGGAGAGCGAGATCGGCGAGCAGGTGAAGCACCTTCTCAACGAGGCGCTGCGTCGCGCGGACGAGTCGCCGCTGCCCGAGCCGTACGACCTGCTGGAAGGCGTCTACGCATCTCCGGAAGACCTCGAGACTCCCCACCACAAGTAGACCGCACGATGGCCGAGATGACATACCTGCAGGCGATCTCCGACGGGCTCCGGTCGGAGATGCGCCGTGACAAGCGCGTCTTTCTGATCGGCGAGGACGTCGGCGTCTACGGCGGCGCATTCAAGGTCTCGCTCGGCTTTCAGGAGGAGTTCGGACCGTGGCGCGTGATCGATGCGCCGCTCGCCGAGACGGCGATCGTCGGCGGCGCGACCGGCGCCGCGATGATGGGCCTGCGTCCCGTGTGCGAGATGCAGTTTGCAGATTTCGTCTCGTGCGCCTGGGACCATCTCGTCACGGTCGCGGCGAAGCAGCGCTGGCGCGTCGGCACGCCGGTGCCGATCGTCGTGCGCCTGCCTTCCGGCGGCGGCTTCTCCGGTGGGCCGTTCCACTCGCAGAACCCCGAGTCGTCGTTCGCCCACATCCCCGGGCTGAAGTGCGTCTGTCCGGCGACGCCGCACGACGCCAAAGGCCTGCTGATCAGCGCGATCGAGGATCCGAGCCCGGTGCTGTTCTTCGAGCACAAGCATCTGTACCGGCGGATCAAGGGTGAGGTCTCCGAGGAGCGCTTCACGGTGCCGATCGGCAAGGCCCGCACGCACCGCGAGGGCGGCGACATCTCGGTGATCACGTGGGGCGCGATGGTCTATACGGCCGAGGAGGCCGCGCAGCAGCTCGACGCGGACGGCGTCTCGGTCGAGATCGTCGACCTGCGCAGCGTGATGCCGTGGGACAAGCCCGCGGTGCTCGACTCGGTGCGGAAGACGTCGAAGGTGCTCGTCCTGCACGAGGACACGCGCACCGGCGGCTTCGGCGCCGAGATCGCGGCGACGATCGCCGAGGAGGCGTTCGAGGACCTCGACGCGCCGGTGAAGCGGATCGCGGCGCCCGACACGCCCGTGCCGTTCTCGCCGCCGCTGGAGAAGGCGTTCATCCCGCAGGTCGAGGACGTCGTCACAGGTCTGCGCGAGCTCGCGGAGTACTAGGAGGGAAGCATGGCCACGGAGACCGCAGTCGACGTCGTGATGCCGCAGATGGGCGTCTCCGTCTCGGAAGGGACGATCACGAAGTGGCTCAAGCAGGAAGGCGACGCGGTCGCGGCCGACGAGCCGCTGCTCGAGATCTCGACCGACAAGGTCGACACCGAGGTGCCGAGCCCGGCCTCCGGCACGCTCACCCAGATCCTCGTCCGGGAGGGCGAAACGGTCGCAGTCGGCACGAAGCTCGCACAGATCGGCGGCAGCGCGGCAGCGCCGGCGCCCGCTCCCCCGGAACCCGAGCCGGTCGCCGCCGCGGAGGAGACGGCGCCCCCGGCACCACCCGCACCGGCAGTTGAGCGGCCGACCGAGAACGGCGGCCGCGCGTTCATCTCACCTGTGGTCGCCCGCATCGCCGCCGAGCACGGCGTCGACCCTGCACAGATCGCCGGCACAGGCCGCGGCGGCCGTGTAACGAAGCAAGACATCTTGGCTTTCGTTGCCCGGCCACAGCCTGCAGCGAAAATCGAAGAGCCGGCTCAGGCGCCACCGGTCGTCCCGCCCCCGGCGCCGCAGGCGCCCTCTCCGCCTTCGGCGCCGCAGGCGCCGGCTCTCCAGCCGGAGGCTGGGGAGCAGCTCGAGCCGGTCACGGCGATGAGAAGAGGTATCGCCGAGCACATGCGCCGTTCGCTGGACACCGCCGCGCACGTGACGAGCGCGATCGAGGTCGACATGTCGCGGATCGTTGCCGCACGCGAGCGGCTGAAGCAGGAGTACACGGCCGCCTACGGCGTCAATCCGACGTATCTCGCCTTCGTCGCGCGCGCAACGGTGGTGACGCTGCGCGACTATCCGTACGTGAACGGCGAGCTGCGCGCCGAGTCGATCGTGACGCGCAACTACGTCAACCTCGGCATCGCGGTCGAACTCGCCGAGGGGAAGGGGCTGATCGTCCCGGTGCTCAGACACGCCGAGGGGCTGAATCTGCTCGGCCTCGCGCGCGGCATCGCCGAGATCGCCCGCAAGGCGCGTGAGAAGCAGCTGCTGCCGGACGACGTCCAGGGCGGCACCTTCACAATCACGAATCCCGGCGGCTACGGCACCTTCCACGGCACGCCGGTGATCAGCCAGCCGCAGGCCGGCATCCTCGGCACGTACGCGCTCGTGAAGCGGCCATGGGTCGTCCAGGACGAGCTCGGCAACGACGTGATCGCGATCCGGCCGATCATGAACATCACGCTCACGTACGACCACCGCCTCGTCGACGGCGCGTACGCCGGCCGCTTCCTCCACGACCTGCGCGAGCGGCTCGAGAGCTGGGAAGGCGACGGGGACTAGCCCGGATCGGCGGGCGCTAGGCTGACGGCGTGGCCCGCGGCGCCTACCTGATGCAGCTCGGCACGGTGCCGTACCGCGAGGCGTGGGATCTCCAGCGCTCGCTCGCCGGCGCCGTTTCGCAGGGCGCGATCCCGGACACCGTGCTCCTGCTCGAGCACCCGCCCGTCGTCACGGTCGGGCGCCGCACCGACGAGTCGGCGGAGCTTCACCTCCCCGCGGACGCCGGCGTCGAGATCGTCGAGACCGACCGCGGCGGCAAGTCGACCTTCCACGGCCCCGGCCAGCTCGTCTGCTACCCGATCCTCGACCTGACCCGCCACGGGCGCGACGTGAAGCGCTACGTCCGCGAGCTCGAGGAGGCGTTGATCCGTACGATCGCGCCGTTCGGGCTCGAAGGGCAAAGGCTGGAAGGGTTGACCGGCCTGTGGCTTTCGCCGCCGCCGCGGAAGATCGCGTCGATCGGCGTGCACGTCTCGCGCTGGGTCACGACGCACGGCTATGCGCTCAACGTCGACCTCGACCCGGCCCCGTTCACCGAGTGGATCACTGCTTGCGGGCTCGAGGACGCGACGTTCACGACGGTCGCGCGCGAGACCGGCAGGCCGGTGACGGTCGCCGACGTGCGACCGCACGCAGTGGCGGCGCTCGGCGAGGTCTTCGGCCTCGAGCTCGAGGAGCTCCCGGCCGGAGACGGCATCGGCCTGTGGACGCAGCCCGTGCACGCCGAGCTGGCGAAGCGGTGAGCGAGCGGCTCGACGGCGTCGCCCGTGTGTACGACGAGATCGCGGCCGAGCTGGAGCAGGCGCTCGCCCACGTCCGTGTCGCGGCAGAGCACTACCGCAACGAGCTGGTCCCCCGTGGCGCGGCTCACGCCTGGGCCGCACACGGCCACCTGCTCGCCGCTCGCGATCACCTCGAGGCGCAGGCACGCGACCACGCCGATCACGCGGTCGCCGAACCGGACACGTAGCAAGTCGCTCCGTGCTCGTCAGGGAAGCCGGGCGCGCAACCCCCGGTGCCAGGCACGGTGCCTGGCACCGTGACCGAAGCGTCACGACTCGACGCCGCCACGCGTCCCTGAGCCGACCCTCAGTACCAGGCACCGTGCCAGGCACCGTGACCGAAGCGTCACGACTCGACGCGGCGGCTACCGTGTCGCGCGCAGGCCGTCGAGGACGACGTCCGGGTGGCGGCTCACGGCCGGGACGAGATCCATGACGTCCTCGGCCGTGACATCACGGCGCACGGCGCCGGCGTGCTGCGCACGCCGCACGAGCCGTCCGACCGCGACCTTCAGCGCGCCGACTTCCTCGGTCTCGACGCAGCGCTCGAAGCCCTCGACGATCGCGCGGTTCTGCGCGTAGACCTCCGCGGCGCGGCGGAGGAACCGTTCGAACGCCGGCCCCGGCTCCGGGTCCTCGAGCGCCTCCTCGGCAGCGCGGGTCAGGTCACGCACCCGCTCGACCATGACCGCCACGAGCAGCGCCTCCTTCGTCGGGAAGCGCCGGAAGACGGTGCCGTGGCCGACGCCGGCTCGTCGAGCGATCTCGTCGACGCTCGCGTCGACGCCGTGCTCGGCGAAACACTCCGATGCAGCCGCGAGCAGCCGGTCGAGGTTCCGCTTGGCGTCCGACCGCAACGTCGCGGTCATACGACCTCCGCCGTCGCCGCCTCGGCCTCGATCCGCTCGACGTGCTGGCGCCGCAGCAGCGCGAGCAGCACGGCGAGTGCGAGCGCGACGAAGATGGCGCCGCCCGCAAAGGCGTAGTGGAAGCCGTCGACGAGCGCCGCCGACTTCGAGACGCCGTGGTCGCCACTCGTCCTGCTCGCCGCGAACGTCGTGAGGATCGCGAGCCCGAGCGCGCCGCCGACCTGCTGCGACGTGTTGAAGAGCCCCGACGCGAGCCCCTGGTCCTCGTTCTCGAGCCCCGTCGTCGCCACGAGCGTGAGCGGCAGGAAGACGCAGCCGAGCCCGAGCGACGTGACGATCAGCGCCGGCAGCACGTCGGCGGCGTACGAGCCGCCGACCGGGAGGCGCGTCAGCAGCAGCATCCCGACGCCCGTGACGATCAACCCGCCGATCGCGACCGGCCGCACGCCGATCTTCGGCGCGAAGTTCGAGGCGAACCCTGCAGACAGGATGATCCCCGCCGTGAACGGCAGGAAGGCGAGGCCGGCCTTCAGCGGCCCGAAGCCGAGCACGCGCTGGATGTAGAGCGAGTTGAAGAAGAACATCGCGAACAGTCCGGACGCGACGAAGAACATGACGACGTTCGCCGTCGTGAGCGAGCGGATGCGGAAGATCGAGAGGCGGACGAGCGGGGCGGTCGCGCGCAGCTCGATGAAGACGAAGCCGACGAGCAGCGCCGCCGCGAAGACGAACGTGCCGATCGTCTGCAGAGAGCCCCAGCCGTCACGCTGCGCCTGCACGATCGCGTAGACGAGCGCCATCAGGCCGCCCGTCACGCTGACCGCGCCGGCGACGTCGAAGCTGCGGTGCGCCGCCTCGTCCTTGGACTCCGGCACGAGACGAAGCGAGAACAGGAAGACCGCCACGCCGACGGGCACGTTGATGAAGAAGATCCACGGCCAGGAGAGCTCCTGCGTGAGAGCGCCGCCAAGGACGAGGCCGACCGCGCTGCCGCCGATCGCGATCGCGGCCCAGACGCCGAGCGCCTTCGCGCGGTCGGCGCCTTCCTTGAAGGTCGTCGAGATGATGGCGAGCGCGGCCGGCGAGATGAACGCCGCGCCGAGCCCCTGCAGCGCGCGTGAGCCGATCAGCATCCCCGAGTTGAGGGCGAGCCCGTCGAGCAGCGAGGCGGCCGTGAAGACGACGAGCCCGCCGAGGAAGAGCCGCTTGCGGCCGAGGAGGTCGCCGGCGCGGCCGCCGAGCAGCAGGAAGCCGCCGAAGACGAGCGTGTAGGCGTTGACGATCCACTGGAGATTCGCCTCGGAGAGCCCCAGGTCGCGCTGGATCGAGGGAAGCGCGACGTTCACGACCGTCGCGTCCAGCACGACCATGAACTGCGCGAAGCAGATGAGGACGAGAATCACCCAGGGGTTGGTCGAATGGCGCATGGCTCTCCCGGCGGTCAGTAAGCGGACTGGTCAGTCCGCTTAGCGTAGCTGCCGCGGCAGGGGGAGCGCAAACTAGACTGGATGCCGGTGGAGACCTCGCTTCCCGTCGCCGCGCGCCCGCGCCGTCCCGAGTGGATGAAGGTGCGCGCCCCCTCGCGGGAGGGCCGCTACTTCGACGTCCAGAAGCTCGTGCACGGGCTCTCGCTCAACACGATCTGCGAGGAGGCGCGCTGCCCGAACATCTCCGAGTGCTGGGGGCGCGGCACGGCGACCTTCCAGATCCTCGGCGAGACGTGCACCCGCGCCTGCCGCTACTGCTACGTCCACTCCGGCCGCCCGGAGGCACCGCCCGACCCGCTCGAGCCGTTCCGCGTCGCCGAGGCGGCCGCGCAGATGGAGCTGAAGCACGTCGTCGTCACCTCCGTCGACCGCGACGACGTGCCCGACCGGGGCGCCGGCCACTACGCCGCGACGATCCGCGCCCTCAAGGCGAAGCTGCCGGATGCCACCGTCGAGGTGCTGACCCCGGACTTCCTCGGCGTCGAGGAGGACGCGCTCCGCACGGTGCTCGCCGCGCGCCCGGACGTCTTCAACCACAACATCGAGACCGTCCGCCGGCTGCACCGGCAGATGCGCGGGGCGAAGGCCAGCTACGACAAGGCGCTCTGGCTGCTCGAGCGGGCGAAGGAGCTCGCCGACTACCCGGTTCTGACGAAGTCCGGGATCATCGTCGGCCTCGGCGAGACGAACGAGGAGGTCGTCGAGACGCTGCGCGACCTGCGCGCGCGCGGGGTCGACGTCGTCACCGTCGGCCAGTACCTCCAACCGAGCGCGAAGCACACGCCGATCGACCGCTGGGTGCACCCCGACGAGTTCCGCTGGCTGCGCGAGCAGGGCGAGGCGCTCGGCTTCGGCTCCGTCTTCGCCGGCCCACTCGTCCGCTCCAGCTACCGGGCCGACGAGCAGCGCCACGCCGCCGCCCACGGCACCGTCGCGTACTAGCGCGCTACCCTGAAGGGCATGAGGGGGGTCGCGGCACTCGTCGCCGTCCTCGCCGGCCTCACCGTCCCGGCCGCCGCAGGCGCGCCGCCCAAGCCTGTTCCGCCGGTGACCCTTCCCCCGGGCGGCTCCGCGACCGCGACCGCGATGCCGGCCACGGCGGGCGCGCGGTCCGTGAGGCTCACGCTCACCGTCCGCTTCGAGATGCAGTGCGGGCGTCCCGGGGCCGGGCCGGTCGTCGTCTCGCTGCCTGCCGCCGAGCGCGTACCCCACACCATCGCCCGCCGTGACGTGTCGCTCGGCGGCAAGCCACCGCTTCGGGCAAGCATCTCCGGCCACGTGGTCGTGCTCACGCTGCCGCCCCAGCGCGGCGTCATCTGCGACGTGATCGGGCCGGGAACGCTCACGGTCGGCTTCGCGCCGGCCGTCGGCCTCGGCAACCCGCCGACGGGGGGGAGCTACCCGGTCGCCGTCCGGGTCGGCGCCCGGGCCTTCGTCGCACACCTCGCCGTCACCGGCTAGCGGCCGGCCCGGTAACGCGAGGGCCGGCGTCTCCGCCGGCCCTCGCGGTACTACCGAGCTGCGACGAGCCCCCTACTAGCTAGTGCCCGTCCAGGGGGATGAAGTTCGCCTCGTCCCTGCTCTCGTTCTCGTGGCTGACGATCATCCAGCCGAGCGCCGGCGACAGTGCCTGCTCGGCTCCGTTCACCGTCAGCGGCTCCGCCGCGGACGCGCCCGGCGGCAGGACGTCGAACATACCCGTGTTCACCGCCGGGTTGAACGGGTCGAACACGGCGCTCATGTCGCCGACGTCCTCTGTGCCGTCGGTGAGCCCGGTGGCGACGATCGAGTAGGTGAAGCGCTGGTTGGCGCCGCCGAGCGAGGTCGCCGCACTCGAGTCCTTCAGCTGATCGAACAGGACCGGCACCACCATCGTGCTGCTGTCGGTCGGGGCGTCGGCGAGGAAGTCGATCGTCCCGCCGCCCTCGTTCAGGTCGAACACCGCCACCGCGTCGACGCCGTCGGCGGTACCCGTCGTGAGCAGGCCGTAGTCGACCGCCACGACGTCGTAGTCCGGCGTCCCGTCGCCGTTCACGTCGACGAAGATGTCGAACTCGTTCATCGCCGCGTTCGACCAGCGGTGGTTCGTCGCGATCGCGAAGGCGAGGAGTCCGGTGTGCACGCCGGTCCCGTCCCCGAGATCGATCGGAGCGGTCGGGAAGGACTGGGCGCCGACGGCCTTCAGGTCGTCCGACTTGAGGCCGTGGTCCCGCTTGTCCATGATCCCCCACGCATACCAGTCGGCGGAGCCGGTCGCCGGAACGTGGAACCTGTTCGAGACGATCGCGGTCGCATGGCCCGTCTTCCTCAGCTGGAACGTGTTCACGGCGCGAACGTCGACGTCGGACACCTCCTGCGGGACCATGTAGTAGGGCACCCGCAGCGTCACGCCGTTGTTGCTCCCCCCGGCCGGGGTGAACGTGATCTGGCCGGACACGTCGTTGAACGCTGTGCTGGCACAGGTCACCCCTGCGCACGGCTGGGCGGCGCCGCCGGCGGTTGCCGCCGGAACGCTGAGCCGGACGGGCACGACGGCCTCGCCGCCGTTGCCCCCGACGGTCACGGTCGAGGGGAACGACGTCGAATGCGGGCTGCCGGCGTCGAGCGCGTCGGAGATGTTGAACGTCGCCGGCGAGCTGCCGAAGTTCTTCAACCGGACGACCTGCACCTGGTTGAAGTCGTGGCTGAGCTCGTTGAAGCCGAAGTTCAGATTCACGTTGTCCCTGTCACCGAGCGCGACGACCTGCGTCTGCACGGCGGGCAGCGCCTGTGCGAAGCCCGTGCCGGCGCCGCGCATCGAGTAGCCGTTGACCATCCCCGGGTCGGCCGTGTTCTCGATCGCAGCCACCCAGTACTTCACCCTCCGCCAGCTCGGATGCGCCTGCTTGACGAGCGCCGCCTCGCCGGTGACGTGCGGAGCGGCCATCGAGGTGCCGGAGTCGTTCAGCGCGAGGTTGCCCGTGCCCATGCCGGCGGAGAAGATGCCCAGGCCGGGTGCCGTGATGTTCGGCTTGAGGTCGCTGGTGCCGGTCGCCGGGCCCCACGAGCTGAAGCTCGCGAGCGCCTCGAAGCCGGGGTTGACGGCCGTCGTGCCGGACTCGGTCAGGCTGCCGCCGTCGGCGGCGGTGAGCGCCAGGCCCGCGGCGGACGCCGACGGGACGGTCCCGCCGGGCACGCCGAGAAACGGGATCGTGACCGTGTAGGAGAAGCCGCCGTTCAGCGGCGGGCCGGGCGGATCCGGATCACCCGTGATCGGACCCTCGAAGGGCGGGAAGCCGCTCGCGTTGTTGATCATGATCACGCCGGCGGCACCGGCCTGCTGGCCGAAGATCGCCTTCGCCACACGGGCGCAGCCGCCCCGCTCGACGACGATGAACGTGTTCAGCGGGACCGCCCCGTCGTCGGCGGCGCTGCAGCCGAAGCTGATCGAGTCGGTGTCCCCGAGCGCCGCGTCATTCGACGTCGGAGGGATGACCTCGACGTCGAACGGCCCGGCCGGGAGCGGAGTGACGCCGTTGGCGTCGATCGCCGTCAGCGGGCCGCCGGGGGTCAGCGTAAGGTCCGCCGCGGGGAAGGTCTGCGACGGGTCGTTGGCGGCAGCGCTGATGACGCCGCTGCCCGAGGCCGGATCGCCCGTCATGTACGGGTTCGAGCCTTCGTTGCCCGACGACGAGACGACGATCACGCCGTCCCTCGCCGCGTTCGAGGCGGCGACGGCGTCGGGCGAGTCGGTGGCGCCGAAGTCGGCGCCTAGCGACATGTTGATCACGTCCATGTTGTTGTCGACGGCCCACTCGATCGCGTCGATGACGTCGTTCGTCGAGCCCTGGCAGCCGAAGATCTTCACCGCGTACAGATCGGCCTTGGGCGCCATGCCCGGGCCGACGTTCCACGTGTGCGACGAGACGGTGGTCGCGTTGTAGGGCCCGGTGTAGGTGGTGCCGTCCGAGAGGACGCCGAAGCCGGCCATCGTGCCGGCCGTGTGCGTCCCGTGGCTGTTGCAGTCGAGCGGGTTCGGGTCGGGATGCGGGATCGGCTGATAGGAGGCGGACGTGGGGTCGGCGTTGTACGAGTCGCCGACGAGGTCGATGCCGCCCTTGACCTTGGGCGCGAGCGGGCCGAAGCACGGCGTCAGAGTCGGCGTCATGCAATAGGAGGTCGACGTCGGATCGGCCGTGGGGGACGCCTCGGCAAGGGCGTACGCACCCGGCGTGCCCGGTCCGCCGAAGTCGGCGTGCGTGAAGTCGATGCCGGTGTCGATGTCGGCGATCTTGATGCCCTCGCCGTGGAAGTTGCCGCCGAGGATCGGGTCCCACACCTGCGGGCCGCCGACGAGCGGGATGCCGTGGATGTTGTCCGGCTTGTACGTCGGCAGCTGGTAGACGCCGGTGACGCCCGGAAGCGCGGCGAGCGCCGACGTCTGGTTCGCGGCGATCTGCACCTTGAAGCCGTTGTACGCGGCCTGGTAGCTCGCGAGCACGTGGCCGCCGAGTGCCTGGATCCTCTGGGCGACGGGCGCCTGCTGGCTCCGGAGCTGGCTCCGGATCGAATCCTTCTGGCCTTGCGAGAGCGGCGTTGCGGAATCGGAGTCCGCGACGGTGATCGGATCCCCGGACAGCTGCACGACGACGGTGGTCGGCTTGCTCGAGATCCCGAGCGGCTGGAACACGGGCGCGAAGGACCGCCCGGCGTTCGGCGCGACGATCGGATTGCTCGCCGCGCCCGCCGCCGAGACGGCGCTGAGCGCGACGAGGGCAGCTGCTGCGAGGGCAATCCAGAACGCGTTCCTGGAGGCGGGTCGCCGCACTGCCGGCCTGCGGACGCGACTGCTTCTCAAGTTGTCTCCTCTCACTGCGGTCGATCGACCTCGACTCGGCCCGGGTTTCACCAGCGGCACGCCCTCGGTCGACCCTGATCGGCCGACTGAGTGTGGCCCGGCTCTAGGCGATCGTCAAGGCTTCAAAGGGGGGTGTTTCGCCCCTGCGGAGGGGCGTTCAACCGCTTGAACATGCGGTTTCGCCATCGCCCGGTAGTCGAGCGCCTCGTCGAGGACGGCTTCCTCGACGCCCTGCTCGCGGGCGACCTCCCTGAGCGAGCGGCCCGAGGCGGCAGCCTCCTTGACGATCGCCGTCGCCCGGTCGTAGCCGATGTAGGGGTTGAGAGCCGTGGCCGCGGAAAGGGTCAGCTCGGCGTAGTGCTCCGCGGTCTCCCGATTCGCCTCGATCCCGTCCACGCACTTCTCCGCGAACAGGCGGCAGGAGCTCGCGAGGAGCTTGACCGAGTCGAGGATGTTGCGGGCAAGGAGCGGCACGAAGACGTTCAGCTCGAAATGGCCCTGCATGCCGCCGATCGCGATCGCCGTGTCGTTGCCCAGCACCTGGGCGGCCACCTGCGTCACCACCTCGGGCATGACGGGGTTGACCTTGCCCGGCATGATCGAGCTGCCCTTCTGGAGCTCCGGGAGGGTGATCTCGGCGAGGCCGGCGCGGGGGCCGGAGCCGAGATAGCGGATGTCGTTGGCGACCTTCGTCAGCGAGACCGCGACCGTCTTCAGCGCGCCCGAGGCCTCGACGATGCCGTCGCGGGCGGCCTGCGCCTCGAACGGGTCGGCCGGAGGCGAGATCGGCAGCCCGGTCTCCTCGGAGAGGATCGCGCGCACCCGCGCGGCGAACTCGGGATGGGTGTTGAGGCCGGTGCCGGTGGCCGTGCCGCCGAGCGGGATCTGGCCGAGCCGGGGCAGGGCGTCCTGGACGCGCGAGATCCCCTGGCGCACCTGGGCCGCGTAGCCGGCGAACTCCTGGCCGAGCGTCACCGGCACGGCGTCCATCCAGTGGGTGCGGCCCGACTTGACGACGTCGTCGAACTCGACCGCCTTCGCCTCGAGCGACGAGGCGAGCGTGCCGAGCGCCGGCAGCAGGTCGTTCGTCATCTCGTCGAGCGCGGCGAGATGCACCGCGGACGGGAAGACGTCGTTCGAGGACTGGCCCATGTTGACGTGGTCGTTCGGATGCACGCCCTCGCCCGCAAGGGTGGCGATCACCTCGTTCGCGTTCATGTTCGAGGAGGTGCCTGACCCGGTCTGGAAGACGTCGATCGGAAACTGGTCGTCGAGCTCGCCCCTGGCGATCCGCTCGGCCGCGGCGGCGATCCGGTCCGCTCTGTCCTGGTCGAGCAGGCCGAGGTCGGCGTTCGCGCGGGCGGCGGCACCCTTGATCCGGCCGAGCCAGCGCGCCACCGGCGCCGGGATCGGCTCGCCGGAGACGGGGAAGTTGGCGATCGCCTTCGTCGTCTCGCCGCCCCACAACTCGCGCTTCTCCTCTGTCTTGCTCATGGCTCCCTCGCTTCGTTACGCGGTTTTCGCGGCGGCCGTCTCCGCCGCCTCGAGCAGCTGGTCCCAGGTGACGAGCTTCACGCGCGGACGGCCGAGCTTTTCGCCGGCGGCGCACTCGACCGCGTCGATCGCGCACCAGCCCGGGTAGAGCACGACGCGAACGCCCCGCTCCTCGAGGAGGGCGTCGACCTCGGCGGCCGGGTGCCCCCTGCGCGGCGCGTCGCGGAGATCCTCGAGCAGCAGCTCGACGGTCTCGGTCGCGTCCTTCTTGTTCGTGCCGATGACGCCGCTCGGGCCCCGCTTGATCCAGCCCGCGCAGTAGACCCCGGGGAAGACGCGGCCGTCCTCGTTCAGGATCGTCGCACGCGCCTCGTCGAAGGGGACGCCGGGGACGGCGACGCCCTGATAGCCGACGCTGCGGAAGACGAGCCCGCAGGGAAGGGTCTCGCGCTCCCCCGTCGGCACCGCGCGCAGGCGGCCCTGGGCGTCCGCCTCGAGCCGGTTGCGCACGAGCTCGACCGCCTCGACGCGGTCGCCGCCGAGGAGGGCGACGGGGGAGGTGAGGAAGCGGAGCACGAGCCGCCTCGGCCTCCCGGCAGGGACGCGCGCGGCGTACTGGCGCAGCACCTCGAGGTTCCGCTCCGAGTTCGTGTCGGTCGGCTCGGCGCCGTCGAGGTCGGCCGGGTCGACGATAACGTCGGCGCCGGCGAGCTCGCCGAGCTCGATCAGCTCGGGCGTCGTGAAGGCCGCCTGGGCCGGGCCGCGCCGGGCGACCATGACGATCTCCTCGAGCCGCGAGCCGTTGATCGCGGCGATCGCCGCGTCGGTCGTGTCGGTGGCGTCGAGCTCCTCCGCGGTCAGGGCGAGCATGCGGGCGACGTCGACCGCGACGTTGCCTGCTCCGACGACGACGGCCCGCTCGACGTCGAGGTCGAGCTCGAGCTCCTGGTAGTCGGGGTGGCCGTTGTACCAGGCGACGAACTCGGTGGCGGGCCAGGAGCCGGGCAGGTCCTCGCCGGGGATTCCCATGCGCCTGTCGGTCTGGGCGCCGACGGCGTAGATCACCGCGTCGTAGAGCCGCACGAGGTCCTCGTGGAGGAGGTCGCGGCCGACCTCGACGTTGCCGAGGAAGCGGAAGCCCGGCTTCTGGGCGATCCGCTCGAAGGCCTTGGAGACGGTCTTGATCTTCGGGTGGTCGGGCGCGACGCCGAGCCGGACGAGGCCCCAGGGCGTCGGCAGCCGCTCGATCAGGTCGACCTCGACGGGCAGGTCGCCGGCGAGGAGCGCCCCGGCGGCGTAGGCGCCGGCCGGCCCCGATCCGACCACGGCGACGCGCAGCGGGCGCTCGTTCCCGTTCGAGCTCATCGACAGAAGATGCTAGTGGCCGTGCCGTCCGAGCGGCGTCCGGGGAAGGCCGCAGCCGGTGCGGGAAGGGACCGGACTGAACGGCGCCGCCCCCGGCGGGCGTTCCGGCCGCCCGCGCAAGTAACAACTTGTTACTAGCCGGGTTCGGGAATCCTGGAAAGGGCCGCGGCGGACGGCGAGGGACCGGACTGAGGCGGCATGCCCGCGCCTGCCCGAGAGGACCGAGGTTAGCGCGGGCCGCGCTAACCGAGGTCCGGATCCACGCGGCCGGGGACGCGGAGCGCCACCGGCCGCGCCACGGTCCAGTCGCTCAGACCCGGCTACGAGCGAACGCCTGCGCGCGGGCGCGACCGCGCTCGCGTCCGTGCGCGAGCCGTCTGCCGAGCCGACCCGTCAGCCCGAGGCCACGCACTGAAGTCCGCAGGACTTCAGTGCGAGCAACCGCTGCCGCAGCCGGCGCCGCTCTCGGGCGCCTCGCCGTCGGCCACCTGGAACGATTGGCCGCAGCCGCAGGAGGAGACGGCGTTCGGGTTGTCGATCTTGAACCCCGCCTCCTGGATCGTCTCGAGGTAGTCGACGGTGGCGCCGGCAAGGTACGGCGCGCTGAAGGGATCGACGACCACCTTCACGCCCTCGCACTCGAACTCGTGGTCCCCGTCCTGGGCGCCGCGGTCGAAGCCGAGGCCGTACTGGAAGCCGGAGCAGCCGCCGCCCTCGATGGCGACGCGGAGCACGGAGACGTCGGACTCCTCCGCCATCAACGCGAGGATCTTCTCCGCCGCCGACGGCGTCAGCGACACGACCTGCTCGCTTCGCTCCTGGATCTCCATCCGATTCGCATCGTAGCAACGAGCATCGCCGCCGCCTTGTTCCCCGGGCGCAGGTGTCCCGACTTTGTAACACCCGCCTCAGGCTTGGCTAGGCGCGATTCTCTCCCGCTCGTGCAGCCTGCCGGATTGATAACGTCACCCGTTCGGTGGGTGGTTCCGTCGCTCGCACGGGTCGAGAGGAGACGCGCCGCTAGATGCTGCGTGACTGGCTGCCGTTCCTCATCTACGGGCTGATGGCGCTCGCCATCCCCTCCTCGATGCTCGTGATGTCCTTCGTCTTCGCGCAGCGGCCCGCACGGAGGACGCGGGCGCGCGTCATCCCGTTCGAGTCCGGCGTTTCCAAGGGGCAGATGAAGCCGCAGCGCTTCACGGTGAGCTTCTACCTCACTGCGATGCTCTTCATCGTCTTCGACATCGAGATCGTGTTTCTCTACCCGCTCGCCGTGCAGCTGCACGCGCTCGGCTGGTTCGGGTTCGTGGAGTTCGCGTTCTTCATCCTGATCCTGCTCGTCGCCTACGTGTACATCTGGCGCAAGGGCGCGCTCGAGTGGTGACGAGCTGATGGCGAAGCGCCTGCGCGACTACGGCCTCCAGTCCGAGCGGCTGCTCTGGCCGACGAAGGGGCCGTCGAAGTTCGAGGAGGAGCTCGGCGTCGACGAGCTCGAGCGGGCGCTTGGCCTGACGACCCTCGACAAGGCGGTGCGCTGGGCGCAGACGAAGTCGATGTGGCCGGACACGTTCGGGCTCGCCTGCTGCGCGATCGAGATGATGTCGATCGTCGGCGCGCGCTACGACCTCGCCCGCTTCGGCATGGAGGCGTTCCGCTCCTCGCCGCGGCAGGCGGACCTGCTGATCGTCTCGGGCCGCGTCTCGCACAAGATGGCCGAGCCGCTGCGCCAGATCTACGACCAGATGCTCGAGCCGAAGTGGGTGATCGCCATGGGCGCCTGTGCCAGCTCGGGCGGCATGTTCAACAACTACGCGATCCTCCAGGGCGTCGACCGGATCGTCCCGGTCGACATCTACGTCCCCTTCTGCCCGCCGCGGCCGGAGGCGCTGATGGAGGGGATCATCCGCATCCACGA
>DASPTD010000067.1:0-63642 GCA_035623575.1 Gaiellaceae bacterium
GTTCATTGCGACGCCGACGTCCGACTGAGCGAGCGCCGGGGCATCGTTCGTGCCGTCGCCGGTCATCGCGACCATGCGCCCTCTCGACTGCTCTTCCTTGATCAGGGCCAGCTTCGCCTCGGGGGTCGCCTCGGCCAAGAAGTCGTCGACGCCGGACTCCTGCGCGATCACGGCCGCGGTGACACGGTTGTCGCCGGTGATCATCACCGTGCGGATTCCCATCTTGCGCAGCTCGTCGAAGCGCTCGCGCATGCCGCCCTTGACGATGTCCTTCAGGTGCACGACGCCGAGTGCCCAGTTGTCCCGGGCGACGACGAGCGGTGTGCCGCCCTGCTCGGCGACACCCTGGATCAGGCGGTCGAGCTCGGCCGGGGCGCTTCCACCCTGCTCCGTGATGAACGTCTTCACGGCATCGCCCGCGCCCTTGCGGATGAGCGTGCCGTTCATGTTCACGCCACTCATGCGCGTTGTCGCACTGAACGGGATGAACTCGTGCTCGCCGAGCTCGCGCTCACGCAGGTTGAACCGCTCCTTCGCGAGGACGACGATCGAGCGGCCCTCCGGCGTCTCGTCTGCGAGCGAAGCGAGCTGCGCCACTTCGGCGAGCTCCCGCTCGTCGACGCCGGTGACCGGTAGGAACTCGGCCGCCTGGCGGTTGCCGAGCGTGATCGTGCCGGTCTTGTCGAGCAGCAGCACGTCGACATCGCCCGAAGCCTCGACGGCACGGCCGGACATCGCGAGCACGTTGCGCTGTACGAGACGGTCCATGCCGGCGATGCCGATCGCCGAGAGGAGCGCGCCGATCGTCGTCGGGATGAGCGCGACAAGCAGTGCGATCAGGACCGTCTGCGAGGTCGGCGTGCCGGCGTAGATTGCGAACGGGCGCAGCGTGACTACCGCGGCAAGGAAGGTGATCGTCAGGCCCGCGAGCAGGATATTGAGTGCGATCTCGTTCGGCGTCTTGCGCCGCTCGGCGCCCTCGACAAGGGCGATCATGCGGTCAAGGAACGACTTGCCCGGTTCCTGCGTGACCTGGACGACGAGCCGGTCGGACAGCAGCTTCGTGCCGCCGGTGACCGCCGAGCGGTCGCCGCCGGCCTCCCGGATGACCGGCGCGGACTCGCCCGTGATCGCAGACTCGTCGACCGAGCCGACTCCCTCGACGATCTCGCCGTCTGCTGGGATGATCATCCCCGCCTCGACGACGACCACGTCTCCCTTCTGAAGATCCGCCGCCGCCACTTCCTCTGTCCGGCCGGCGTCGGACCGACGGAACGCGGTCGTGGTCGTTCGCGTCGCGCGCAGAGCGTCGGCCTGGGCCTTGCCGCGTCCTTCCGCGATCGCCTCGGCGAAGTTCGCGAAGAGCACGGTCAGCCAGAGCCAGATCGTGATGACGCCGACGAACCACAGCGCCCCGTTATGCCCGCGCGCAAGGTCGAGGAAGAAGATCACCGTCGTGATGACGCTGCCGAGCTCGACGATGAACATCACCGGGTTCTTGAGCTGGTTGCGCGGATCGAGCTTCGGGAATGAGTCACGAACCGCCGCGAGCGAGAGCTCGCGCGAGAAGACGCTTGCGCTCTGGCGCGCCATCTACTTGCCTCCCAGCTTGTCGAGAGCGAGATTGAGTTCGAGAACGTTCACGCCCGGCTCGCCGAAGAACCCCAGCCACCGGCCGTCGGTGTTCTGTTTGATCAGCTTCTGCACCGTTGCCAGCGGCAGATGCCGAACGGCGGCGACACGGTGCGACTGGAGAGCCGCGTAGGCCGGCGAGATGTCCGGATCGATGCCCGACGCCGACGTCACCACTGCGTCGACCGGGATGTCGTGGATGGTCAGCCCCGGGTTGTAGGGACCTTCGAGCTTGAGGATCGCCTTCGCGTTCTCGGAGATGGCCTTCGCCAGCGCCGGATTCGTCGGGCCTAGGTTCGCGAACGTCGTTGCCGCGGCGTTGTATGCGGGCGTCGTCGCGGACGGCCGCTCGTGGAAGTACTTCGGGCTCGTGAACCCCTGCGCTGCGAGCTTCGAGCCGACCGTGGCGCCGTCACGCTTGATCAAGCTGCCTTGTGCCTGGCTCGGGAACGCGACTGACGCGAAGCCGGTCATCACCGCCGGATACAGAAGCCCGAAGAAGAGCGTCATCACGACTATCGCGACGACGGAGCCGCCGATTGCGCGCGCCATCAGTGCATCAACCCCTCGACGATCGGGCCGAGTGTGAGGGCGGGAAACACCATCAGCCCGGCGGTGAGCAGGATCATGCCGATCACCAGCACCGAGAACGTCGGTCCGTCGGTGCGGAAAGTGCCGGCCGAAGCGGGAACTTGCCTCTTCAAGGCGAGCGAGCCGCCGAGCGCGAGCGCCGCCAGGAGCGGCACGAACCGCCCGAAGAGCATGTCGATCGCGCCCATGTAGGCGGAGAAGCTCGTGGCCCCGTAGCCGGCGAACGCGCTGCCGTTGTTGCCGGCCTGCGAGGTATAGGCGTAGAGCGCCTCAGTGAAGCCGTGCGCTCCCGGGTTGTAGATGGAGGCGAGACCTGCGTGGGTCACCATCGCCGCGGCGGTGAGGGTGAGAATCAGGACGCCCGGGAACAGCGCGCCGAGCGCCGCGATCTTCACCTCACGCGCCTCGATCTTCTTGCCCAGGTACTCGGGCGTACGCCCCACCATCAGGCCCGCCACGAAGACGGCGAGGACGATGATGAAGATGATGCCGTACATCCCCGATCCGACTCCACCGAAGATGATCTCGCCGAGGAAGATGTTCACGAGTGGAACCGCTCCGCCGGCGGGCGTCATCGCATCGTGTCCGGCGATCACGGCTCCGGTGGACGTCATCGTCGTACCGGTGGTGAAGACCGCCGTTTCGGCGATGCCGTAGCGAACCTCCTTGTCGGCCATGTTGCCGCCGGACTGGCCGTGACCTTGCGTGATGTTCACGCCGGAGTTGCGAAGCACCGAGGAGCCGTGCTGCTCCGCGACGTAGTTGACTCCCACGCCTGCCGCGAAGAGCACGAACATTGCCGCGAAGATCGCGAGAGCGTTTCGCATCCGTCCGATCATCCGGCCGAACAGGAACACGGACGCGAACGGGATCAGCAGCTCGAGGAGGAGCTCGAAGTAGCCGCCGAAGCTCCCGGGCGATTCGAAGGGAACGGCGGAGTTGGAGTTGTAGAAGCCGCCGCCGTTCGTGCCGAGATGCTTGATCGCGATCTGCGATGCGACAGGCCCACGAGCGATGGTCTGGTGCGCGCCCTGCAGCGTCGTCGCCTGCGCGTAGCCGTGGAACGTCTGCGGTACGCCGGCCGCGATGAGAACGGCAGCGCCGATGATCGCAATCGGCAGCAGGATGTAGACAAGCGAGCGGTAGAGATCACGCCAGAAGTTGCCGACCGTTCCCGCCGAGTGGCGGGTGAAGCCGCGGAACACCGCGATCATGACCGCCATTCCCACCGCGGCCGAGACGAAGTTCTGCACGGCCAGACCGGCCATCTGGGTGAAGAACGACATCGTGGTCTCGCCCGCGTAGTACTGCCAGTTGGTGTTCGTGAGAAAGCTCGCGGCGGTGTTGAGCGAGATGAACGATGCCACTCCCGGGAAGTGCTGCGGATTCAGGAACAGGTGTCCCTGCAGCCGCTGGATCCCGTAGAGCACGACGACGAAGAGGAAGCTGAAGACGAGCAGCGTGCTGCCATACGTCTTCCAGCTCTGCTCGCGCGCCGCGCGGTCGCCGACGATCCGATAGAAGCCGCGCTCGACGCTGCCGAGGAAGCGGAGGCGGCCGCGCCGGAAGAGGTCATCCTCCGTGTAGATGAACTTCATGTAGCGGCTGAGCGGGTACGCCGCCGCGATCAGGATCGCGACGAAGACGACGATCTGCAAGATGCCGTGGCTCATCTAGAACCGCTCCCCACGGAAGAGCGCGTAGACGAGGTAGACGAACACGGCGAGCGAGATTGCGAGACCGACGGCGTCTGCAGCCGACATCAGATCCGCCCCAGTGCCCAGAGCAGGCCGAACATGAGGGCGAAAGCGGCAACCAGCACGCCTATCGCAGCGAGGTCGTACATCAGCGGCACACCTCCAGGCCGTCGAGGATCGCGCCGAGCTCGGCGCCGATGTCACGCGGCTGCTCGTCGAAGTAGGGCAGCGCATAGAGGACGCTGTCGGGCTCGGTGAGCAATCGCTGTACGCCGAGGATCCCGGCGGCCGAGACCGGCCGGCCGAGGTCGTCGAGGCGATCCGCGAGCGCGACCAGCTCGGAGCGGAACGGGCGCAGCGCACGTCGGTTGAGCGGCGACGAGCCGGGCAGGCGCCTGGCCGAGAGCTCGGGGACGATCCTGCGAACGGAGCGGCCGAGCAGCCTGCGCTCGCGTCGCGACGTCAGCTCGTCGATCCGCCAGCCGTAGCGCGCAGCACGGCTCTCGTAACCTCGCGCGATCCAGGTGTCGGCGACGGCGCAGGCCAGGCGGCGCTCCTCCCAGCGTCTGATCCCCAGCACGAGCCCCAGGAGCGCCAGCGAGAGCGGCGCAACGAGGAGGGCGTTACCCGCAAGGCCGCCGGCGACGCCGATGCCGAACACGGCCACCGACGCCGCGAGGCAGGCGAGCGCAGGCACCCACGGCACCGGCGGCGCGGGGTGACGCCGTGGAGCCACGCGGACGAGCTGCACAATGTCCATGCCGGCGAAGTTACGACGGCGCCGGTCAACGCCTGCTGAAAGCGGCGGGGGCCTTCCTAAAAGTTTCCTAAACGAGCGGCGGCGAAGGATCGACGAGCCGGTAGCCGGCACCGGGCTCCGTCAGGAGGTAGCGCGGGCTCGACGGGTCGGGCTCGATCTTGCGGCGCAGATGCGAGACGTAGACGTGGAGGTAATGCGCCTCGACCTGGTACGCCGGGCCCCAGACCTCGCGCAGCAGCGTCCGGTGCGTGAGCAGCTTGCCCCGGTTCTGCGCGAGCACGCGAAGCAGGTCGAACTCGTGCGGGCTCAGCTTCACGCGCTCTCCCAGCACGGTGACAACCCGCTCCGCGACGTCGACCTGCAGCTCGCCGATCTCGATCACCGGCTCCTGGCTCGGCGACCGTCGCCGCAGGACCGCGCGCAGCCGCGCGAGCAGCTCGTCGACGCTGAAGGGCTTCGTAACGTAGTCGTCGGCGCCCGCGTCGAGCGCGGCGATCTTCTCCCCCTCCTCGCCGACGGCCGAGAGCACGATCACGGGTGCGGCGCTCCACGTGCGCAGCTCGCGGCACACGTCGGTGCCGTTCCCGTCCGGGAGGACGAGGTCGAGAATCACCGCCTCCGGCGGGTGCGCGGCCGCGACGGTGAGGGCTTCGCCGGCCGTGGCGGCGGAATCGACGGTGTACCCGGCGCCGCGCAGGGTCGTCTGCAGGGCGCGGAGGATCTGTGGCTCGTCGTCGACGACGAGGATCCGCGGTCCGTTCAAGCCCGCAGCTCGGCCGGCACTTCGACGACCGGCAGCGCCAGCGCGAACGTCGCGCCCTGCTCGGGGCGCGACTCGGCCCAGACGCGGCCGCCGTTCGCGGCGGCGAAGCCGCGCGCGATCGCGAGCCCGAGCCCCGCGCCCGATCGTGTGTCACCCGCCCGCCGGTAGAACGGCTCGAAGACGCGCTCGAGCTCGTCCTCGGGCAGGCCGGGGCCCTGGTCGACGACCCGGACGATCGCCTCCTTGCGCGTCGCCGTGATGCGCACGAGCACGCGGACGTCGGGCGCCGAGAACTTCAGCGCGTTCTCGATCAGGTTCGCCAGCACCCGCTGGATCTGCGTCGCGTCGACGTTCACGAGCGGCCCCTCGCCGACGATGTCGACGCGCGGGCGCGCATCGAGCGAGTCGACCGCCTGTCGGGCGAGATCGTCGAGCGACCAGAGCTGCAGCTCCGGCGCGGCGCCGCCTGCCTCGAGCCGCGAGAGGTCGAGCAGGTCGCCGACGAGCCGGCTCAGCCGGCCGGAGTCGAGCTCGATCGTCTCGAGCAGCTCACGGCGGTCATCGTCGCTCAGGTGGAGAGTCGGGCTCCGCAGCGCGCCGACCGCCGTGCGGATGCCGGTGAGCGGCGAGCGCAGGTCGTGTGAGACCGCCCGCAGGAGCGCGGTCTTGACGAGATCGCTGCGCCGCAGGGTCTCGGCTTCGAGCGCCTCGCGCTCGAGCCGGTCGCGGTCGACGGCGACCGCGAGCAGTGCGGCCAGCGCGGGCAGGAAGCGGTGCCTGGCGGCGACGTGGGCGTCTGCGCCCTGCGGCGTGTACAGCGTCCCGACCGCGCGGTCGGCCGCCTCGAGCGGATGCGGCGCGCGCCCCGGTGGCGGCCGGTGCGCCGGCCCGAGCTCGATCTCGGCCGACTCGACGCCGAGGACGGCGGCGGCCCGGGTCGCGATCTCGTCGAGCTCCTCGTCGAGCTCGCGCCCCCGGAGCAGCTCGGTGGCGAGCTCGGCGAGCAGCGACGACTCCTGCTCGCGTTGCTCGGCGGCGGCGGCGCGCCGCCGGGCGCGCGCCGCGAGCTCGCTGACGACGACGGCGGTCGCGAAATAGACCGCGAGCGCGAACCAGTTCTCGCTGTCCGCGAGCGTGAAGGTGTGGACCGGCGGCAGGTGGAACCAGTTGAAGGCGAGCATGCTCGCCACGGAGACGACGAGCGCGAGCGGCAGCCCGTAGGCGACCGCGATCGGCAGCACCGCGAAGACGTAGAGCACGCCGAGGCTGAGCACGGGCACCCACGGCTTGAACAGCTCGATCGCCGCCGTGACGATCGCCACGGCCCCGGCGCTGGCAAGGAGGGCGATCGCAAGCCGGCGCGGGTCGCGGTAGACGCTCATCGAGGGAACGCTACTCCGGTTCACGGCCGCCATACGCCGGACGGTAGAGCAGCGCAGCGCTCTACCGGGAGGCGGCATCCACACGGCCGGGGAGGCCGAAGGCCCCACCGGCCGTGCCACGCATCGTGCAGCCTCGGCAGCCAAACGTCCTCGCGAGGGCGGAAACCACGCTTTCCGTCCTCGCGACGTACCTACCCGTCTCGATTCACGGCGCTAGCCGTGAATCGAGACGATGATGGGGATGATGAGGATCGCGACGATGTTGGCGATCTTGATCATCGGGTTGATCGCCGGCCCGGCGGTGTCCTTGTACGGGTCGCCGACGGTGTCGCCGGTGACGGCCGCCTGGTGGGCGGCAGAGCCCTTGCCGCCGTAGAGGCCGTCCTCGATCAGCTTCTTCGCGTTGTCCCAGGCGCCGCCTCCCGAGGTCATCGCGATCGCGAGGAAGAGGCCGGTGACGATCGTCCCGATCAGCAGGCCGCCGAGCATGCGCGGGTTGATGATCCCGACGATGATCGGGAACGCGATCGGCACGAGCGCGGGCAGCATCATGCTGCGGATCGCCGACTTCGTGACGATGTCGATCGCGCGCCCGTACTCCGGCCGCGTGGTTCCCTCCATGATCCCCGGGTTCTCGCGGAACTGGCGGCGCACCTCCTGCACGACCTCGCCGCCGACGCGGCCGACGGCCTGCATCGCGAGCGACGCGAACAGGAACGGCATCAGGCCGCCGACGAAGAGGCCGGCGATCACCCACGCATTCGAGAGGTCGAAGGTGAGCGTGCCGAGCGAGCCGTGGCCCGCCCCCTGCGTGTGGATCCCGTCCGCGTACGAGCCGAAGAGGACGAGCGCGGCGAGCGCGGCGGAGCCGATGGCGTAGCCCTTCGTCACCGCCTTCGTCGTGTTGCCGACGGCGTCGAGCGGATCCGTGATCGCCCGCACCTCCGGCGGCAGGTCGGCCATCTCCGCGATGCCGCCGGCGTTGTCGGTGACGGGGCCGTACGCGTCGAGCGCGACGATCAGTCCGGTCATCGAGAGCTGGGCCATGACCGCGACTCCGATCCCGAACAGGCCGGCGAGATGGTTCGCGACCAGGATCCCCGCGGCGATCACGATCACGGGCGCGCCGGTCGCCTGCATGCCGACCGCGAGCCCTTCGATGATGTTCGTCGCATGCCCGGTGAGCGAGGCGGCCGAGATCTTCTTCACTGGGTTCCAGCGCGTGCCCGTGTAGTACTCGGTGATCCCGACGAGCAGCGCCGTCACCGCGAGGCCGATCAGGGCCGAGCCGTAGAGGTTCCCGAACGAGAACTTGCCGTGCTGGTCGAAGCCCATCGTCACGGGAACGAAGATCACGGCGGAGATGGCGGTGGCGACGAGCACGGCGCGGTAGAGCGCGTTCATCACGTTGCCGCCGTCGCGGACGCGGGCGAACTGGACGCCGACGATCGAGGAGACGATCGACACGCCGCCGATCGCGAGCGGGAAGAGCCAGAGCCGCGTGCCGGTCGTCGCCGCCGCGCCGGAGACGCCGAGCAGCATCACCGCGACCGCGGTCACGGCGTAGGTCTCGAACAGGTCGGCGGCCATGCCGGCGCAGTCGCCGACGTTGTCGCCGACGTTGTCCGCGATCACGGCCGGGTTGCGCGGATCGTCCTCCGGGATTCCCGCCTCGATCTTGCCGACGAGGTCGGCGCCGACATCCGCCGCCTTCGTGTAGATGCCGCCGCCGAGCCGCGCGAAGACCGAGATGAGCGAGCCGCCGAAGGCGAGCCCGATCAGGTCGTGGATCGCCGAGTGGGGCGTGTGGTTGAGCCAGTCCGTGAGCGCCCAGTAGTAGCCGGCGACGCCGAACAGGCCGAGGCCGACGACCAGCAGGCCGGTCACGGAGCCGGCGCGGAAGGCGACGTTGAGGGCCGCGGGCAAGCCGGTGCGGGCCGCCTCCGCCGTGCGCACGTTCGAGCGAACGGCGACGTTCATGCCGATGAAGCCTGCCGCTGCCGACAGGGTCGCCCCGACGAGGAAGCCGACCGCCGTCCCCCACCCGAGCGAGTGGTAGAGACCGAGCGCGAGGAACGGCACGACGGCGACGATCGCGATCGTCGTGTACTGGCGGCGCAGGTACGCCGCTGCGCCCTCCTGCACGGCGCGGGATATCTCCTGCATGCGCTCGGTGCCGGCGGGCCGGCGGAGCAGCCAGACCGTCAGCCCGAGGCCGTAGGCGACCGCGGCGGCGGCGCACAGGAGCGCAAAAAGGACTGCGTGATGCATGAACCAGCTCATAGGCGAGGGGCTCCCCTGGTCACAAAGTCGGCGCCGGGACGTCCCCGAGGCGCGCATCTTGTATCAAATCAGGCGGCCGGCGGCCGTCACAAGCGGCTCAGCGCATGCCGTGGCCGGGCAGCCGCTGGGGCGGCTTCACGGCGGGCTTGGGCGGCGAGGTGAACTGGTCGCGGCCGTGGGTCCCGGCCACGTCGGGCCGGCCGCTGGGTTGATTCTTCTTGCCGCGGCGCTTGCGTGCCATGAGCCCGAGCATAGCCGCTGCCCCGGCCTACCGCGACGCGGCGGCGTCTGCGTACGCGAGCTGGAGGTTCGCGACGACCTGCTGGAGGTCGCGGCGGGGCGCCTCCTCGAGCAGGGGCGCGAGCGAGGTCAACGCGTCGATCGCGAGCCGCGCCTGGTCGAGGTCGTGCACGTCGGGCGCGAGCTTGCCGAACGCGAGCGAGGCGAGCAGCGAGCAGGTGTGCACGAGCAGGTCGGAGACCTTCGCCTTGCGGAGCTCGGCGACGAGCTCCTCGGCGCTCGGCATCGCACCGGGCTCAGCCTGCGACTCGCTCACCCGCGGCCACCTGCTCGGCGTAGATCTCCTCCATGGTCGCGCCCTCCTCGTGCCGTGCGATCTGCCGCTCGGCCGCGTTGCGCTCCGGAACGCTCAGCCACGCCGCCGAGCCGAGCTCCTCGGCGACGGGCCGCACCCACTCCAGCAGCTGCTCGACGCGCGCCCGCGTCGGGACCACCGCACGCCGCTCGAGGTCGATCGTCTCACCCGAAAGCCCATGCCGGATCGCACGCCAGAGGTTCTCCTCGAGCAACCGGTGCGGCCAGGAGGGCAGCGGCTCGCCCTCGTCGAGCGCGCGGGCGATGCGCGCGGTGAGCGAGTAGCACAGCGCGACCAGCGAGCGCGCCTCGCTCAGCTCGGGCTGCCCGTCGCAGATGCGGATCTCGACCGTCGGAAAGGCGAGATGCGGCCGGACGCTCCACCAGATCTGCGTGTGCTCCGTGATCGAGCCCGTCTCGTAGAGGAAGCGAACGTAGGCCTCCCAGTCGTCCCAGCCCTCGAACCGGTCCGGAATGCCGCAGCGCGGGAACATGCGCGTGAAGACCTGCGTGCGCGCCGAGTGGAGGTACGTGTACACGCCCTCGACGAACGGCGAGCTCGCCGAGAGCGCGAGCAGCTCGGGCAGGTAGTTGCGCAGCGCGCTCGTGACCCGGAGCGCGCGGTCCGCCCCGTTGATCCCGACGTGCACGTGCAGCCCGAACGTGTTGTTGCGCCAGACGACGTAGCGGAGGAGCTCGTCGTTCCGGCGATAGTGCGGCGTGTCGATGATCCGCTGCTCCTGCCACGGGCTCCAGGGGTGCGTGCCCGTCGACCCGAGGCTGACGCCGAAGCCGTCCGCGAGCGCGCGCAGTTGCGCCCGCCGCTCGCCGAGCCGGTCGACCGCCTCGGCGAAGGTGTCGCAGCGGCCGGTGCGCACCTCGATCTCGGAGGCGATCAGCTCGCCGACGAGGTGCGGCTCGAGCTCCGAGCCCTTTGCCCCCTCCCGGAGCTCTTCGAAGCGGTTGACGAGCTCGAGCGTCGACGGGTCGAGGAGAGCGAACTCCTCCTCCACTGCCACCGTGAAGTCCGGCACCTGTTCGAACGCGGCGCGGGACGCCGCGAGCAGCTCCGCGTAACCGACCTTCTGCTCCTCGCCCATTGGCGAAGCCTAGCCAGCAGCAGGCGGCGCGCCCGTGAACGGCTCGAGCAGCCGCTCCGCCACGCGGGCCCAGCTCCAGTTGCGCTCGACCGCGCGGCGGGCGGCGAGCCCGAGCGCCCGGCGGCCCTCCGGCGGCAGGGCGAGCAGCTCGGCCAGGCGTTCGCGCAACGCCGCGGCGTCGCCGGGCGCGCACGCGACGAGGTGCCTCCGCTCGGGCGGATACTCGCGCGCGATGCCGGCTGCGACCTCGGCGAGCCCCGAGTGATCGGCCACCAGCGGCGGTACGCCCGCGGCCGCGGCCTCGGCGGCCACCATGCCGAATGCCTCGGGGAAGATCGACGGGACGACCGCCGCGTCGCAGAGGGGGAGCAGGTGGACGAGGTGCCGGTGCTCGAGCGGCCCGGTGAAGAGCGTGCCGGGCGGCGCCAGCGCCTCGAGCTCGCCGCGGTAGTCGCCGAAGCCGACGATCGCCGCGCGGGCGTCGAGGCTGCGCAGCGCCTCCAGCAGGACGTGGACGCCCTTGTTCTCGATCAGCTTGCCGAAGTAGACGACCGTCGGCTCCTCGCTCGCGAAGAATGCGGCGAAGCGGTCGGCATTGCCCTCGTCCGCGTGCCGCTCGTCCGCGTTGCCGGGGTTGGGCGGGTCGCGCCGCGCCTCGGCGACGAGACCGGCGAGCGCCTCTGCACGCGCCTCCGGCCGGAACTCCTCGAGGTCGACGCCCGGCGGCACCTCGTGCACGCGCTCGACGTGCCCGACCACCTCCACGAGCACGGCGCGGATGTGCGCCGAGCCCACGAAGACCGCGTCGGCACGCGCGAGCGCCTCCGCACCCCGGCGCTCGAGCTCCGGGCGGCCGCGCATCGAGTACTCCAGCTCGGAGCCGTGGGCCTTCACTGCGAAACGCGCACCCGACGCGGCCGCGACCGGCCCGCCGAGCAGGACGTGGTTCGCGAACACGAGGTCGGCCGGCAGGAATGCGCGCAGCGCCGCGGCGTTCGCCTCGACGTACCGCTCGCACTCGTCGAGCGTGAAGTCCTGGAGGAGCCGCGCCTGCAGCCCCTCGTAGCGGTCGAGCACGAAGACGGGCAGGAGCCCGCCGGGGAGCTCCGGCACGACGATCGCCGCCCCGCCGACGTCGTAGCGCTCCGGATGACGCTCCTGGCAGACGACCGTGACGTCGTGGCCGGCGCGGCTCCACTCCCGCGCGAGCGCGCGGGTGTAGACGTTCGACCCGGTCCCGCCGAGGAGATACCCGTGCCAGAGGACGATGCGCATGACGGCGACCCTAGTGCCTGGTACCGCTCCGCGGTGCCAGGCCGAACCCCGGGTGCCTGGCACCGGGCACGGTGCCGAGGCACCCGGGGTCGGCTTCATTACGTCAAATGGAAATACAACGCATACAGCAGCTCCACCGCCGGGTTGGAGGTGTGCACCGTGACATCGGCCGGGGTTTCGAGGAGCGCCTCGGAGTAGTTGAAGATGATCCTCACCCCGGCCGCGATGAGGTCCGTCGCCGCCTGCTGTGCGGCGACCGCCGGAACGGCGAGAACCCCGACGATGATGTTCTTCTCGCGAACCGTCTCGGCAAGGCGGCCGTACTCGCCCACCGTCACGTGCCCGATCGGCAGCCCGATCTTCTCGGGATCCGTGTCGAAGACGGCGGCGATGTTGATCCCGTGCTCGCCGAAGATCGGCGAGCTGGCGATCGCCTGTCCGAGGCGGCCGGCGCCGACGAGGGCGATGTTGTGCTGCCCCTGGGTGCGCAGGATCTTGCGAATCTCGCCGAGCAGCGAGTCGATGTTGTATCCGACGCCGCGCTTGCCGAACTTGCCGAACGCGGACAGGTCGCGCCGGATCTGCGTCGCGTTGATGTTCGTGTACTCCGCGATCTCCTGGGAGGAGATCCGGGTCTTGCCCATCTTCCGCGCCTGCGTCAGCACCTGGAGGTACCGCGACAGGCGGGCGGCGACGCCGACCGTCAGGCGATCCGCCACACGTCCTCCTCTGGTCGAGCTTGTGACACCGGGCACCTTTCTACCAGGCGGGACTAGCTGCCTGCTTGTGCAACCGCCCGCCGCAAGGCGTCCGGCTGCACGTGATACGTGAACCGGCGCCGGCCCTCGATCTCGACGACGGGCAGCCATTCCCTGTACGCGGCCTCGAGCGCAGGGTCACCCGTGATGTCGATCTCGTCGAGCTCGAAGCCGAGCTCGGCCTGCAGGTCCGCCAGCACGCCGCGGGCCCGATCACAGAGGTGACAGCCCGCGGCGTGGTAGACGACGACGTGCGGTTTACGGATAGATGCCACGCGTGGTCGTGGCTTCGGCGACGCGCTGCACGGCAAGCCCGTAGGCGGCGACGCGCATCGGGACGTCGCGCTTCTGCGCGGTCTCCCAGGTTGCCTCGAACGCACGGCTGACGATGTCGTTCAGCTTCGCGTTCACCTCGGCTTCCTTCCAGAAGTACTCCTGTAGGCCCTGCACCCACTCGAAGTAGGAGACGACGACACCGCCGGCATTCGCGAGCACGTCCGGCAGGATCAGCACCCCGTTGTCCTCCAGGATCGCGTCGGCGGCCGGCGTCACCGGTCCGTTCGCGCCCTCGCAGATCATCGACGCCCTCACCTTGGGGGCGTTCTGCTCGGTGATGACCTGCTCGAGCGCGCACGGGGCGAGGATGTCGACGTCGAGGAGCAGCAGATCGTCGTTCGTGATCAGCTCGGCATCCTTCAGCCCGGACAGCGTGCGGTGCTCGCGCTTGTACGCGAACGCGGCCGGTACGTCGATGCCCTTCGGGTTGTACAGCGCCGTTGTCGAGTCGGAGATCGCGATCACGGTCGCGCCCTCTTCGTGGAGGAACTTCGCGAGGAAGCTCCCGACGTTGCCGAATCCCTGCACGGCCACGCGCATTCCGGCGAGCGAGCGGTTCTGCTTCGCAACGGCGTCGCGAATGCAGAAGAGGCTTCCGCGTGCGGTCGCCTCCTCGCGTCCGAGCGAGCCGCCGATCGTGAGCGGCTTGCCGGTGACAACGCCGAGGACCGAGTGGCCCTTGTTCATCGAATACGTGTCGAAGATCCATGCCATCACCGACCCGTCGGTGCCGACGTCGGGCGCCGGGATGTCCTTCTCCGGGCCGATCTCGTTGATGATCTCGCTCGTGTAGCGGCGGGTCATCCGCTCGAGCTCGCCGCGTGACATCTTCTTGGGGTCGCAGACGATGCCGCCCTTCGCGCCGCCGAAGGGGATGCCCATCAGCGCGCACTTCCACGTCATCCACATCGCGAGCGCCTTCACCTCGTCGACGGTGACGTCGGGGTGGTAGCGGATGCCGCCCTTGGACGGCCCGCGCGCAACGTTGTGGGTGACGCGATAACCCTTGAAGGCCCGTGTCGTGCCGTCGTCCATCGCGACGGGCACGGACACCTCGACCGCTTTCTTGCACTCGCCGAGAACGTTGACGAGGTTCTGATCGATCCCGAAGATCGCCGCGACGCGCCGTAGCTGCGCACGGGCGATCTCGAACGGATTCTCGCGGAGATGCGAGACCGGTACTTCGACGGTGGTCACAACCTGCTCCTTTTCCCGAGCAAATAGAAGGAAAAGCGCATATGCATCACGAGTATACGACCGGTCATCGGAGGGTGAATCCGAGCTTTCTACTGCTCGGTGGACCGGTCCCGACCGGATAGGCGACGACGCGCACGGCGTAGCGACCGGGGGGCAGACGCCGCCCGCCGGGGCCGCGTCCGGTGAGGCCGAACGTGTACGTGCCGGGAAGAAGGTCGCGCATGCGCGCCAGCAGTCCGACCTCTGTTCCGCTCGCACGCCACAGCTCGACGTCGAGCATGCGCAGCGGGACGATCGCGGGCCTGCCCGACACGGCGAGCACGCGCCCGGCCCCGAGCGAGAGCAGCGCCGGCGTCGTGTCGGACGCCGCGAACGCCCTCGTAGACAGCGTAGCCGAGCGGATCAGGTCGATTGGCGCCGGCGTGAAAGCAATCACCCAGGGCACGCGAATCGCGGCACCGCCCGCGACCGTAGCCTCGACCACGCCGTCAGCAGGAGTGGCGCCGACCGGCCGCGACCGCGTCACGGCGGCAACGTGCACGACCGTGCTGCGTCCGGGACGCAGGACTGTGCGTGCGGGGCGAACCGACAGCTCGACCGCCGCTGCTCCGTCGTCCTGCAGGCGGACACCGAATCGCACGTGCACCACGCGCGTGGAGACATCGGTGAGCGTGAACGTCGCCTGCAGGTGGCGCCCGGCTGTGCTCGCGCGGCCGAGCGCAAGCGTCGCCGGTGCCGCGGCGATCTGGCCGCCGGCCGCAGACGACGCATCGACACGCCCGGCTCCCTGTGCGGTGAGCGGATCGCGCGCGAGCGGCCGGGCGGCCCCCACGAGCAGCCCCTTCAATCCGTCTGCGTCGAGCGAAGGGTGCGCCTGCGCGACGAGGGCCGCCACCCCCGCGACGATGGCCGCCGCGGTGCTCGAGCCGCTGACGGTGACGAAGCGTGGCGATCCGTCCGCGTTCGCACCCGGATCCGACGTCGCAATCGCAACACCGGCCGCGACGACGTCCGGCTTCAGCCCGCCGTCGAACCCGACCCCGCCGGAGGAGAAGCTCGTCACCCGCTCCAGCTCCGCGTTCGCCGCAGAGCCCGCTGCGCGCAGCGCGACCGTCACCGGAGCTCCTGCCCGCAGCCGTGCGAGCACCGAGCGCGCCGTCACAGCCGGCAGCGCGACGACGGGCACCGGGACGGCCTCGTCCAGGCCGAGAGCGCCCGCTGCGAGCGGTGCCGCCCCGCCGTAGAGCACGACCGCGGCCGCACCCGCCGCGGCTGCCCGCTCGGCCGCCGGTGCGGGCGACCCTCCCACGGGCACGAGCGCCGCCCGCCCCGCGACGAGGCTCGCCCCGCTCTGCGTGAAGAAGTCGCGCAGATGCGGGGCAGTCGCCGACATACCGTCCGGGATTCCGCGCGGAAGGGCGATCCTCAGGTCGAGCCGGTTTCCGGGTGCGACGGCCCCGGCGAGCGGTGCGGTCGTGTCGAGAAGCGTCGACAGCCCGCTCCGTACGAGGACGCGGACGCGCTCGAGACGCGGACGTGCGTCGAGCGCGCCGACGGTGAGGGCGGCGGGCGCGCCGCCGGGGGCGGAGATGTCGCCGTACCCCGCCGCCGCCGTTCCGTCGTTCCCCGCAGGCGCGACGACGAGCGTGCCGAGCGCGAGCGCCCCGGCCACGGCCCGACTTTCCGGTCCGTCGGCGAAGCCGGCGAACGGTTCGGCGAGCGCGACGAGCGCGATTCGCACGGCGTCGTGGGCGTCACCGTCGTCGTTGGGGTCGACGGCGCGGTCGAGCCCCGCGACGATCTGGTCACTGCGGGCGTAGATCGCCCAGCGGCCGAGCGCGTCCGTCTGCCAGCCGGCCACCCGGATCGGCAGCACCGCCGCACCGGGTGCGAGCCCCGAGAGGCCCGACGGCCCGCCCGCCCCGACCAGCAGCCCCGCCATCTCGGTGCCGTGGCGCTCGACCTGGGTCGCATCGTCGGGCCGGACCGCCGCGAGCGCGCCCGCGTCTCCCCCGACCACGTCGACCCCGCCGAGCACGCGCCCGTGGAGGTAGGGCACCGCCGGGTCGACTCCGGTGTCGAGCAGCGCGATCGTGATCCCGCGGCCGTCCAGGCCGGGGAGGTCGACGTCGGCCCGGTGCCCGGATCGCGGCCCGAAGCCGGCGCTCGAGAGCACCCGCGTGGAGATCGCCGCCGGATACGCGACGCGTACCGGATAGACGCCGGCGACGTCCGGTTCGCGCTCGAGCAACGGCACCGAGCCGGTGTCGACGACGGCCGAGAAGCCGTCGAGGACACGCGCGAACTCGTAGTCGGGTCGCAGCGAGATCCCCTCTCGCGCGAGGCGAGAGAGCAGGCGGCGCTGGGCCGAGAGCGCTGCCGCCGTCCACCTGCGCTCCTGGGCGGCGGTGGCCGTGCCACCGGCGGCACGGACGCGCTGCGCAAGCGACGGCGTCCTGAGGACGACGATCACGCGCGCGCCGATTGCGACGCGCGGCCGCGAGCCGACCAGCCCGCGCCAGGTGGCCGCGCCCGGAGCCGCCACGGGAGCCTGCCCCGCGCTCCTGCCGCCGGCAGCGAGCAGCGCCGCGGTCGCGATCGCTGTCAGGAACGCGAGCAGGACGGCGCGCCGCGGCTCAGCGCGAGGCGTACGCATCGAGGCCAAGATAACCCGGGTACGAGACCGGCGCTGCGAAGCGCGCAGCCGAGGCGATCATCGCGGCGTTGTCGGTGCAGAGCGCGAGCGGCGCGAACGCAGCGTCCGGCAGCGCGGCACGAAGCTCCGAGTTTGCGGCGACGCCGCCGACGACGGCGACCCTCGTCTCGCCGGTCTGCTCGACGGCCTCCCGGACGCGCCCGACGAGCGCACGGATGATCGCGCGCTGGTACGAAGCGGCGAGATCCGCGCGGCGCGCCGCCAGCTCGGCCTCGCCCAGCTCCCGCGTCGCGTACAGCAGCGCCGTCTTGAGCCCCGAGAACGAGAAGTCGAGGCCGGGAACGCGCGCGACCGGGAACTGGAGCGCGTCGGGGTCGCCCGTGCGCGCCAGGAGGTCGAGCTCGCGTCCACCCGGGTATCCGAGCCCGAGCAGGCGAGCACCCTTGTCGAACGCCTCGCCGGCCGCGTCGTCGAGCGTCGTGCCGAGCAGGCGCTCCTCGTCGTGCCCGCGCACGTCGAGCAGCATCGTGTGCCCGCCGCTCGCGAGCAGGCAGAGGAAGGGCGGCTCCAGTGGCTCCGGTTGGAGGTAGAGCGAGGCGACGTGCCCGTGAAGATGGTCGACCGGCACGAGCGGGAGCCGCCGCGACCAGGCGATCGCCTTCGCCGCCGCGATGCCGACGAGGAGCGCGCCGATCAGACCGGGGCCCTGCGTGACCGCAACGCAGTCGACGTCGTCGAGGGCGACTCCTGCCTCGGCGAGCGCCTCGCGCACCACAGGCGTCACGAGCTCGAGGTGCCGCCGCGAAGCGATTTCGGGGACCACCCCGCCGTAGCGGGCGTGGAGGTCTGCCTGCGACGCAACGACGTCGGCGCGGATCTCGCCGGCATCGGTGACTATCGCCGCAGCGGTCTCGTCGCAGCTCGTCTCGAGGGCGAGGATCAACCGCGGTCGCGCGCGACCGGCTCCTTCCACATGATCAGCGCGTCCTCGCGATTGTCCGTGTAGTAGCCGCGGCGGATCCCGCGAGACTCGAAGCCGAGCCTCTCGTAGAGCGCGATCGCCGTGGAGTTCGAGATGCGGACCTCGAGCGTGTAGCCGCGGCGGGCGTCCGCGGCGGTGAGCTCGAACAGCCGCTCGAGCAGCATCGTCGCGATGCCACGGCCTCGGTGCTCCGGATCGACGGCGACGTTCATCACATGCCACGCGTCGACGTAGCGCGAGACGATCAGGTAGCCGCAGAGCTTCCCGCTCTCGCCGTCCGCGTCGAACGCACCGAGGCAGATCGAGCTCGGCTTGGCGAGCTCGCCTGCGAACATCGAGCGCGACCACGGCGTCGGGTACGAGAGCCGCTCGATCGCCTCGATCGCTCGCAGGTCTCCGAGCCCGAGCCGGCGCAGCTCGATGGTCGTCACCGCGCGCTCCTGTCGACGTCGGGCACGCGCAGGTAGAGCGGCTCGATGGCGTCGACCGAGCCGAGGTCGCCGGCAAGTGCAGCGTGGAACCGTGCGCGCGGCAGGTGCCGCTCGTCCGAGTCCGGCGGCACGACAATGCCACGCTCCTCGAGCAGCGAGCGGTAGCGGAGTGCACCGTCCCCGACGCACACTGTCCCGGCGGCGACCACGAGCGCGGACGGGGCCATGACGGCGGGCGCGCCGGCGACGAGCGTGAACACCTCGCGGCGTCGCGCGTCGATGATCGGCACCGCTCCCGGCGCACCGGCCGCAAGGACGTCGAGCGTCGACACGCCTGCGCCGCGCAGGTCGAGCGCGAGCGCGAGCCCACGCGCGACCGCGAGCCCGATGCGCAGGCCGGTGAAGCTTCCCGGGCCGACTCCGACCGTGAGCGCGTCCAGATCGCCGGGACGCGCCCCGCCCTGCCGCAGCAGCGCATCGACGTCCTCGAGCAGCGTGACGGCCCGCGAGGAGCGCTCCCCGAGCACCTCGTCGCCGTCGACGAGCGCGCTCGTCGCCACCTCCGTCGCAGTGTCGAACGCCAGCGTCAGCATCCGTCGATCAAGACGACTCTCCGGGCGCCTCCAGCATGCCGCAAATGGACCGTGAAGCGCGGCGGCGGGAGCACGCCCTCGCCGGCCTCCGGCCATTCGACGAACGCGATCGAGCCGTCGAAGTAGGGCTCGAGGTCGCCCCACTCGGCCGCCGACACGCCTCGGAACCGGTAGAGGTCCAGATGCGAGACCTCGCCCAGCGCGGTGTGGTAGCGATGGCCGACCGTGTAGGTCGGGCTCGTCACGTGCTCGCGAACGCCGAGCGCCTCGCAGGCGCCGCGGACGAACGTCGTCTTGCCGGTGCCGAGCTCGCCGGCCACCGTCACGACGTCGCCCGGCGCGAGGCGTGCGGCAAGCCGTGCCGCCAGAGCTGCGGTCTCCTCGGGCGAGATCGTCTCGGTCTCGGTCACGGGGCAAAGCGTAGAGTCATGCTCGTGCCTGCGTACCTGATCGTCGAGACCGACATCCACGACTCCGCGCAGTACGAGCTGTACAAGGCCGCGTCTCCCGGCGCCGTCGCGGCGGGCGGCGGCCGTTTCCTCGCCCGCGGCGGCGAGCTGGCCGTGCTCGAGGGCGACTGGAGCCCGAAGCGGCTCGTCGTGCTCGAGTTCGAGGATCTGGCGGCGATCCGGCGTTTCTACGACTCGACCGACTACCGGGAGGCGAGGGCGCTCCGCGAGGGCGCCGCGACCCTCCACATGGTCGCCGTCCAGGGCCTTTAGAAAAGCCCCAGCTGTTCCGCCGGGGGCGGCGGCGGGACGAGCGCCAGCTCCGGCTCGGGCGCGGCGGCCGGCTCGAGCGTGCGCCCGAGCAGCTCGGGCAGCCGCGCGAAGTCCGACTCGAGCACCTTGAGCATCGCGGGCGTGTAGAGAGCCGCGGCCGGGTGGTAGAGCGGGTAGAGCAGCACGCTGCGGGTGCCGATCGTCGTCTGCTGCTCCTGGCCGTGCACCCGCGTGATTCCGAGCGGGCGGCCGGAGAGGAGCTTCGTCGCGAAGTTGCCGAGGGTGGCGACCACCACCGGCTCGATCAGCTCGAGCTTCCGGAAGAGATGCCTCTCGCAGGCCTCGATCTCGTCGGGCTGCGGGTCGCGGTTGCCCGGGGGCCTGCACATCAGGACGTTCGCGATGTACACGTCCTGCCGCGACAGGCCGATCCCGGCGAGGAGCTTCTCGAGCAGCTTGCCGGCCTGGCCCACGAACGGCACGCCCTGCTTGTCCTCGTGGAAGCCGGGCGCCTCGCCGACGAACATCAGGTCGGCGTGCGGGTTGCCGGAGCCGAAGACGACCTGCGTACGGCCCTGCGCCAGACGGCAGCGCGTGCACCCGGCGACCGCTTCCGCGTATGCCTGGAGCTCGTCGAGGCGCTCGACGGGGACCGCGCTCACGGACGGTGAGTGTACGACCCCTCCCGGACGAACGCGGACGCTCAGCGGCCGATCGCGACGACCCTGGCCCGCCATGTTCCCCGCGGGGCCTCGACCGTGATCTCGTCGCCGACCGAGCGGCCGAGCACGGCCCGGCCGACCGGCGAGTCCGGCGAGACGCCGCCGACGCTGGAGATCGCGATCGAGAGCCGCTCGCCGTCGTCCCGCTCGAGCTCGACCTGCGAGCCGACGCTGACGACCCCGCTCGCGGCGGCGGCCTCCTCGTCGATCACGACCGCGTCGCGCAGGCGTGCGCGCAGGATCGCGATCCGCCGCTCGAGCAGGCCCTGCTCGTTCTTCGCAGCGTGGTACTCGAAGTTCTCCGCGAGATCACCGTGCCCGCGGGCGACGGCGATCGCCTCGACGATCGCCTTCCGGCGCGGCCCCTCGAGCTCTGCGAGCTCGGCCTCGAGGTGCTCCCGCTCGGCGCGGGTCAGCTGGTCGGCCACTAGTGTCCGTGGCCGCAGCCGCACGAGCCGCCGCAGCAGCCACCGCCGCCGCCGAAGCTCGGCTGCTTCGAGGCGCCGTGCACGGCGAAGGTCGAGAACTGGCGCGCGACGTTCGTCGCCTGGCAGTCGGGGCAGGCAACCTGCTGCTCGCCGCGGACGAGCTCCTCGAAGTGCGACTCGCACTCCATGCAGACGTACTCGTAGATCGGCATGGCCCGAAGCATACGCACCGGGTGCCCCGTTGCGGGGCTCCTAGACGCCGAACAGCGCGAGCTGCGCGCCGAGCATCACCGCGAACGAGACGCCGCCCGCGAGCGCGAGCGGGCGCTTCGGCGCGTCCCGCAGCGCCTCGGGCAGCAGCTCCGAGCAGACCATCCAGATCATCGCGCCGGCCGCGAAGCCGAGCCCTGCCGGCAGCACCGCCTTGAACTGTTCCACGAACAGAAATGCGAGCGGCGCGATCAATGCCTGCGGCAGGCTCGAGAACACGCTCCACCAGGCGGCGGCGCGCACCGTCACGCCGCGCGGGACGAGCACGAGGCTGATCGCCAGCCCCTCGGGGACGTTGTGCACGGCCATTGCGATCGTGATCAGGATTCCCAGCCGCTCGCCGCCTCCGTACGAGACGCCGACCCCGACACCCTCGCTCGCCGAGTGCACCGTCATCACGCCGACGATCACGAGCGCCTTCACGGCGTCCGCGCCTGCAAGCCTGCCGAGCACGAGCGTCTCGCTGTCGCCGATCAGCCGCCGGAAGCCGAAGATGAAGGCGGCGCCGGCCAGGGCACCCGCGCCGAGCCTGCCGACCCCGAGCCCGAAGCCCTGCCACAGGAGCCCGACGCTCGCCGCGAGCATGAAGCCCGAGGCGATCGCGTTGGAGATCCCGAGCCAGCGCCGAGCCATCCCGTTGCGCAGAACGGCGAACGGGGCCGCGCCGAGGCCCGTCGCGAGAGTCGTGACGGCGGCCGCGACCGTCACCGTCCAGACGTTCACGGGCATCACCTCGATGTTCCTGCGGCCACAGCGGGGAGCCATCCGGTCGAACCCCGAGCGGCGCCGCGGCTCCGTACCCATCTCTCGATAGACTTCGCGGCGCCCGGCATCCGCTCTGGAGCTGGAGCGAGCAGTGGTCAACCGCATTCACGTCATCGGCTCGGGCCGCGTGGGCTCGGCTGTCGCCGCGAGGCTGCGCGAGCGCGGCATCGCCGTGGGCGCAGACGGTGCCGAGCTCGTGCTCCTGTGCGTCCCCGACGCCGTGATCGCCGAGGTGGCGGCGACCGTCGAGCCGGGCCCCTGGGTCGCCCACGTGAGCGGCGCGACGCCGCTCGCCTCGCTCGCACCGCACACGCGGCGCTTCACCGTGCATCCGCTTCAGACGTTCACGCTCGCACGCGGGCCGGAGCAGCTCGACGGCGCCTGGGCGGCGGTCACCGCCGAGACGACCGCAGCCCGTGCGACAGGGTTCTGGCTGGCGGAGACGCTCGGCTTGAGGCCGTTCGAGCTGGCCGACGCGGCACGGACCCTCTACCACGCCGGCGCCGTGTTCGCCTCGAACTATGTCGTCACCCTCCAGCGCGCCGCCTCGCTGCTGTTCGAAGCGGCGGGCGCGCCGCCCGAAGCTCTCGAGCCGCTGATGTCGCGCACGATCGAGAACGGCTTCGAGCTGACGGGACCGATCTCGCGTGGAGACTGGGCGACGGTGGAGGCACATCGCGCGGCGATTCGAGCGGCGCGGCCCGAGCTCGACCACCTCTACGAGACGCTCGCCGCGGCGACGGTGGTGCTCGCCACATGAGAACGGTCCGCACGGTCGCCGAGGTGCGTGCGGCCCTCACCGGCGGTGGCGGCGTCGGCCTCGTGCCGACGATGGGCGCGCTCCACGAGGGCCATCTCTCGCTGTTCCGGGCCGCGCGCGCCGAGAACGACACCGTCGTCGCGTCGCTGTTCGTCAACCCGGCCCAGTTCGACGACGAGGCCGATCTCGGCGCGTACCCGCGCGAAGAGGCGCGTGACGCGAGTCTCGCCGCCGAAGCCGGTGTCGACCTCCTCTTCGCGCCGCCGCTCGAGGAGATGTACCCCGATGGCTTCCAGACGTGGGTCGAGGTCGGCGAGGTCTCGGCGGGACTGGAGGGCGACGCCCGCCCCGGGCACTTCCGCGCCGTCGCCACCGTGTGCCTGAAGCTCTTCAACGTCGTGCGCCCGGCGCGCGCCTACTTCGGGCAGAAGGACGCACAGCAGGCGGCGGTGATCCGCCGGCTTGTGCGCGACCTGAGCCTCCCGCTCGAGATCCGCGTGCTGCCGACCGTCCGCGATCCCGACGGGCTCGCGCTCTCGTCACGGAACACGCGTCTCTCCACGGAGGAGCGGGCTCGCGCACTCGCTCTTCCCCGCGCCCTCGCTAGAGGCGCCGAGACGTATCGCCTGGGCGGCGACGCAGTCGCCGCGGCGGTGGCGGAGCTGAACGGCCTCACGCCGGACTACGTCGAGCTGCTCGATCTCGACGGCGCACTCGTGCTCGCGGGCGCCGTCCGTGTCGGCTCGATCCGCCTGATCGACAACGTCCTACTACACGGGGAGCTCAGATGACCGACAAGTCGCAGCGCTACGCGTCGTGGACCGCAGGCAAGCTGCCGCTGCCGGAGCTGGCCGAGATGAAGCGGCGCGGCGACAGGATCGTGATGGTGACGGCGTACGACGCCCCGAGCGGCCGGCTCGCGGATGCCGCCGGAGTCGACCTCGTTCTCGTCGGCGACTCGTCCGGCATGGTCGTGCACGGCCGTGAGTCGACGGTCGCGGTGTCGATGGACGAGATCGTGTTCATGACGCAGTGGGTGACGCGCGGCGCGAAGCGGCCGCTCGTGGTCGCCGACATGCCGTTCGGCTCGTACGAGGCATCGGACGAGCACGCGGTGCGTAGCGCGATCCGGCTCGTGAAGGAGGGCGGCGCCGACGCGGTGAAGCTCGAGCGTGGCGGAACGTCGATCGCGCGAGCACGCGCGATCGTCGACGCCGGGATTCCCGTGATGGGCCACGTCGGCCTGACACCGCAGACGGCGACGGTGCTCGGCGGCTTCAAGGCGCAGGGCCGCACCGCCGACCGGGCGAGGCGGCTGCTCGAGGAGGCGCAGGCGCTCGAGGCCGCAGGTTGCTTCGCGATCGTGCTCGAGGCCGTGCCCGACGCCGTCGCCCGCGCGGTCACGCGCGCGTTGACGGTGCCGACGATCGGGATCGGCGCGGGCGGGGGAACCGACGGCCAGGTGCTCGTCTGGCACGACATGCTCGGCTACTACGAGGGCCACGCCCCGCGTTTCGTCAAGCGCTACGCCGATCTCGGCGAGGTGATCACCGGGGCGCTCGCGCGCTACGCCGAGGAGGTGCGCAGCGGAGCGTTCCCGGAGCAGCAGCACACGTACGTGATGCCGGACGAGGAGCTCACCGCGTTCGAGGCGACGCTGCCCAGCAGTCGCTAGGCCGAGACGAGGCCGGCCGCTCTGCCGACCTCGACGAACGCCGCGAGCGCCCGCTCGAGGTGCACCGGCTCGAGCGCGGCGGACATCTGCACCCGGACACGGGCCGCTCCCTCCGGCACGACCGGGTAGCCGAAGCCGGTGACGAAGACACCGCGCTCCAGCAACCGCTCCGACACCTCGATCGCGCGCGCGGTCTCGCCCACGATGATCGGGATGATCGCAGCCTCGCCGTTCAACGGGTTGAAGCCGGCCTCGCGCAGCGCGCCGCGGAACCAGCGCGTGTTCTCGCGCAGCTTCGCGACGAGATCGGGACGCGTCCGCAGCACCCGAACCGCGGCCCGGGCGCTGCAGGCGACGGTCGGCGGCAGCGCGTTCGAGAACAGCTGCGGCCGGGAACGCTGCGCGAGCAGGTCGCACACGTCGGCGGACGAGGCGACGTACCCGCCGGCTGCGCCTCCCAGCGCCTTGCCGAGCGTGCCCGTCAGCACGTCCACCTGGCCGAGCACACCGAAGTGCTCGACGACTCCTCGCCCGGTCTTGCCGACGACGCCGACGCCGTGCGAGTCGTCCACGAGCACGACGGCGTCGTACGCCCGCGCCAGCTCGAGGATGTCCGGCAGCTTCGCCAGGTCGCCTTCCATCGAGAAGACGCCGTCGGTGAGGATCAGCTTCCGCTGACCGCGTTCGCACGAGCGCAGCGCCTCGCGCAGCTCGCCCATGTCGGAGTGCGCGTACCGCAGCTTCCGCTGCGGCTTCGCCAGCCGCACCGCGTCGATGATCGACGCATGGTTCAGCTCGTCGGAAAGGATCGCCGTGCTCTCGTCGGCCAGCGACGGGATGGCTGCCTCGTTCGCGTTCCAGCACGAGACGTACGTGAGCGCCGCGTCCGTCGCCGACAGCTCGGCCAGGTCGTGCTCCAGCTCGAGATGCGGAGCGAACGTGCCGCAGATGAAGCGAACCGAGGCGGTGCCGGCGCCGTAGCGCTCGAGGCCGTCGACGCCCGCCCGAACGACGTCCGGGTGCTCCGCGAGGCCGAGGTAGTTGTTCGAGGAGAGGACGATCACCTCGCCGCGGCCGGTCATCGTCACCACCGGCCCCTGCGCGGACTCGAGGGTGTTGAACCGCTTGTACGTTCCTGCCTGGCGCAGGGCGGCGAGCTCTGCGGAGATCTGTTCGTCGAGCGTGCTCATCGATGGGCCCACCTTTCGAGCCTGGACAAGGTGCCGTCCGCCTCGGCGGCACCGACGGGCGTCGCGACGAGCGCCTCGTGCGGTGCGCCGTTCGGGCGCAGGATGATCTTGCAGGCGTTCCCCGCCTCGAGCAACGTGAACGCTCGCTGGAACTCGTCGAGCGTGAGCTGCTCGGTGATCAGCGGTCGCAGGTCGACGACGCCGTGCTCGAGCAGCCAGCGGGTCTTGTACCAGGTGGCGAAGACCTCGCGGCCGCTCACAGCCGATACGTTGAGGTTCTTGAAGATCAGCTCCTCGGCGACGTCGAGCTCCACCGGCTGCGCCGGGATCCCGAACAGGATCACGCGGCCGCCGCTGCGGGCGATGCGGAAGGCGTCGACGATCGCCTCACGCGCGCCGGACATCTCAAACACGACGTCCGGGTGCTCGCGCTCGTTGTGCTCGACGAACCATGCAGGCGCGTCGGTGACGTCGCGGAGGTCGAGGACCTCGTGCGCGCCCATGCGCTCCGCGAGCCCGAGGCGGAACGGCGTCCGGTCCGACGCGAGCACGCGGCCGGCGCCCGAGGCGCGCGCGATGCCGATGCTGAACAGACCGACGGGGCCGCAGCCGAGGATGGCCACCGACTTCCCGGCGACGTCCTCGTGGCTGAGCGCGAACACCGCGTTCCCGAACGGCTCCTGGAGCGTCGCGATCTCCGGCGGCAGCTTCGAGCGGTCGTTCTGCCAGATCACCGACTCCGGCACGGCGACGTACTGCGCGAAGGCGCCGTCGCGGTCGACCCCGAGGATGTGCGTCTGCTCGCACATGTGGGCGCGCCCGGTGCGGCAGTGGTAGCACGCGCCGCAGGTGACGTGACTCTCGGCGGAGACATAGTCGCCCTCGTTCACGTGGCGGACGCTGCGCCCGACGTGGACAACCGTTCCTGCGAACTCGTGGCCGAGCGTCAGCGGCGGCGATATGCGGTGACGGGCCCACGCATCCCAGTGGAAGATGTGGAGATCGGTTCCGCACACGCTCGCCGCCTCGACCTCGACGAGCACCTCGTCGTCGGCGGGCGCCGGCACGGGCACCTCCTCGAGCGCGAGCCCCGGCGTCGGTCCGCGCTTGCGGATGGCCCACATGGTCTCCATGCCGCCACGATGTCGACCCGTGCGGAAGGGGACATCCGCGGCCGGACGGAACCCCGCTGCGGCTTTCTTCTTAGATCCGAGCGGCGAGCACGAGCAACGCCGGAAACACGCCCGCCAGCGCGACCGCCGCACCCGCACGCGCCCACGTCCAGCCGTGCACGGCGCGAACGCCGGCGACGAGGAGCCAGACGCTCCAGGCGATGACCGCGAGGTAGATCGCGCCGAAGACGGCGTCGCCGCGGCCGTAGTCGTTGCCGCCCGTGCGGAAGAGGTCGCTGCCGTAGACGGCGATGCGCACGGGCCACAACGTCAGCAGCGAGAGCGCGAGCGGCGCCGACGCGAGGCCGAGCACCTGCCGCGAGCGGCGCCAGCTGCCGAGGCTCCCGAGCCGGCGGGCGGCGCCGTAGAGGAGGCCGCCGCCGAGCCAGTAGAGCGCAAGCGCGTAGACGGCGCCGCCGAAGAACGCCCACACGGGGACGAGCGCGAGCGAGACGGACGGATCGTTGAGGAGATGGCGGGCCACCGGGGTGCCGAGCACGCCTGCGATTCCCGCGAGCCCCGCGATCGCGGAGATCGGCTCCTGCCGGGCCTCCGCCGCCTCCGGCGACTCGTCGCGAAGCGAGACGAAGACGGCGCGGGGTGCGACGAGCACCGCCGCGGCGCGGAGCCACCAGTTGCGCTCGACCGCCGGTACGGCTTCGCTGGCCACGGCGGCAGCGTAATTACGCCGCGACCGCGGCCGCGGGCAACACCGCGCGCAGGAACTGCCCCGTGAAGCTCTCCGTGACGTCCGCCACCTGCTCCGGCGTGCCGAGGGCAACGATCTCGCCGCCGGCCTCGCCGCCCTCGGGGCCGAGGTCGACGATCCAGTCGGCCTGCTTGATCACGTCGAGGTTGTGCTCGATCACGATCATCGTGTTGCCGGCGTCGACGAGCCGCTGCAGCGTCTCGAGCAGCTTCTCGATGTCGGCGAAGTGGAGCCCGGTGGTCGGCTCGTCGAGGATGTACAGCGTCTTCCCCGTGGCGACTTTCGAAAGCTCCGAGGCGAGCTTCACGCGCTGCGCCTCGCCGCCCGACAGCGTCGTGGCCGGCTGGCCGAGCTTGATGTAGTCGAGGCCGACGTCGTGCAGCGTCTGCAGGCGGCGCCGGATCTTCGGGACGTTGGCGAAGAACTGGAGCGCCTCCTCGACCGACATGTCGAGCACGTCCGAGATCGACTTGCCCTTGAATCGCACCTCGAGCGTCTCGCGGTTGTAGCGCGCGCCCTTGCACGTCTCGCACGGGACGTACACGTCGGGCAGGAAGTGCATCTCGATCTTGATCTGCCCGTCGCCCTTGCACGTCTCGCAGCGGCCGCCGCGCACGTTGAACGAGAACCGGCCCGGCTTGTAGCCGCGCACCTTCGCCTCCGGAGTGAGCGAGTAGAGCTCGCGAATGTGTGTGAACAGGTCGGTGTACGTGGCCGGGTTCGAGCGCGGCGTTCGCCCGATCGGCTTCTGGTCTATCTCGATCACCTTGTCGAAGACGTCGATCCCCTCGACGCCCTCGTGAGCCCCCGGCTTGATCCGCGCCTTGTTGAGGCGGTTGGCGAGCGCCTTGTAGACGATCTCGTTCACGAGCGTCGACTTGCCGGAGCCGGAGACGCCGGTCACGCAGACGAACTTGCCGACCGGGAACTCGACGTCGATCGCCTTGAGGTTGTGCTGCGACGCTCCCCGCACGAGAAACGCCCCGCGCTCCTCGATGCGCCGCTCCGGGATCGCGATCGTGCGCTCGTGGGAGAGGAACTGCCCCGTGATCGACTTGCGGTTGCGCGCGATCTTGGCCGCCGGGCCCTCCGCGACGACCTCGCCCCCGTGCAGCCCCGCGCCCGGCCCCATGTCGACGAGCCAGTCGGAGCGGCGCATCATCTCCTCGTCGTGCTCGACGACGACAACCGTGTTGCCGAGGTCTCGGAGCCGCTCGAGCGTGGCGATCAGGCGCGCGTTGTCGCGCTGGTGGAGGCCGATCGACGGCTCGTCGAGGATGTACAGGACCCCGACGAGCTGCGAGCCGATCTGCGTCGCGAGCCGCAGGCGCTGCGCCTCGCCGCCCGACAGCGTCGCGGCGGCCCGGTCGAGCGCCAGGTAGCCGACGCCGACGTCGTCGAGGAACGTCAGCCGCTCACGGATCTCCTTCACGATCCGGTGGCCGATCAACTGCTCCGTCTTCGTCAGCTCGAGCGCGTCGATGAAGCGCAGCGCCCGTGTCACCGACATCTGCGTGAACTCGTTGATCGAGTACCCGCCGACCGTGACGGCGAGCACCTCGGGTTTGAGCCGTGCTCCCTTGCAGACCGGGCAGGGGCGGAACGACATGTACTCCTCGATCCGCTCACGCTGCTGCGACGAGTCGGTCTCCTTGTAGCGGCGCTGGAGGCTCGCGACGATCCCGTCGAAGGCGAGCATGTACTGGCGGCGCCTGCCCATGCGGTTGCGGTACTGGACGTACACGCGCTCGCCCTCGGTGCCGTACAGGAACCGCTTCTGCTCGTCCTCGGTCAGCTCATGCCACGGCTTCGCGGTGTCGATCTCGTAGCGGTCGGCGATCGCCTGGATCACGGCCTCGTAGAAGCCGGACGAGCCGCCCACCGACCAGGGCACGAGCGCGCCGTCGTCGATCGAGAGCGACGGATCGGGCACGAGCAGCTCCGGGTCGATCTCCTGCTGGGAGCCGAGTCCGGTGCAGCGCGGGCAGGCGCCGTGCGGCGCGTTGAACGAGAAGATGCGCGGCTGAAGCTCCGGCAGCGAGACGCCGTGGTCGGGGCAGGCGAAGTTCTGGGAGAAGATCGACGTGTCGCCGTCGACTACGTCGATGGCGACCAGGCCTTCGGCCAGTTGCGCTGCGGTTTCGATGGATTGCGTCAGCCGAAGACGCAGGTCCGGGCGCATCACCAGCCGGTCGACGACCACCTCGATCGTGTGCTTGAACTTCTTGTCGAGCCCGGGCACGCCCTCCTCGAGCAGGTACTGCTCGCCGTCCACCTTCACGCGCGTGAAGCCCTCGCGCGTCAGCTCCTCGAAGACGTCCCTGTACTCGCCCTTGCGGTCGCGTACGACCGGAGCGTTGACGGTGAAGCGCGTGCCCTCGTCGAGGCGGAGCACCTGGTCGACGATCGCGTCGATGGACTGGCCGGCGATCGGCTTGCCGCAGACCGGGCAGTGCGGACGCCCGACCCGCGCGTAGAGCAGGCGCAGGTAGTCGTAGATCTCCGTGACCGTGCCGACGGTCGAGCGTGGGTTCCGCGAGGTCGTCTTCTGGTCGATCGAGATCGCCGGGCTGAGGCCGTCGATGTGGTCGACGTCCGGCTTCTCCATCATCTGCAGGAACTGGCGCGCGTACGCGGAGAGCGACTCGACATACCGCCGCTGCCCCTCCGCGTAGATCGTGTCGAAGGCGAGGCTCGACTTGCCGGAGCCGGAGAGCCCGGTGATGCAGATCAGGCGGTTCCGAGGCAGACGGACGGTGATGTCCTTGAGGTTGTGCTCGCGCGCCCCGTGGACGACCAGCTCGTCGGCAGCCATTGGAGGGCCATTGTACTGCCCGAACGTGTGTTCGGGAAGGGTGCGTCAGGCCTTGCGCCAGCGGCCGAAGACGAGGCCGCCGAGCGTGAAGCCGAGCCCGAAGGTGCCGACCGCGAAGCCGCCGATCGCGAGCGCCTTGCGCCATGTCGACAGGCGCTGCCAACGGCCGAGCGCCTCTTCCTCCTCGGTCGTGAGCTGCTCGCCGCGGCGCTGCTTGCGCAGGGCGCCGCCGGCTCGCAGGCCGAGGTACACGTCGTCGAAGATCTCGGCGGACTCGTCGGCCATACCTGAATCTATAGCCTCATTCGCTCGTGAGCGCACGCATCCTCCACGTTTCCGATCTCCATGCCGGTATACGGGAGCACCCGGACGTGGAGGCGGCGACGGCGGCGCTGGTCGAGCGCGTGCAGCCCGAGCTCGTCGTCGCATCCGGCGACCTCAGCCACCGTGGCCGCCGCACGCAGCTCGAGCGCGCCGAGCGGTTCCTGGGATCGCTCGGCCCGCCGGTGCTCGCCGTTCCGGGCAACCACGACCTCCCCCACACCGTTCCCGCCCGTTTCCTCCACCCCTGGGCGGAGTTCGAGCGTCTCTGGGGGACGGTGGAGCCCACGCACGCGTCGGCGAGCCTGCACGTCGTCGGACTCAACTCCGCCCGTCCGTACCGGCACCAAGGCGGGGCGCTCCGGGACGACCAGCTGCGACGCGCCGCCGCACGGTTGGCCGCCGCGGCGGACGGCGCCTACCGCGTCGTCGTCCTTCACCATCACCTGCTCGGCGCTCCGTGGCGGGCGGCGCGCAAGCGCCCGCTCGCTCGCCGCAGCGAGGTGCTGCACGCGCTCGCCGCCGCCGGTGCCGACCTGATCCTGGGCGGGCACATCCACCAGGCGGCGCTGGCAGAGCGGCACGAGTTCGAGGTCGTCGGCGGCGAGGCGCGCGCCACCGTCGTCTCGGTCGCCCCCGGCTTCGGGCAGCCGCGCCCCAGCCGCCTCGGCGAGGCGCGCGGCCTGCACGTCTACGAGGTGGACGACGGCGTGATGACAGCGCTCACGTATCTCTGGCGGGAGGGCGACTGGGAACTCCGCGCGCGGCGCACGTTCCCGCGCGGCGCCGATCCCCTCTCGTCCTAGCCCGGCGGCAGCCGCTTCGCCCCCGGCCCGCTCAGCGGCCGGTGCTGGACGAAGCGGCGGTGCAGGTAGAGCAGCAGCACGGCGCCGAGCAGGGAGACGACGAGGCCGCCGGCATGGCCCAGGAAGAAGAACGAGATCACGCCGCCGAGCAGCGACCCGGCGAGCCCGAGACCGGCGGTCGCGAGCAGTCCCATCGGGTCGGGTCCGGGGAGCGCGAGTCGGGCGAGCCCGCCGATGGCCAGGCCCCAGAGCACGAGCACGATCAGGTACCAGAGCACCACGGCGTCAGCTCCGCAGCGACTCGAGCAGGCGGGTGCGCGCGGCGCCGTACTCCTCGTCGGTGAGCACGCCGGAGTCGTGCAGCTCCTCGAGCAGGCCGAGGTAGTGGGCCGGGTTCTCGGTGGGGTCGTCACCAGGCGCCGCCGACGCCGTGGGCTGGGCGGCCGTCGCCGGCGGCCTCGCGACCGGCGCGAACGGCCCGACCGGCGAGGCGAGCTTGTCCGGGTCGATGCCGGCCCGCGTCAGCCGCCGCCGGTACGCGTCGATGCCGAACCCGCGCTCGGGGAACCGATACGCGCCGCGGCCGGTGATGGGGCGATGCTGGACGAAGCGGCGGTAGGCGACCACGAGCAGGATGGCGACGACGAACCCGACCGTGCTGATCCCGTACGCGCTGCGCCACCCGGCGGCGTAGGCGAGGCCGCCGCCTCCGAGCGAGCCGACGAGGCCGATCCCGATCGTCAGCCAGATCGGCATCGGGTCCGGCCCCGGGACGGCGAGGCGCGCAAGCGCGCCGGTGACGAACGCGGAGGCCAGCACGCCCACGACTGTTCCCGCGTCGACGGAGGCGAGAAGCATCAGACACGCGCCTCCTCGAACGACGTCAGCTCGCGCCGCAGCTCCTTGATCTCGTCGCGGAGCTTCGCCGCGTACTCGAAGCGCAGCTCCTCTGCGGCGGCGAACATCTCCTCCTCGAGCGTGACGACGAGCTTCTCGAGCTCGCCGCGATCCATCCCCTCGACCTTGGACGCCCCGCGGCGCCGGCGCGCGTGCGCGGGCACGTGCGGCGACTCGAGCGAGAGGAACTCGGCGATGTCGCTGACACCCTTCAAGATCGTCTCGGGCGTGATCCCGTGCTCCTCGTTGTACGCGAGCTGGATCGCGCGGCGACGGCTCGTCTCGTCGATCGACTCCGTGATCGCCTCGGTCTGCTTGTCCGCATACATGAGCACCTTGCCGTTCACGTTGCGGGCCGCACGCCCGATCGTCTGGATGAGCGAAGTTCGTCCACGCAGGAACCCCTCCTTGTCGGCGTCGAGGATCGCGACGAGCGACACCTCCGGCAGGTCGAGGCCCTCGCGGAGCAGGTTCACGCCGACGAGCACGTCGTACTCGCCGAGCCGGAGCTCGCGCACGATCTGGATCCGCTCGAGCGTGTCGATCTCCGAGTGGAGGTAGCGTGCCTTCACTCCCGACTCGAGCAGGTAGTCGGTCAGGTCCTCGGCCATCTTCTTCGTCAGGGTCGTGACGAGCGTCCGCTCGCCGGCCGCTTCCCGCTGCCGGATCTCGCCGAGCAGGTTGTCGATCTGGTTGAGCGTCGGACGCAGCTCCACGTCGGGGTCGACGATGCCCGTCGGCCGGATCAGCTGCTCCGCCGTCCGCGTCCCGTGGCGGAGCTCGAACGCGCCCGGCGTCGCCGACACGAACACGAGCTGCGGCACCTTCGCGAGAAACTCGTCGAAGCGGAGCGGACGGTTGTCGAGCGCCGACGGCAGGCGGAAGCCGAAGTCGACGAGCGTCTGCTTCCGCGAGCGGTCGCCTTCGTACATGCCCCCGATCTGCGGCACGGTCTGGTGCGACTCGTCGACGAAGACGACGAAGTCGGACGGAAAGTAGTCGAGCAGCGTGTGCGGCGCCGAGCCGGGCGGCCGCCCGTCGAGGATGCGCGAGTAGTTCTCGATCCCGTTGCAGAAGCCGAGCTCGCGCATCATCTCGAGGTCGTACTCGGTCCGCTGCCGGATCCGGTGCGCCTCGAGCATCTTCCCCTCCGACTCGAACCTCGCCACCTGCTCACTCAGCTCGCTGCGGATCTCGCCGACCGCGCGCTCGATCGTCGGCTTGGAGGTGACGTACTGCGTCGCCGGGAAGACGGTGATCGTGTCGTAGCGCGACAGAACCTCGCCGGTGAGCGGGTCGAAGTGCGTGATCTGCTCGACCTCGTCGCCGAAGAACGAGATGCGGTACGCCGTCTCGGAGTACGCGGGCTGCACCTCGACGACGTCGCCCTTGACGCGGAAGCGACCGCGGCCCAGCAGCGTGTCGTTGCGGACGTACTGGATGTCGATCAGCTTCCGCAGCATCAGGTCACGGTCGTGCTCCTCGCCCACCGTCAGGAAGACGACCCTGTCCTTGTACTCCTCCGGCGAGCCGAGGCCGTAGATGCACGACACCGAGGCGACGATGATCACGTCACGCCGGGTGAGCAGGTTCGAGGTGGCCGAGTGGCGGAGCCGGTCGATGTCGTCGTTCCGCGACGAGTCCTTCTCGATGTAGAGGTCGGCCTGCGGGACGTACGCCTCGGGCTGGTAGTAGTCGTAGTAGGAGACGAAGTACTCGACGGCGTTGTGCGGGAAGAACTCGCGAAACTCGTTGCAGAGCTGCGCGGCGAGGGTCTTGTTGTGTGCGATGACGAGAGCCGGGCGGCCGACCTTCTCGATCGTCCATGCCATCGTCGCCGTCTTCCCCGTTCCCGTGGCGCCGATGAGCGTCTGGTAGCGCTCGCCCGCGAGCAGGCCCTCGGCGAGCGTCTCGATCGCCCGGGGCTGGTCACCGGTCGGGAGGTAGGCGTCCGCTGTCTTCAGCTCGGGCATCGAGGACAGGGTATCGAGCGGGCGCACCGCGGCTCGGCCGGCGCTCCGTGCAGGTAGCGGCGAGACGGAGGTCTAGACGTAGCCGAGCTCGGCGAGGAGCTCGCCCGCCTCGGCCTCGACGTCCGCGAGCTGCTCCGCCGACAGCTCGCGCCGCCAGCGGCCGACCGAGCCGTCGTGGGCCGCCGAGAATGCCGTCCGCAGCGGCCCCGGCGCGGCTCCGAGCGCCGCTGCGACCCCGTCGGCGGCCGTTTCGGGATCGGCCACGAGCGCCTCGTAGCGCAGCTCGACCGTCCGCTCGGGCACCGCCCGGGCCGCGGTCACGTAGCGCCGCCAGGCCCACGCGGCCCGGCGTGCGTCGCTGACGCACCCGAACTCCTCGCGCCGCTCGGGCTCCACCCAGAAACGGGCGTGCCCTCCGTACGGCTGGTTCGCGTCGTCGCTGCCGTTGCGGCTGGCGTTGAGCCAGCCGCGCTCGAGCAGCGAGCAGACGACGTCGCGCCCGTCGCGCAGGACGTGCACCGCCGTCCCGTCCGGGTACGCGCGAAGCGCTCCCGGCAGGAGATAGCCCATCTCCGGCGTCTGCTCGACGCCGCGCAGCCGCCGCACCAGGCCCAACCGGCGCACGCGCTCGAGGATCCGGCGCACCCGCAGCGCCTGTTCGTCCTCCGGGAGCGGTGCGAGCCGCGCCACGGCAGCCTTCAGCAGCGGCACCTCGCCGAGGTCGACGAAGCCCGGCTGGGAGCCGAGCGAGCCGCCCACGAACGTCGTGCCCGAGCGGGGGGAGCCGACGACGAAGACGAGCCGCTCCTCGCGCCCGCCGAGCCTCAGCCGGTTTCCGCGCAGCGCGACGCGTACGGCGGTGTTGCCGTACGTCGACGCCGCCCAGGACGCCTGCCTGACGGCGTGCACGAGCGCCAGCCCATCGTGCACCCCTGCATAATGCCGAGCATCGTGGTGAGATGCATGCGAGTCCGGTAAGACGTCCGTCGGAACCCGGCTAACAAGCCGCGACGAAGGGCGTCTAGAAGCGTGGGGCTATACTGCCCGCCTCTATGGCAAACGAGACCATCAACGACCCTCGGCTCGAAGAAGGCGTCTGGACGACCGGCCCGGACGGCGAGCTGATCCCCGACTACGAGTCGACGTTCCCCACCATCAACGAAGGGGAGGTCGTCCACGGCACCGTCGTCCGGGTGGACAAGGACGAGGTGCTCGTCGATATCGGTTACAAGTCGGAAGGCGTCATCCCCGTCAGCGAGCTGTCGATCCGCCGCTCGGTGAACCCGGCGGACGAGGTCTCCGTCGGCGACGAGATCGCCGCGCTCGTGATGACGAAGGAGGACGCGGAGGGCCGGCTGATCCTCTCGAAGAAGCGGGCCCGCTTCGAGCTCGCCTGGAAGGCGATCGAGCAGGCGCACGAGCAGGGCGACCCCGTCACCGGCCGCGTGATCGAGGTGGTCAAGGGCGGACTCATCCTCGATCTCGGCGTGCGCGGCTTCCTGCCGGCGTCGCTTGTCGACATCCGCCGCGTGCAGGACCTCGACGAGTATCTCGGGCAGGAGCTCCGCTGCAAGGTGATCGAGCTCAACCGCTCGCGCAACAACGTCGTGCTGTCGCGTCGCGCCGTCCTCGAGGACGAGCGCAAGGAGATGCGGCAGGCGATCCTCGACAAGCTCAACCCGGGCGACGTCGTCGAGGGCACGATCTCGAACATCGTCGACTTCGGCGCCTTCGTCGACCTCGACGGGATGGACGGGCTGATCCACATCTCGGAGCTCTCGTGGAGCCACGTGAATCATCCGTCCGAGGTGCTGGAGATCGGCCAGAAGGTTCAGGTCAAGGTGCTCGACATCGACCGCGAGCGGCAGCGGATCTCCCTCGGTCTCAAGCAGACGCAGAGCGATCCGTGGCAGCAGGTGCTCGAGAGCTACCAGGAGGGCGACGTCGTGCAGGGCAAGGTGACGAAGGTCGTCACGTTCGGCGCCTTCGTCGAGATCCTCCCGGGCGTCGAGGGGCTCGTGCACATCTCCGAGCTCGCGCAGCACCACGTCGAGAACCCGCGCGAGGTGGTGTCGCAGGGCGACACGGTGAACGTGCGCATCCTCGAGGTCGACGCCGAGCGGCGGCGCCTGTCGCTCTCGCTCAAGCGCGTCGAGGACGGCATGCCCGTCCAGCCGAAGCCGGGCGACGAGGCCGCGCCGCCGTCGATCGACCTGTCGGAGGACGTCTTCGCCGACGAGCCGGTCCCCGCGGCCGTCACCGTCGAGGACAGCACCGAGCCCGCGGCCGACGACGAGCCCACCGAGGTCTCGGCCGAAGCCGAGCCCGCCGTCGAGTAGTGGCGCGGCGGCCGCTCGCGGTCGCGATCACCGGGGGTATCGCGGCAGGCAAGAGCGAGGCGCTCGCAGCCTTTGCGCGCCGCGGGGCCGCCGTCGCCTCGAGCGACGAGGTCGTGCACCGCGTCTACCGCGAGGACGCCGAGCTCAGGACGGTGCTGCGCGCGCGCTGGGGCGACGGCGTCTTCGGCCCCGACGGAGAGGTCGACCGCGCACGTGTCGGCCGGATCGTCTTCGCCGACCGGGAGGAGCTGGCCTGGCTCGAGCGGCAGATCCACCCGCGCGTCGTACACGCGCACGAGGTCTGGCTCGAGGAGCTGCGGTCGCGGGACGAGCCGCCCGCCCTCGCCGTGGTCGAGGTGCCGCTGCTCTACGAGACGGGCGGCGAGCGCCGCTTCGACAAGGTCGTGGTCGTCACCGCTCCTGCCGCCGTCCGCGAACGGCGCCGCAGCGGCTTCACCGAGCGTGAGCCCCGGCTCGTCCCCGAGGAGGAGAAGCTCGGCCGCGCAGACTTCGCCTTCGTGAACGACGGCACGCTCGCGGCCCTCGACGCGTTCGTCGCGGACGTCGTGGAGAGGCTCTCGTCCTGCTGAGGCGGCTGCTCCTGCCGGTCGTGCTCGTCCTCCTCGCGGGCGGTGCGTTCGTCTACCTGCAGCGGACGGAGCCGCCGTGGTGGGCGAGGCTCTGGTATCCGCTTCGCTACGCGTCGATCGTACGGGGGCACGCTGCGAGCTACCGGCTCGACCCGGCGCTCGTCGCGGCAGTGATCGAGCAGGAGAGCAAGTTCAACGCGGATGCGCGCTCCAGCACCGGCGCGATCGGCCTCATGCAGCTCCAACCGGCGACCGCGAAGGGGATCGCGCTGCGGACCGGCGGCTCGAAGTTCGTCGTCTCCGACCTCTACGACCCCGAGATCAACGTCCGCTACGGCGCGTGGTACCTGCGACACCTGCTCGACAAGTATCACGACGAGCGCACCGCGCTCGCCGCCTACAACGCCGGTCAGGAGAACGTCGACCGCTGGCGCCGAGAGCACGAGCAGGTGCAGTTCCCGGAGACCCGCGCGTACGTCGCGCGCGTCGAGCGGCTGAAGGGCATCTACCGCCGCGCGTACCGCTCGGAGCTCGGGCTCGGCTAGGAGGGACGCTTCGTCAGCGGCGGCGGCGGCGGCACCGCAGCCCGGCCCGGTCCCGAGAGCGAGCCCGGGCAGGCGGCCGCGCGCTCGTTCAGGATCGAGATCCGCCGCGTGGCGACCGCAGTGTTGCCGCGGACGTCCCGTGCCCGCACGGTGACGACGTAGGCGCCGTTCGGCAGCGTCGCCGTGTCGAGGCTGCCGGCGAGGAGGAACAGGTACCGGCCCGGGAGCGAGCGGTATTGCTCGCTCCCGAGGCGAGGCGAGTTCTCATACGTCCCCCTCGCGTACACGGTCCAGAACTTCCTGTTCGGCGGCAGCGCGGTGCGGAAGTCCGCCACCACCCGTCTCACGACCACGCCGTGGCCCGCGCGGGTCAGCGACCAGGCGACGAACGCGGGCGAGACCGGCAGCCCGCCGAACGACCCGGGCACCGGCAGCGGCGGCGTGTCGAAGACGTCGGCGTCGAGCTCGACGCGGCCGCAGAGCGGGCCGTCGACCGGCCCGAGCCGGTCTTCCACGGTGACCGCGCGGATGGTCGGCCTCGTCGTGTCTCGGTACGGCGTCAGATGACCTTTCGCCAGCGGGTTCACGACGCGTATGCCGTCGATCTCGGTGATGTGGACATGACCGTACGGAGCCTGCACGTAGCCGATCACCGTCCGGCTCGCGGTCACGTGCTCTCCCTCGCCGACCACCGGGACGACGTGGAAGTACTGGAACCTGACGTCGTGGCCGGTCGTGATCGCGAGCGTGGACGCGCCGAGGTAGCGGGCGGTCCCGCTCTCGACCGGGTAGACCGCCGTGCCGTCGGGAGCTGCGATGTCGATGCCCTGGTGGAACGAGAAGACGCCGGGCCCGGTGAGCGCGTTCGCGACGAGGCCCTTCCGGTAGACGGTGCGGGGGTCGCCGAAGAAGCCGCGGATCGGATGCTGCCTGTGGAACGGCTTGAACGGCCAGGGATATGCCGACGCGACGCTTGCCGGCGCGAAGCCTGCGACGACGAGCGTCAGGAAGCAGCGCCGGAGCACTAGCTCTTGGCGTCGTTCCAGTCGTCGCCCGCGCCCACGTCGACGGCCATGGGCGGGTCGAGCGGATAGGCGCCGGTCATCTCCTCGCGCAGGAGCTCCTTCGCGGCCGACACCTCCGCGTCCGGCGCCTCGACGAGCAGCTCGTCGTGCACCTGGAGCACGAGCCGGGCACTGCGGCCCTCGTCGCGCAGGCGCCGGTGCGCGTTCACCATCGCCACCTTGATCACGTCGGCCGCCGTTCCCTGCATGACCGAGTTGACGGCGAGGCGCTCGCCGAGGGAGCGCGTCTGCCTGTTCGACGCGCGGATCTCGGGCACCGGCCGGCGGCGGCCGAACAGCGTCGTCACGTAGCCGTCGCGCTTCGCCTGCTCGATCGTGCGCTGGATGAAGTCCTGCACGAGCGGGAAGCGCGCGAGATACGTGTCGATGTACGCCTGGGCCTCGTCGCGCGGGATCTCGAGGTTCTCCGAGAGCCCGAACGCGGAGATGCCGTAGATGATCCCGAAGTTGACCATCTTCGCGACATTGCGCTCGTCCTTCGTCAACGTCGCTCGATCCTTCCCGAGCACCTCGGCGGCCGTGGCGGCGTGGATGTCCTCCCCGCGCGCGAACGCCTCGCGCAGCTTCGGCTCGCCGGAGACGTGCGCGAGGATGCGCAGCTCGACCTGGGAGTAGTCGGCCGACACGAGCCGGTGCCCGGGCTCGGCCACGAACGCGCTGCGGATCTCGCGCCCGAGTTCGGTGCGAACCGGGATCGCCTGGAGATTCGGGTTCGACGTCGACAGGCGTCCCGTCGCCGCAACGGCCTGGTTGAAATGCGTGTGCAGCCTGCCGTCCTCGCCGATCAGCGCCGGCAGCGGGCCGAGGTACGTGTTCAGCAGCTTCGTCAGCTCGCGCCACTCCTCGATCACCTCGACGATCGGGTGCTCGTTGCGGATCGTCCGCAGAACGCGCGTGTCGGTCGAGTAGCCCGTTTTGCCCTTGCGGCCGGGGGTCAGCTCGAGCTTCTCGAAGAGGATCCGCGCGAGCTGCTGCGTCGAGCCGAGCATGAACTCCTCGCCCGCGAGCTCGAACGCAGCCGACTCGAGCTCCTCGACCCGGTCGCTGAGCCGCGCGGTGATCTCCCCCATCCGGTACGTGTCGATCTTGACGCCCACGTCCTCCATTGCCGCGAGCACCGCGGTGAGCGGCAACTCGATGCGGTCGTACAGCTCCTCGCTGCCGCGCTCGCGCAGCCGCAGACGCAGCGGCTCTGCGAGTCGCATCGGTACCTCGGCCGCACGAACGAGCCTCGCCGTCTCCTCCTCGACCTCGGGCTCCGGCAGCGCCTCGACGCCGTACTCGGCCGCGAGGTCGTCGAGCTCGTACGCCGGCCGGCCGGGCTCGATCAGGTAGGCGGCGATCATCGTGTCTTCGGCAGGGAGCTGCGTGAGCCGCGGCAGGGACTTGTAGTCGTGTGCGACGATCTGGGCGGCGCGGAGCCGCCCGGCCAGACCGTCGTTCCACGTGCCGACGAGGACGCCGTCCTCCCGCGCAAGCGCGAAGCGGCCCTCCGCGACCGCGAGTCCGACGCGGCCCTGCACGCTCTCGGGCAGCTCCCCCTCGCGCCACGGCACGGCGGTGCCGGCGACGACGCGCTCACGTGCGGGGACGGCCTCGTCGAGATCGTCGATCCGGTTGAGGAGCCCCCTGAACTCGAAGCGGCGGAACATCTCGCGCAGCTCGGACCGGTCGGGCGGCGCCAGGACCAGCTCGGACGGGTCGCAGTCGATGTCGAGATCGCGCCGCATCGTCGCCAGCTCCTTCGACAGCCGCGCCTGATCGGCGAACTCGATCACGTTCTTGCGGCGTGCGGGTGAGAGTGCGTCGGCGTGCGCGATCACCTCCTCGACCGAGCCGTACTGCGCGATCAGCTGCCCCGCGGTCTTGTCGCCGATGCCGGGGATCCCGGGAATGTTGTCCGAGGTGTCGCCCTTCAGCCCGATGAAGTCGGGGATCTGGTCGGGGCGGATGCCGTAGCGCGCCTCCACGCGATCGGGCGTGTAGACCTGAACGTCGCTCACGCCGCGCGGCGTCATCATCAGCGCGACCCTCTCGCTGACGAGCTGGAAAGCGTCGCGGTCGGTCGAGACCACCGTGGTCTTGATCCCCTCCTGGTCGGCGCGCGTCGCGAGCGTGGCGATCACGTCGTCGGCCTCCCAGCCCTCGAACTCGAGGTTGCGGTAGCCGAACGCCTCGACGATCGGGCGGAAGTACGGGAACTGCTCGGCGAGGAGGTCGGCCATCGGCCGCCGGCCTTCCTTGTAGACGACCTCCGCCTCCTCGGCGATCGCGTGTCTGTGCGTCGGACGGGTGTCCCAGGCGACGGCCACGCCCTTCGGCCTGTAGTCGGAGAGCAGCTTGAAGAGCATGTTCGTGAAGCCGAGCAGCGCGTTCGTCGGGAAGCCCTCGGTCGTCGCGAGCTCCTCGGGGAGCGCGAAGAAGGCGCGGTAGGCGAGGTTGTTGCCGTCGACGAGGAACAGCTCGCTGTCGCGCGCGGGCGCGTCGTCGAGCACGAGCTCGAGACCGGTGAGGGACTTCGGGCTCATCTCCCCGAGTCTAAGACTCGGGGCTCTCTGCGCCCTACTTCAGCGTCTTCAGGTAGGCGATCAGGTCGGTGACGTCGGTCTCGGGGATGATGCCGCCCCAGTGGGGCATGCTGACGATCGGGGCCTTGCCGATGACGCTGCCGCTGCGGATGACGGCGGCGATCTTGGCGTCGGTGTTGAACTCGTGGCGGAAGCCCTGACCGGAGAGCACCGGGATCGTCTTGTCGGGTGAGAGCGGGTTGGGCACGCCGCCCAGGCCGTTGGGGCCGTGGCAGTTGATGCAGCCGTAGCGGACATAGAGCGCCGCCCCGGCGACCGCCGGGCCCTGGCCTTGCGGCACGGGCACCGGCTCGTCCTGGGAGACCGCAGGCAGCCCGGCGCGGATGTAGGAGACGAGATCGGAGACCTGCGTGCTCGAGATCACCTCGCCCCAGACCGGCATGTACGGCTTGGTCGGGTTCTTCGACTCGCCCAGGCCGTGGTCGATGATGTGCGTCAGCTGCGCCACCGTCAACGACTTGCCGACGCTCGTGAGCGCCGGCACGTCCGCGGAGACACCGCCACGCCCCTGCGGCCCGTGGCACTGCGAGCACGCGAACTGCACGAAGGTGTGGGCGCCGTCCGCGACAGCCGGGCTCACCGTGGCAGACGACGCCGGTGCAGCGGCCGCGGTCGAGCTGCTGCTCTTCCGGCCCGCATGCCCGATCGCCCAGCCGGCGATCCCGGCGGCGAACACCAGCCCCAGCACCACGAGCATCAAGGCCGCCTCGGCGGCGACCGTGGAAAGTCGAGGCGTACGAGTCATTCCGCTCCTCCGCGAGCTTCGCAGGTTGGGTGGACGTTGTCGAGCACGGCCCGCACGCGCATCCGTAGGAAGCCGTAGCCGGATTCCGGCCGGTGCTTGAATCAGCCGGTGCCCCGCATCCCACTCCTGTCCGGCACCCGCCTCGTGATCGCGGCGGCACCCGACGATGCACTCGTCCTGCGACCGCCCCGGCCGGGCGAGGCGGTCGCAGACGTCGGTGCAGCAGTGCGCGACGCGCTGCGCTTTCCGCTCCACGGCGAGCCGCTCGCCGCCCTCGCAGGTCGGCGCACGCGCGCGACGATCGTGGTCGAGCCGCCGGCGCTGCCGATCCCGGGCTCGCCGTCCGACCCGCGCCAGCTCGCGATCGGCGCCGTGGTCGACGAGCTCGAGCGGCTCGGCATTCCGAGCGGCTATCAGACCATCCTCGTCGCGTGCGGGCTCGCCAGGCGCACGTCGCAGCGGGAGCTCGAATCCCTCGTCGCCCCCGAGCTCGCACGGCGGTTCCACGGCAGCGTGCTCGTGCACGACGTCGAGGATCCGGAGCTGCTGCGGCTGGACGAGACCTCACATCCGCCGCTGCACGTGAGCCGCGCACTCGTCGAGACCGACCTCGTCGTGACGGTCACGGCGGCGGAGTCGGTGCTGCACGGCGGTCCGGCCGCCCTGCTCGGCGCCTCGGCGGCCGACGCCCTGCGCGCGGCGGGGGCGTTCTCACTCCTCGAGACCGGAGCGTCGCAGGGCTGGCAACTGGCGGTCGCACTCGAGCGGGCGCTGGCCCAGCGTGTGCCCCTGTTCGGCGTGTCGCTCGTCCTCAACCAGCCGCAGACCCTGGGCGCGCTTCGCGGCTATCCGTACGAGTCCGAGGCACTGGAGCGGATCGCGGGCTCGCCGTTTCGCCACCTTCTCACGCTGCTGCCCGACCGGGTGCGCCTGCAGGCGCTGCGTGCGATTCCGACCGAGCTGACGGCCGCGGCCGCGTTCGCCGGCTCGCCTTCGGTCGCCCACGCCGAAGCGCTGCTGCGCGCGGTCGAGCTGCGGCGCGCCGAGCTGGACGGGCAGCTCGACGCGATCGTGATCGGGGTGCCCGGGGTGACGCCGTATCTGCCACGGGAGCAACCCAACCCGCTGCTGGCCGCCTACCTCGGGCTCGGGCTGGCGCTGCGTCTATGGCGGGACGCGTTTCCGGTCGCCGACGGCGGCACCGCAATCCTCGTCAACCGCTTCACACGCCGTTTCGCGCATCCGACGCAGCAGCCGTACCGGCCCTTCTTCCACGCGACGCGGGGCGGCCGCGATCCGCGTCTTCTCGCCGAGGCGGAGCGGGCGGTCGCGGCCGACGCGCGGGCGCTCGCCGAGTACCGGGCCGGCCGCACCGTGCACCCGCTGCTCCCGTTCCGGGACTGGAACGCGTGCCAGCCGGCGCTCGGCCGCCTCGGCGCAGTGCTCGTCGCGGGCGCGGGCGACGCAGCGACGGTCCGCCAGCTCGGCTTCGTCCCCGTGCACGGCATCGCCCCCGCCCTCGAGCTCGCGCGCGGCCGCAGCGGCAGCGGCGCGCCGCGCATCGGCTTCCTGCTCAGCCCGCCGTATTTCCCGCTCCGCGTCGCGGGAGGCTGAGCGGTCATGGGTCGGGCGGAGCAGCGTGCGGGTCGTCGGCCCTACAGTAGTGGCATGGAGCCCACGGCCGATTCGACAGCTTTCGTGGCGCTCGGTCATGCGGACCCCGCCCGCTACGCGGGCCTTGAGACGTTCGCCAACCCCGGTGTGTCGCACGTCGAGATGACGAGCGACGAGCTCACCGCCGTCTGCCCGGTCACCGGCCAGCCCGACCTCTACACGGCGACGATCGAGTACTGGCCGCAGGGACTCTGCCTCGAGTCGAAGTCGCTCAAGCTCTACCTCGGTCGCTACCGCAACGAGGGCCACTTCTGCGAGGCGCTCGCCGTCGCGATCCGGGACGACGTCGCCGAGGCGCTCGGCATCCCCTCGGAGAAGGTCCGCATCACGCTCAGACAGAAATCGCGCGGCGGCATCGCCATCACCGCGACCACCTGAGCGCCCCGAGGCGGAACGCCTAGCGGCTGAGCAACGGAATCACGACGAAGACGGTCATGAACAGCGCTGCGGCCGCGGAGGTCGCGGAACCGGTCACACCGTAGGCGACCAGGTCTCCCGCGAGCGCCACGAGAATCCAGAGAAACCGCGTCCCGGCGGTCACCCGAGAATCCTTGCACAGGGTCGGTGAGCTGCGCGCGACCCGCGGCGAAACGCGTGGGGCTAGTCTGGCTGGATCGTGTGCACTTCGAGAATCCGCCGTCGAGGGCAACTGCGCTGATCGAGATCGTTTGCGAGGCGTGCGGCTGGCTGGCGATCACGAGCCAGCCGCCGCATCAGGTCTGGGCGGAGCACGCGGCCGCCTGTTCCGCCGTGGGCGGCGCGGTGCGGTACGTGCCCGAGCTGCCCCCGGTGCCCACGCTCCTGCCGGAGGTGCGTGCCTGCACGCACAGGCTCGTCCGGCGCCAGATCGCCGTCACTGCGGCCGGCGTCAAGCGGTACGCGGTGGTATGCGAGCTGTGCGGCCGCCGGCTCGGCTCCGCCTAGCGCCCTTCGGTGCCTGTGCCGCCTACGGCAGGGTCCAGAACGGGCCGAGTAGACCGAGATCGTCGAGTATGGCCTGGTTCTCCTCGCGACTGCGCGGCCGCCAATCCGGATCCAGCCGCGTGTCCCACCATGCGTGTGCGAGATCGCAGAGGGTCTGCGCCGCAACGGTCGCGCCGGGCGTCATCGCGCCGAGCCAGCGTGCGATGTGCTCCTCCGACCGGAAGAGGTTCATCGCACTTCAGGTGACGACGATGTCGTCCCACCAGTGCGCGGCCGGAACGAGACAGTGGAAGAGAAGGTCAGGACGATCGATCCTGCCACCCGTGACTTCCACGGTGTATGGCTCGCCGCAGTCGGGGCAGGACGACTCGACGCGGCCGTCGACGCCGAGCGCGCTGAAGACGCCGAAGGCGTCCCAGGCGCAGTTGGCGTACCACCAGCGGCCGCCCGCACGCACCCGGTACGCCGTCGGCACGGCCGAGAACGGGTTCGCCATTCGGATCTCGTCCGTGGCCGGATTCAGCACGAGCGCATGGGCGTCGTGCAGCCGACGCCAGCCCGCACGTACGCCGGTCTCGTCCCCGAGCTCTCGCGCAGCCGGCGCACGGCCGTGCTCGACGAACGCTGCATACGTGCGGTTACGCAGATCCAGCAGCTCGGCGTCGATCGACCGACGCTACCACGGCCGTACCGCCACTGAGATACGAGGCCCGGCCGTCTCGCCTTCGGCTAGGCCTCGCCCAGATACGTCTTCCGCACGTCCTCGTTGCGGGCGAGCGCCTTCGCGTCGTCTGCGAGCTTGACCGTCCCGGTCTCGAGCACGTAGCCACGGCCCGCGACCTCGAGCGCCATCAGGGCGTTCTGCTCGACGAGCAGGATCGACGTGCCCTGCTTGTTCACCTCGACGATCGTCTCGAAGATGCGCTGCACGAAGATCGGGGCGAGCCCCATCGAGGGCTCGTCGAGCATCAGCAGCTTCGGTCGCGCCATCAGGGCCCGCCCGATCGCGCACATCTGCTGCTCGCCGCCCGACAGCGTCCCCGCCTTCTGGTGCTGCCGCTCGGAGAGGCGCGGGAAGAGCGTGAAGACGCGGTCCAGGTCCTCGCGCAGGCCGCCCCTGTCGCGCCGCTGGAAGGCGCCCATCTCGAGGTTCTCCACCACCGTCATGCGCGGGAAGAGCTTGCGCCCCTCGGGCGACTGGGCGATCCCCATCTTCACGATGTCGTGCGCCGGCTCGTGGGTGATGTCGCGCCCCTCGAAGGAGATCTTGCCCCGGCGCGGATGGTTGAGCCCGTTGATCGAGCGGAGGGTCGTCGACTTGCCCGCGCCGTTCGCGCCGATGAGCGTCACGATCTCGCCCTCGTACACGTCGATCGAGATGCCCCTGAGCGCCTGGATCGAGCCGTAGAACGTCTCGACGCGCTCGAGTGTGAGCAGCGTCGCCGCCGCGCTCACGAGCTCACCGCCGCGGTGCCGAGGTAGGCCTCGATCACGCGCTCGTTCTTCTGGATCTCCTGCGGCGTGCCCTCGGCGATCTTCCCGCCGTAGTCGAGCACGGTCACACGGTCGGAGATGCCCATCACGACGCGCATGTCGTGCTCGATCAGGAGCACGGTCAGCCCGCGCTCGGCGCGGAGCTTGCCGACGAAGCCCGTGAACTCGAGCGTCTCCTGCGGGTTCATGCCGGCCGTCGGCTCGTCGAGCAGGAGCAGCTTCGGCTCTGTGGCGAGCGCCCGGGCGACCTCGAGCCGCCGCTGGTCGCCGTACGAGAGGTTCTTGCCGATCTCCTCGTCCTTCCGCCGCAGTCCGCTGAACTCGAGCAGCTCGCGGGCGCGCGATCGCGCGTCCGCCTCCTCGTGGCGCACGCGCGGTGTGCGCAGGATCGCTTCGAGCAGCCTGCCCTTGAGGCGCACGTGCATGCCGACGAGCACGTTCTCGAGCGCCGTCATGTTCTTGAACAGCCTGATGTTCTGGAACGTGCGGCCGATTCCGCGCTCGGTGAACGCGTGCGGCGGCTTGCCGGTCAGGTCCTGCCCGGCGAAGATCACCCGCCCCGCGGTCGGCTTGTAGACGCCGGTGAGCATGTTGAAGAACGTCGTCTTCCCCGCACCGTTCGGCCCGATCAGGCTCACAATCGAGCCCTCCGGGACGATGAAGTCCACGTCGTCGACGGCCACGAGGCCGCCGAACTCCTTGCGCAGACGCACGGTCTCGAGCAGTGTCTCCTCGGCCATCAGCCCGGCTCCGGCGTGTACAGGCGCTCGTCGTGCTCGACGTCGTAGAGGGGCTCGTCATGCACGCCCTCACGGAACTCCGCCGCCCGCCGCGAGCTGGGGATCAACCCCTCGGGCCGGAAGAGCATCACGATCACGATGATCGCGCCGTAGATCCCGAACTCGTACAGCGGGACGTTGACGTGGGTTCCGAGATGGTTGTTCATCCACGTCCCGACGTTCGAGAGCCCCTCGCGGTCGAGGTACGAGAGGAAGCATGCGCCGAAGATCACGCCCCAGATGTTCCCCATCCCGCCGAGGATGACCATGCAGAGGATGAAGACGGAGATCTGGAAGAAGAAGTCGTCCGGGAACGCGCCGCTCTTGTAGCTCGCGTAGAAGGCGCCCGCGACACCGCCGAAGAACGCACCGGTCGCGTACGACCAGGTCTTCGTCCGCATCAGCGGGATCCCCATCGCAGCCGCGGCGACCTCGTCCTCGCGGATCGCGACCCACGCGCGGCCGAGGCGAGAGTCGCGCAGCCGCACGCTGCAGAAGACGGTGAGCGCGACGAGTGCGAGCGCCGTCCACAGGAAGACGGCGTCGTAGTTGCCGAGCGTCAGGTACTCCGCGGGCAGGTGCAGGTGCGTGTGCAGCCAGCTGCCGAAGCCGGGCCCGTCGATGGGCGTGATCCCTTCCGGCCCGTTCGTGAGGTTGTAGCCGAAAAGGCTGTTCCCGTTGCGCGCGACCTGCGGAAGGATCTCGCCGAACCCGAGCGTGACGATGGCGAGGTAGTCGCCGCGAAGGCGCAGCGTGGGCAGGCCGATGATCACGCCCACGATCGCCGTCGCGATCCCGGCCATCGGCAGCACGAGCCAGATCGAGAAGTGGAAGCCGATCCAGCCCTGCGACAGGCCGACCGCGCCGAGGTCGAGGTGCTGCGCCGAGAACTGGTCCGACGCGAACCAGCCCGCCATGTAGGCGCCCATCGCGTAGAACGCGACGTAGCCGAGATCGAGCAGGCCCGCATAGCCGACGACGAAGTTCAGGCCGAGGGCCATCATCGAAAAGATCATCATCGCGACCATCGTGCTGAGCATCGGGAACGGACCGAAGATCGGCACCTGCGGCATCGAGTTGAGGTAGTACGGGTACGCGATCACGATCGCGAACGCCGCAGCCGGCGTGACCCACTTGCCGACGCGGAAGCGGCCGATCGTCAGCTTCTGGTACGACGGCACGACGAGGAGCAGGACGACGGCTGCGATCGCGAGGGCCGAGGTCTTCCAGACGCCGAACGCGGCGACGAGCACGAGGCCGACGCCGACCCAGACGACCGCCTTGACGGTGCGACGCGTGAGGCGGGGCAGGGTCTGCCAGCGGTGCCGGCTGAGGCCGAGACGGGACAGGGCCGCCCACCAGGCGGCGGAGACGGCGCTCGCGACTCGGCGGCGCACGTCAGGCTCCCTCGGGCGTTCGCTCGCCGAGCAGGCCCTCGGGGCGGAAGACGAGGATGAGGATGAGGATCGAGAAGACGATCGACTCCGTCCAGTTCGAGCCCGGCGCGTGCCAGGTCAGGCCCTCGTTGTACGCCTGGATGAACCCGATGCAGAGCGCGCCGAGCACCGCGCCGGGCAGGTTGCCGATGCCGCCGAGCACGGCCGCCGTGAACGCGATCAGCCCGAGCTGAAAGCCCGTGTCGTAGCGGATCTGGCCGAAGTAGAGGGCGTAGACCAGGCCGCCGGCCCCGGCGAGCGCGCCCGCGATCAGGAACGTGAAGGAGATCGTCCGGTTGACGTTGATCCCCATCATCGCCGCTGCGTCTCGATCCTGCGCCGTCGCGCGCATCGCCTTGCCCTGGCGCGTGCGCTGCACGAGCCAGACGAGCGCGACGAGCACCGGGACGGTGATGATGACGACGATCAGCTTCTCCCACGTGTAGACGACCCCGGCGATCGAGAACACCTGTCCATGGGGCAGCACTTCGGGCACAGCCGTGTAGCCGGGGCCTTTCCAGCCGATCGCGATGTCCTCGAGGATGAACGACATGCCGATCGCCGTGATCAGCGGTGCAAGTCGCGGCGCGCCGCGGAGCGGCCGGTAGGCGATCCGCTCGATCGTCGCGTTGATCAGCCCGCACGCCGCCATCGCGACGAACAGCGAGACGACGATGGCCGCGACGAGCGAGCCCGTCGACGCATGCGTGCTGAGATGGAAGACGGAGAGGATCATCGTCGCCGAGAACATCCCGCCCAGCATGAAGACGTCGCCGTGGGCGAAGTTGATCAGCTCGAGGATCCCGTAGACGAGCGTGTACCCCAGCGCCACGAGCGCGTAGACGGCGCCGTTCGTCAGCCCGATGAACGAGATCGTGAAGAAGTAGGCCGGGCCCTGCACGAAGTTGACGGCGAGCCATGCGACCAAGAGCGCGACGAGCGCGGTCGCCAGCACCGGCGTCACGTACGACCCGAGGGAGCGCCTCATCCGAGCGGGCGTCTCGATGTGGGCGTGGGTGGCCACTTACTCGGATGTGAGGGCTGATGGATTCCGGGGGAGGCAGTTGCCTCCCCCGGATTCATGCCTGCTGCCGATTCGCTGCTTACCCGATCAGGCTCGCCGACGGCGTCAGCGTCTTGACCGGGACGAGGCTCTTGCCGGCCTGCTTGTAGATCGTGACCGCCAGAGAGCTGGTGTCGCCGGTCGAGTTGATGGTGAAGTTGCCGAGGATCCCGTTGGTCACGGCGAGGCCGAAGAAGGCCTTCGTCGTGGCCGCCCGCTGGCCGCCGCCGCGGGCGATCGCCTGGAGCATGACCTCCATCGCCTGCGCGCCGTACGCCGCATACGGGTTCGGGGTTGCGCCGACCGACTTGCCGAAGCTCGTGACGAAGTTCGCCCCGGCACCCGTCAGCGCCTTCGGCGGCTCGCCGGCGACGCTGATGTACGCGCCGTTGGCGACTGCACCGTTGGAGGCGATGCCGCCGCTGAAGCCGTCAGGCATCTGCAGCTGGATCTTCGGGTCGACCGACTTGATGTCCTGCATCAGCTTCGCACCGTTGTTGCAGACGATCCCGCCCAGGAAGACGGCCTGCGCGCCGGACTTCTTGATCGCCTCGGCGAGGGCCTCGTAGCTGGACGCCTTTGCATCCCAGCCGACGTTGTTGACGACGGTGATCCCGAGCTTCTTCGCCGCGGTCACGTACGTCCCCGCAACGCCCGCGCCGTAGACCTGGCGGTCGTTCAGCACGTAGACCTTCTTGAAGCCGAGCGCCTGCGTCCACAACGCGTCCGCCGGGCCCTGGTAGTCGTCCGTGGCCACGACGCGTGCGTAATTGCGTACGCCGGTCGGGTAGTACTTGTTCGGCTCACCCGGAGCCCACTTCTTCGTCAGGCCCGGATACGTGTTCGCCGGGCTCACCATCCCGAGCGGGCCGGGATTGGCGCGGCCCATGATCGGGACCTCGATCTCGGCACAGCCGGAGTTGAACGTTCCGACGACGCCGATGACGGACTTGTCCCCGGCGTAGAGGCGCGCGTTCGTCGCGCACTTACCCGAGTCCCACGCGCCTGCCTGCGCGGTCGAGTCGTCGCAGGACTGGTAGCCGATGTTGTACGAGCCGGCCTTCCAGTCCTTGTCCTGGAGCGCCCAGATGATCGCCCGGGAGATCTGCACGGTCTGAGCGCGGATCGCGCCCTGCAACGGCAGGTCCGAGGCGACGATGAAGTCCGGGCTTCCGGATCCCTTGTAGACCAGCGGACCGCACGACGACGACGGCAGCGGGGTGACGCTGGCGGTCGCGCTGCGTGCGGATCCCGAGTAGCCGGCGCCGACGGCTGCGGCCACAGCGACCGCACCGACCAGCGCCAGCAACGAGAACTTTCTACTCACGAGCTCCCTCCTCATGTTCCGACCCGAGCCGGATTTGCCGCGGAAGAACCTGCTTTCCCAACGAGGGGCAAGTATTTCGTGCTTCTCCCCAGGTTTCAAGACGTCAGAGGACGCCTTTAACGAGGCCGAAATCCCGGCCGAAGGCCGGAATCGCGGCCTCAGGGGCCGCCTGAAGTCCCCTCGAAGGAGTGAACGCGTCCTGGGCCGTTTCGCCGATGCATCTACCAACTGCGGCGAAGGGCTTGGCGACGATGACGATGCGGCGTGCCGGGGCGAAGGCGGCGACCCCGACGGTGATCTCGAACGATTTCGGGCGGGGCTGACCCGTGTCGGCTCTTGCTGACACCGATCATCCCGGCCAGGGGCATCCCCAGCTCGGCCAGCTGCTCGTGCAGCGCGGCCTGCTCACGACGGAGCAGCTCCAGGCGGCGCTGACCGAGCAGAACCGGACCAGGCACCCGCTCGGCGAGACCCTGATCGCCCTCGGCTTCGTCTCGGCCGCCACGATCGCACAGGCACTCGCGACCCAGCACGGCAGCCTGCTGAAGACGGAGTACGGATACGCGACGGGCTTCGGCGCGGAGTCGCCCGCCGGCGTTGCCGTGGCCCCGCCCACGACGGTCGCGCCGCAGGCCCCGCCTCCGGTTGCCCCGCCCGCGCAGGCCCCGCCTCCGCTCACCGTCGCGCTGCGGATCCCGCCTCCGGTCACCGCGCCGGCGCCGCCGCCCGCGCCCGCGCCGGTTCTCGCGGCGCCGGGGCCGCCGCCGGTCTCCGAGACCCCGCCTGCGCCGCCCGTTCTGGTCGCTCCGGTCGAGCCGCCGCCGGCGGCCGGCCCCGAGCCCGCGCCGCCAGCCGAGGCCGACACCCCGGCTGCCCGCGCGGCCGGGCTCGAGACGGAGCTGACGACGGCGCGGGACGTCGTCCGCGCCTTCGCCGCGAAGGCGGAGGAGCTGAAGGCGGAACGCGACAGCGCACGCGCCGAGGTCGAGGCCGCCCGCTCGGCGGTCGCCGCCGCGGAGGCGCGCGTCGCGGAGCTCGAGGCGCGGCCGCCGGAGGCCGAGGCGGCGTGGACCGAGCAGGTGTCGGAGCTCGAGCGGCGGCTCGACGAGTCGTTCGCGCAGGTGGCGGCGCTCGGCGGCGAGCGGGACGAGCTCACGGCGACCCTCGCCGAGCGCAGCGACCGGCTCGAGGCGCTCGAGGCCGAGCTCGTCGAGGCCCGAACGGAACAGCACCCGGCCGCGTCGTTCCCCGTCGACGCGGAGGCATTCACGAACCGGATCGCGGAGCTCGAGGACGCGCTCGTCGTCGAGGTGGCGGGCAGGAACGAGCTGCAGGCTGCCGTGAGCGAGCGTGACGACCGCATCCGTGCGCTCGAGGAGCTCGTGCGCGAGCAGCCGTGGGCGTCGAGCGAGCGGCACCTGCTCTTCTTCCGCGGCGCGGACGGATACGCGCTCGTCGAGCTCGACGGCCCGCCGCCGCTGCCGGGAGCTCGCATCGTGGCTTCGGGCGCGGAGGGTCCGCAGGTCGTGACCCGGGTCGCGCCGGCGCCGCTGCCCGGGCACGCGCTGCCCTGCGCGTTCCTCGTCGCCGCCTGAACGGGGCCCGCCGGGCTTTACCGAGCCTTTACCGGCCCCATACGCCCGCGTATCCCGGCGGCGGTGTAATGAGCTCGTCGTGAGCCGATTCGTGTGTCTGGCCGTGACGGCCTTCGCGCTCTCCACACTCGCAGGCGCAGCACCGGGGGTCGCCGGTGCCTCGACGGCGCGAACGGACGCCGCGCCTCCCGTGAACACGTCGCCGCCGACGGTGACGGGGTCGGCGCAACAGGGACAGACGTTGACGGCGTCGACGGGGAGCTGGAGCGGCGACGCGCCGATCAGCTACACGTTCACGTGGCAGCGGTGCAGCGGCTCGGGCGGGAGCTGCGCCGACATCACCGGGGCGACCGCACAGACGTATCCGGTCACGTCCTCGGACGTCGGGAGCACCCTCCGCATCGTCGTGGCCGCGGCCAACTCGGCCGGCAGCTCGTCGGCGGCCTCGAGCCCGACGGGCACAGTGGCCGCCGCGGACACACCTCCGAGCGTGACGACGCAGCCCGATCCACACGGGACGGCGCAGGTGGGACAGACCCTCACCGTCGACAACGGCAGCTGGAAGGGGACGACGCCGCTCACCTACACCTATCAATGGCAGCGCTGCACCAGCTCCGGCACCTGCACGAACATCAACGGCGCGACGAAATCGTCGTACGTGCCCGTCGCCGCCGACGTCGGCTACCGCCTACGCGCGACCGTCACCGCCAAGAACGATGCCGGATCGGCGAGCACCGCCTCCAACCTGACCGCCGCCGTCGCCGCCGTCGAGACGCCGCCGAGCGTCACCAAGCAGCCCGATCCACACGGCACGGCGCAGGTGGGACAGACCCTCACGGTCGACAACGGCGGCTGGAAGGGGACGACGCCGCTCACCTACACGTATCAATGGCAGCGCTGCACCAGCTCCGGCACCTGCACGAACATCAGCGGCGCGACGAAATCGTCGTACGCGCCCGTCGCCGCCGACGTCGGCTACCGCCTGCGCGCGACCGTCACCGCCAAGAACAGCGCCGGATCGGCGAGCACCGCCTCCAACGCCACGGCGGCGGTGTTTCAGGCCGTCGTCCCGGTCAACCTCACGAGGCCGAGCATCAGCGTCCCGAGCGCACGCGTGGGGAGCACCGTCGTGGGTTCGATCGGCAGCTGGAGCGGCACCTCCCCGATCTCGTACAGCCTCACGTGGGAACGGTGCGACAGCTCGGGCGGCCACTGCCAGACGATCGCGGGCGCATCTGCGCAGACGTACAAGCTCACATCCGCCGACGCAGGCTCGACCCTCGAGCTCGTCGTCAAGGGCTCGAACTCGGCCGGATCGTCCGTCGTCGTCTCCGCCCGGACACCGGTCGTCACGAGCGACCCGCCCGGCGCCATCCGGCTGCCCGGCGGCAAGCTGTCGATCCCTGCGAGCAGCGTCTCGGCCCCGAACCGCATCGCCATCTCCGCCGTCGCCTTCTCCCGCCACCCCATCCGCACGCGCCGCCCGTTCGCGGCCCGCATCCGCGTCACGGACACGCGCGGCTATCTCGTCCGCGACGCGCGCGTCCGCGTGATGGGGATCCCGAGCGGCTGGGTCGCGAACGCCTCCGAGGTCGCGACGGGCGCCGGCGGCTATGCGGTCGTCACGCTCCGCCCGACGCCGAAGCTGCCGCTCGGCAAGGGCAACACGCTCGTTCTCTACATCCGAGCCCGGAAGCCGGGCGACAGCTTCCTCTCGAGCGTCTCCGCGCATCGCCTCGTGCAGGTACAGCTGGGCGCGCCGCGCTAGGCAGTCCCGATCTCGGCGACAGCCTCTGGAGTCACGGGACGCTCACCGTGAGCGGCTCGCTCTCGGCGCCGGCCCGCGTGAGGCTCACGCAGCCGGCGGGCGGAGCGGACGCTACCGGGCACGCCGACGAGGTCGGCAACGTCGCGGCGACGAACCCCTGGGTGCGTCGCACCTCAACGCTGACGGCGTACTTGCCCGAACGATCCGTCCGGGCAACGGCGACCGGCGCGTCGCGAAACACGGGGCCGTGCGGGGTTATGGTTCGATCGAGCCGCGTGATGACGATCCTCGCGCCGGCCTGTGGGCGCCCGTGCAGGCGCAGCGTGCCGGACAGTCGCGCACGGCGCTTCGCGGGGTCATAGGCGGCCCGCAGCGTGAGGACGTGCGGCACGGCCACGACCGCCTGTAGCTCGTACGCGCTCGCGAGCGTGAGGGTTCCGTCGGGCGACAACGGCGTCACGTCCGCCCGCCACACGTAGTCGCCCGGGGACTTCGGGGCGTCGAGCCCGCTGAGCGAGAGGACGATTGCGACGATCGAGGGTCCCGTGACATCGGGGCAGAGGTCGAGCTCGACACCGTTGGCCCCCACGGCCGAGGCCGGCGCGCCGACGAACAACGGCAGGTCGAGCTCCTGCTTGCCGCTTCGCAGCTGCATCGACCAGATGGCGCTGTGATAGGGGCTGCCGCACGCTCCGCTGTGGGTCGAGTCGAGCGGTTCGGCCGCGATCGGGCCCGTGTACACGTCGAGGGCGCCGGACGCAGTCCGCACGAACACGTACGCCGTTCCGACGGGGTCGCCGGGATCGCGGCTCGGATCCAGCGGGAAGTGTGCCGGGGCGACGAGTGCGAGCTGCCCGAGCGGGCTCGTCTCGCCCGTCAGGTCGAGGGTGACGTCGAGCTCCTGGTCCTCGACGGCGAAGTTCGCCCCCTGTGCCCCGACGACGAGCGCCGCCGGCGGATACGCGACCGCCGGGCTCGAGCTCGCGACTGCGACACTCGCCGCCCCGAGCGCGACGAACGAGTGAAGAAGCTGTGCGGCGCGACCGGCTATGACAATAGTCTAGGAGGAATCGTCGAAGCCACCACACCCCGCAACATCTCCGGCCGGCGCCTCCGCCGAGCTCTTTACCTGCAAATCGCCGTCCTCGCCGCGGTGTCGGTTCCAGGGTCAGAGGCGTCCTCGGAAGCGGCGATTCACGTCACCAACGGGCCGATCGCATTCGTGAGCGAGCTCCACGCGAGCGAGGTGTACATCGCGCGTGCGGATGGGACGGCGCCGCAGCGCCTCACGAACGACCTCGTCGGCAGCAGGTGGCCCGCACTGTCGCCCGACGGCACGCAGATCGCGTTTGCGCGCCGGCACGGCTCGGGCTGGGCCATCGTGGTCAGCCGCCTCGACGGAAGCGGCGCCCGGGACATCGTCTCCGAGGCGGGTTTCACGTCCGGATTCTCGGGCTACCCGGACTGGTCGCCGGACGGGAAGCAGATCGCGTTCACGCACGAGTACCCGGACGGCCATGCTGCGATCGTCGACTTCGACCTGGCGTCGGGCACCGCCCACGACATCACCCACGACACCGCCGCAGATCTGTGGCCGCGCTGGTCGCCCGACGGGACCCGGATCGCATACGCGACGAACGTGCCGGGCCAGGGCATCGACATCTACACCATCGGCGCCGACGGGACGAACCCGACCCGGCTCACCACGGGAGCGGGCTGGGAGATCGAGCCGAGCTGGTCACCCGACGGGACCCGGATCGCGTACACGGCGTTCCCGAACGGCGTCGGCGACATCTTCGTGATGAACGCCGACGGCACGGGAGTGCGGGACGTGACGAACACGCCGCAGTCGGACGACGAGGAGCCGTTCTGGGCGGCGACCGGGCTGGTCTTCAGAGGCAACGGCCTGGCCGTGCCACAGCTCTTCTTCGTCCGAGCCGACGGCACCGGCTTGAAGGAGCTCACATCGGGTGAGGCCGAGAACTCGGATCCATACGTTTCACACGACGGATCGCGCCTCCTGTTCGTGAGCGACCGAAACGCCCGGACCGAGGTCGCAGTGAGCTCGCCGGCGTACCGGCTGCTGACGAGTGGGCCGCTGGACAGCGATCCCGCGTGGTCTCCAGACGGCAAGGAGATCGCCTTCGCTCGCAACCGCTCCATCCGCAGTCAGGACATCTACGTCGCGGATGCCGACGGTCGTCATGACCGCAACCTGACGCACGGGCGCGGCATCAATTGGGCTCCGGCCTGGTCGCCGGACGGGAAGCACATCGCATTCGTCCGGTTCGAGAGCTTCGGTGCGCAGATCTGGGAGATGAACACGGATGGGACGAACAAGCGGGCGCTCACGAGCGTCGGCGACTGGAACGACCACCCCAGCTGGTCGCCCGACGGGCGCTCGATCGTCTACAGCGCGCAGCGGAACGGCAACTACGACCTGTACGTCCTCGACCTCCGCACGGGCACGGAGCGCCGGCTGACCCGCGACGCACGGGCAGAGGTGCAGCCCGCCTGGTCCCCCGACGGCGCACTGGTCGCGTTCGTCGCCTACGTCCCCGGCACCGAATACACCGAGATCTACCTCGTCTCGCCCCGCGGCGGCCCAGTCCGTGCCCTGACCCACACGACCTCGAACAGCAACAGCGCCCCCGCCTGGTCGCCGGACGGGAAGTGGATCGCGTTCGAGAGCGAGGTGTTCCTCGGCCACGACACGGACCTGTACGTGATCAGTCGCAGCGGCGGGGCCGCCTCGCGCTACACGTCGTTCGAGTGGAACGAGCGCACTCCGGCGTGGCGTCCCCTCCCGTAAGGCTCTCCGCCGAGCCCGGCTCGACGACGCGATCCGGAGGTGGCATCCGCGGCTCGTCGGCGCCTGGGGCGGCGGCTCCCTCGATCGAGGGAAGAATCCGCGCGCGTCCTCCGTCTTGTCGGTACGAAGCACACGACCTGAGAGGAGCGGCACGCATGGACGCCTACAACTTCGACGCGATCCGGTTCCAAACGCAAGAGCGTCTCGACCGCCGCACACACGAGGCCGCCGCGGAGCGGCTCGCGCGTCAGCTTCGCGGCACCACCGCGACCGGGCGGGTGAAGGAACGCCTCCAGGCGAGCTGGGCCTCGCGGCTCAACCGTCCCGTCTTCGGACACCCGTCCATGACGGTGCGGCACTCGTAGCCGGACCGCAACCTTGCGATGCCGAAGGAGGGGATCGAACCCTCACGCCCCTCACGGGGCACCGGATTTTGAGTCCGGCGCGTCTGCCAGTTCCGCCACTTCGGCCTGAGCGGATGGTAGACGCCGCCGGGACGAGACCCGGTCGCGGGCTGCGGAGGATCACCGCCTCCATCGTGTGGCCCGAGCCGGTATGACTTAGGGCTGTGGCGAAGACGATCGGCATCCTGACCGGCGGCGGTGACTGCCCGGGCCTCAACGCGGTCATCCGTGCGGTCGTGCGCAGCTCCGACGCGGCCGGATGGGACTGCGTCGCCGTGCTCGAGGGCTGGCGCGGCCTCGTCGAGTCTCATCTCGAGGATCTCGGCGCAAAGGAGGTCTCGGGGATCCTGCCGCGCGGCGGCACGATCATCGGCACGAGCCGCACGAACCCGTACAAGCTGGACGGCGGGGTCGAGAAGGTGCTCCAGAACTTCTCCGACCGCGGCCTCGATGCGCTCGTCGCGATCGGCGGCGAGGACACGCTCGGCGTCGCCGCGAAGCTGTTTCAGGAGCACGCGTTCCCGGTCGTCGGCGTCCCGAAGACGATCGACAACGACCTCTCCGGAACCGACTACACCTTCGGCTTCGACACCGCCGTCTCGATCGCGACCGAGGCGATCGACCGGCTGCACACGACCGCCGAGTCGCACAACCGCGTGATGGTGGTCGAGGTGATGGGCCGCCATGCCGGCTGGATCGCCGTGATGAGCGGGATCGCCGGCGGCGCGGACGTGATCCTCATCCCGGAGCAGCGGATGACGGTCGAGGCGGCCTGCGAGGAGCTGCGCCGCCGCCACGCGCGCGGCAAGAGCTTCTCGATCGTCGTCGTCAGCGAAGGCTACGAGCTCACCTACGAGAGCGGCGAGAGCAAGCTCGTCGCCGGCGAGGCGCGCGCGACCGACCAGTTCGGCCACGTCGTCCTGGGCGGCGTCGGCGAGTCGCTCGGCCGCGAGATCGAGAGCCGCACGGGCTTCGAGACGCGCGTCACCGTGCTCGGCCACATCCAGCGCGGCGGCTCCCCCACCGCCCGCGACCGCGTGCTCGCCACCCGCTTCGGGCTCAAGGCGGCCGAGCTCGCGCAGGCAGGGGAGTTCGGGATGATGGCTGCGCTCCGCGGCGACGACGTCGTCGCCGTCTCGCTCGAGGAGGCGACGGCGGAGCTGAAGACCGTGCCGCCCGAGTGGTACGCGGTCGCGCAGGCGTTCTTCGGCTGACCGTCAGACCACTGGATGCGACCGGACGATGCAAGCGCGCCTGCGAGCGTGAGCGGGACGAGAAGCGCCCCGAGCCGCGAGTAGGCGGCGAGCGACGCTTCCGCGCCGACCGAATGTGCGGCCCGAAGCCAGAGGAACGCCGAGAGCGACCCGGTTGCGGCGAGGTTCGGGCCGAGGTCGAGACCGAGCAGGAGCGCGCGCGGGTGCGGTGGTGCCTGGGCGGAGAGGAGGACGGCGGCAGGCAGGTTGTTCACGAGCACCGACGCGACCGCTCCGATCGCAGCGGTCGTCCAGCGGCCGCTCGCATCGAGCAGCCGCGCCGGCCCGCCCCATGCGCGCGCGAGCGCGCCGAGCGCGACGGCAAGCGCGAACAACAGGCCGAGCGGGCGCACGTCGAGCCGCGGGCGAACCCGGGCGCACCGCGGCCGCGACGAGCCCGAGCAGCAGCACCTCCGGGGCGGGGTCACGCAGGACGAGAACGAGCACGGCCGCGGCAAGCGCGGACACGGTGCCGGCACCCAGCCGCAGCGGCGGCGCCGCTCGGGCGCCCGGGTCGCCGTGCTCGAGCCGGAAGGCGAGCGCGACGAAGCCGGCGGTGAGCGCGCAGGCGACGACCCACGCGGGCAGCATCGCCTCTCCGAAGCGGGCGCCTCCGACCGGGTTGGGCTCGAGCACGAGGAGGTTCGTGAGGTTCGACCCCGGAAGCAGCACCGACGCGGCGTTCGCCATGAACACCGAGCCGTACACGAACGGCCGCTCGTCGAACCCCCGGCGGCGGGCCGCGTGCACGAGCACCGGTGTGAGAAAGACGACGGAAGTGTCGAGATTGAGCACGGCCGTCACACCCGCGACGAGCGCGAGGAGCACGAGCAGGAGGCCGCCCGGCGGCAGCGGGGCCCGAGCGAGGTAGGCACCGACCGCCTCGAACTGCCCGTCGGCGTCGATGACGGCGCCGGTCAGCAGCAAGCCCGCGACGAGCGCGAAGGCGGGCCAGGCCTGGCCGGCGGCGGCTAGGATCTGGTGGGCAAGCATGCTTAATAGTTAAGTTTACTAAACTATGGCCGGTCCGCGTCACGAGGCAGGAACCGGCGAGGCCGCGGCGGCGCTCGCCCGAGCTGCGCCGCTCGTCAGCCGCTGGATCGAACGCCTGCTCGCGGGGCACGAGCCGCCGCTGACGCTCGCGCAGTACCTGATCCTGCAGGCGGTCGGTGCCGGCGAGGTCGTCGGGGCCGAGCTCGCGCGGCGGGCGGCCGTCTCGCCAGCGGCGGTCTCGCAGCTGCTGGCCACGCTCGAGTCAGCCGGACTCGTGCAGCGCCTGCCGGCCTCGAACGACCGCCGCCGGCAGCCGCTGGCGCTGACCGGGGCCGGCCGCCATGCACTCCGATCCGCCGAAGCGGTTCTGCGCGCGCGGCTGGCGGCGCTTCTCGCCGAGCTGCCGCCGCCGGAGGCAGATGCGCTCGCGCGGTCGCTCGAGCGCATCGAGGCCGCGCTCAGCGGCACCGCGCCGCCTCCGCGGCCTCCGCGGCCGCACCACAAGCCGCCCCCTCCCCACCCGCCGCCGCGGCGGAAGCGCTAGCAGCCGCCCGGCGTCACAGCTCGACGAGCGGGAACGAGCGGTGCCGGCGCGGCGGCACGAGGAAGTTCTGGCGGTGCGTCGTCGTGAGGATCGAGTTGAACCCCTGCGCGCGCGTGCGCGGCGGCACCGAGAGCTTCGTTCCGTCCGGCAGCACGCCGTCCATCGCAAGCCGGTTGCGCTCGAAGTCGTCGCTCGACGGGTTGAACACGACGAAGTGCACGCCGGCGGCGGGCTGGTCGCTCCACTGGTCCCGCTTCGGGTCGACCGTCCATGCGAACGGATTGTCGAGCGTATTGAAGTCGGCGCGCTGCGGCACCGCCGTCCCCTTCGGATACACCGTCCCGTCCTCGCCGACCGTGTCGTGCAGGAGCCGCGAGGCCGCCTGGATCGAGGCGCTGTGCCCGAACCGTCCCGTCTGCTTGAACTGGCGCTCGAGCAAACGCTGCGACGACACCTGCCCGGGCCCCTGCGCGACCGTCTGCGTCCCCTGGCGCACCTGTGTCATCCCGGGCCGAAAGGCGGTGAGCACGCGCTCGTCGAAGTCGAAGTTGAGGTACCAGGCCTCGAGGTCCTCGGCGATGTGCGAGAGGTGCATGTGCGTGCCGTTGCGGAAGTAGCCGGAGCGGAGGTCGACGTAGCCGAGCGTCTCGTGGTTCGCGATCAGCCGCGGCCCGAGGCCCGCCTTCTGCGTCGAGGTGAAGCCGAGGAACAGCTCGGAGCCCTCCGGGATCAGGTCGGCCCCGGGGACGCCGGCGGCCACTGCGAGCTTCTGCGGCAGGCTCCGTCCGCCGTGGAAGCCGCCGCCCGCAAAGCCGCGGCGGATGCTCGTCGCACGAAAGAGCGAGAGCTTCTCGAAGAGTGCGTTGCGCGCGAACTCGATGTGGTCGAGCCGGTCGGAGCGGAAGAGCACGGCGACGTCGTTCTCCTCGAGGAGCGTCCCCTGCGGGTCGCTCGGAAACGTGCGCGTCGGCAACAGCGCCGGCTTCCGCGCGCGGCGGTCGTACGGCAGGTGCAGCTTCGCCTGCGCCGGCACGTAGCGGTCGAAGTACGGGAGGCCCCACGCGACGGTGACGACGAGCCCGGCCGGGTCGAGCGCGAAGCGCGCGTCGAGCTCGCGCAGCGCGTTCTCGAGCTCCCGCTGCGCGCCGGCCGGCTTCGAGACGTCGAGCGTCGCGGTCACGACCGCGCTGTGCAGCGGCGGCACGACCACCTCGACTCCCTCGCTCTCGACCGTGCCGAGGTCGATCACGTGCTGCTCGGCGGGCATCCCCGCCGGTTCCGCGACGGTGCGGTGCGGCGCCGGCGACAGCTTGTCCACGAGCTCGTAGACGCCGGCGCCGCCGAGCGCGGCGGCGGCCGCACCCCCGAGGAAACGACGCCGCGAGAGTCGCATCAGCCCTGCGGGCGCACGAGCACGAGGCTCTTCAGCAGCACTCCGAGGTTCCTGACCACCTGCGCGTAGGTGTACGGCGGGATCACGTGCTCGCTGACCGTGTAGAGCGAGTGGTTGTAACGCCAGGCGAGCAGGATGTGCCACTGGTCGGCGTCCTGGTTGACGCGGTACACGGTCGCCGTGATCCCCGGCGCCTTCTTCACTCCGGCGGGATCGGCGAAGCAGTTGGTGACGCCGTGGATCGTCTTCGCTCCCTCGAGCGCGATCGTCTGGCACTTCGGGATCGTCGTTCGGCCCGGATAGCCGCGGAAGTTGACGTGCACGTCGCCGCTGTCGAGGTCACCGTGCTCGAGGAAGCTGACGAGATAGCTGCGGTCCTTGGAGATCGAGTAGATGTCCTCGTACTGGCCGCCGATCTGCGCGTCGAGCGGGTTCGGCATCCACGTCGGGCAGTACACAGGCGCGTCGATCTTGTCGGCGAGACGCTGCCAGCCGGGGAGCCACGCGGCCGGGCAGCCGGCCTTCGTGCCGCCCGGAGCGGCCGACGCTGCCGGAGCCGCGAGCGCCAGCGCGGCCAGCGCCGCGACCATCGTCGCCCTCATAGCGGGGAAGCGTAGCGCCGTTCGAGCCTCGCGGAGTGTTAACGGCCGATCGGGTGCCAGACCGTCTTCAGCTCGAGGAAGCTCGCGATCTCCCAGGGGCTCTGGACGTCGCTGCGGCCGTGGACGACGCGCTTCACGTTCTCGGCGGCGAGCCGCTCGAGCTCGGCCGTGTCGCCGTTCGCGCCGCAGACGTCGAGCGCGTTCACGTCCATGTGCGCCGCGAGGATCGGCGCGAGCTCGCTGCGGAAGCCGGTCAGCAGGTTGAGGACGCCGCCGGGGACATCGCTCGTCGCCACGGCCTCGGCGAGCTCGATCGCCGCGAGCGGCCGCGCCTCGGAGGCGACGGCGACGACGGCGTTCCCGCCCACGAGCGGCGGCAGCACGCGGGTGACGAGCCCGAGCAGCGGCGGCTCGTCCGGCGCGAGCACGGCGACGACCCCGGTCGGCTCCGGGATCGTGAAGTCGAAGTACGGCCCCGCGACGGGATTCGCACCGCCGAGCACCTGCGGCAGCTTGTCCGCCCAACCGGCGTACCAGACGATCCGGTCGACCGCCTGCTCGACCTCGGCGCGGCCGCCGCACAGCTCGGCGAACTCCGGCACGCGCGCCTCGACCATCTCGGCGAGCCGGTACAGCACCTGGCCGCGGTTGTACGCGGTGGCAGCCGCCCAGCCAGGCTGCGCGGCGCGTGCGGCGCGCACGGCGTCGCGCGCGTCCTTGCGCGAGGCACGGGCGACGTTCTGGCCCTCGGCCTCGTACGTGCGCCCCGACTCGCTGCGCGGGAAGGCGCCGCCTATGAAGAGCTTGTAGGTCTTCTTGGCCGGCAGCCGTCCGCTCACAGGCTTCTCCCTGCTTGTAACAACTTGCAACTTGCGACCGTTTCGGCCGGGCGGCCGCTTGAGTCCGAGCATTCCCGGGCAAGTAACAAGTTGTTACTTGCAGGCCCTCGGGAGAGATGCCGGCTCATGCGTCGAACCTCAGGTACGGCTCGAGGCCATGGCGGCCGCCCTCCCGGCCGAAGCCGGACTCCTTGTAGCCGCCGAACGGCGAGGCGGGGTCGAAGCGGTTGTACGTGTTCGCCCAGACGACGCCGGCTCTCAGCTGCTGCGCCATCCAGAGGATGCGCGACCCCTTCTCCGTCCAGACGCCGGCGCTGAGCCCGTACGGGGTGTTGTTCGCCTTCTCCACGGCCTCCTCGGGCGTGCGGAAGGTCAGCACCGAGAGCACCGGCCCGAAGATCTCCTCCTGCGCGATCCGGTAGCTCTGCGCGACGTTCGTGAAGACAGTCGGCGCGAACCAGTAGCCCTTCTCCGGCAAGCGGCACGGCGGCTGGTAGATCTCCGCGCCCTCCTCCTCGCCCGCGGCCACGAGCTCCCGGATCTTCTCGAGCTGCATCGCGGAGTTGATCGCGCCGACGTCCGTGTTCTTGTCGAG
>DASPTD010000061.1:0-14814 GCA_035623575.1 Gaiellaceae bacterium
CGCGCAGGCGCCTGACGCCGGCGCCGTGGCTCGTCCCGGTCACGCCGGACGTCCGCCGCCGCGTCGCCGTCATCCAGCGCGAGTGGCAGCGCGTCGACCCGCGCTTCCTCGACGACGAGGAGCAGCGCTACTGGGCGACGATTGCCGGACGCCAGATCCGCTTCGACGAGCGCGCATCGTTCGTCCAGAAGCTCACCGAGGGCCGCGCGAGCAAGGCGGCGCTCGAGCAGTTCCTCCAGACGTGCGCGGCGGAGAACCCGAACCGGCGGCTTCGCCTGATGGCGCTGCAGGACCGCGTGTCGATGCGCGTCGAGCGCGCGTCGTTCGACGATCTCGTCACGCTCGTGACGCAGGCGCCGACCTGGGAGAAGGAGCGCCTGCCCGGCATCCGCACGCTCCTGCGCGCCATCGGGGAGGAGAAGCCGGACGCGCCGGAGCAGATCCTCGCCCGCTGGACGTGGCGGCTCGCGCGCGCGACCCGCAAGGTGCAGGACCGACGCGCGTCGAGCGAGTACCCGGAGGCGAAGCGGCTGCTCGGCGCGCTCGCCAACTCGCGCGGGCACCGGCACGAGGAGAATGCGGCGAGGCTCGTTCGCACCGCGCTCGAGCAGCCGATCCAGGTCGGCGCTGCACTGCTCGCGTCGGCCGAGGGGTACACGCCCCGCGCGACGAAGCTGATCGACGAGGCGCGAGAGGAGCTCGGCGCCGTGCAGGAAGTCGCGCTCGCGCTGTCCGAGAACCTGCCGGCTCCGAAGCAGCAGGCGAGCCGCAACCGGCGCCGGCGGCGTCGGAAGAAGCGCGGGACGCCGGTCGAGGGCGCGGCCGTCGCAGCCGAGGCGCAGCCGGACGGCGCCACGCCCGAGGCCGGAGACGCGGAGACGGCGGCAGACGAGCCGGCGAAGCCGCGGCGAAGCCGGCGGCGGCGGCGGCCGGCGGCGGAGAACGGCGCGAGCGAGACGGCCGGCGAGGCTCCCGAGCCTGCCCCGAGCGAGCCGGCGGGCGAGCCCTCCTAGACGGCCGGGCCGTCGGGCCCGTCGCCGCTCTCGTCCTCCTCCTCCCGCTCGCGCAGGAAGCGCGTGAGCTCGGCCGCGAGCGTGTCGCCCGATGGGAGGTCGTCCGCGGCCTCGAGCATGTCGACGCGCCGCTCGAGCTCCTCGACGTACGCGGCCGTCTCGGCGTCGGTGGAGACGGCCTCGCTCACCTGCTCGCTGTACTCGTCGGATGCCTGCTCGAGCTCGGCGAGGTCGATGTCGACGCGCAGGAGCTCGCCGAGGCGGCGCACGAGCGCGAGCGCGGCGCGTGGGCTGGGCGCGAGCGACACGTAGTGGGGCACGGCCGCCCACAGGCTGACGGAGGGCACGGCCGCCTGGCGGCAGGCGTCGTGCACGACTCCGACGATTCCGGTCGGCCCCTCGTAGCGCGACGGCTCGAGCCCCAGCTCCTCGACGAGCGCCGGATCGGTCGCGGCACCGGTGACGGGAGCGGGTCGCGTGTGCGGTACGTCGGCGAGCAGCGAGCCCAGGGTGACGAGCAGCTCGACGCCGAGGTCCTGCGCGAGCTCGAGCACGAGCCCCGAGAACGTCCGCCAGCGCAGATTCGGCTCGACGCCGAGCAGGACGACGGCGTCGCGGTCGCCGCCCGGGATCTCGGCGTGGTAGAACGCGTTCTCGGGCCAGTCGAGCCGGCGTGTCATGCCGTCGACGAGCGACACATGCGGGCGCGTCGCCTGGAAGTCGTAGAAGTCCTCCGGCTCGATCTCCGCGAAGCGCGTCGCCCGCCACTGCTTGGCGAGATAGCCGCCTGCGAGCGAGGCGCCCTGGCCGCCGTCGTTCCAGCCGCGGAACGCCGCGACGAGCACCGGCCGCCGGAGCGCCGGCCGGAAGGAGACGTTCAGCTCTGCCACTCGTCGAGTTTAGCCGCCGGAAATGCTTCGCATTTCCGGCGGCTAAAGATGTTGTGCTCCGCAGAGCGCCCGGCGGCGAAGCCGCCGGGCTCTTGTGTGACCAGGGCGGACGGGCCGGGCAGCACGGCCGGTGGCGGCTGCGCCGTCGCCGTCCCCGTGGATCCGCCTGCGGCCAACGCGCCTGCGGCCGCGTTCGCCTCCGGCCTGGACCGCTCGACGAGCGACGGATTCAACCTCCTCCCAGCCGACGGTCCAGGGCCGGAGCGAACGCGGAGCGTTCGTGCAGGCCGGATCCACGCGCGCGGCGACGGCGTAGCCGCCGCCGCGCGCGCATCAGGACCGTTCGCTCACGTCAGACAAGAGGACGCCGGCTCAGCCGGCGTCCGCTCTGCGGAGCACAACATCACTCCGCGGGAAACGCGAAGCGTTTCCCGCGGAAAGTGGACGCCAGAGCCGGGCGGCGACGCCCACGGTCCACGCGAAGAGGGCCGCGGCGACGCTCACGTGGACGAGGACGAGCCACCAGGGCAGGTTGGTGCGGAACTGCACCTCGCCGATCGTCATCTGCACGACCAGGATGGCGAGCAGGCCGGCGCATCCCCGCACGAGCCAGGGGAAGCGCTCACGGTTCCGCCACGCCCAGACGGCGAGCACGAGGAAGACGAGCCCGAACGCCGCCACCGCGCGCACGTGCAGGGCGACCGCCGGATCGAACGAGCCGATCCGGCGCACGGAGGTCGTGCCGCTGCTGCCTGGATGAGGCCCGGCCGCCGTGGCGAGCGTGCCGCTGACGACGAGCAGCCCGACGCTGACGAGGAGCGCGACGCCGCCTGCACGCGCGACGGCGGGCACCGCCTCGGAGCTGCCGCGGCGCAGGCGCGTCGCTTCGAGCAGGACGAGCACGACGAGCCCGAGCACGACGAGCGAGAGCAGCATGTGCGAGATCACGAGGTACGGGTTCAGGTGGAAGTGGACGGTGATCGCACCGAGCGGCGCCTGGGCGAGGGTGCCGGTGAAGACGGCGGCGGCGAGCAGCTTCACGTTCCGTGAGAGCCCCGGTGTCCGCAGGGCCCCGAGCGCGAGCACGAGCGTGGCGGCAACGGTCAGGGAAGCGACGATTCGGTTCGAGAACTCGACGTCGGAGTGGTAGCCCCGCTCCGGAAAGAAGACGTTCGGCTGGCAGCCGGGCCAGTGCTCGCAGCCGAGGCCCGAGCCGGTGAGGCGAACCGTCGCGCCGGTGGCGACGATGAGCACGAGCATCCCCGTCGCAGCGAGCGCGAGCCGGCGGAACCCCTCCGGCGAGAGCTCCAGCGCGCGGCGCCGCGGCAGCGCCTGCGGGGCCGATTCCACATGCACAGGCCCGAGTGTAGTGCGGCGGACGTGAGCCGGGTGCGCCTTGCTAAGCTGACGTTCACGTAAGAATGAGCTTTCTTCGGAGTCGCAGGCACAGCAGCCGGTTCAAGTGGTGGGTGCTCTCGTGCACCAGCCTCGGAATGCTGCTCGCGACCGTGAACTCGGGCACGCTGATCATCGCGCTGCCCGACCTCGAGCGAAGCCTCCACACGACGTTGCTCCAGCTCGTGTGGGTGATCCTCGTCTACATGATCGTCTCGACCGTGCTCGTGCTGACGGCGGGCCGGCTCTCCGATCTGTTCGGCCGCAAGAACGCGTACGTGCTCGGCTTTCTCCTCTTCTCCGCCGCTTCCCTCGGTGCCGGGTTCTCCGGCAGCGGCACGCAGCTCATCCTCTGGCGCGTCCTCCAGGGCGTCGGCGGCGCGTTCCTCTTCGCGAACGCCGTCGCCCTCGTCACCGACGTCTTCCCGAAGGCGCAGCTCGGTCTCGCGATGGGCACGAACACGATGGTGGCCGCGGTCGGGTTCGTGATCGGGCCGGTGCTCGGCGGCGCGCTCGTCGCGATCGGCTGGCCCTGGGTGTTCTGGTTCAACGTCCCCCTCGGGCTCACCGGCTGCGCCTGGGCGTTCCTCGTCCTGCACGAGGTGTCCGGCCGCAACGAGGAGCGCGGTCTCGACCTCGGCGGCACAGCCGTCTACGTCGTCGGCCTCACCGGGCTCGTGCTCGCCCTCTCGAAGGGCGGGCTCTCCGGTTGGGGCGGGCCGCTCGTCATCGGCGGCTTCGCCGCGGCCGCGGTGCTCCTGCCCGTGTTCGTCCTGATCGAGCGCCGTGGACGCTCGCCGATGCTCGACCTGAGCCTGTTCGGGAACCGGCTGTTCAGCGCGGCGTCCGCGGCTGCGTTCATCGGCGGCCTCTCGCGCTTCGCGCTGATCTTCCTCTTCGTCTTCTACTTCCAGGGCCCGCAGGGGGCATCGCCGATCCTGGCCGGCCTCGAGCTGTCGCCGATGGCGATCGGGCTCCTCGTCGCCTCGCCGATCGCCGGCGTGATCGCCGATCGCCGCGGCTCGCGCGGGCTCGCGGCACTCGGGATGGTCGTGACCGCGACCGGCACCGCCGGGATGACGATGCTCGAGGCGCATTCGGCGTACTGGTGGAGCGCGCTCTGGCTGGCGCTCGTCGGAATCGGCGGCGGCATGTTCAACAGCCCCAACACGGCGGCGATGATGGGTGTCGTCCCCATCCACCGGCGCGGTATCGCCGCCGGAGCGCGCGTGATGCTCCAGAACACCGGAGCGGTGATCTCGATCGCGTTCGTCATGGCGGTGATCACGACCTCGGTCCCGTCGAGCGTGCTGTTCAAGATCTTCTCCGGGGTCGCATCGGGCCTCTCGCCGGCCCAGCTCGACCCGTTCATCGCCCACATGCACCTGGCGCTGTGGACGCTCGCGGCGGTCTCGCTGCTCGGCGGCGCCGTCTCCCTGCTTCGCCCGGCGCACGTCCCCGCGCACGCGGAGCGATTCGTTCCGGCAGCGGTCGAGGACACCGTATGAGCACCGCCGAGCAGCGGGTGCTGCGTATCGGCGAGCTCGCCGAGCGTGCGGGCGTGACCCCGCGCACGATCCGCTACTACGAAGAGATCGGCCTGCTCGCGCGCGGCGAGCGGCGCAAGGGCTCCCACCGCGCCTACGACGAGGCCGACGTCGAACGGGTGCGCGAGCTGACGCGGCTGCGCGACCTGCTCAACCTGTCGCTCGACGAGCTCAAGCGGCTCGTCGAGGCCGAGGAGGCACGCGCCGTCCTGCGCCGCCGCTTCCACGAGACGGACTCCGACGAGGAGCGGCTGCGCATCGTCGAGGAAGCGCTGCCGCACGTCGAGACGCAGCTGGAGCTCGTCCGGCGTCGTGGGCAGGAGCTCGCGCGGCTCGAGGACGAGCTCGCCGTGAAACGGAGGTCGCTGCTCGCGCGAAAGAGACAGCTCGGCGGCTAGGGCCCGCTAACGAACGACGACGCCGGCGCCGGCGACGACGGAGCCGATGCGCCGGATGAAGAGGTCCCGCACGCCGAACTCTGCCGTGAGCGAGAGCGCCTTGTCGGCCGGCAGCGACACGAGCAGGCCGCCGGCCGTCTGCGCGTCGTATCCGAGCGTGACGAGCTCGTCCGCAATGCCGGCCGCGTCGACGTGCGCTCCGGCGAACTCGCGGTTGCGTGGATCGCCGCCCGTCTTGACCCCGCGCCGCGCGATGTCGAGCGCGGCGCCGAGCGCGGGGAGCGCCGCCGCCTCGATGCGGATCTGCACCCCGCTGCGGTCGGCCATCTCGTATGCGTGCCCGAACAGCCCGAACCCGGTGACGTCGGTGACCGCATTCGGCGAGAACGGCCGCAGCACATCGGCTGCACCCGCGTTCAGCGTCGTCATCCAGTGCACCGCCTCGGTCCGGTCGCCCTTGCCGGCGAGGACGAGTCCCGTGCCGAGCGGCTTCGTCAGGAAGAGCGCGTCACCGGGCCGTGCGCCGCTCTTCGGCCAGATCCCGTCCGGGTGCACCGTGCCGACGACCGCGAGGCCGTACTTTGGCTCGGCGTCGCGGATGGTGTGCCCGCCGGCGAGCAACGCGCCGGCTGCGCGCACCTGCTCGTCCGCGCCCGCGAACACCGCGGCGAGCACCTCGGTCGGCAGCTCCTCCGGGAAGGCTGCGATCGAGAGCGCGAGCAGCGGTACGCCGCCCATGGCGAAGACGTCGTTGAGCGCGTTCGTGGCCGCGATGCGGCCGAACTCGGCGGGATCGTCCACGAGCGGTGGGAAGAAGTCGACCGTGAAGACGATCGCGCGCTCGTCGTCGAGCCGGTAGACGGCGGCGTCGTCTGCGGGCGACAACCCGACGAGGAGGTTCTCGGCCTCGGCCGGGACGAACCCCCTGAGCAGCTCCTCGAGCCGGGCGGCCGGATACTTCGCGGCACAGCCGCCGCCGGCGGTCAGCCCGGTGAGCGTGGTCGACTCCACGCCCGTAACTGTACGGGGAAGGGCGAAGACGGCGGCCGAAGCCGCCGTCTTCTGGGGAGAGGAGGGCACATTGCGGCACCCTCGCGCATGTTGTTCGCTGCGCGTCCCGCTTGACCTTCTGCCGCACCGGCCTGTAGACAGAGGACGATGGAGCGGGCGGCGCTCATCACCGGCGGCTCGTCGGGCATCGGCCTGGCGATCGCGCGCATGCTGCGCGAGGAGGGGTTCGGGCTCACCCTCGCCTCGCGACGGCCGGAGCGGGTCGAGGCCGCCGCGGCAGAGCTCGGAGCGGCAGCGGTCGCGGCGGACGTGTCGAGCGCCGAGGCTTGCGAGCGGCTCGTCGCCGGGCACCGCGAGCGGTTCGGCCGCCTCGACGTGCTCGTCAACTCGGCGGGGATCGGGATCGCCGGCCGGATCGAGGACCTGCCCGTGAAGCACGTCGACCTCCAGCTCGGCGTGAACGTGCGCGGGCTCTTCCTCGTCACGCAGGCGGCGATCCCGCTGCTGCGGGAGTCCCGCGGCTGGATCGTCAACCTCGCCTCCATCGCCGGCACGATCCCCGCGCCCGGGCTCGCCGTCTACGGCGCGACGAAGGCGGCCGTGATCTCGCTCACGCGCTCGCTGAACGCGGAGCTGGAGGGCGACGGCGTGCGGGCGGCGGCGATCTGCCCCGGCTTCGTCGACACCCCGATGGCCGCCTGGACGGGCCTGACGAGCGAGCAGATGATCCAGCCCGGGGATTGCGCCGAGATCGTGCGGATGCTGCTGCGCCTCTCACCGAGGGCGCGGATCCCCCAGGTCGTGGTCGAGCAGGTCGGCTCGACCGGGGGCGTCCTGCTCGGCGGCGCCTGATCGGTCCACGAGGACAGGCACGGGACTGGACGCCCGCGCCGCCTCGGAGCGTTCACACAGACCGCCGGACCGGGCGCTGCGGATCCCGCCGCGGAGGAGCTGCCGCCGCGCGCGTTGCCGCGCCGCGGCGGCGGCGGGATCAGCACGCAGTCCGTCCCACCGCCTACAGGTAACCGCCGTCGCTCATTCCGCCCGTCTTCGTCGCAAGCACGAAGCGAGCGACGAACACGGCGATGATCGAAGCAGTGATCAAGAGAGAGATCAGCCGCGCTCTGTTCACGATGACACCCCCTTTCCCACTAGAAGCGAACGTCCTGGAGTGCCTCTGCCGCGGTGCGGTAGAGGTGTGCTGCAAGCCTGTCGTCGCCCCGCCGCGCCGCGAGGTCGCCCCGGGCGACCCAGACGGTTGCGCGGTGGCTGGCCGAGCCGAGCTGGTCGAAGCTCGCCTCGGCGTTGGCGAACGCCGTCTCCGCCTCGTCGAGGCGGCCCTGCTCGAGCAGCGCGCGGCCGAGCACGAGCTCGGCGTTGCCGGCCTCGTCGAGGTAGTCCTCGTGTCCCTCGAGCAGCTGCAGCGCGTGCCGCGCCTGCCCTTCGGCCTGCTCGATGTTGCCGGTGCGCAGGTGAATCTGGGCCAGGGAGGACACGGCCTGCGCGGCGTCGGCCTCGCGGCCGGTGTCGAGCGCGATGGCGAACGCCTCCTTGAGCAGCCCAATCGCCTCGTCGGTCTTGCCGAGGAGGAAGTTCAGGCCGCCGAGGTTGTTCGTCAGCTGGCCGACGTGAACGCGGTCCGCGAGCTGCTCGTACGCCGCACGCGCCTTCTCCGCGTACGTGCGTGCGAGCACCCAGTGTCCTTCGCGGTCGGCGACGAGCGACGCCTGGAAGTACGCGGCGCCGATCGTGCGCGGGTCGTTCGCGTCCTCCGCGAGCTGGAGGGCCCGCTCGATGTCCTCGCGGGCGGCCTCGTAGTCCCGCTGGCGGCGCCAGCAGCGCGAGCGCCACGAGAGGATGTTCGAGCGCAGCGAGTCGCACGGGAGGCCGGAGCGCTCCGCGAGCGAAAGAGCCTCGTTCAGGAGGCCGAGCGAGGTCTGGATGCTGTTGAGCTGGTAGCGGCAGACGCCGAGGGCGTGGAGGACCTCGGCGCGCTCGAGATCGGAGAAGCTGCCGGCCTCGACGATGCCGCGTGCCTCGTTCAAGAGGTCGAACGCCTGGCGCAGCGCGCCGAGGCGCATCTGGGCGCGGCCGGCGCCGAGGAGCGCACGCGCCTCGAGCTCGGGCAGCCCGGTCGTCCGCGCTGCGGGCACGAGCAGGTCGTACTCGGCGGCGCCCTCGTCGTTGTTGCCGGCCTCGAGCAGCGTCTCCGCGCGCGTCAGGGCGGCCTCGAGGCGCCCCCGCTCGTCGGTCGCGACGCCGTTGGCGAGAAAGCCCGGGTCGACTCCCAGCCGCGCCGCGAGCCACTCGACGGTCTCGCGCGTGGGCCGCGTCTTGCCGCGCTCGATCTGGGAGACGTACTCCTTCGAGAACCGCTCGCCCGCGAGCTCGCTCTGGGTCAGACCCGCGGCGACGCGGAGCTGGCGGAGGCGCTCGCCGAGCCGGAGCCCGCTCGGGGCGGCGGCACGGCTGGCGCGGAGGGCGGTGTCCTGTGTCATGTCCGGCGGCTGGTTCGAAGTGAACCCTACGCTTCACCAAACTGCAAGAGGTCCCGATCGGCCATCCCCCAAAAAGGGCATGTTCTAGCGAAAACCCTGTGAAGTAAAGGGATCAAAGATCACTTGACTGAGCTACTTGACTGGCACGGACATGGCTCCTATAGTGAGGCCACCTTGCAACCAGGCCGGACGCCAGGCTCGGAATTGCAGGGGGCGCGCCAACGCATCTGGCGGCGGGACGGAGGATCGGCTGGGCCGCAGAGCCGGGCCTCCGGAAGTCGCAAAGGATGGACGCGCCTCTCGAAAGAGGCCCCGGAGCCGCAGCCGGGGCCTCTTTCTTACCGCGGCGAACCCCGGTTCGCCGCGGTGAGGGTTGTGCTCCGCAGAGCGCGCGGCGGCTGAGCCGCCGCGCTCTTCACGAGGAGGGGCCGGGGGATCTGGGGGCGCGGGCGGTGGGGCTTCGCCTCCCCGCCCGCGTGGATCCGCCTTCGGCGAACGCGCTTGCAGCCGCGTTCGCCTCCGGCCCCCGCCTCGGTGACGGGCGAAGGGCTATGACCCTTTCCTTCTAGGCGCTCAGCCAGTCCAGCCGGGCCCTGCGGATGCTCGCGATCTCGGGCTCGCCGAGCAGGCCGACGCGGCGGCCCACCATGCCGAGGATGCCGCCGGCGAGGAAGATCCACGCTTCGGCGTCGGGGTCGCGGTCGCGATGGAGGACGCCCTGCTCCTGCCCGCGCCGGATCACGCCCGCCATGAAGTCGTGCACCTCTCGCATGTGGCGGCGCAGGTGCCTGCGCAGCTCCGGGTCCTCCGAGGCCTCGCTCAGGGCCTGCACCCACAACTCGGCGAGCTGGAGCTTGCAGTCCCGCACCGAGTAGTGGCCGCGGCCCATCCGCTCGAGCGCTTCGTGGACGTCGCTCGTGTCGGCGAGGGACGCCTCCCACGACGCGCGGGCTCTGTCCCAGACGTGGTCGAGCGCGGCGAGGTAGAGGTCGCGCTTCGAGGCGAAGTGGCGGTAGAGGATCGGCTCGGAGACGCCCGCGGCGCGGGCGATCTCTGCCGTCGTCGTCCCGCGGTAGCTCCCCTCCGTGAACACGCGCAGCGCGGTCTGGATGAGCTCGAGACGCCGCTCGGCCGCGGTCAGGCGGGGTGTGGCGGTCGGCGTCATGCCGTCACTTCGACGGCCTCCGCCGCCGCGTGCGCCCGCCCGGGGTGCGGCGCGGTCCGGACGACCGCGACCGCGACGCCGGCGCCGGCGAAGGCCAGCCCGGCGCTGACGAGCAGCGCCGCGTGCAGGCCGCTGACGAACTGCTGCTCGCCGAGCAGCGTGTGCGATCCGGTGTGGACGTACGAGGCGACGATCGCGCCCATCACTGCGACGCCCATCGCGCCGCCGACCTGGCGGAAGCTGTTCAGCACGCCGGAGCCGACGCCGGCCTTGTCGACCGGCACGGCGCCCATCGCGGCCGCGGTCATCGGCGACATCGTCAGGGCCATGCCGACGCCGCCGAGCAGCATCGCCGGCAGCAGTGTCCAGAAGTCCGAGTGCACGCCGACCCGCTGATAGAGGAGCAGCGACGCCCCGAGGAGGCTCATCCCCGCGCCCATCAACCAGCGCGAGCCGACGCGGTCGGACAGGCGGCCCGCGACCGGTGCGACGAGGATGATCAGGATCGTCATCGGCAGGAACGACGCGCCCGCCTTCGTCGGCGAGAAGCCGAGGATGTTCTGGAGGTAGAGCGAGATGTAGAAGAAGACGCCGAACATCCCGAGCGAGACGAGCAGAGCGACGAAGTTCGCGCCCGCGAACGCGCCGCTGCGGAAGAGCGACAGGTCGAACATCGGCAGCCGCTGGCGACGCTCGAGGAGCACGAAGCCGGCGAGCAGCACCGCGGCTGCCACGAACAGGCCGACGATCTCCGCGGACGCCCAGCCGTGCCGGTTCCCCTCGATCAGCCCGTACGTGAGCGCGAAGAGGCCGAGGCCCGACGTGATGAGGCCCGGCAGGTCGATGCTCTGCTCGTGCGAGGTGTCGCGCGACTCCTTGATCACGATCCGGGAGACGACGATCCCCAGCACGCCGACGGGCACGTTGATGAAGAAGATCCAGTTCCAGTTGATGTTGTCGACGATCAGGCCGCCGGCGAGCGGGCCGATCGCGAGTGCGAGCGCGGAGACGCCCGCCCAGATGCCGATCGCCTGGCCGCGCTCCTTCGGCGGGAACGTCGCCGTGATGATCGAGAGCGTGGCCGGGTTCATCAGCGCCGCACCGATCCCCTGCACCGCGCGCGCGCCGATCAGGAAGCCGGCGCTCGGCGCGAGTCCGCAGGCGAGCGAGGAGAGCGTGAAGACGGCGATGCCGACGACGAAGATCCGCCGGCGCCCGAACATGTCGGCGAGCTTGCCGCCGGTGACCAGCAGCGCCGCGAACGTGAGCGCGTACGCGGTGACGATCCATTCCAGCGAGGCGATCGAGACGTGCAGGTCGCGCTCGATCGACGGCAGCGCGACGTTCACGACGGTGTTGTCGAGCATGATCATGAACAGGCCGAACGCCACCGCCGCGAGCGTCCACCACTTCCTGTTCTCCTCCGCGAGGATCCGAGCCTTCATTCCGTTCTCCCTGGCACGTGTGGTTAGTGCTCACTAAGTTAGCAACCACTAGGGTGCCTCCGTCGAAGTAGGCTCCCGGCGGTGAACGACGGCTTCATCTGGCGCCCCTCACCCGAGCTCGTCGAGCGCGCGAACGTGACGCGGCTCGCGCGGAGGCTCGGCGCGGGCGGCTACCCCGAGCTGCACCGGATCTCGGTCGAGGAGCCGGAGCGCTTCTGGCCGGCCGTCGTCGAGGACCTCGAGATCGAGTTCTCGCGGCCGTGGGACGCCGTGCTGGACGTCTCGCGCGGGCCCGAGTGGGCGACGTGGTTCGTCGGCGGCCGCGTCAACGTCGCCCGCGCCTGCGTCCACCGCTGGGCGGCAGAGCGGCCGGACGAGGAGGCGCTCGTCTGGGAGAGCGAGGACGGCCGGCGCGAGGCGCTCACCTGGGCGGAGACGTCGCGCGCGGTGACGCAGCTGGCGGAGGCGCTCGTCCAGCTGGGCGTCGGCCCCGGCGACCGCGTCGCCGTCTTCATGCCGATGTGCCCCGCCGTCGCGGTCGCCTCGCACGCCTGCGCGCATGTCGGCGCCGTCCAGGTGCCGGTCTTCTCCGGCTTCGCCGCACCGGCGATCGCGACCAGGCTCGAGGACTCGCAGGCGAAGGTCGTGCTCTGCGCGGACTGGTCGCTGCGGCGCGGCAAGCGCGTCGAGATGCGACAGACGCTCGACGACGCCGGCCGCTTCGCCGTCGAGCACGTCGTCGCGTGGAGCCGGGAGAGCGGCGAGTGGCCGGAGCTCGTGACGGGACAGCCGGGGACGCTGCCGCCGCTCGAGGTGGACTCCGAGGCCCCGTATCTGCTCGCCTACACGTCCGGCACGACTGGGCGGCCGAAGGGAGCGCTCCACGTCCAGGGCGGCTTCCTCGTCTCGATCGCCCGCGAGGCCGCCTACCAGACCGACGTCAAGGCGGGCGACCGCATCCACTTCGCGACGGACATGGGCTGGATCATGGGCCCGTGGACGCTCGTCGGCGGCGGCGCGGCCGGCGCGACGGTCGTGTTCGCCGAGGGCGCGCCCGACCGGCCGGCGGACCGCCTCTGGCGGCTCGTCGAGTCGGAGCGCGTGACGATGCTCGGCCTGTCGCCGACGCTCGTGCGCGCGCTGATCCCGCACGGTGAGCCCGATGCCGACCTGTCGTCGCTGAAGGCGATGTGCACGACCGGCGAGCCGTGGAACCCGGATCCGTACATGTGGCTGTTCGAGCACGTCGGCGGGTCACGCACGCCGATCGTGAACATCTCCGGCGGCACCGAGGTCGGCGCGTGCTTCCTGGCGACGTGCATCACGGAGCCGATCAAGCCCGTGGCCCTCGGCTTCCCGGCGCTGGGCAACGACATGGACGTCGTCGACGCGGAGGGGGATCCGGTGCGCGGCGGGGTCGGCGAGCTCGTCTGTCGGCGGCCGTGGCCCGGGATGACGCGCGGGGTCTGGGGCGACGACGAGCGCTACCTCGAGACGTACTGGCGGCGCTTCCCCGGCATCTGGACCCACGGCGACTGGGCCTCGATCGACGAGGACGGCTACTGGTTCCTGCACGGCCGCAGCGACGACACCCTCAACATCGCGGGAAAGCGGATCGGGCCTGCGGAGCTCGAGTCGGCGGCGATCGGAAGCGGGGTCGTCGCCGAGGCGGCGGCGATCGGCGTCCCGCACGAGGTGAAGGGGGAGGTGGCCTGGCTCTTCTGCGTGCCCACGCCCGGCACGGAGCCCGACGAGGGGCGCGTCACGGCCGCGGTCGCCGCCGCGCTCGGAAGGGCGTTCGCCCCCGAGCGGATCGTCTGGGTCGCCGCGCTGCCGAAGACGCGCTCGGCGAAGATCGTGCGCCGTGCCGTCCGCGCCAGCGCGCTGGGACAGGATCCGGGCGATCTCTCGTCGCTCGAAAACCCCGAGTCGCTGGAGGAGATCGCGCATGCCGTCGAGTGAGCTGAACGGACAGGTCGCCCTCGTCACCGGCGGCGGCCGCGGCATCGGCGCGAACATCGCGCGCGAGCTCGCGGGCGCCGGAATGGACGTGTGGGTCACCGGTCGCACGGCGGGCCGGGTCGAGTCCGTCGCCGCCGAGATCGGGGGCCACGGGCTCGTCGGCGACGTGTCGAAGCGCGCAGACGTCGAGCGGTGGACGCGCGAGGCGGGAGCGCTCGACCTGCTCGTCTGCAACGCCGGCATCAGCGGCCCGGGCGACGTGTTCGCCGAGCCGGACGACTGGTGGCGGACGTTCGAGGTGAACGTCCTCGGCGTCTATCTCTGCTGCCACGCCTTCGCGCCGGGGATGGTCGAGCGCGGCGGCGGGCGCATCGTGAACGTCGCGAGCGGCGCGGCGTATCTCCCGGCGCGGTTCGCGAACCTGACCGCGAACACCGCATACCCGGCGAGCAAGGCCGCCGTGCACCGCTTCTCGGAGGTGCTCGCCACGGAGCTCTCGCCGAGCAATGTCTTCGTCTTCTCGATCAGCCCGGGGCTCGTCAAGACGGAGATGACGAGCGACATGCCCGACGACGCGCCGTGGACGCCGCCGGAGTGCGCGCCGCGGCTCGTCCACGCGCTGGCGACAGGCGAGTTCGACGCGCTCGCCGGCCGCTACCTCCACGCGGAGCACGACCCGCCGGATCGGCTGCGCGGGCGGATCGCCGAGATACAGGCGGACGACCTGAACGTCATCCGCCTCCGCCGCTGAGGGTTTTCGCCTGGTAGTCTTAAACTGATGCGCCTGGCCCTCGTCCAGACCGATCCGGTCGTCGGCGACCTCGACGGCAACCGCGCGCTGATCCTCGATCGGCTCGAGGAGGCGACACGCGCCGGCGCCGACCTCGTTGTCTTCCCCGAGCTCGCGGTGACGGGCTACCCGCCCGAGGACCTCCTGCTGCGGCCGGGGTTCGTCCGCGCGGCGGAGGCCTCGCTCGCGGAGATCGCGCGGGCGGCGCGGGACACGGTCGTGCTCGTCGGCACCCCCTGCTTCGACCGCGATCTCTACAACGCCTGCGCCGTCTGCGCAGAGGGCGAGGTGAAGGCGCTCGTGAAGAAGCGCTTCCTACCGAACTACGGCGTCTTCGACGAGTTCCGCTACTTCGCGCCGGGGGACGAGCTCTTCCTGTTCGAGCACGGCGACGCGCTCCTCGGAGTGACCGTGTGCGAGGACATGTGGCAGCCGGGCCCGCCGGCGACCGACCTCGCCCTCGCCGGCGCGCAGCTGCTCGTGAACGTCTCGGCATCGCCGTTCCATCTCGGCAAGGACCGCGAGCGCGAGGAGATGTTCCAGACGCGCGCGCGCGACTCGGCGGCGTACGTCGCCTTCTGCAACACCGTCGGCGGCCAGGACGAGCTGATCTTCGACGGCCACTCGCTCGTGCTCGACGACGAGGGCACCGTGCTCGCGCGCGCGCCCGGCTTCGAGGAGGCGCTGCTCGTCGTCGACG
>DASPTD010000029.1:0-13101 GCA_035623575.1 Gaiellaceae bacterium
CGAACCAGCCGGGCGCCGTCGCCCGCATCGGGTCGCCGTCCGGCTGCTCGAGCCGGACGACACGGGCCCCCAGCCGCAGCAGCTCCGCCGTCGCGAACGCGCCCGGGAGATAGCGGGTCAGGTCGACGACGAGCATGCCCGCGAGCGGCCGTTGCATCGCGCGCGACGCTACCACTACCCTACGACCGCCTTGGAAGAGCGCTCGACCGTGGCGGGGGAGAAGCGGCGCGTCATCCTCGACGCTGCAGTGCGCGTCTTCGCCCGCAAAGGGTTCCACACGTCGCGCGTGGGCGACATCGCCGAGGAGGCCGGCGTCGCGCACGGCCTGCTCTACCACTACTTCTCCTCGAAGGACGAGGTGCTCGAGACGATCTTCCGCGAGAACTGGGCGATCCTGCTCGAGCGGATCGACGCCGTCGAGCAGTCGGACGAGCCTGCGCGCGAGCAGCTCCGGCACGTGGCGGCGATCGTGCTGCGCACCTGGCGGCACCAGCCGGACGTCGTGCGCGTCCTCGTGCGCGAGATCGCGCGCACGCCGGAGCTGCCGCAGAAGATCGGCGAGTTCGTGAAGCCGATCCAGGCGATCGAGCGGATCATCGAGCGAGGCCGTCAGGCCGGGGAATTCCGCTCCGATCTCGATCCGCGGATGGCTGCGACCGTCTTCTACGGCGGGATCGACGAGGTCTTGACCGGCTGGGTGCTCGGTCAGCTCCCCGATGGGGACGTCGAGATGGCCGCCGCCGAATCGACGCTCGTCGACGTCGTGCGCCGCGGCTTCGCAGCTCCGAGCTCTTAACGCGCGTCGAGTAGCTCGACGAAGCGGGCGACGCCGACATTGCCGCCCGAGACCACGACGCCGACGCGTTTGCCGTTCGCGTCGACACGTCCTGCAAGCAACGCTGCGACGCCGGCGGCGCCGCTCGGCTCGCTGACGACCTTCAGCCGGTCGAAGAGGAATGCCATCGCGTCGAGGATCTCTGCGTCCGTGACGGTGACGATCTCGTCGACGCGCCGGCGGTTCACCTCGAAGGTGAGCTCGCCGGGCTCCGTCGCCTGCAGGCCGTCGGCGATCGTGCGCGGCACGTCGATGCGCACGCGCTCTCCGGCGGTGAAGGAGCGCCGCGTGTCGTCGCCCATCGCGGGCTCGACGCCGACGACGCGGATCTCGGCTCGCAGCGCCTTGGCGGCGGTGGCGCAGCCGGCGATCAAACCGCCGCCTCCGACCGGCGCGACGAGCAGGTCGAGCTCCGGTGCGTCCTCGAGCAGCTCGAGCGCCGTCGTCCCCTGGCCGGCCATGACGAGCGGATCGTCGTACGGCTTCACCAGCGCGGCGCCGCGCTCCGCCGCGATGCGAGCGCCGATCTCCTCGCGGCTGTCCGTCCACCGGTCGTAGGCGACGATCTCGGCGCCGTAGCCGCGGGTCGCGTCGAGCTTCGCCGGCGGCGCGTCCTCGGGCATGAGGATGGTCGCGCTCGTGCCGAGCAGGCGGGCCGCGATCGCGACCGCCTGCGCGTGGTTGCCGGACGAATAGGCAAGCACGCCGCACGTGCGCACCTCGTCCGGGAGCGACGCGATCTTGTTGAACGCTCCCCGGAACTTGAAGGCGCCGCCGCGCTGGAAGCACTCCGCCTTCACGTACACCGTCGCCCCTACCACACCGTCGAGAGTTCGCGAGGTGAGCACGGGCGTGCGGTTGGCGACGCCGCGCAGGCGCTCCGCCGCGGCCTCCACGTCCGCGAGTTCGATCACCTGCACGGGCTCTCGTCCGGACGCAAGAGCCCGAAGCCCCAGAGCTTCGCGTCGGCGACGTAGTAGACGGTGCGCGCGGTGCTGCTGTCGCGGACGAGTGCCTGGTAGCCGGAGCACGCGATCGGCAGGAGGGTCCCGGCGAGCGCGGCGACCTGGCCCTGCGGTGCGCCGAGCCGGAGGTCCTCGGGCGCGTGCCAGCCCGCCGGCTCCCACAGCGTGTACACGGCCGACACCCGTCCATCCGTGAGCTCGACCGCAAGCCCGTGCTGGTCGAACGCTCGATACGTGAAGTACCAGGTCGTGCGCGCACAGCCTCGGCACACCCCGTACGAGCTCCCGAGCGTGGCACGAACCTGCGCCGGCGTTTCGTCGAGCCGGACGCCGCCGAGCGAGCGACCCGGCACGAGCTCTCCCCGCGGAGGCAGCGCGGCGGCCGCCGGCGCGGCCGCAACGACGAGGAGCACCGCTGCACAGGCGAGCGTGCGGCCCATAGAGTCGGAGTATTCTGCCTCGGGCGCGCGCGTGCCGCGCTCTTTCGACCGCGTATCGCCCGGCCTAGCAGGTACCCGGCAGCTCGACGCAGTCGTCGGGGGTGTTGCCGGTGACCGTCGAGCCGCCGTCGAGCGTGACCGCCCCGGCGTTGTAGATGCCGCCGCCGTACTGGGCGGTGTTACCGGTGACCGTCGAGTCGCCGAGCGTGACCCCGCCGTCGTTGAAGATGCCGCCGCCGTACTGGGCCGTGTTGTGGGTGATGGTCGAGCCCGTGAGCGTCAGCGTGCCGTAGTGGTTGGAGATGCCGCCGCCGAATTCGGCTCCGGTGCTGCCGGTCACGGTCGAGTTGACGAGCCTGACGACAGCCCGGTCGTTGTAGATGCCGGCGCCTGCGCCTGCGCCGACGGTGTTGTCGCTGACGGTCGAGTTGTCGAGCGTGATCGTCCCACCGCCGACGTTATAGACACCGCCGCCGAGCCTTGCGGTGTTGCCGGTGATCGTCGTGTTCGTGAGCGTGAGCGTGCCGCCGTCGTTGGAGATGCCGCCGCCGAGCCCTCCGGCGCCGCCGGCGACGCCTCCGCCGGTGATGGTCAGGTTGCTCAGCGCGACTGTGACGCCGCCCACGACGCTCACGACAGCCCTATCGGACCCTCCGCCGTTGAGCGTGGCGCGTCGACGATGTTGCTGCCTTCCGAGGATGGTCAGGCTCTTCGAGACCGTCGTCACGCCGTAGCACGTCCCCTTCACCGACAGCGTGTCGCCCGTGAGCGTTGTCGCGGCATCGCTTGCCGCCTGCAACGTCGTGTAGACCTGGTCGACACGGGTGTTCACAACCAGGCACGTGGACGTCGCGGACGAGCCGACCCCGGCCATCGCCAAGACGAGGACACCGGCCGCCGACAGTGCCGACCACAAGAGTCCGAGGCGCTTCATTGCCTGCCTGAGGAGCTGGCGAAGATCATTCCGGCCGAGCGTAGGACGCCGCGGCGGCTTCGGGGTCAGCCTTACGGCTGGTGCTCGACCGGCGTAAGTGGGGGCGCAAGGGGCGAGTGGACGGGCGTGAGCCGCCGCGTCTAGGCTCGGAGCATGCCGCTCTGGGATGCGCTGGCGGGCCTCGAGGTCCACGTGGACGACTACGTGCTCCAGCGGCGTGAGCAGCCGACCCGGAGCGGCTGGACGCGCGTGACGACGACCGTCGTGCTGCGCGGCGGCGGCGAGGAAGGAGAGGGCGAAGACGTCACCTACACGCCGGACGACCACGACGACTTCCCTGTGCGGGAGACGCTCGCCGGCGGCCGGACGCTGGAGGCCTTCTCGCAGCGGATCGGCGAGCTCGAGCTCTGGCGGGGGGAGCCGCGCATGCCCGCCTCGCGCGACTACCGGCGCTGGGCCTTCGAGAGCGCAGCGCTCGACCTGGGCCTACGCCAGGCCGGGCGCTCGCTCGGCGCCGTCGTCGGCCGCGCCTACAGGCCCGTGCGGTTCGTCGCGTCGACGCGCGCGGAGATCGAGCCGTATCTCGCACTGAATCCGCAGCTCGAGTTCAAGCTCGACGTCGAGGAGGACTGGGATCGGGATCGGATGAGCCGGCTCGCGGCGCTCGACCGCGTGCGCGTGCTCGACCTGAAGGCGTACTACCGCGGCACGAGCGTCGACCTCGCGCCCGACCCTGCGCTCTACCGCGCGGTCGCGGAAGCGTTTCCGACCGCTGTGATCGAGGACCCCTGGCTCGAGGACGGCTGCCGCGAGGCGCTGCACGGCGCCGAGGACAGGTTGAGCTTCGACGCGCCGGTGCATTCGCTCGAAGACCTCGACCGGCTGCCGCTCGCTCCTCGCTGGCTCAACGTCAAGCCGTCCCGTTTCGCCACGGTGCAGAAGCTGCTCGAGTGCGTCGACGCGTGCGAGCAGCGCGGCATCCGCATGTACGGCGGCGGCCAGTACGAGCTCGGGCCGGGGCGGCGCCAGATCCAGCGCCTCGCCAGCCTCTTCTATGCGGACGGTCCCAATGACGTCGCGCCTTCGGAGTACAACGACGGCGGCGCGCGTCCCGGTCTCGCGACGAGCCCCCTGCCCGTGCCCGAGGGCGTAGGGTTCTGAGCTAGCCCGAGCGGAACGCGTTCGTGCCGGTCAGCGCGTTGCCGACGACGAGCGTGTGCACCTCGTGCGTGCCCTCGTACGTGAGGACCGACTCGAGGTTGTTCATGTGCCGGATCACCGGATACTCGAGCGTGATCCCGTTGCCGCCGAGCACCGACCGCGCCGAGCGCGCCACCTCGAGCGCACCGCGGACGTTGCCCATCTTCCCCATGCTCACGTGCTCCGGGCGCAGAGTCCCCTTGTCTTTCATCCGGCCGAGGTGCAGAGCGACGAGCGAGCCGCGGTTCACCTCGAGCGCCATCTCGGCGAGCTTCTGCTGCGTGAGCTGGTACGCGGCGATCGGCTTGCCGAAGACGATCCGCTCCTTCGCGTAGTCGAGCGCGGCCTCGAAGCAGGCGCGGCCGGAGCCGACCGAGCCCCACACGATGCCGTACCGGGCCTCGTCGAGACAGGAGAGCGGAGCGCGCAGGCTCGTGGCCTCGGGGAAGCGGCTCTCCTCGGGAACGCGCACGTCGCGGAGCACGAGCTCCGACGTGACGGAGGCGCGCAACGACATCTTGTGGTGCATCTCCGGCGCCTCGAAGCCGGGCATGCCGCGCTCGACGATGAAGCCGTTGATCCTGCCCTCGTCGGTGCGCGCCCACACGATCGCGACGTCGGCGATCGTGCCGTTCGTGATCCACATCTTCGAGCCGGTCAGGATCCAGTCGGAGCCGTCGCGTCGCGCCTGTGTGCGCATCGCGCCGGGATCGGAGCCGGCGTCCGACTCCGTCAGCCCGAAGCACCCGATCGCGTCGCCCTCGTGCATCGCCGGCAGCCAGCGCTCCTTCTGCTCCTCCGAACCCCAACGCCAGATCGCGAACATCGCGAGCGACCCCTGGACGGAGACGAGGCTGCGCACGCCGGCATCGCCCGCCTCGAGCTCCATGCAGGTGAGCCCGTACGCGACGGAACTCGCACCCGGCAGCCCGTAGCCCTCGAGGTGCATGCCGAAGAGGCCGAGCTGCGCGAGCTCCTTCGCGAGCTCACCCGGCAGGATCCCCTGCTCGAACCACTCGCCGACGTCCGGCAGGACCTGCTCGCGCACGAATTGCCGGATCGTGTCCCGGATCGCGCGCTCTTCCTCGTCGAGCAGGGCGTCGACGGCGAGGAAGTCGCGCGGATCGAGCGTCGTGGGCTTCGCCGTGGCGGCCACGTGGCCCATCGTAGCCCTCCGCTCTACTGCGCAGGAGCGAGATGTGCGAGCGCGAGCGCGAGCCAGGCGGGGGCGTAGCGCTGCCAGAGACGCTGGTCGTGTCCGCCGGCGTAGAGGCGGAAGACGTGCGGGATCCCCGCTCGCGACAGCTCCTGGTTCAGCTGCTCGTTCTCGGCCGAGAAGCGCCAGTCGTCCCGGCCGACGTAGAAGGCGATGAAGGTCGGCAGCTGCCTGATCCGGCTCGCCGTGACGCTCAGCTGCCGGTGCACGTCGGCGCTCTCGTTCTTTGCGGGCGAGCCGAGATCGAGCGGCTTCGTGCCCGTCGGATCGGTCGGATGGAAGTAGCCGCTCCACGACTCCACGACCGCGAACTCGTCGAGGTGCTCGAGCGCGAGATGCATCGCCCCGTAGCCGCCCGCGGAGACGCCGACGAGTGCGCGTCCGCGGCGGGAGGGAATCGTCCGGAAGCGGCCGTCGACGACCCGCGGCAGCTCGTCCGCGATCGCCGTGTCCCATCCGGCGCCGCGGCCCTGGTCGAGGTATTCGGGATCCGGGTCGTCGTTTCGGGCGCCCTGGGGCACGACGAGGATCGCCGGCCGGCCGACCTTGTCCAGCGAGGCCTCGACGAAGCCGACGCTCCGGTACGCGGTGCTCGTCGACGGGAGCCCGTGCAGGAAGTAGACGACCGGATAGCGCTTGCGGCTCGTCGCGTAGTCGGCGGGCAGGTAGACCTCGTAGTGGAGGGTGCCGCCGAGCGCCTCCGAGTGGAACGAGCCGTCCTGGCGCCGCTGGAGCACCGTCGAGGCCACCGCGGCGGCGGCCGCCGCGAGCGCGATGCCTGCCAGGACGGGGAGCCCGGCTTTCTTCACTTCGGACGCACAATCAACGCGCAACGCGCACTTAACGTCATGACGGTACACCCTGGCTGTGACCACGGTACTCAGGCACCCGGGGTTTCGCGTGGCAGCGGCAGGCGGCGCCGTGCTGGCCGCCTTCGTGGCGGTCGGCCTCCTCGGCCTCCGCAGCTACCTCGACAACTACCTCTCGTACCGCGGCTTCGCCCCGCCGCGTGAGCCGGCGTTCGTCAAGCAGCCGGGCACGGTGCACCGGCTGCTCGTTCCGAGCGCCGCTCTCGGCGGGCGGAGCCAGGAGGCCTACGTCTACCTCCCGTCGGGCTACGCCGAGCATCCGCACCGGCGCTATCCCGTGCTCTACCTGCTGCACGGCTTTCCGGGCCGGCCGCTCGCCTTCCTGCAGACGGTGCAGATGGGTGTCGTCGACGACACGCTCACCGCGCGACACCGGGCGAAGCCGCTCATCCTCGTGATGCCCTTCGGCTCGACCGGCACGTTCACGGACGAGGAGTGGGTGAACGGCGTCTCGCCGAAGGACGGCTGGGCGACCTTCGTCGCGCGCGACCTCGTGCACTACGTCGATGCGCATTTCCGCACGATCGCGCGAGCATCGGGCCGGGCGATCGGCGGACTTTCGGAGGGCGGCTACGGCGCGATCAACATCGCGCTCCACCATCCGCACGAGTTCTCGGTCGTGGAGAGCTGGTCCGGCTACCAGCGCCCTGACCACCTGCACGCGATCTTCGGCTCGAGGCTGCAGCTCCTGACGGCGAACGACCCGCGCCGCCTCCTCCCGCGCGTCGCGCCCGAGCTGCGCAAGCTCGGCACGTTCTTCTGGTTCTACTCGGGGTCGACGGATCCGTTGCGTCGCGAGAACGCGGCCTTCGCCCGCGAGCTCACCGCCGAGCGGCTCCCGCATCGCTACTTCGAGACCTACGGCGGTCACAACTGGGCGATCTGGCGCGACAACGCCCGTGCCGCCGACCTGGCCGCGGCGTCGAGGCTCGCGTGACCAGGGTCGTCCGTCGTGCCGCGGCCGCCGTGCTCGGGCTCGGCGTTCTCGCGTCGGCGACCGGCTGGCTGTATCTCGCCCGGCCGATCGTCGCGCTGCCGGGCCCGGTGGTGCGGGACGCGCTGCCGCTCGACGAGCTGTCACATCACGGCGGCGTTCCGGTGCTGCTCTATCTCGCCGTCTGGGGAGCGAGCGGCGTCCTGCTCGGGCTGCTCGCACGCTGGAGCGGGTCAGACCGGCTGACGGGCGGCCTGCTGCTCGGGCTCGGCGTCGGCGGCTGGCTCTACGCCGTGAACGGCGTCTCGATCCTCACCGTGCGGCAGATCTCCGCGCACCAGGCCTTTCATGCCGCCGGCGCCGAGCGGGCGGTCCTGATCCCGGCGGTGCTCGCGGGCATCGCGGGCGCGCTGCTCGCGGGACCGCGGCGATCCGCTCAACCGCGCGCACGGTTCGCCCTCGCGTGGATCGTCGCGGGTGTCGCGCTGCTCGCGGCGGTGGACGCGCTCTTCCCCGAGCATCGCCGCTCACTCGTCACGGCGCTCGACGCCGCGCACGTGCACGGGCTCTCGAAAGCGCTCGTCGTGCCTCTCGCGGCCGCCCTCGTCGTGACGGCGCGGAGCCTCGCACGCGGAAACCGGCGGGCGTGGCAGATCGCGATCGCCCTGCTCACCGCCCTGCTCGCACTCCACGTCGAGCGTCGGTTCGATCAGGGCGCGATCGTCACGGGCGTCGCGGTCGTGGTGCTGCTCGCGCGCCGCGACGACTTCCGGCTGCGCGGCGATCCGTCGGCCAAGCCGCGCGTGCTGCTCCATGCGGTCGTGCTGTCCGCGGTGGTCGTCCTCTACGGGCTCGCGACGCTCTGGGCCAACCGCCTGATGGCCGACGAGCCGTACACGATCTCGTTCGCGTTGCACGTGACGGGGCTCGCGCTCGCCGGCCTGAGCTTCCACGGCGCCGATCATCTGAGCGGGCCCGTCGCCGACTGGTTCCCGCTCTCGGTCTTCCTTCTCGGCTGGGGCTCGCTCGGGCTCGTTCTCGCCGAGTGGCTCGCCCCCTGGCGCTACGGCGTGCGCCACGCCGCGCACGAGCTCTCGCTCGTGCGGCGGCTCGTCGCGACCTGGGGCGCGGACACGCTGGCGCCGTTCGCGCTGCGCGCCGACAAGTCGTACTTCTTCTCCGAGGACGAATCGGCGTTTCTCGCCTACCGCGTCGTCGGCGGCGTCGCGATCGTGTCCGGCGACCCGATCGGGCGGGCGGACGCGCGGTGCGAGCTCGTACGCCGTTTCCTCGACTTCGCGCACGAGCGCGGCTGGCGCGTCGCCGTCCTCGGCGTCTCCGAGTCGTGCCTCGGCCTCTACCGCGAGCTCGGCCTGCGCTCGCTCTACCACGGTGACGAGGCCGTCGTCGACACGGCGGCGTTCTCGCTCGAAGGACGGCCGATCCGCAAGGTGCGGCAATCCGTCCACCGGTTGCACGCGGCAGGATTCGAGCGTCGGATCCTGCGCCCGAGCGAGATCGACCAGACGATGCGTGCCGAGCTCGAGACGATCGCGCACGTCTGGCGCGGCGACGCTCCGGAGCGCGGCTTCGTGATGTCGCTCGGCGGGCTCTTCCCGCCTGGCGACGACGACGCGGTCTTCGTGATCGGCTTCGACCGTGACGGGCGTCCGAAGGGTTTCCTCCACTTCGCCGTCTCGCGCGCGGGCTCCGCGCTGTCGCTCTCGTCGATGCCGCGGCTGCGCGACGTGCCGAACGGATTCACGGAATGGCTCATCTGCGAAGCGATCTTCTGGGCACGCGAGCACGGCTTCGCGCACGCATCGCTCAACTTCTCGCCGTTCGCAGCGCTGCTCGAGCCGGGCGCGCAGCTCACGGGCGCGCAGCGGCTCGAGGCGGCGACGCTGCGACGCCTGAAGGGGTGGTTCCAGCTCGACAGCCTGCTCCTCTTCAATCGCAAGTTCTTGCCCGGCTGGCAGCGTCGCTTCGTCGTCTACGAGCGGCGTCGCGACCTGCCGCGCGTCGGCGTCGCGGCGCTCGCCGCCGAGGCGTACCTTCCCTTCCAGTGATCGCGCTCGGTCTCGTGCTCGCGGTCGTGTCAGCCGTCGCGATCAACGGCGGCTACGCGCTGCAGCACGCGTCCGCATCGGCGCTTCCGGCCCTCTCGCTCCGCCGGCCGCTGCGTTCGCTGGAGTCGCTCTTTCGCAGCGGTCGCTGGTCGCTCGGCTTCTTCGGCGGCATCGGCGGCTGGGTGCTCTACGTCGTGGCGCTGCGGATCGCGCCGCTCTCGCTCGTGCAGGCGGCGTCCGCGGGCGGGATCGGCGTCCTCGCGATCGGCGGCGGACGGCTTCGCCCCGCGGAGCGCGTCGGCATCGGCGCCGCCCTCACCGGCCTCCTGCTGCTCTCGCTGTCGCTCGGATCGCATCCGGCTGCGGGCCGCGGCTCCGCGACGGCGGTCGCCGCGTGGATGGTGGTCTCCGTCGTCGTCGCGGCCGGCGCCGCGAGCCTGCTGCCCGCCGGCGCGGGCCTCGGTACGGCCGCCGGCGTCCTCTACGCCGCCGGCGACGTCGGCACCAAGGCCGCCGTCGCGGGCGGGGCACGACTCCTGTTCGTCCCGGGGCTGCTCGCCTGCCACACGGCGGCGTTCATCTGCATGCAGCTCGCGTTCCAGCGCGGCGGCCGGCTCTCGACCGCCGGGCTCGCGGTGCTCTGGACGAACGCGCTGCCGATCCTCGCCGGCACCGTGCTGTTCGCCGAGGCGCTCCCGGGCGGCTGGCAAGGCGCCGCGCGGGTGGCCGCCTTCGCCTTCGTGCTCGCCGGGGCGGTGGCGCTCAGCAGGCGTGATCCGTCGGCGCTGAGGCCTGCCGGCGCGACCGCCTGAGCCGGCGCCGTTGACCCCGGGCGGGGCCTCGCTAGAATCGTTGACTGACTAGTCAATCGAGCATTGGGGACGGAAACGATGTCGACGATCGAGCACTCAGCCGCCACCGGCGTGTCGTTTGCCCTGACCGAGGAGCAGAAGGCGCTGCGCGAGCTCGCGCGCGAGTTCGCCGAGAAGGAGATCCGCCCGAAGGAGCGCGAGTACGACGAGAGGATGCAGCACCCGGCCGACGTGATCGCGAAGGCGCACGAGGTGGGGCTGATGAACCTGTACGTCCCCGAGGAGTACGGCGGCCTCGGCCTCTCGTCCTTCGACGGGATGCTCGTCGGCGAGGAGCTGAACTGGGGCTGCAGCGGCATCGGCACCTCGGTCTCCGCGAACGGCCTCGGCTCCGCCCCGGTGCTGCTGTTCGGCAGCGACGACCAGAAGGCCGCCTGGCTGCAGCCGCTCGTCGAGTCGCCGATCCTCTGCTCGTTCGGACTCTCGGAGCCGGGCGCCGGCTCGGACGTCGCCGCGCTGAAGACGACCGCCGTCCGTGAGGGCGACGAGTACGTCCTCAACGGCTCGAAGACGTTCATCACGAATGCCGGCTATGCAGCCTGGACCGTCGTCTTCGCCAAGACCGACCCGCGCGCCGGCAGCAAGGGCATGTCGGTCTTCATCGTCCCGATGGATGCCTCCGGCGTGAGCATCGAGAGCCACCTCGAGAAGATGGGCCAGCGGGCGACCGACACCTCCGCCTTCGCGCTCCAGGACGTCCGCGTGCCGGCAGCCAACCGGATCGGCGAGGAGGGCGACGGCTTCAAGATCGCCATGGCGACGCTCGACTTCACCCGGCCCGGCACGGCGGTCGGCGCGGTCGGCGTCGCGCAGGCCGCCTACGAGCACTCGATCGCCTACGCGAAGGAGCGCGTCGCGTTCGACATGCCCATCGCGATGCACCAGGGCGTCAACTTCATGATCGCGGACATGGCCACGGAGATCGAGGCCGCCCGCCTGCTCACGTGGCAGGCCTCGTGGATGCTCGACCAGGGCTTCGGGCGCAAGGCGACGCTCTACTCGTCGTTCGCAAAGCGCTTCGCCGCGGACGTCGCGATGCGGGTGACCACCGACGCGGTGCAGGTGTTCGGCGGCTACGGCTACATGAAGGAGTATCCGGTCGAGAAGCTCATGCGCGACGCGAAGCTGTTCCAGATCTACGAGGGCACGTCGCAGATCCAGCGGCTCGTGATCGCGAAGGAGATCTTCCTGCCGAGGGACTAGGCTCCGAATCGCATGGCGCTCGAGATCGACCTCACCGGACGTGTCGCGTTCGTCACGGGCGGCTCGCGCGGGCTCGGCCGCGCCGACGCGCTGACGCTGGCGCGTGCCGGCGCCGACGTCGTCGTCGCCGACCTGCTCGTCGAGTCCCAGCTTTCGGAGGAGACCGACCGCTACGGCGCGCTCGCCACCGTCGCCCGGCAGCGGGGCATGGTGCACACGGAGCAGACGGTCGTCGAGATCGAGGCGATGGGGCGGCGTGCGCTCGCGGTGCGCTGCGACGTGACCGATCGCGTCCAGGTCGACGCGGCCGTCGCGCGCACCGTCGACGAGCTCGGCTCGCTGGACATCCTCGTCAACAACGCGGGCATGCTCGATCACGTCGGGCAGTTCCACGAACAGTCGTCGGAGCTGTGGGAGCGCGACCTGCGCGTGAACCTCACCGGCGCGTTCAACTGCGCGCAGGCGGCCTGGTCGCACATGAAGGAGCGCGGCTGGGGCCGGATCGTGAACATGGCGTCGGTCGCGGGAACGCTCGGCGGCTTCGGCCAGGCGAGCTACTCGACGACGAAGTCCGGACTGCTCGGGCTCACGAAGACCCTCGCGATGGAGGGGGGACGGTACGGCATCACCTGCAATGCGATCGTGCCGGGCGTGATCGGCACCGAGGCCTTCGACATGGCGAATGGGGCGATGAACGAGCGCATCGTCAAGCGGACGGTACTGAGGCGGCCCGGCGATCCGCAGGACGTCGCCAACGCGATCGCGTTCCTGTGCTCCGACCTCGCGGCGTACATCACGGGCATCGAGCTGAACGTCAGCGGCGGTGTCGAGCTCTTCGTCTTCTGAGGTCTCGCTGGCGCCTGCCGGCGTCGACGACCGCTTCCTCGAGCGCTTCGAGGGCAGCTTCGTCGGCGGGATGGATCCCGTCCTGGAGGCGATGGGGGTCGGTAGGGCGGAGCTCGAGCAGACGATGCGCGAGACCGGGGAGATACGGACGGTGCTCGTGAACGGGGAGGACGTGGGCTCGGTCTGGCTGGAGCTGCGGGGGCGGACGCTGCATCTGCATGCGCTCGTGCTCGAGCCCTCGGCCCGCGGCAGCGGTGTCGGCGGCCGCGTGCTCGCACGGCTCGAGCAGGAGTTCCGCGGCCGCGCCGACGAGCTGGAGCTCGGGGTGCAGCGCGAAAACGAGGCGGCCCGGCGTCTCTACGAGAAGACCGGTTTCACCGAGGTGGAGAGCAAGCACGCCGAGCTCGGGTTCCAGGTCTTGCGCCGCCGCCTCGCGTGAGCAGCCGCGGCCCGCCCGGCCTGCAGCGCCCTGGCTAGGATCGCTGGGTGCGCCGGGCGCTCATTCTTCTCGCCGCCGCTGTCGTCGCGGCGGGGGTCGTGCTGGGGCTCGTCTTCGCTGGCTCGCCGACGAAGATCGCCGGCGGCGTCCGGGTCGACGGCGTCGACGTGGGCGGGCTCGAGGCCGCGGCCGCCCGGGCGCTGCTCGAGCACAGGGCGGACGCGCTCGCCGGCCGGCCCGTCGTCTTCGTCGCCGCCGGTCACCGCTTCTCGGTTCGCC
>DASPTD010000040.1:0-18507 GCA_035623575.1 Gaiellaceae bacterium
GGCGCACGGGGCCAGCGCGTCCTCCTGCCGGTGCGCTTCGCGCTGCGCCGCATGCGCGCGCACGCGCAGCGGACGACCGTCGTCGCGGTCGGGATCGCGGTCGGCGCGGCCGTCCTCGCGCTCACCGCGGTCGGCGCGGGAGCGGTGCAGGATCGCGCCGTCCAGCGCGGGCTCGCGCAGCTGCAGCCGTCCGACCGGGCGATAGAGGCGGTCTGGAGCGGCGTCCCGGCGCAGTCGAGCCTGTCGCTGCCGCAGCTCGACCGCCTGGCGCGGGACGCACTGCGCCCGGTGCTGCACCAGAGGCCGTTCGGGGTCGTCGAGTTCCGGCAGGCGACGTGGGGCGGTGCGTTCGTCAATCTCGGAGCGGTCGACGGGCTCGCGCGCTGGCTCGTGCTGCGCAGCGGGCGCCTGCCGCGCCCGTGCAAACCGGACGACTGCGAGCTCGTTCAGATCGGCGGCGCCCCGGTCGCGCCGAGGCTGCCGTATCTCCACGTCGTCGGCCGCGCGACGTTTCGCGCCGGCGCGCCACTCAGTGCGTACTTCGGCGGCAGCGGACCCCGGCCACCGATCCTGCTCGCGGACGGCATGCTCGCGTTCGCGCGTGTGCCGCTTCCCGACGCCGCGTTGATCGCGCGCTCGTACGGGTGGATCGTCCCCGTCGCACCCGGCTCGCTCCACGACTGGGAGCTCGCAAGCCTCGGCACCCGGCTCGACCGCGCGCAGGCGCGACTCGAGCGCGCGAGCGACATCTTCGGGCTGTCGGCGCCGATCGACACCCTCAGCGCCGTGCGCGCGACGGGCCGGGTCGCCGGCGAGCGGCTGCTCATCCTCGGCGGCGACGCAGCGGTGCTGCTGCTCGGCTTCGCGGTGCTCGCCTCGTCGCGGCTGCGCCGCGACCACCGCGCGGTGCGGCGGCGGCTCACGTGGAACGGCGCCCGTTCCTGGCAGATCCTGCTCGTCGCCGCGACGGAGGTCGCCGGGATCACCCTCGCCTCGAGCCTCGTCGGGTGGGCGGCCGGCACGGGAGCCGGAGCTCTGCTCGCGCGGCACCTCGGCAGCCCCGGGCTGCTCGTCGTCGAGCACTCCGTGCTGACCGCTCGGGCGTTCGGAATCGCCCTCGCGCTCGCCGCGCTGACGGCGCTCGTCATGCTCGCCGCCCTCCGGGCCGAGACGCTCGCCTTCGGCGGGCTCGCGCTCTCGGCCGCCGACGTCGCGGCCCTCGGCGCGCTCGGGGCCGTCCTGCTCGCGCTCGCGCGCGGGAAGGCGGACGCGGGCACCCTTGCGGCGGGCAGCGGCACCGGCGTGATGCTCCTCCTCCTGCCCGGCCTCGTGCTCTTCGTGCTCGCCGTCGCCGTCGCGCGCCTGCTCGCGCCGTTCCTGCGCCTGCTCGAATTGGCGGGGCGACGCGCGCCGGCGCCGGTACGGCTCGCCCTGCTCTCGCTCGCGCGCTCACCGGGGCAGGTGCTGCTCTCCGTCGTCTTCTTCGTGCTCAGCGTCGGCGTCGCCCTGTTCGCGATCGCGTACCGCTCGACGCTCGAGCGCGGCCAGACCGAGCAGGCCCGCTTCTCCGTGCCGGCTCCGTACGTGTTGCAGGAGGACCTCCAGCAGCTCGTGACCGTGCAGCAGGCCGCGAGCGCGGCGCAATATGCCTCGCTCGGACACGTCATCCCGGTGCTGCGCGACTCCGGGTACGTGTCCGCGGACGGAGGGCGGGACTTCACGCTGCTCGCGTTGCCCGCGTCTGCGCTGCCCACGATCAGCGGCTGGCGCTCCGACTTCTCGAGCGACTCGCGGCAGGTGCTCGCGCGGAAGCTGCGCCCGCGGCAGGCGCCGAGCCTGAACGGCCTGACCCTTCCCACGGGGGCGACGCGGATCACGCTGCCGGTGCAGGTGTCCGGCGACCGCCTTGGCATGACGCTGTTCGTGCTCGACCGGCGCGGCGACTTCACGACTCTCGACTTCGGCGAGTTCGGCCGCGGCGCGCATGCCCCGACCCTGCCGCTGCCGCGGGCGGCACGAGGTGGGCGCGTGATCGCGCTCGAGCTCTCCTTCCCCGTGATCGCGGCGTTCCTCGCCGGACACCGTGAGAGCGGGACGTCGCTCTCGGTCTCCGACGCGTCCACCGGCGTCTTGCGGCTCGGGCGATTGCGTGCGGACTCGACCGTGCTCCCGCCCTTCCGCGACTGGATCGGCACGGGCGGGATCAAGGCCGGCGGCGCAACGCTCCACTACGTGCTCAACCGGGCGGCCGCCTCCGTGCTGCGGCCCCGCGAGCCGCTCGAGGGCGTGCCGGTGCCGGTCGTCGCCTCGCCTGCGATCGCGCGCGCCGCCGGGCCGAGCGGGTTGATCCCGCTCCACGTCGAGGAGCAGGTGATCGAGGCCCAGGTCGTCGGCGTCTCGCGGTACGTGCCGTCGGTCGACGGGGACCTCGTCCTCGCCGACCTGCCGACCTGGCTGATCGCCGCGAACACGGCCGCGCCCGGCAGCACCGACGCGAGCGAGCTGTGGCTCGACGCGCCGCCCTCCGCCGGCTCGCGCCTCGGCCGCGCCCCCTTCGACGTCCTTTCCGTCACGTCGCAGCGGGCGACGGCGGCCGGCCTGCGCGGCGACCCGCTCGCGCGCGGTGCTCTCGCGCTCCTGCTCGCGGCGGCGGTGGTGGGGCTGGCGCTGGCGGCGGTCGGCCTGGTCCTGACCGTGAGCGGCGACCTGCGCGACGAGAGCGGGGAGTTGTTCGACCTCGAAGGGCAGGGAGCCACCCCCGCCGACATCCGCCGTCACCTGTTCCTGCGCGCCGCGGTCGTCGCGGTGCTCGGCGTCGTCGGCGGCCTCGTCGCGGGCGCGGTCGTGAGCGCGCTCGTCGTCGGCGTCGTCGCCGTCACCGCGGGCGCCGGCGTGCCGTTGCCGCCGCTCCAGCTCGTCTTCGGCTGGAAGCTCGTCGCCGTCGCGCTTGCCCTCGTCACGGTCGTCTCCGTCACCGGCGCGCTCGTCGCGATGCGGCTCGCGTACGACCGGGTCGGGCGCTGGCGCTTCTCGGAGGGGCTCGAGTGAGCGCGGTCGAGGCGACCGACCTGTTCCGCATCTACCCGTCCGCGGAGGGGAGCTCGGCGGCGCTGCAGGGGCTGACGCTCGAGGTCGCCGAGGGCGAGCTGCTCGTCGTCTTCGGGCCGAGCGGCTCCGGGAAGAGCACGCTGCTGCGGATCCTCGCCGGTCTCGACCGGCCGTCCGCCGGGACGGTGCGCGTCTTCGGCGAGGACCTGCGCAAGCTCCGCGGGCGTGCCCTCGTCGCGTATCGCTCTCGGACGCTGGGCTACGCCGACCAGCACTACACCCGTGCGCTCGCCCCGGAGCTCGACGCACGCCAGCTCGTCGGGCTCCGGCTCGGGCTGCTCGGCGCCTCGACCTCCGTGTGCGCACGGGTCGCCGACCGTCTGCTCGAGCGCGTCGGGCTCCTCGACAGGCGGCACGCGCTCCCCGCGGAGCTCTCCGGCGGCCAGCTGCAGCGCATCGCGATCTGCGCCGCGCTCGCGCACGGACCAAGCCTCTTCATCGCCGACGAGCCGACCGGAGAGCTCGACGCGGCGAACGCAGTGCAGATCTATGCGCTGATCCGCGAGCTCTGCCACGAGACCGGGGTGACGACGATCGTCGTCAGCCACGACCCCGAGTCGGCCGCGGTCGCGGACCGCGTCGTGCAGATCCGCGACGGGCGCGTCAGCAGCGAGACCGGCGGGGACCGCGCTGCGCACGCGGTCGTGAACAAGGGCGGCTGGATCCGCCTGCCCGAGGAGCTGCTGCGCCGAGCCTCCTTCACCGACCGGGCGCGCCTCGAGCTGTCGGGCGAGGGGATCCTCGTCAAGCCGGCAGGAGCCGGCGCGCCGCCCGCCCCGGCCGGTGAGCCGCGAGCGGCGGCAGGCCCGCCCGGCGCGGTCGTTGCGCAGACGCTCCGCCTCGCCAAGACGCACGGGCGCGGCGCGCGCGCGACGGAGGTCTTCCGCGACCTCTCCGTCGAGTTCAGTGCCGGCGAGCTCTCCGCCGTCACGGGTCCGTCGGGCTCCGGCAAGTCGACCCTCTTGCACCTGCTCGCCGGGCTCGACCTGCCCAGCGAGGGGGAGGTGGTCGTGGCCGGCACGCCGCTTGCGGGCCTCGACGCGACCGGGCGCGCGAACCTGCGGCGTGCGCACATCGGGCTCGTGACACAGGGGACCGACCTTGTCCCGTTCCTCAGCGCGCAGGAGAGCGTGGAGCTCGGGCTCGCGCTCCGCGGCGTCCCTCGCGGCGAGGCGGCGAGACGCGCGACCGCGACGCTCGCCGACGTCGGCCTCGCCCCGCTCGCCGGGCAGCGCGTGGGGCGCCTCTCGATGGGTGAGCGCCAGCGTGTCGCGCTCGCGCGCGCGCTCGCGGCGCGGCCGGCCCTCCTCCTCGCCGACGAGCCGACCGCGCGCCTCGACGAGGCGAATGCGCGCGCGGTCGGGATCCTGTTCGCCGAGCTCGCCCGCAGGACCGGGACCGCGATCGTCTGCGCGACGCACGACCCGGTGCTCCTCGAGCATGTGGCGACGGAGGTCCCGCTCGCTACGGTTGCCCGGTGAGCCAGGAAGGCGTCGACCTGCTCCTGCGCGGCTATCGCGCCTTCGTGGCCGGCGACCTCGATGCGGTCGCCCGCATGCTCGATCCGGAGGTCGAGTGGATCGGCGTCGGCGATTTCGTCGCAGTCGCCGACCGGGCGGACGTCCTCGCCGTGCTCGCCGAGCGTCTCCGCGAGGACTACCACGTCACCGTCGATCGTTGCATCGGCGTAGGCGACCGCGTCGTGGTGAGCATGCGCTTCTCGCGCGTCGCGCCGGATCCGACCGACGACCGACCGCTGCAGTCGCGGCGCACGTATCTCGTCGGCCGCTACGCCGCGGTCGTGACGATGCGCGACGGCCGGGTGGTGCGTGTCGAGGAGCATCCGCACCTCGCCTCTGCGCTCGGGGCGGTCGGGCTCGAGGACGAGGTCGCGTGACGCGGATGCTCGTCACCGGGTTCGAGCCGTTCGCGGGATCGTCCGCCAACCCGTCCCAGCGGCTCGTCGAGGAGCTCGCCGTGCGGCCTCCGGCCGGCGTCGAGCTCGCGACCGCGGTGCTGCCCGTCTCCTATGCGCGCGTCGCCGGCGAGCTGCGCGCGGTCGTGCGGGCGGCGGAGCCGGACGTCGTCGTCTGCTTCGGGCAGGCGGACGGGCGCGCCGGCATCTTCGTCGAGCGGTTCGCGCTCAACCTCGACGATGCGGCGAACGTCGACAACGAGGGCGCGTCCTCGGCCTCGCCGGTCGAGCGCGACGGGCCGGTCGCGTACCGCTCGACGCTGCCGGTCGACGATATCGTCGCGGCGCTCCGGGCGGCCGGGATTCCCGCCACCGCCTCGCGCGACGCGGGCGGCTTCCTCTGCAACCACGTCTTCTACACGCTCATGCGCACGCTCGAGCGGGAGCGTCCCGAGACGGTCGGCGGCCTCGTGCACGTTCCGCTGCTCCCGGAGCAGGCCCTCGAGAAGCCGGTCGCGAGCATGCCGCTCGAGGTGCTCGTGCGCGCCGCCGCGATCGTGGTCGCAGTCGCCGCCGGAGCCGGGCCTTCTCAGGACGCCCGGGCGAGCTGACGGTGAACCGGCACGGCCGCGGCTCGCCAGCGGGCGAGCGCGGTCGCGTCGTCGACCCCGACCGAGTAGCCGAACCGGCGCATGCCAGGATAGGTCTCGGCGATCTCGAGGGCGACGAGGGTCGGCACGAGCTCCTGCCACAGCCCGACGCGCCCCTGCCAGAAGTGCTGGTTCGGCGCCTCCTGCCGCAGGCGCTCGAACCGGACGCTCTCGACCGCCTCGGCCGTCGAGACGATCGTCGGCGTGCCGAGCGCGTCGACGATCCGGCTCAGCTCGCCGGCCGGATCCGCGACGAGGCTCTCGTAGCGGACGCAGGCGTCTGCGTGCCCCCACCACTCGGGCGTGACCGAGAGCAGCGCCCGTGCGCGCGGGCTCTTCGCGTATGCCGCGAAGGCTTGCGAGGTCGGGTCGGCGCCCCGCAGAAGGGCCTCGCTCCCGGCCTCTCCGCCGAGCCAGCGGTCGGTGGCGGGCTCGTGCTGGGCGAAGTGGAGGATCGAGACGAGAACGTCGAGCGGATGCCGGGCGAGGACGACCACCGAGCAGTCGTGGCGGTCGAGGAGGGCACGCAGCTCCGGCGTGCGGCGCCAGTGGAGCTGGAGGGCGCAGCGTTCCGGCAGCACATCCCAGTCGACCTCGTCGGGCGTGAAGGCGGAGCGCTCAACGAGCCCGTAGAGCGCAACGAGCAGGCGCCGCAGCCACATGTTCCCGCAGCGGGGGGAGGAGACGATGGCGATGCGCACCGACACCGGAATGTAACCGGTCGATCGGAGTGCGATGACAGAGGAGAGCGATGTTTTACGCCGGTCTTAGGACATCCTTAGACGGGCGCCGCTCGGCGTAGAGCAGCGCCGAGGGAAGCGTCGCCTGCCAGAAGTGGCCGCGGTCGGCGGGCGGCAGCAGCCAGAGCTCGTGCGGCAGCCGCAGCGTCGAGAGCTCGTGCGCGAACGCGAGCGTCCACCGGCGAAGGATGGCGCCGTGGTTGCCGCCGACCGAGACGTAGAAGCGCACGCGGTCGCGCCGCAGCACCGCAGCCTCGCGCCGTACCAGCCGCGCGGGGTCGTGCGCCGCGAGGTCGGCCGGGCCGGCACGCGTGAACGGGCCGTCGTGGAAGACCGGCGCGAAGTATCCGGCCCACGAGCCGAGCGTCCGGAAGAGGCCGGGATGGCGGAGCCCGATGTCGATCGCGCCGTAGCCGCCCGAGGAGAGCCCCTCGAGCGCCCGGCTGCCGGGGCCCGGCAGGGCGGGCAGGTGCGCGTCCACCCAGGGGACGACGTCCTGGACGACGTAGTCCTCCCACACGCCGGCCCATTCGCCGCGGTTCGGGTCGACGACCGGGCCGGCCACCGGCATCACGGCGATGAACGGGCGGGCACGGCCGGAGGCGATCAGGCCGTCGGCGACGTCGGCGAGCCGGAGCCCGCCCCAGATCGACGACGGGTTGCCCCGCATGCCGTGCAGGAGGTAGACGACCGGGTAGCGGCGCGCGGCCGGGTAGCCCGGGGGGAGGTAGACGGCGCTCGGGCGCGTGTCCCAGGGGACGACGGAGTCGGGGATGCGGCCCTGCCAGACGGAGCCGCCCGCCGGGCCGGTCCGCACCTCCGTCCAGCTCGCCGGTATGCCGGCAGGGGCGGCGGAACGGGCCAGTGCGGCGGCGGCGAGCGCGACGGCGAGCACGACTCCATCGAAGCAGCGGCCGCGCCGGGTGCGGGTTAAGCGGGGATTATCGCGGTGCCGCGCGTCGTTCTAGTGGTGGTACAATCCGAATACCTAGTACATGTGATTGGAGACCAGATCGTGAGTGACATCCTGCTCGTTCCGCTCGAGGACACCGTCGTGTTCCCGGGCATGACCGTCACGCTGGCGGTCGACACCGGCGACGAGGCCCGCGTCCTCCTGGTGCCACGGCACGAGCAGGAATACGCGAAGGTCGGCACGGTGGCTGACGTCGTGGAGCGCGTCCGCCTGCCCGGCGGCGGCCACGCCGTGGCGCTGTCGGCGCTGCACCGGGGCGTGATCGGCGCCGCGCACACCGACTCGCAGGGCCGGCTGCGCGTCGAGATCGAAGAGCGCCCCGACGAGAACCCGCCGCCCGTGCAGACGCGCGAGCTCGAGCGCGAGTACCGCGCCGTCGTCGAGGAGATCCTCGAGATCCGCGAGGCGGACGACCGCATCGCGCAGTTCCTCCGCTCGATCACCGAGGCGGGCGCGCTCGCCGACACGAGCGCGTACTCCCCCGACATCTCCTTCGCGCAGCGGGTCGACCTGCTCGAGAAGGTCGACGTGGTCGAGCGGCTGGAGTACGCGTTGTCGCTGCAGCGCGAGCGGCTCGCCGAGCTGCAGGTGCGGCAGCGCATCCGCAACGACGTCGAGTCGGGCGCGCAGAAGCAGCAGCGCGAATGGTTCCTGCGCCGGCAGATGGACTCGATCCGCAAGGAGCTCGGCGAGGACGAGGGCTCGGTGGTCGAGGAGTACCGCGCGAAGATCGACGAGGCGGGCATGCCCGATGCCGTCCGCGCCCAGGCCGAGCGCGAGCTCCGCCGCCTCGAGACGATGGGCGACGCCTCCGGCGAGGCGTCGATGATCCGCACGTACCTCGACTGGCTCACCTCCGTGCCGTGGTCGAAGCGCTCGGACGAGCGGCTGGACCCCGAGCACGCACGCGAGGTGCTGGACCACGACCACGCCGGCCTCGACGACGTGAAGGAACGGATCGTCGAGTACCTCGCCGTGCGCAAGCTCCGCCAGGAGCGTGGCATCGCCAACGACAAGCGGTCGGGCGTGATCCTCACGCTGATCGGTCCGCCCGGCACGGGCAAGACGTCGATCGGCGAGTCGGTCGCGCGTGCGCTGAACCGCGAGTTCGTGCGCATGTCGCTCGGCGGCATCCGCGACGAGGCGGAGATCCGCGGTCACCGCCGCACGTACATCGGCGCGCTGCCGGGCCGGCTCGTGCGTGCGCTGCGTGACGCCGGGACCATGAACCCGGTGATCCTGCTCGACGAGGTGGACAAGGTCGGCGCCGACTGGCGGGGCGATCCGTCCGCCGCGCTGCTCGAGGTGCTCGACCCGGCGCAGAACCATTCGTTCCGCGACCACTATCTCGACGTCGAGCTCGACCTCTCCGAGGTGTTCTTCATCGCCACGGGCAACGTCGCGGACACGGTCCCCGGACCGCTGCTCGACCGCATGGAGGTGATCCGCTTCGACGGCTACACGACCGACGAGAAGACGGCGATCGCGCGCGGGTACCTGTGGCCGCGCCAGCTGGAGCAGAACGGGTTGCGCGAGGACGAGGTCTCGATCTCCGACGCGGAGATCCAGCTCGTCGTCTCGGACTACACCCGTGAGGCCGGCGTTCGCCAGCTCGAGCGGGAGCTCGGGAAGATCCTCCGCAAGACCGCGACGAAGATCGCGTCGGGCGCAGTCGAGGCGCCGGTCGCGGTGGACGCCGACGTCGTGCGCGACGCGCTCGGACGGCAGAAGTTCTTCCGCGAGGCAGCGGAGCGGACGGCCGTGCCCGGAGTCGCCACCGGCCTCTCGGTGACCGGCTCGGGCGGCGACGTGCTCTTCATCGAGGCGACTGCGATGGACGGCGGCAGCGAGCTCATCCTCACCGGACAGCTCGGCGACGTCATGAAGGAGTCGGCGCGCATCGCGCTCTCCTACGTGCGCTCGCACGCAGCCGAGCTCGAGATCGAGCCGAAGGCGTTCCACGAGCGCACCTTCCACGTGCACGTGCCCGCAGGCGCGACGCCGAAGGACGGCCCGAGCGCCGGGATCACGATGGCGACGGCGCTCGCGTCGCTGCTGACGGAGCGACCGGTGAAGCACACGGTCGGGATGACCGGCGAGGTGACGCTGCAGGGGCGCGTGCTCCCGATCGGCGGGCTCAAGCAGAAGGTCCTCGCCGCGCACGCGGCCGGGCTGACCGACGTGATCATCCCGGAGCGGAACCGCGCCGACCTCGACGACGTGCCCGAGGACGTGCGGTCGGCGATGGCCTTCCACCCGGTGATGACGCTCGACGAGGTGCTCGAGCTCGCCCTCGAGCCGAAGCCTCAGCCGAGCCTCAAGGTCGTCTCGTGACCCGCTGCCGCGAGTGCCCGCCGCTGCCCCAGGAGGTCGCCCGCGCGGCCGAGCTCCTGGGGCGGCGCTGGGTGCTCGCGATCCTGTGGGCGTCCGCGGAGGCCGGCGCCGTGCGCTTCAACGAGTTCAAGCAGAGCCTGGAGACGATCCCGCCGCGAACCCTCGCCGCCCGGCTCGTCGAGCTGGAGGATGCGGGCATCCTCACGCGGCGCGTGCTCCACACCCGCCCGCCACGCGTCGAGTACCGCCTCACCGAGCTCGGCCTTCGTCTCGGCGCCCTCGTCGACGCGATGCACGCCTGGGCCTCGTCCGCCTAGCGCTCCCGGTAGACTCTCCACCGGTGGCGCCGGACTCGATCTGGGAGATCGTGTTCCTCATGGTGATCCTGAAGATCCCCATCGTCTACCTCTGCACCGTGGTCTACTGCGCGATCAAGGCGGAACCGAAGCCCTCTGCGGGCAGCGACGTGACCGCGAAGCTCGGCCCCGACGAGCCGGGCCCCGGCTGGCGCCGGCGCCGGTCGCCGTCCAGGCTGAGGCCGCGCCCGCACGGGGGGCCGCGGCGGACGTATCCGCGCACGCCGCGCACCGCGTATGCGAAGGCAGCGCGCCGGTGAGCGTGTCCGGAGCACACCTCGACGGGCAGGACCGGACGAGCTCGTCCGAGACGGTCGCCGGCTTCCTCGCCGCCTTCTCCATCTTCGCGAGCCTCATCGCGCTCGCCTGGCACCCCCTCCGCCTGCTCGGGCCGGCCATCCTGCTCGCGATGATCAGCGCGGGCATGGGCGGGCGGCACCGGCGGCTCGCGTTCGCCGCGGTGCTCGTCTCCGCCGCCTGCTTCGTCCTGGGGATGACGATCGCGGTCGTGACGCAGCGCCAGCTCTGGTAGCGCTGCCACTACGATCCCCGGCATGAGCCGCCCCGAGGTCGACGGACTCAACACCGGCTACGCCGCCCTGCTGCTCGAGCAGTACCTCGACAACCCCGCGGCCGTCCCGCCGGAGTGGCGCGAGCTGTTCGAGGACGCCCCCGAGACTCTGCTCAAGGTGCAGCCGGGCCTGGCGCGCCTGCTCGATCGTCGCGCGGAAGCCGGCAACGGGCATCCGCCGGTGCCGGCGCCGGCGGCAGCGCCGGCGGCGGCAGCAGAGCCGGAGACGCCTGTGGCGGCGCCGGCGGAGCCGGCGGCGGCAGCAGAGCCCGCGGCGCCAGCAGAGCCGGCGGCGGCAGGCGTCGCCGCCGCGATGGCGCTCGTCGAGGCCTTCCGCATGCACGGTCACCTCGCCGCGCGCGTCGACCCGCTCGGCTCCGAGCCGACGGGCGACCCGGCGCTCGAGCCGGAGCGGCTCGTCCCGCCGCTCACGCCGGAGCTGCAGGCGCGCATCCCGGCCGCGACGCTGGGGCTGTTCGTCGAAGGCGAGACGCTCGCCGAGGCGCTGCCGCGCCTCCAGGCCACGTACTGCGGCACGCTCGCCTACGAGATCGAGCACATCTCCGACCACGAGGAGCGGGTGTGGCTGCGCCACGCGATCGAGTCCGGTCGCTACCGCCGACCGCTCCACGCCGACGAGCGCGTCCGCCTGCTCGCACGCCTGAGCGAGGTGGAGGGGATGGAGCAATACCTGCGCCGGGTCTTCCTCGGCCAGAAGCAGTTCTCGATCGAAGGCCTCGACGTGCTCGTCCCGATGCTCGACGAGGCGATCGACCTCGCCGCCGACGACGGCGCGCACGAGGTCGTGCTGGGGATGGCGCACCGCGGCCGTCTCAACGTGCTCGCCCACGTCGTCGGGCGCCCCTACGAGGTGATCCTCCGCGAGTTCGAGGGGGAGCGGACGATCGAAGCCGTCGTCACGAGCGACGAGGGCGGTACCGGCGACGTGAAATACCACCTCGGTGCGGCCGGCGCCCGGACGACGCGCGTCGGTGAGATCACGGTCACGCTCGCATCCAACCCCAGCCACCTCGAGGCGGTCGACCCGGTCGTCGAGGGCCGCGCGCGCGCCGAGCAGACGGACCGCTCGACGCGCGAGGGCTACCACGACCCCAGCGTCGCGCTGCCGATTCTGATCCACGGCGACGCGTCGTTCGCCGGCCAGGGCGAGGTGGCGGAGACCCTCAACCTGCAGGGGCTCGCCGGCTACTCGACGGGCGGCACGCTGCACCTGATCGCGAACAACCAGGTCGGCTTCACCACCGATCCGGGGGACGGGCGCTCGACCCGCTACTCGAGCGACCTCGCCAAGGGATTCGACATCCCGATCGTCCACGTCAACGCCGACGATCCCGAAGCCGCGATCGCGGCCGTGCGGCTCGCGATGGCATACCGGCAGCGCTTCGGCCACGACGTCGTCGTCGACCTCGTCGGCTACCGGCGGCACGGACACAACGAGCAGGACGAGGCCGCGTACACGCAGCCGCTGCTCGCCGCCGCCATCGCCGGGCAGCCAACCGTACGCGAGCAGTTCGCGGCCGAGCTCGTGGCGGCGGGCGTCGTCTCGAAGGAGCAGGCCGATGAGCTCGCGGCCGGGGTGCAGAGACGGCTGAAGGAGGCGCACGAGGCTCTGCGCGAGAGCTTCGGCATGCTGCCGCCGGCGGTCGAGCGTCAGCTGCCTCCCGCCGCGCGCGGCGAGGTCGTGACCGCGGTGGCCGTCGACTGGCTCCGCAGGCTCAACGAGGAGCTGCTGCGCGTGCCCGACTGGTTCGCACCGCACCCGAAGCTGATGCGCCAGCTCGAGCGCCGGCGCGAGACGATCGAGCACGGCGGGATCGACTGGGGCCAGGCGGAGGCGCTCGCGTTCGCGTCGCTGCTCGTCGACGGCATCCCGATCCGGATCACCGGACAGGACACCGAGCGCGGCACCTTTTCGCATCGCCACGTCGTGCTTCACGACGTGAACACGGGCGCGACGTTCACACCGATGCAGCACCTGGACGAGGCGACTGCGTCGTTCGAGATCCACAACTCGCCGCTCTCGGAGTACGCCTGCGTCGGCTTCGAGTACGGCTACTCGGAGGCGGCGCCGGAGGCGCTCGTGCTCTGGGAGGCCCAGTTCGGCGACTTCGCGAACGGCGCGCAGATCATCGTCGACCAGTTCATCGCTGCCGGGCTCTCCAAGTGGGGCGAGACCTCACGCTTGACCCTGCTGCTCCCGCACGGCTACGAGGGCAACGGTCCGGAGCACTCGAGTGCGAGGCTCGAGCGGTTCCTCCAGCTCGCGGCCCAGGAGAACCTTCGGATCGCGAACTGCACCACCTCGGCGCAGTACTTCCACCTGCTGCGGCGGCAGGCGCTCGACCCGGTGGCGCGGCCCCTCGTCGTGATGACCCCGAAGGGCCTGCTGCGGCTGAAGCAGGCGTCCTCGACGCTCGAGGACCTCGTCGAGGGCGAGTACCGGCCGCTTCTCGACGACGCCGAGTCGGATCACGACCGGGTGACGCGGCTCGTGCTCTGCTCCGGGAAGATCTACTACGACATCGTCGGCCACGAGGAGCGCGCGAGCGGGAACCGCGTGGCGGTCGCGCGGCTCGAGCAGCTCTACCCGTTCCCGGCCGAGGAGGCGGCGGAGCTGCTTCGCGGCTACCCGGGCGTGCGCGAGGTCGTCTGGGCGCAGGAGGAGCCGCAGAACATGGGTCCCTGGCGCGCGATCCGCCACCGGCTCGAGGAGGCGAAGCCGGCGGGCGTGCCGCTGCTCTACGTCGGCCGGCCCTGGCGGGCGAGCCCGAGCGAGGGATACCCGACCGCGCACCTGCGCGAGCAGGACCGGATCGTCCGCGCCGCCCTCGCGCTTTCGGCGCTTTCTGCCGGTTGAAGCTTCCGCGCGAAGTGCTGCGCACTTCGCGCGGGTGGGGGTTGTGCTTCGCGGAGCGGACGCCGGCAAGCCGGCGTCCTCTTTTCTGACGAGCGGCGGCGGGTCCGGGCAGCGCGGCCGGTGGCGGCTGCGCCGTCCCCGTCCGCGTGTAGTCGGCCGGAGGCTAACGCGCCTACGGCCGCGGTAGCCTCCGGCCTTGACCGCTCGGCGAGCGACGGCTTCCAACCTTCTCCGGGCCGATGGTCCAGGGCCGGAGCGAACGCGAAGCGTTCGCGGAGGCCGGATCCACGCGCGCGGGGATGCGTAGCACCACCGTGCGCGCTTCCCGAGCCGGTCGCCGCGCGTCAGCGCCAAGAGGCCGCGGGCTTGGCCCGCGGCCGCTCCGCGAAGCCGAAACCCGACCCGCGCGAAGCGCGTCAGCGCTTCGCGCGGAATCTCTTGACGACCGTCGGGCCGTGCCGCCTGGCGAGGCGGACGAGCTGGGCTCGCTGGGCCGGGGTCAGGCGCCGCCAGACGTCGACGAGAGCGATCGCTGCACCGATCGGGCCGGGGCGGAGCTTGCCGAGGCGGGCCATGCCGGCATCGTTGCAGATCGGCGCCGGCCGGCCGCGGCGGGAGGAACGGGAGGAGCCGCGTCGAACATGTCGCGCCTCTCCGGAGGTTTTAGTAGTCTCGAATAGGAAAGCGAGTCGAGACAGGTTACAATCCCGCGCGAGGGGCACGTCCACACTCGGGAGGAAGGCAATGCCGGTAGAGACACCTTCGCTGTTTGCGCAGGTCATCAAGGATCATCTGGAGCTGAAGGAGCGGAATTCGGGGCTCGACCGGCACATGCCGATCGACCGGTACCGGTCCGACGATCCGTTCGAGAACCATCCCCTGTTCAAGACCGAGGAGCAGGCGCGCCTGGAGGAGACGATCGACGGCATCCAGCCCGACTTCGTTCCCGCAGGCGCCGCCGGGACCCTTGTCTGGCCCGGCGAGGAGACCGCGGAGAACGCGGCGCGCGCCGACATCGAGGACTCGGGTTTCTGGGCCGTCGATCACGCGCGGGACTTCGACTGGGGCGACTAGAACCTTCGGCGGCGCCGTGCGCCGCCCCGGCAGGGTTTGAAGGGCCGGCGTGCGCCGGCCCTTCGTGTCTTCCCGCCCGGATCACCCGCCCGGGGGATTCGAGCCTCTCGCATCTCCATGATGACTAGGGCAGCCCACCCGATCGAGAGAGCTCAGTCTGCGGCCAGTACCGTGCACAACCCTGGGGGTGACGTCGTAACGCGCCCTGGACCCCACCTGCGGCTCCTGCCGGAGGGCGGCGGCGCGCCCACCGCGTCCGAGCTCGTGGAATCGTACCGGCGCCTCGCCGACGTCTTCCACGAGGTGCTCGCCGAGCAGAGCCTCGACACGCTGCTCGTTCGCATCGCGGACACGCTCGCCGACCTCATCCCGCACGACACGCTGACGATCTACGGAGCGGACGAGCCGCAGGCGGTGCTCGTCCCCGTGCTCGCCCGCGACCAGTACGCAGAGGAGATCCTGCGCACGCGTGTCGGCTTCGACGAGGGCATCACCGGCTGGGCGGCACGCCGTCGCGAGGCCGCGCTGGTCAACCAGGCGCACCTCGACCCGCGTGTCCGCTTCGTGCCGGGGACGCCGATCGATCCCGAGGCGCTGATCTCGATTCCGCTCGTCGCGCGCGCGCAGATCAAGGGCGTGCTCAACATCTACCGCGTCGGCGAGGACGGCATGTTCAGCGAGCACGAGTTCGAGCTCGCGAAGCGCTTCGCGGACGCTGCCGCGCTTGCGCTCGACAACGCGCAGATTCGCGAGCGGCTCGAGCACCAGGCGCGGACAGACTCGCTCACCGGACTCTTCAACCACCGCAGCTTTCACGAGCGCCTGCGGAACGCGCTGCAGGAGGCGAGCCGCACCCACAGACCCGTCGCGGTGCTGATGCTGGACATCGACGACTTCAAGCGCGTGAACGACGTGCACGGACACGGCGTCGGCGACGAGCTGCTGAGCCTGCTCGCGGACACCCTACGCCAGTGCGTCCGGCCGGAGGACGTCGTCTGCCGGCTCGGCGGCGAGGAGTTCGGCGTGATCATGAGCGCGTGCGACGCAGTCGACGCGACCCGTGTGGCCGAGCGCGTGGTCGAGCAGCTCGCCGCGATCGACTATCCGGCCGTGGGCAGCATGACCGTCTCCGTCGGCCTCTCCCTCGGCCCGGAGCACGCGATGAACCCGCGCGAGCTCGGTGCCTGCGCCGAGGCGGCGATGATGACGGCGAAGGCGCAGGGCAAGAACCGGGTCGTGCTCTACGACGAGAAACGGACCGAACGCCCGGACTCGCCGGTGAACGCGCGAGACGTCCGCTCGATCGCCCACATGAAGATGCTCCAGAGCCTCAGCGGCAAGCTGAACCGGCTCAACGACGTGCGGGAGATCGGAGACGAGATCGCGGCGGAGCTCCGCTCCCTGATCGACTACCACAACTGCCGCGTCTTCGTCGTCGACGGAGAGGAGCTCGTGCCGATCTCCTTCAGCGGCGATTTCACCTCCGAGGTCGCCGCCCTGCCGCTCGAGCTGTTGCGGACGCGGATCGGCCGGGGCATCACCGGCCGCGCCGCCGAGCTCGGCGAGTCGCTCCTGATCGGGGACGCCGCCAACTGCGAGTTCGGCAACCGCATCCCGGGGACGGCCGTGATCGAGGAGTCCCTGCTGGCGGTGCCGCTTCGTTACGGCTCGCACGTCGTCGGCGTGATCGTCGTCTCCAAGCTCGGGCTCGACCAGTTCGACGAGGACGACGTCCGCCTGCTCGAGGTGCTCGCCGGCCACGCGGCGGTCGCAGTCGAGAATGCGCGGCTCTACGACTCGGCCCGGCGCGAGGCCGCGAGCGCGACCACCCTGCTCGAGTTCGGACGCGAGCTGGCGACGGCGGGCAGCCTGGACGAGATTCTCGAACGGGTGGTCGAGCTGACTGCGGGAAGGCTCTCCTCGCCGCGCACCTCGGTGTGGATCGAGGACGGGGAGGGGTGGATCCTGCCCCGCGCGCTGCACGGCTACACGGAGGAGCAGCGGCTGATCCTCGCCCGCAGGCGCGTCGCCGCCACAGAGGTGCGGCAGATCGTCGGCACGGACGGCCCGACGCTTGTCGGCCCCTCCCGCTACGGGGCGATCTACCCCGACCCGGTCGTACCGGACGACACGTATGCGATCGCGCCGCTCGACGTCGACGGTCGGCTGGGAGGGATCGTTGCCGCGCTGCGGTCCGGCGACGAGTTCGGCGAGCACGAGCTGCGCCTGCTCGGCGGTCTCGCGCACCAGGCGAAGCTCGCGATCGCGAATGCGAGCAGCTACGAAGGCCTCGAGCGGACGTTCGTCTCCACCGTCGAGGCGCTTGCGAATGCGCTCGAGGCGAACGACGAATACACGTCGAAGCACGCCCGTTGGATCTCCGACCTCTCGCTTCGGGTCGGCAGGGCGCTCGGGCTGGACGAGGTCGCGCTCAAGCGGCTGGAGCTGGGCGCGCTTCTGCACGACATCGGCAAGATCGGTATCCCGACCGGCATCCTCGCGAAGCCGGGCCGCCTCAGCGCGGAGGAGCGCGCCGTGATGGAGAGGCACCCGACGCTCGGCGAGCGGATCATCGCCCCGATCGACCGCCTGCAGGAGGTGCGTGCAATCGTCCGCCACTCCCACGAGCGCTGGGACGGGCGGGGCTATCCCGACGGCCTCGCCGGCGAAGAGATCCCGCTCGAGTCGCGGATCGTCTTCGTCTGCGACTCGTACCACGCGATGACGACCGACCGCCCCTACCGCAAGCGGCTCAGCCGTCCGGAAGCGGTGCGGCGGCTGCGCGAGGCGGCCGGCAGCCAGTTCGACCCGCGCGCCGTCGAGGCCTGCCTCGACGTCCTCGCGGAGCTGCGGGCTCAGTAGGAGGGCTAGCCCGCCGCGGCGAGCTCGCCGTCGAGCCCCTGCGCGAGCCGGCGGAACGCGCCCTCCTGGCCGAGCAGCTCCTGCTCGGTGCCGCGCTGGACGATGCGGCCGTGCTCGACGACGAGGATCTGGTCCGCGCGGCGGACGGTGGAGAGGCGGTGGGCGATGATGATCGAGGTGCGATCGCGCAGCAGCCGGTCGAGCGCGTGCTCGATCAGCACCTCGGTCGGGCGGTCGATGTTCGAGGTCGCCTCGTCGAGGATGAGGATGCGAGGGTCGGCGAGCAGCGCGCGCGCGATCGAGATCAGCTGCCGTTCGCCTGCGGAGAGGCCCGAGCCGCCCTCGCGCACCTCGTGCTCGAGCCCGCCGCGCAGCCGCTTCGCGACGCGGTCGACGCCGACGGCCGCCGCGGCCGCGCCCACCTCCTCGTCCGTCGCGTCCGGCTTCGCGAAGCGGATGTTCGAGGCGATCGTGCCGCTGAAGAGGAACGGGTCCTGGAGCACGACCCCGAGCTGGCGCCGGTAGGAGCGGAGCTTCACGTCGCGGAGATCGACGCCGTCCACGCGCACGGCGCCGGAGTCGGGGTCGTAGAAGCGGCCGACGAGTCGCGCCAGCGTCGACTTGCCGCCGCCCGACTCGCCGACGAGTGCGAGGCAGCCGCCCGGCCGCACGTGGACCTCCACTTCGTGCAGTACCGGTTCGGCGCCGTATGCGAAGACGACGCGGTCGATCTCGAGGTCGCCCTCGACGCGCGGCAGTTCGACCGACTGCTGTGCGTCCCGGATCTCCGGCTCCTCGTCGAGGATCGTCGCGATCTTCACCATCGCCGCCGCGCCCGACTGGAGCTGCCCGTACACGTCGGAGAGCTCCTGCAAGGGCTGGAAGACGAGCTGGAGCAGGTAGAGCGCGGTGATCAGCGTCCCGATCGTCAGCGTGTGGTGCGCGTACAGCTTCTCGCCGGTGAAGAGGACGGCTCCGGTCGCGATCACGCCGAGAAACTCGATCGTCGGGAAGAAGATCGAGAAGATCCTCTGCGTGTAGATGTT
>DASPTD010000048.1:0-48366 GCA_035623575.1 Gaiellaceae bacterium
GCATCTTCATCACGCACATGCATCCCGACCACGTCGGCGGCGCCGAGGCGGCGGCCGAGGCGACCGGGGCGCCCGTGCTCCAGGGGCGGCTCGACTACGCGCAGTGCGAGCAGGTCTGGGGGTCGCACCACTGGCCGGAGCAGATCGCGGCGTGGTTCCTGCGGCAGGGCGTGCCGCCGCACGTCGCCGAGGAGCTGATCGAGTCGGGGCACGTCTTCGCCGACTTCGTCCGGTTCGCGTGGAACCCGCAGCTCGTCGAGCCTGGCGACGAGGTGGACGGCTGGCGCGTGCTCGCGACGCCCGGCCATGCCGACGGACATCTCTGCCTCTACCGCGAAGGCGTGCTCGTCGCAGGCGATCACCTGCTGACCCCGATCACCCCGGCGATCGGGCTCTACCCGGAGAGCAGGCCCGACCCGTTGGGCGACTACGTCGAGTCGCTCCACCGCGTCGCGGAGCTCCGGCCCCGCGTCTCCTACGGCGGGCACGGCAGGACGGTGGACGACCCGCCGGCGCGCGCGCACGAGATCGTCGCGCACCACGATCGGAGGCTCGACCAGACGGAGGCCGCCCTCGGGCGTGAGCCGCGCAGCGGCTTCGACGTCTCGCACGACCTCTTCGGCGCCGACCTGCCTCCGATCCACCGCCGCTTCGCGGTCGCCGAGACGCTGTCGCACCTCGAGCGGCTGGTGGCGCTCGGGCGCGCGGCGAAGACCGAAGACGACCGCGGCGTCGCCTATACTGCGAGATGACTGGTGGACGACATCCCGCCTAGTACCTGCGCCCCGTTGGGGGTGGGGGCGTGACTCTCTTTCTGGAACTCGTCGGCGTTGCAGTTCTCATCCTGCTGAACGCCTTCTTCGTCGCGGCCGAGTACGGGCTCGTGACGGCGCGGCGGACGAGGATCATCGAGCTGCATCACCAGGGCAACCGCCGCGCGCGCGGCGTGCTGCGCATCACGAGCGACCCGCCGCGCTTCATCGCGGCGATGCAGCTCGGCGTCACGCTCACCTCGCTGGGCATCGGCGCGCTCGGCGAGCACGCGCTCTCGCAGGCGTTCGACCCGTGGATGGCGGCCGCGCTCGCGATCGCGCTCGCCTACCTGATCCTGACCTTCTTCCACGTCGTCATCGGCGAGCTCGTGCCGAAAGGCGTCGCGCTCAGCCATTCCGAGGGAACGGCGCTGTGGGCCTCCGCGCCGGTGCGCGCGTTCTTCACGGTCGCGGGGCCCGTCATCTGGGTGCTGCAGACGTCGACCGAGCTCGTGCTGCGGACGCTCGGGCAGGCTCCGCCCGGGATCCGGACCGACGGCCACTCCGAGGCGGAGCTGCGCATGCTGCTCTCCCGCTCGACGGAGCAGGGTGAGATCGAGCAGGAAGAGCGCCAGATGATCGACAAGGTCTTCGACTTCGCCGACACCGACGCCGCCGAGGTGATGGTCGCGCGACCCGACGTCGTGGCGATCTCCGTCGACCTGACACCCGAGGAGGCGCTCGCGACGGTGCTCGACTCGCCGTTCACGCGCTACCCCGTCTACCGGGAGACGCTCGACGACATCGTCGGCGTCCTGCACGTCCGCGACCTCTTCTCGGCGATCCACGATCGCGGCCTCGCGAACGTGCGGCTCGACGAGCTGCTGCGGCCCGCCTACGTCGTCCCCGAGACGAAGGACCTCGCCTCGCTCCTGCAGGAGTTCAAGCGCACGAAGAACCACTTCGCGGTCGTCGTCGACGAGTACGGCGCCATGGTCGGCGTCTGCACGCTGGAGGACCTGATCGAGGAGATCGTCGGCGAGATCGAGGACGAGTTCGACGTGGCAGAGGAGCAGCTCGTGCAGGTCGACGAGGACACCTGGCGGATCGACGGCATGTTCCCGATCGACGAGTTCAACGACCGGTTCAACGCCGAGCTCCCCGAGGAGGACTTCCACACCGTCGCCGGCTTCGTGTTCGGCCAGCTCGGCCGGGCCCCCGAGCCCGGCGACGACGTCGCCTACGACGGCATGCGCTTCGACGTGCTCGAGGTCGAAGGCAACCGCATCGAGCGGATGGCGGTCACGTTCCTCGAGCGCCCCCAGCCCCGGCAGCAGGAGGAGGATCTGCTCTCGACCGCCGACGACGAGCTCGAGTAGCCCGCTACGGCGCGAGCTCGAGCGGCTCGATCGCGCCGTCGCGGATCGTCCACGCGCCGAGCGTGTCCTCGCGCACGGAGTAGATCACGTACGGCCTCCCGGCCCAGAGCCCGATGTTCTCGACGTCGGTGCGGGAGGGGCGCGGCGGTGACGAGAGGTGGGAGTGGAAGACTGCGAGCTCGCAGCCGTCGTCCTCGAGGAACCACAGCTCCGGGTCGACCTCGAGCTCGAAGCGGTAAGGGGACGCTGCTCCGTTCCGCCCGGGGTGATAGCTCTCCGCCACGCCGTCTCTGAGGACGAGCAGCCCGCAGGCCTCGTTCGGCTGCTCTGCGAGCGAATGATCGACCAGCGCCCGGCGCAGGGCGGCGGGCACGACTACCACCACAACGTCGACTCCATCGATTCTCCCGCCCCCTCGCTCCAGAACGGGGCGGTCAGGTACTTCCAGCCGCCGTCGGGGAGGATGCAGACGACGACGCCCTCGTCGAGCTCGGCCGCGAGCTTCTGCGCCACGTGCACGACGGCGCCCGAGGAGACGCCCGCGAAGATCCCCTCGCGGTCGAGCAGCGCGCGCACCGCGGTGACGGACTCCACGTTGGAGACGAGCACCTTCCGGTCGAGCCTGGAGACGTCGAGGATCGGCGGGACGTAGCCGTCGCCGAGCGAGCGCAGGCCCATCACGGGGTCGCCGGGGAGCGGCTCGGCGGCCGCGACGACGACGTCGGGGAAGCTCTCGCGCAGGCGCTCGCCGGTGCCCATCAGCGTGCCGCCCGTGCCGAGGCCCGCGACGAGCACGTCGACGCGGTCGAGCGCCTCGGCGATCTCCGCGCCGGTGCCCTCGTAGTGGGCGCGCGGGTTGGCGGGGTTCGCGTACTGGAACGGCATGAAGTAGCGCGGCTCCCGCTCCGCCAGCTCGAGCGCGATGCGGACGGCGCCGTTCGAGCCCTCCGCCGCGGGCGAGTCGACGATCGTCGCGCCGTAGAGCCGCAGCAGCAGGCGCCGCTCCTCGGTCGCGTTCTCCGGCAGCACGCACGTCAGCGGGTAGCCCTTGAGCTTCGCGATCAGCGCGAGCGAGATGCCGGTGTTCCCGCTCGTCGGCTCGAGCAGCTCGCGGCCGGGCAGGAGCTCGCCCGACGCTTCGGCCGCCTCGATCATCGCCTTCGCGACGCGGTCCTTGATCGAGCCGGTCGGGTTCTGGCCTTCGAGCTTCGCGTACAGCCGCACCGAGGGCTTCGGCGACATGCGCCGCAGCTCGACGAGCGGGGTGTCGCCGACGAGGTCGAGGAGGCTCGGGACGACGAGCCGGCTACGCACCGCCGGCCATGGCAGGCAGGAGAATCACGGTGTTCCCGTCGTGGACGGGCGTGTCGAGACCGTCGAGCGTGCGCACGTCCTCGCCCTCGACGTAGACGTTCACGAACGGGGCGATCTCGTCGTCCTCGACGAGCTGGCTGCGCAGGCCCGGGAACTTGTGCATCAGGTCGTCGAGCAGCTCGCGGACGGTGCCGCCCGCGGCGTGCACCTGCCGCTCGCCGCCGGTCTCGTTGCGCAACGTTGGCGGAATGCGAACGGTCTTCATGCGTGCGTCGGCCTCCCTTGGCAGAACTCCACGTAGTCGATGTACTCGGTGATCGTCGGATGCTCTCCGCACACCGGGCAGTCCGGATCGCGGCGGAGCGAGACCTCGCTGAACTCGGTCGAGAGAGCGTCGAAGAGCAGCAGCCGGCCGGTGAGCGTCTCGCCGATGCCGAGCGCGAGCTTCAGGGCCTCGTTCGCCTGGATCGAGCCGATGATCCCGGGCAGCACGCCGAGCACGCCGCCCTCGGAGCAGCTCGGCGCGAGCTCGGGCGGCGGCGGCTGCGGGAACAGGCAGCGGTAGCACGGGCCCTCGTGCGGCTTGAACACCGTGGCCTGGCCCTCGAAGCGATAGATCGAGCCGTGGACGACGGGGATGTCGTGCCAAACGGCGGCATCGTTGACGAGATAGCGCGTCGGGAAGTTGTCGGCGCCGTCGACGATCACGTCCCAGCCGTCGGCGAGGATCCGGTCGACGTTCTCGGAGGTGAGGCGCTCCTTGTACGTGATCACGCTCACGTCGGGGTTCAGCCCCGCGATCGTCGCCTTCGCGGAGTCGGCCTTCCAGTCGCCGAGCGTCTCGGTCGAGTGCGCGATCTGCCGCTGGAGGTTCGACGCGTCGACGCGGTCGTCGTCGACGATGCCGAGCGTGCCGACGCCGGCCGCGGCGAGGTAGAGCGAGGCGGGCGAGCCGAGCCCGCCCGCGCCGATCAGGAGGATGCGCGACTCGAGCAGCTTCAGCTGGCCCTCGACGCCGACCTCCGGAATGAGGATGTGCCGGCTGTACCGCGAGCGCTTCTCCGCGTCGAGCGTGCGCGGGAGCTGCGTCGGGAAGCCGTTGCGCTTCCAGTCGGTGAAGCCGCCGGCGAGCGAGGCGACGTTCTCGTAGCCGAGCTGCTCGAGCGTCTTCGCCGCGAAGGCGGAGCGGTTGCCGACGGCGCAGTAGACGATGACCGGGCGCGAGCGGTCGGGCGCCGCCTGCTCGATCCGCGACTCGAGATGGCCGCGCGGCACGTGCACGGCACCGGGGATGTATCCCTCGTCCCATTCGCTCTGCTCGCGGACGTCCACGAGCAGGGGAGCGTCCGCGGCCGCGAGGAGCTCGCGGGCGCGTGGAGCGTCCACCTCCTCGATCTCGGCCTTCAGCTGCTGCAGCAGCTCGCGGTACGTCGGCATGACTTTCAAGAATATAGCGACTCGGCGCAGGGCTGCGCCGCTCCGGCTACCCTCCGCGGCCGATGAGCGCGCGCGCCCGGGTCTTCGCAGTGGTCGCGCTCACAGCGGCGCTGACGGTCACGGGGGCGGTGGGGGTGACCCTGCTGCAGACGCGCGGCGAGCACACGACCGCGCCCGGGGCGGTGAGCGCGCCGCGGAAGGGAGCGCCGCCGCTCGAGTTCGACTTCGGCGTCCGCAGCGACGCCGAGACCCGCGCGCTCGCCCGAGCGGCGGATCTCTACAACGCGGGCCACCGTGCCGAGGCGGCCGCGATCTTCGCCCGCTACCACTCGCTCGAGGCGCAGATCGGCGCCGCCTTCGCCGGCTGGCCGGGCCACGGGCTGGACGACCTGAAGCGGATCGTCTCGTCGCATCCGCACAGCGCGCTCGCCGAGCTCCACCTCGGCTGGGCGTACTACTGGTCGGGGCGCAACGCCGATGCCGTCGCCGCATGGAAGCTCGCGGCCCAGGTGCAGCCGGACTCGCCGGCCGCGGTCGACGCCGAGACGAACCTCCATCCCGGCATGGCGCCCGGCTTGCCGTACCTCGTCACGCCGCTGAGCCCACCCCCGGCGGTGACGAGGCTGCCGGCGGAGCAGCAGCTCGCGGCGCTCGCCCGCGGCGCGGCGAGGCCCGATGCGAAGGCGAAGCTCCTCTACGGACTCGCGCTCTGGAACCTGCGGCGCCCGGTGTCGGCCGAGCGCGAGTTCACCGCCGCTGCCGCACTCGCGCCGCACGACCCCGTTGCACAGACCGCGGCCGCCGTCGGCTCCTTCTCGAAGGACAACCCCGTCACGGCGTTCGCGCGGCTCGGACCGCTCACCGGTGTCTTCCCGAAGGCGCCCGTCGTTCGCTTCCACCTCGGCCTTCTGCTCATCTGGACGCGCCAGGTGAAGAAAGGCGAGCAGCAGCTACGCCTTGCGATTGCGGACAACCCGAAGTCGATCTACGCGAAGCAAGCGAGGGCGCTACTGGCCGATCTCGTCAAGAATGGGACCAGATAGGTTGAATATGAGCCGATCGGCCTATGGCGCGGTGTCCGATCCGCATGGCACAGTGCGGCATCTTTTCGTCGTCATCGTTGGTACAAGCGGTTTCGAAGCAGGGGGACGCGATTGAGCGCAGGGGTGGAGGGGCGAGCCGTCCGCGAGGTTGCCGACGTCTTCGACACCGATGAAGCGCGGGGGCTGATCGAGTCGGCTCAGCTGTCCGGCTCGCTGAGCGCGGACGAGATCGCGCTCGCCCTCGACGAGCTCGATCTCGACGCCGGCCAGATGGACGACTTCTACCGCACGCTCGAGGAGATGCAGATCGACGTCGTCGGCGTCTCCGTCGCAGAGGTCGAAGCCGAGGACAAGGGGGGAGCCGAGGCCGAGGCGCGCGAGATCTCCACCGACTCGCTCCAGCTCTTCCTCAAGGACATCGGCAAGGTCGACCTGCTCACGGCCGCGCAGGAGGTCGAGCTGGCGAAGCGGATCGAGCGCGGCGACCACGCCGCGAAGCAGGAGATGGTGGAGGCGAACCTCCGACTCGTCGTCTCGATCGCGAAGCGCTACCGCAACCAGGGGCTGCCGTTCCTCGACCTGATCCAGGAGGGGACGATCGGCCTCGTCCGCGCCGCGGAGAAGTTCGACTACCGCAAGGGCTTCAAGTTCTCCACGTACGCGACGTGGTGGATCCGGCAGGCAGTCGCGCGCGCGCTCGCCGACAAGGCGCGCACGATCCGGATGCCGGTGCACGTCGTCGAGAAGCTCAACAAGATCGTCCGCAGCGAGCGCAAGCTGCGCGCGGAGCTCTGTCGCGAGCCGACGCCCTTCGAGATCGCAACGGATCTCGACCTGCCGCTCGACGAGGTCGAGCAGATCATGCGCAGCGCGCAGACGCCGGTCTCGCTCGAGAAGCCTGTCGGCGACGAGGAGGAGTCCGAGTTCGGGCACTTCCTCACCGACGAGAACGTCCCGCTCCCCGACGAGGCGGCCGAGGTGGCGATGCGCAGGGAGACGCTGCGCAAGATCCTCTCGACGCTGTCGCATCGCGAGCGCCGCGTGCTCGAGCTCCGTTACGGACTCGACGGCGAGCACCCGCGCACGCTCGACGAGGTTGGGCGAACGTTCAACGTCACGCGCGAGCGCATCCGCCAGATCGAGAATCAGTCTTTGAAGAAGCTGCGCGCGTTGGCAGACGCGCATAGCCTCAAAGACGTCGCGTAGACGCCGCGAACTCCACCACGGCCGCGCGTATCCCGCGTGCATCGAGACCGTGGGCGCGCCGATGCTCCGCCGGGGTCCCGTAGTGCCGGAACTCGGCGTTCGGCACGCCGAGCGCGAGCAGCCGGTGCGGGCGATCGCGCAGCGCGCGCGATACCTCACCGGCCGAGGTGCCCGCGAGGTACGGCTCGACGAGCACGACGTCGGTTCCGCGCAGTGCCTCTCGAAGCGCCGCATCCGGGAACGGTCGCGGAGTTGCGAGATACGCGACGGTGACGTCGAGGTCGCCGGTCGCCGCGAGCGTCTCGCCGAGCGTCGGCCCGACCGCCAGCACGAACAGGCCGGAGCCCTCACGCAGCACGACGACTCCGTCGCCGTGGAACGGTGCGTCGTTCGTCTCCTGAGACATGCGGATGTACACGCGGTCGTCACCGGCGAGAGATCGCGTGAACAGCCGCTCGAGCTCGTCGGGATGACCCGGGACGTGGATCGTCCAACCGGGCAGCGCGCTCAGTGCGGCGACGTCCTCGGGCGCCTGGTGCGTTCGGCCCGAGTTGGCTGCGTCGTACGAGGCGCCAGTGCTGACGAGCACCGCGCCGAGATCCTGATGTCCCAGGTCGAGCTTGATCTGCTCGTACGGCCGCTCGACGACAAACGGCGTGTACGAGTGCACGACGGGCCGCATGCCTTCGAGTGCCAGCCCCGCCGCGACGCCGATCATCAACTGCTCGCGGATGCCGACGTTGAACAGGCGCGGGTGCCGCGGCATCTCGGCGACGCCGATCTCGGCGAAGACCATCGCCACGCGCGGATCGTCCTCGAGCGCGTCCGCGGCGAGCCGGTAGAACCGCTCTCGCATCGTCGTCACCGGAGCACCTCGGCGACGACCACGTGCGGCGCCGCGTTTGCTCGCGCCGCGAGGGCGCGCTCGAGCACGTCGTGGTCGCGCCCGTCGGCACGTGCGCTCGTCCAGCCTTCCAGCTCGAACCGCTTCTCGACGCCGCCGGGCCAGTGATACGTCGAGCTGTGGTTGTCCACCACGATCGCGGTGAGCGCGGCGAGGCCGATCCGCCCGGCCCATTGCACCGCCTCCCAGTTGCTGCCCTCGTCGAGCTCGCCGTCGCCCACGAGGCAGAAGACGCGCCGTCCCGTGAGCGCGGCGCCGACCGCGATCGGCAGCCCGTGCCCGAGCGAGCCGCTCGAGATCTCCACGCCGGGGACGAGCACGCGGTCCGGATGGTGGCCGAGCCGGGAGTCGAAGGCGCCGAAGCGCGGCAGGTCCTCGACGCGGATCAGCCCCTTCGCGGCGAGCACGGCGTAGTACGCCGCCGGGCCGTGCCCCTTCGAGAGCAGGAACCGGTCGTCCTCGCCGAGCACGCGGTCGTACAGCACCCAGAGCACGTCGAGGGTCGAGAGCGAGCTCCGGTCGTGCTTCTCGTCGCCGATGAGCAGCGTCAGCAACTCCGGCAGGTCGCCGTGGCCGAGTGTCGTCATGGTTGCCATGCGCACACGGTAGAACCTCAACTAATGTTTAAGTCAAATGCCCGTCAACATGACCATCGGCGAGCTTTCGGCGCGGAGCGGCGTCTCCCGGTCGGCGCTGCGGTTCTACGAGCGGCAGGGCCTGATCGACTCCCGCCGCACGGACGGCAACCAGCGCCGCTACCACGGGACGATGCTGCGCAGGGTCGCGCTGATCCAGGCCGGGAAGGCCGCCGGCATCCCGCTCGAGCGAATCCGCGTGGCGCTCGAGGCGCTGCCCGCCGACCGCCCCGCGACGAAGCGGGACTGGGAGCGGCTCTCGCGCAGCTGGCGGCGCGAGCTCGACGAGCGGATCGAGACGCTCGAGGCGATCCGCGGCCGCCTGACGACGTGCATCGGTTGCGGATGTCTCTCCCTCAAGACGTGCGGCCTGCTGAATCCGGAGGACGAGGCAGGTGGCCTCGGCGGCGGCGCGCACTATCTGTTGCGCGCCGGTGCCAGGCGCCTGCCTCGTCGCGCTGTGGATGCGCAGCGCGAACGAACGGTGCCCGGCGCCCGAGAACTCGCATAGAGTCTCTCCCCGTGGACGAGACCTGGCGTAGCGAGCTCAGCGAGTTCATCGCGATCCCGTCCGTAAGTGCCGACGCCGCGTTTCGCGAGGACGTGAAGCGGGCGGGGGAGTGGGTCTGCGAGCGGATCCGCAGCATCGGCGGCAGCGCGGAGCTGACGCCGTTCGGCGAGAGGGAGCTGGCGCTCGGCGAGATTCCGGCGTCGACCGACCCGGCGAGCGCGCGGACGGTCCTCTGCTACGGGCACTTCGACGTGCAGCCGCCGGCGCCGCTCGACCTGTGGGAGACCGACCCGTTCGAGCTGACGATCCGGGACGGATGGGCGTACGGGCGCGGGATCACCGACGACAAGGGCCAGGTCTTCATCCTGCTCAAGGCGGCGGAGAAGCTCGCCGAGGCGAGCGCGCTGCCCGTCAACCTGCGCTTCGCCTGCGACGGCGAGGAGGAGGTCGGGGGCCACACGATCGTCGACTACCTCGCCGTCGACGACCGCGGCGCGGATGCGGCGATCATCTTCGACGGCGGGATGCTCCGGCTCGACGTGCCGGTGTTCGACCTCGCGACGCGCGGCCTCATCGCGTTCGACGTGAAGGTGGCGACCGGCGAGCGCGACCTGCACTCGGGGATGTACGGCGGCGCCGCGCTGAACGCGGTCCACGCGCTCATGCGCTGCTTCGAGGCGGTGCTCGCCGGGCCGGACGGACGCCTGCCCGAGCCGCTGCGCGAGGGGATCGCGGCGCCGACGGCCGAGGAGCTCTCCGCGTGGGCGGCGCTGCCGCCGGGCGCGGACGAGCTCCGGGGCCAGGGAGCGCGGCCGCTCGACGTCCGGGCCGAGGACGAGTTCTACGTGCGAACCTGGGCGGAGCCGTCGGCGGACGTGAACGGAATCCTCGGCGGCAAGCCGGGGCTGCGGAACACGACCCTGTCGGTCAACGCCTCGGGCGAGTTCACGATCCGGCTCGCGCCCGGCCAGGACGTCGAGACGATCGGCGCCGCGGCAGAGAGGCTCGTCCGCGCAGCCGCGCCCGCCGGCGCCGAGGTCGACGTGCGCTGGGCCGGCTCCCCGCCCGGGCGCGTCGAGCCGGACGCGCCCGCGATCAAGCTCGGGCTGCAGGCGTTCGAGCGGGCGCTCGGCGTGAAGCCGCTGCTCGTCCGCTCCGGCGGGACGCTGCCGATCATGCCCGCGCTCGAGCACAAGGGCATCCCGACGATCCTCACCGGCTTCGGGCTGCCCGAGTCGAACGTGCACTCGCCGAACGAGAAGTTCCTCGTGCGCTACTTCGAGCAGGGCGTCGACACGGCGGCCGCGCTCTACACGGCGCTCGCAGAGCTGCCGCGCTAGGTCAGAGCGACGTGGTGGTGCCCGTGGTCGTGGCCGCACGGCAGCCACGCGTGACCGAACTCGCGCATCGCGTCGATGATCGGCAGGAGCGAGGCGCCCTTGTCGGTCAGCTCGTACTCGACCCGCGGCGGCGACTCGGGGTAGCTGCGCCGCTCGAGGATGCCCTCGTGCTCGAGGACGCGCAGCCGCTCGGCGAGCGTGCGCGGGCTGATGCCGCTGCACGAGCGCTCGAGCTGCGAGAAGCGGCGTGGGCCCTCCGACAGGTCGTGCACGAGCAGGGCCGTCCACTTCGCGCCGATGATCTCGGCACAGGCGGCGACCGCGCACGTCGACGACTCGTGAATCGCGTTCATCGTGCGGGCCATGTCCAAATTGTAACGGCGAGCAGGGCTGCGTCCTCCCCGCGGACGGGCCGCTGCCAAGATCAGGGTGTGCCCTGATGGGCCGCCGGGGTCGAGGAGCGATTGTGGCAAGTACCACAAGGAGGCCTCGTGAACACCCTGCTCACCGTCGTCGGGTTCATCCTCGTCATCGCGGTGCTCGCGGTCTGCGCCTGGGCATTCGTGCTCGCGCCGTTCGTGGTGCCGTGGCGGCACGTTCACCACTAGTCCGAAGCGCTAGTGCCAGGGCGGAGGGTTGTGCACCCAGCGGCCGCCCAGCATCGTCGCCACCACCTGTACCTCGCGTAGCTCGGCGGGCTCGCACGCGAAGGGGTCGCGGTCGAGCACGACCAGGTCGGCGAACCGGCCCGGAAGCAGCGTTCCGCGGACGCGCTCGTCGTGCGAGAGCCACGCCGGTGCGACGCAGGTCGCGTGCAGCGCCTGCTGAAGGGTGAGCGCCTCTTCCGGCCGCCACGACGGCCGGTCGTCGAGCGTGCGCAGGACGCCGGCGAGAACGCCGGCCCACGGGTCGAGCTCCTCGATCGGCGCGTCGGAGCCGTTCGCGAGATGCGCCCCGGAGTCGAGCAGCGTCCGGAAGGCGTACGTGCCGTCGAGCCGGCCCGCCCAGAACCGCTCGGCGAGGTCGCGATCCGACGGCGCGTGCGTGAACTGCGCCGAGACGGCGACGCCGATCTCCGCGAAGCGGGGAAGGTCCTCCGGCGCGACGCACTGCGCATGCTCGATGCGTGGGCGCAGCCCGAGCGGCTGCCAGAGGTCGCGCGTCTGCTCGAACGCGTCGAGCGCCTCCCGGTTCGCGCGGTCGCCGATCGCGTGCACGGCGACGGGCCATCCGGCCTCGGCGCCGGCGCGGACGATCTCGGCGAGCTCCTCGCCGCTCGTGATCTGCACGCCGCTGCCGTCGAGCATCCACGCCGTCTGCGAACCGAGCGTGCCGTCCATGAAGACCTTGAGGTAGCCGATGCGCAGCAGCGCTGAGCCGATGCCGCTGCGCAGTTCGAGCGAGCGCAGCTCGGGCAGCTTCTCGTGCGGGACCGACTGCCAGACGCGGAGCGTGAGGCCGGCGTGCTCGTCGAGCCGCTGCCAGAGCCCGGCCGCGCCGACCCAGCCGTCCTTGTCGTGGACGCACGTGACACCGCGGCTCGACGCGAGCTTCACGCCGAGGCGCATCGCCTCGACGTACTCGTCGGCGGGGATCGTGACGTGGCGATCCTCGAACCTCCACGCGGCCTCCTCGCGCAGCACGCCCGTCGGCTCGCCGTGTGCGTCGCGCTCGACGATGCCGCCCTTCACGTCGAGATCGCCGCCTGCGAGGGCGAGCGCGGCCGAGTTGAGCCAGAGCGAATGGTAGTCCTTCGCGATCAGCGAGGCCGGCCGCGGCCCGGTGATCGCGTCGAGATCCTCCTTCGTCGGCTCGCGGCCGCCCGGCCAGTCGGCGCTGCGCCAGCCGTGGCCGCGCAGCCAGCGCCCTTGCGGCAGCGACGCGGCCGCCTCCCGCACCGCCCCGAGCGCCTCGTCGAGCGACGCGCAGCCGTCGAGCCGAACCTCGTTCTGGGCGATCGCCCAGGTGGGGAAGTGGACGTGCGAGTCGGTGAACCCGGGCAGGACGCAGCGGCCGCCGAGGTCGACCGTCTCGGGGCTCGCGAGCGCCGTCTCGTGGACGCCGACGGCGCCCGCGATGCGGTCACCCGCGATCGCCAGCGCCCGCGCGTCGGGCAGCGACGGATCGAGGGTGCGGACGATTCCGTTCTGGAGGATCATGGTTTCGAGCCTACTGAGAGGAGCTGACGATGTTGGACCACGTCGGTCTGAACGTGCGGGACTACGGTGCCAGCAAGGCGTTCTACGAGCAGGCGCTCGCGCCGCTCGGCTACCGCGTCGTGATGGCGTTCGACGAGTGGAAAGGAGCCGGCTTCGGGAGGGACGACAAGCCGGAGTTCTGGGTCATGGAGCGGGAGCCGTTCGGCACCGGTACCCACGTCGCCTTCACCTGCGATGACCGGGTGACGGTGGACGCGTTCCACGCCGCCGCGCTCGCGGCCGGCGGCGAGGACAACGGCCCGCCCGGCGTGCGCGAGCACTACCACCCGACCTACTACGCGGCCTTCGTCCACGATCGCGACGGCAACAACGTCGAGGCGGTCTGCCACCGGCCGGAGTGATCGGCAGCTAGAAGGCGTCTTGCGCCGGCGTCGCGCCCGCTGTGAAGGCGCGGCGATGTCGCATCACGCCGGTTGCGCCGAGCGCGAAGACGAGACCTCCCGCTGCGATCAGGACGTCACCGACGGAGAAGACGTTCGCCCAGGGCACCCAGGAGGGCGCAGCCCAGCGGTCGACGAGCCACGCGAGGTGGGGCGAGGCGAGCTCCGCGCTGTTGCGGCTGCGGGTGAAGTGGAGCCCGGCGGCCCGGAGCGCATCCGGGAGCGCGGGCATGTGGCCGCCGTTTGCCAGGATCGCGGTGAGGTTCAGCAGCGTCCCGGCGCCGATGAGCGCCACTCCGGGCAGGCGCAGGTTCATTGCGATGCAGACCAGGAAGAGCGCGTACGAGCAGAGCCAGAGCACGACGCCCACACGATCGGGCGTCCGCCACGGCAGCGCCGTGAAGGGGAACGCGACGAGCTGGAGCGCGAGGGCCGCGTAGAAGACCCAGAGCAGACGCAGGCGCACCTCGGCAAGCCGGCTCCAGCGCCCGCCGAGAAGGGGAGCGAGCGCGAGGCCTCCGAGCAGCGGCAGCGCGAGCGCCACTACGCGATCGCCTCGGCGGCGAGCTCGCGCGTGGCGTCGAGATGCCGCTCGAGTGCCGCCACGACCTGCGGGTCGAACTGCGAGCCCGCGTTGTCCCGTAGCTCGGTGATGGCCAGCTCCGGGCTGCGGGCGGCCCGGTAGGGCCGGTCTGCCGTGATCGCCTCGAACGCATCCGCGACGAGGATGATGCGGGCGCCGAGCGGGATCTCCTCGCCGGCGAGCCCGTGCGGGTAGCCGCACCCGTCCCAGCGTTCGTGGTGGTGCAGCACCCAGTCGTCGATCGGCTCGATCCCGAGGCCGTCGAGCAGGGCGTAGCCGAACTCGGGGTGCCGTTGAACCATCTCGAACTCGTCGGGTGTGAGTGCGCGCGGGGCGTGCAGGATCGCGTCCGGGAGACCGATCTTGCCGAGGTCGTGAAGGAGGCCGCCGAGCCGCAGCCGCTCGACCGTCTCCAGGTCGAGGCCGAGCTGAACGCCGATCGCCTCGGCGAGCGCGGAGACGATCTCGGAGTGGCTGGCCGTCGAGGGATCGCGCGCATCGACGAAGCGCACGAGGTTCTTCGCCGCGCGCAACCGTGCGTTGCGTTCGGTCTCGAGCTCGAGCTCCCTGGGCGAGAAGATCTGCACGACCGACGGGCTGTAGAGGCAGAACCGGTTCTTCCCGTGCTGCTTCGACCAGTAGAGGGCGCCGTCCGCGGTCCGCTGGAGCTCCTCGGCCGAGGACGCATGAGACGGGTAGGAGGCGATGCCGACGCTGATCGTGACCGCGCCGGCGGGCTGGGATTCGACGACGGCGAGACGGTGCTGCAGCTGTTCGATCAGCCGGCAGCTTCGCATCTCGTCGAGCGAGAAGAGGATGGCGAACTCGTCGCCGCCGAAGCGGAAAGCCTGCGCGTGCTCGGTCGTCTCGAGCATCTCCGCGAGGGTGACGAGCAGGTCGTCGCCGACGGGGTGCCCGTACGAGTCGTTGACGCGCTTGAAGTTGTCGACGTCGACCAGCGCGAGCGAGAACGGCGCGCCGCTCCGGTCCGATCCCTCGATCATCTGCCGTAGGGCCGCCTGGTATGCACGATGGTTGCCGAGCCCGGTCAGGTTGTCGGTGCGGGCGTCGCGCGCGGCGAGCCGCGAGTGAAGGACGGTCCGCTGGTAGAGCGCCAGCGTGAACAGCGGTCCCGCGAGGAGCACGAGCAGCCACGGGTGCGTCACCCAGAGGTTGGCGGCCAGCGCGGCGAGAACGGCCATGATCGCGAACGCCGCGCCGCTCTGCCGCAGGCCTGCGGTGAGGACCTGCCAGTAGCGGATGCCCTGTGAGATCGAGATGGCTCCCGAGACGAACATCACGTTCGCGACCAGGTGGAGCATCGCTCCGCAGAGCACGTACGCGGTCAACCGCGCCGCGGGTGCGCCGTGGATCGATCCGAAGACGATCACCGGTAGGCTCGCGGCCCAGGCCGAGATCGCGTACATGGAGACGTTGAACAGGACGCGCGTCCAGGGCCGGCGGTTGACGACGAAGGTGATGCCGACGCTCAGCGATGCAAGCGGCACGGCATAGCGCCAGCCGAACAGGATCGCGGTGGCGACGATGAAGACGTTGGCGATCGAGACCTCGGACTTGCCCGCCTCGTCCATCGGCACGGGCTGAAGGTCGGCCAGGAGCGCAAGCGCGAAGAACAGGACGAGCACGCCCGCCCTGCGGAGCGAGGGCGGGTGGACGGCGATCGCGCCGAGCGCGAGCGCGAGCGCGGGGACCGCGAGCGCGGTGGTGAAGGCGACGTAGCCGAGAAGCAGAGCGGGGACGCCGCGGATCTTTGTGGGATGACTGAAGGGCAAGGTCGAGTCGATCCAGGATCGGGACGGGCCGGCGACTCCGCGTCGCCGGGCCCGCCCCGTTCGATGGTTCAGTTCCAGCGCCAGTCCGCGCCGGAACCGACGACAAGCGCCATGAGGGCGGCGACAAACACTCCCGCACGCCAAGCGCGAGCACGCCAACGAATCACGAGATCTTTCACCTCCTCGAGGTGGCCGCAGAGAGATCGATCCGGCTCACTGTCCGCGATTCCGGTCGAGCCTGCGTCCCCCGGTGGGGGGAAAGAGAAGCCGGGGCCGGATGACCCGAAACGACACCGCCGGCCCCGAAAGGCCGGCGGTATGCGTTTCTCCCGCGGAGGAGGAACTCGAGGCCATCCTGGCCCGGCGGCGGCGGGTCGCCATCGGGTCGGCCACGGAGCACGATTGCGGGGTTTCCCCGACGCCGGGCGGGGCGCCTTTACAATCGCGGCCGTGCCCTGGGACGAGCTGAGCGACGAGCAGAGGGAGATTCGCGAGCTCGTGCGGACGCTTGCGCGCGAGCGGATCGCGCCGCGGGCGGCGGAGATCGACGCGGCGCACGAGTTCCCCTGGGACGTCGTCGAGCTCTACCGCGAGAACGACATCTTCGGCCTCTTCCACGAGGAGCAGTTCGGCGGGCTCGGCACCGGCGCGCTCCTCTCGCTGATCGCGATCGAGGAGATCTCGAAGGTCTGCGCGACGAGCGGCCTCATCCTCGCGGTGCAGGAGCTCGGGTCGCTGGGGCTCAAGCTCGCGGGCAGCGACGAGCAGAAGCACGCGTACCTGCCGAGGCTCGCGAGCGGCGAATGGCTGTGCGCCTACGCGCTCACCGAGGCGGGTTCCGGCTCCGACTCGGCCGCGATGCGCACGACCGCCCGCCGCGACGGGGACACCTACGTGCTCAACGGCTCGAAGCGGTTCATCACGAACGCGAGCGTCGCCCACCTCTACACGGTGTTCGCGAAGACCGACCCGGCGAAGGGGCACGGCGGCATCTCGGCGTTCCTCGTCGAGGCGGATACGCCCGGCTTCGAGGTGACGCGGCTCGAGCCGAAGATGGGGATCAGCGGCTCGACGACCGGCGAGCTCTCCTTCGGCGACTGCCGCATTCCCGCGACGAGCCTGCTCGGCGACGAGGGCGAGGGCTTCACGATCGCGATGCGCATCCTCGACCGCTCGCGCCCCGGCGTCGCCGCCCAGGCGCTCGGGATCGCGCAGGGGGCGACCGACTACGCGCTCGAGTACGCGAAGACGCGTGAGACGATGGGGAAGCCGATCGCCCAGCACCAGCTGATCCAGGCGAAGCTCGCCGACATGGAGACCGAGTGCGAGGCGGCGCGCGGGCTGCTCTACGCGTTCGGGCGGATGGTCGACGCGGGCGTCGACGGGCCCGTGCTGACGAAGGCGTCCGCGATGGCGAAGCTCAAGTGCGGCGACGTCGCGATGGCGGTCACCATCGAGGCGGTGCAGATCCTCGGTGGCTACGGATACATCAGGGAGTACCCGGTCGAGCGCTTCATGCGCGACGCGAAGATCACGCAGATCTACGAGGGGACGCAGGAGATCCAGCGCCTGGTGATCGCCCGGGAAATGCTCCGGGAGAGCCGTTCGTTCCTTCTGGCAGGAGTTACATGAGACTCGACGGCATCCACCATGTGACGTGCATCACCGGCAACGCGCCGGGGAACGTCGACTACTACACCGGCACGCTCGGCCTGCGGCTGGTGAAGAAGTCCGTCAACCAGGACGACCCGACCGTGTACCACCTCTTCTACGCCGACGAGCAGGGAAGCGCGGGCGCGGACATCACGTTCTTCGAGTACCCGGGCGCCGCCCCCGGAGGTGCCGGTGCCGGCATGGTGCACACGGTCGTCTGGCGGGTCGGCTCGCCGGAGGCGCTCGACTTCTGGGCGGCCCGGCTCGGCGCCGAGCGGGACGGCGACGTCGTGCGCTTCGCCGATCCCGAGGGGCTCGCGCACGAGCTCGTCGTCGCGCACGTCGGCGACGAGCCGCTGATCGCCGACCACCCGGAGATCCCGCGCGAGCTCGCGCTCCAGGGCTTCGAGGGCGTGCGTGCGTACGCGCGCAACCCCGAGCAGCGGACGGCGCCCTTCCTCGAGGCGCTCGGCTTCGAGCGCTCCGGCCGGCGCTGGGACACGCGTGGCGAGTCGCGCGGCGGCTGGATCGCGTACGAGGACGCGCCGGCCGAGCCCGGCGTCCCGGGCGCCGGCACCGTCCACCACGTCGCGTGGGCGTCGACGATGGACGACCACGAGGCCTGGCAGCGCCGAGTCGCCGAGGCGGGCGGGCGGCCGACGCCGATCATCGACCGCTTCTGGTTCCGCTCGATCTACTTCCGCGAGCCGAGCGGCGTCCTGTTCGAGATCGCGACGCTCGGGCCCGGCTTCGCGACCGACGAGGATCCCGCTCGCCTCGGCGAGAAGCTCATCCTGCCGCCCGACTTCGAGCACCTGCGCGCACAGGTGGAGCCGATCCTCACGCCGTTGCCGGATCCGCGCGCCGGCTGGGCGGCTGCCCGAAGCTAGCCGGCGACCGCGACGCTGACGCCGGTCACGCCGGCCGCGGCGACCGTCGATCCGGGCGTCAGCAAGAGCGAGCTGCCCCCGGCCGGGATGGTTCCGCTCAACGTGCCGAGGCTGCTGCCGCCGGCGCCGGCGAGCGTCAGCGAGATCGTCTTCCCGGCGCAGCCCGCGTCGAGGTCCGTCACGGTGACGGCCGCCACCGCGTACCCGCCGAGCGCCGGATCGTAGGCGACGCTGTACGCGGCGGTCGGCGCCCCGCTCGACTGGCACGAGGCGACGGTGGCGTTGCCGGCGCCCAGGTTGCTCGTCCCGGTGCCGAGGGTTGCCGCGAACCCCCGGGTCGTGCCGAAGAGCGTGAGCGCCAGGGCGACGGCGACGAGCGTCTGCCGTCGAGCGAGCGCCGTGAAGACCGTGCTCATCACCAAGAGGAATCGGCGCTTGCCGCCCCGCCGGGACACCTGAAAGGACCGATGCGCGGCGGCTTCTGCGTAGCCTCGTTCACCCGAAGCGGGGACCCCTGGTGCCAGGCACGGTGCCTGGCACCGTCAAGGGGGTGTGACGGCTCATTGGCCGGGGTGCGGCAGTGAGGAGGTGTCGACGACCTCGAAGTCGGCGCCCGTGATCCGGTCGAGCGTATGCAGGTCGTCGTTGTTCCAGTGCGGATTCGGCGCGCCGCTGATGTACCAGTTCGAGCCGTTGTCGGCGACGATCATCCCGTACGTCTTCAGCGCCTGGAGGACGATCCGCGCCTGGCGCGGGAAGGCGGAGATGTCGACGCTCGCCTTCAGCCGCACGCGCAGGCCCATCGGCGGCAGCGACGGGTCGTCCGAGCTCGACGCGTAATGGCGCGCCGGGTACACGTATGCGCGCCGCGTGTGCTCGACCGTGAAGCGCAGGGCGTGGTCGATCACGCCGCGCGCGACCTCGTCGTAGCGCGCGAGCCCGGGGAAGATCGGCAGTCCCGCCGCGTCGGCGGACGTCCAGCCGGCCGGCCGAAGCGCGTTCGAGCGCAGGTTCCAGATCGCGCCCGAGCCCGCCTTCCAGCCGCCGCCCGGCTTCGGGTAGAGCGCGTACAGCTCGTACAGCCGGCATGCGTCCTTGTCGATCAGCAGCGCGTGCCGGTCACCCGTCGACGCGTTGCCGCCCTCGATGTGCACCGTCTTCGGAATCGGATACGGGCCCTTGTCCGACTCGTCCGCGTAGTCGAACGTGACCCGCGAGCGAGGAGTCGACTTCGAGACGACGTCGAAGGGGATCCCGATCGGCTGGCCGTCGTAGAGTCCCGAGCCGAAGTCGGGGTGCAGGCCGGTCGAGAGCCCGATCGACGCGATCAGCTGCGCCGAGTCTGCGGCGACCGGAAGCGTGTCGACCCGCTCGTTCCAGGCGTTGTTCGCCGGGAAGATCGTGCAGTGCCGCGCGCCGGGGAGCGGCAGGGCGCGCGCCGTCGCCCCGCCGAGGACGAGCACGGCGGCGGCGCAGACGAGCGGCGGCAGGAGGCGGCGCGGCATGGTCACCCCGCCGCATCGTGTCCTACGCGGCGGCCGGGCGAATCCCCTGTCAGGGGATAGATGCGAGCACCTCGTCGGGGAGGTCGTAGCGGCGGAAGACGAGGTAGCCGCCGAGGACGAGCAACCCTGCCGCCGGGCCGACCAGGCGGACGCCGAGCGGGTGGGCCGACGTGTCGCCGAGCAGGAGCAGGCCCGCGAGGAAGGCGGGGGAGAGCGAGGTCGCGACCTGCTCGACGAAGCTGTGGAGCTGGTAGTACGTCGCCTCGCGGCGGAAGCCCGTCTCGAGGCTGTCGTAGTCGATGACGTCGGCGGTGAGCGTGGCCGGGAACAGGTAGACGCCGGCGACGGGCAGACCGGCCAGCGCCATGACGACGACGATCTGCGCCGCCTTGGGCACTCCCGGGAGGAACCCGACGAACGCGAGCAGTGAGAAGACGACGGCTGCGCCGAGCATCGCCCGCCGGAACGCCAGCCGCTTCGAGGTGCGCCGGGCGAGGCGGGACTGGGCCGGAATGCTGAGCACGAGGGCGCCGATCAGGACGGCGGTGAGGATCGCCACCCAGGTACCCGTCTTCGAGACGCCGAGAATCGCCTTGACGTAGTAGGGCAGGCAGGCGCGGGTCATGTTCAGGCCGACCTGGAAGAGCACGAACCCGGGCAGGTAGAGGAGGAAGTAGCGGTTGGAGAGCGCGGCGCGGAGGGCGCGCCGGAGGGGGATCTGCGCCGGCGCCTGCGTGCGGCTTGCGCGCTTCCAGATCCCGGCCGTCCCGATGTAGCGGAAGACGAGCGCGAGCGAGGCGATGAAGAGCGCCATCGCCCGGAAGCCGAACCGGTCGACGATCAGGCTGCTGCCGACGAGCCCTATCGCGCCGCCGGCGGCGCCGAAGTAGACCTTCAGCCCGTTCACGCTCACCCGCTCGTTGCTGCTCGTCGCGATCTCGGGCAGCAGCGCCTCGTAGGGGCCGCCGCTCGAGATGCTCGAGAGCGAGTAGAGGGCGAGCATGAGCGCGAGATACGCCGCGGCGGTCGTCGTGCCCGAATGGCGGGGCGCTGCGAAGAGCAGGAAGGAAAAAAGCGCCCAGAGCGGGGTGGCGGCGAGGATGAACGGAAGCCGCCGGCCGAGCCGCGACGAGGTGCGATCGCTCCAGTAGCCGACGAGCGGATCGGCGAGCGCGCTGAAGAGCGGCAGCGCGGTGAGCACCGCCCCGGCCAGGAGGAGCGGGAGCAGCGGGCCGACCTTTCCATGTGCGGGCGGCGAGTAGTAGTAGAGGAGCCACAACCCGCGGCTCTCGATCAGCGCCTCGCTGCCGAGGCTGTCCGAGGCGTAGAGGAGCTTGGTGCGGAAGCGAAGGGCGGTCCGGCTCACGACCGGCGCGCCGCCTGCAGCGCACGCACGACCCAGCCGTCGAACCGGAACAGATCGACGATGTCGGACAGCGACAGGCTTGGTACCGCGTGATGGAGCGTCGAGGTGACGGTGAGCCGGACGTGCGTGTGGACGGCGGCGCGGGCGAGCGCGCGCGTCTCGCCGAGCGGGAAGTACTTGTCGTGGGGCGCGGAGGCGATCTCGACCGGCGCGCGCAGGCGGGCGGCGCCCGGGAGCGGTGACAGGCTCTCGATGCTGGCCCGAAGTGCGGGCGAGAGGGCCGCATAGAGGCGGTCGAAGTGCGACGGGTCGCGGTTCGCGAGCAGCTCGACGAGCGCCCGTGCGCTCGGGTCGACCTGCTCGGGCTTCAGGCGGCGGAAGAGCGCGAGCGGGTCCGGTGCGCCTTCGTGGAGGCGCAGCAGCTGCGCGAGCAGCGTGGTCCGGTCGGCACTGGGCGGCAGCGCGCCCACGAGCGAGCGGGCGATCACCAGCGGCTGGAAGCTCTTCACCGTGTACGGGACGAGGCGGCCCTCCTCGAGCGTGAAGCCCGTCGTCGCGAGCCGGACGACGTTCGTGAGATCCGAGTACGGCGCGATCCCGGCCACGACGGTGATCCGTCCTGCGAGGCTCGCGTTCTCTGCGGCGAGCAGCGCCAGCGAGCCGCCGACCGAGACGCCGACGAGGCCGACGCGCCCGCCGCGGGCGTCGGGCCGCTCGGCGGCGGCGCGCACCACCGCGATCGTCGCCGCCACCGTCTGATCGGTGACCTCGCCCTCCGCGAGCCCGGGAGGGTCGGGCACGAGCACGAGGAAGCCCACCCGCGCGAGGGCGCGCGCCAGGCGCTCGACGTCAGGGTGGTGGCGGCCACGGGAGGTCACGCCGTTCATGAACACGAGCGCCGGCCAGCGCGTGCCGCCGCCCGGCCTCACCACGAGCGTCGGCACGTCCGCGACCACGGTGTCGTCGACGCGCGGCGTGTCCGTGACCACCCGCGTCGCCCATCCCAGCACGGGGACCTTCAGCGTCACCGAGAGCACACCCACGGTACGCCCCTGCGCGTCCAACCACGACCGGTAGACGACCGCCGAGACGAGAGCGGCCACGAGCAGGGCAAGCAGGCCGATCCGCCACGGGCCGAGCGCTCGAAACCTCGCGCCAAGACGGGAACGTACCGGCTCGACATGCCTGTCGCTGCGGCGCCGGATCAACTGCGCTTCTGTCCTGAAGCCTAGGCCGATTCGGGCGGCTGCGCGGGCAGTGTCACCGTGACGCGCGTCCCCTCGCCCGCGCTGCTCTCGAGGGTGATCGTGCCGCCGTGCTGCTCGACGAGGGCGCGGGAGATCGCGAGCCCGAGCCCGGTGCCGGGAATCGCCTGCGCCGTCGCCGTGCTCGCACGGAAGAAGCGCGAGAAGATCTTCCCCTGCTCGTCGGCGGGGATGCCGATACCAGTGTCGGCGACGACGAGGGAGGCCGAGTCGCCGTTCCGCCCGATCGAGACCGTGACCCTTCCGCCGCCGCCCGTGAACTTCACCGCGTTCGAGACGAGGTTGTCGAGCACCTGCGTGAGCCTGTGGCGGTCGCCGCGAACCTCCGGTGGATGGTCGCTGACGATCTCGAGCTCGACGCCCTTCTCGGCCGCAGCGGGCCGGGCGGTCTCGACGCTCCGCTGGGCCAGCTCGGCGAGGTCGAGCGTGGCGTTGTCGAGCTCCACCCGCTGCGCCTCGATCTGCGCGATGAGCAGCAGGTCCTCGACGAGATGGTGCAGCCGCTCGGTGCTGCGCCGGATCACGTCCAGGTAGGTGCGTCCGGTCTCGCCGAGGCGCTCCTCCTCGTCCTGCATCATCTCGAGGAAGCCGGAGATCGAGGTCAGCGGCGTGCGCAGCTCGTGCGAGACGGTGGCGACGAACGCGTCGCGCATGCGGTCGAGCTCGCGGTCGGCGGTCACCTCGCGCAGCGTCCAGATCCGGCCGGCGAAGCCTCCGCTCGGATCGACCACGGGCGCGGTGAAGCCGCGGAAGACGCGACCCGTGCCCGCCAGCTCGAACTCGTCGCTCGTGCTCTCGCTCGACGACTGTGCCAGCTCGATCATCCGCCGGCGGTAGCGATCCTGGTCGGAGATGCGGGGTGCGATCGCGAGCAGCCGCTCGGGCACCGTCCCCACCGGGGGCAGGCCCAGCTCGAGGCTCAGCCGCCGCAGCGGCGCGTTCGAGATGAGGATGTTCCCGTCGCGGTCGGTGAGGGAGATGCCGTCGAGCGTCGAGTCGATCAGGGCGGACTGGAGCGCGGCGACCGATCCGAGCGCGCGCTCGCTCGCCCGCAGGCGTCGGCCGGCGACCGCGGTTCCCGCGCCGAGCAGGGCGAGATAGCCGATCCGCACCGTGACCTGCGCGCCGGTCGTGTGCATGCCCTCGTGTGAGCCGGCGAGCAGCCAGAGGCCGATCGAGCCCGCCGCCGTGAACATGCCCGCCCAGGCGCCGGCGTCGAAGCCGATCAGGCCGACCCACGGCGAGAAGGCGACCGCCCCGAGGGTCGCGGCCCCGTCCAGCGCGACCATCGAGCCGATGGTGGCGGCGAGGCCGACGAGCGCCAGCACGGTGACCGCGTACGGGCGACCGGCGAGGACGAGCAAGCGGGAGCGGAGCGACGCGGGCACGACCGCTCCCGATCGTAGAGGTCGGGTGCGACGCCGCCCGGCGCTCAGCGGCCGCACGCGTCGCGGAGCGCGTCGCCGAGCTGGCCGAGCGAGGCCGGCTTGATCAGATACGCGACGCTCTCGGGTGGGGCGTAGCCCGCTTCCCGCGGATAGATGCTCAGACAGACGACCGGCGGGACGTCGTCCCCGAGCCGGCGCAGGATCGTACGGCCGTGGGCCCAGCTGGGCTCGAGCACGACGGCGTCGGCGTCGCCGGGGCCGCAGTCGCCCGGGGCGACGGGCTCGAAGCCGAGCCGTCGCATGCTCAGCTCGAGGAGCGTCCGGATGTCCTCGTGCGGCTCGACGATGAGGACGCGCGGCGTCACGAGGTGACCGACTCCCGCTCGTTCTCGCTCCCGCGCGTGAACACGCCCACGAAGACGAAGCACGCCGCGATCAGGCCGAGCAGCAGCGGCGAGCGCAGGTACTGGAGCACGACCACCGCGTTCGGAATCCTCAGGGCCTTTGCGCCGACGATGTCCTTCGGCGTCGGCCGCCAGACGTCCGGTGCCGTCCGGTTGTCGCCCTGGACGAGAAAGCCGTGCACCGCGTCGCCGCCGATGATCCGGTGGATCACCTGGGCGCCGGCCATCGGGTCGCCTTTCGGCACGTGATACGCGATCACCTCGCCGACGTGGTAGCTCGACTGCCGCTCGACGAGGACGAGGTCGCCGGTGTGGTAGCGCGGGAGCATGCTCCTGCCCGAGACGAGCACGTAGCCCGCCCGGCCGCCGAGCGACTGCGGCCGCAGGAACATGGCCCAGAGGACGACCGCGGCCACGGTGAGCACGAGCCCGAGCGCGTTCAGCAGCCGCCGAAGCGTGCCGCGTGCGCGGACGACGGGCTCCGGCTGCTCCTCCGGCGGCACGAACGTGAGCGCATGGCGCCGGGTCTCCTCGGCGAAGCGCGCGATCGCGGCGGCCGAGCTACTTCTCATAGTTGATCGACAGTTGCGGTTGATGGGACGCGGTGCCGTTCTCCGCGGTCGCGAACGTCGTCGTCGCGTTGCCGCTGCCGCTGTCGCTAATCCGCCAGCCGTAGTTCGCGGACGGGTTCTTGATCAGCGAGTCGACGTCGACGGTCACGGTCGCCGTCTTCGCGCCCGTCGTCGTCCCGGTCACGATCGTCGTCGTCGCCGACGAGCCGTAGGTGAGCGTCTGGGCGGTATTCCACGTGAGCGTACCCGACCACGTCGAGAGCACCGGCGTCACCGTGAGCGTCCGGCTGGTGCCGGGAGCCGTGGTGACGTAGAGCGTGAGCGTCGCCGAGTCGGCGCCGCCGGTGGTCGGGATCCCGCAGCTCGAGAGGTCGAAGCGGACGAACGACCAGTCCTGGCTTCCGGAGTTCGACTTGACGAGCATCGTCGTGCTCGAGCCGAAGCTCGTGGTGGGCGTCGCCTGGACGACGTACGTGTCGGTCGTCGAGGTCGTTCCAGAGAGCGTCGGGCACGTGGCCTTGGTCAGCGTCTGCGAGCCGGCCCAGAGGTGCCACGAGCCGACCGTGAGCGTCGCCGCAAAGCCGGCCGCCGTGCCGAAGCCGAGCGTCGCCGCGACGACGAACGCGATCCGGCGGGGCGTGAGGTGGAAGCGCCGCATCACGTGCCCGTCACCGAGAAGCTGTATTTCGCGAGGCTTGTCGCAGCGACCGTGGCGCCGAAGCTCGTGATCGTCGCCGAGCACGTGGTGGTGCAGGAGCCGATCGTCGCCGTGCCGCTGCCGAGCGAGGCGTTCGCCGAGCTGACGAGCGCGACCGAGAGCGTCTCGCCGGAGCACGCCGTGGGGATCCCACCGACGTTCACCTGCGTCACGTTCCCGGAGTTGTTGACGTTCCGCGTCGCGGTCAACGAGGAGACGCCGCACGAGGTCACGGCCGCGTTTCCGGCGGAGAGGCTCGTCGAGGCGACGGCCAGGGTGGCGGCCGCGGCACACGCCGCAAACGTCGCCGCCACCGTCACGAGGAATCCCAGTGTCTTGGAGAGAGTGTTCATGTCTGGTTTCTCTTCCGTTTTGCCGCGGACTGGGGCACCCGCCGCCAGGTGCCCCGTCCGCATCCGTCGGCCGATTGGGGAGACCGGCCTAGCCTGCGATCGCGACGCTGACGCCGGTGACGGCCGCAGCCGACACGGTCGAGCCGGGGGTCAGGGTCAGGTTGCCGCTGGAGGGGACCGTGCCGGTGATCGTCGCGAGGTTCGCGTTCGCCGCGCCTGTGAGCGTCACCGAGATCGCCTTGCCGTTGCAGTTCGTGTCGTCGAGACCCGTCACGACGACGCTCGCGACCTGGTAGCCGGGAATCGTCGAGTTGTAGGTGGTCGTGTAGGTACCCGTCGGCGTACCCGTCTGCTGACACGAAGCCACCGTCGCGTTACCCGCGCTCAGCGCGTTGGTGCCGACGTTGAGGGTCGCGGCGAAGCCGTACACCGCGCCGAAGATCGTGAGTGCCAGGAGGAGCGCGAACACCGTCCGCCTCTTCGCCAGTCCCTTGATCGCCTTGGTCATTGTTGGAATCTCCTCTGCGTCTCGTTTGTCCGCCGGACCTCTTTGCCCGGCACGCAGAGAATCGGGCGCGACCCTGTGAAAGCGGGTGTAGGCGCCGTATGGAGACCGTATGAGCCGAAGGTCACTCGAACGAGTGACCCTGCGGCTCAGAGGTCGAGCGCCGGGTAGCGCGCCCTCACCGCGTCGATGTAGGCGGCGAGCTGCTCCGCGAGCCCGGCGTCGGCGATCTCGAGCACGTTCTCGGCGTTCAGCTCGCCCGAGTGGGAGAGGTTGAAGCTGCCGACGAAGACGAGGTCGTCTGCAACAGTCACCTTTGCGTGCATGTAGTCGTGCACCGAGCCCGGGGCGTACGGCGTCGACTGCTTGCCGGAGAAGGGGGCCCGCGTGAGCGCGGTGCGCAGCAGAGGCTCCTTCCAGGCGGAGTTCCCGTTCTGCTCCCACTGCCGGAGCACCTCGTGCACCTGCGTGCGGTCGACGACGCCCGCGAGGTCGACCTTGCCGTCGCTGACGACCTGGGCGAGCGTACCGAGGATCGGGCCCGAGGAGACCACCGGCGAGGCGATGCGGACACGGCGTGTCGCCATGCCGATCGCCTTCGCGATCCGGTGAGCGAGCCGGTCGCCGCGGCCGGGACAGAACCAGGCGCGCACCGTCGTACCGGCCACGGAAAGCGGCGCCGTGTCCACCTTGCCGCTGTGCATGACGTCGCGCCGCGTCCAGAGCTGCTCGAAGTCCGTGCCGTAGCGGGCGGCCAGCTCCGTGGACTCGACGGTGACGATGACGTTCTCCTCGCGCGTCCACGAGTCGTGCGTCCAGTTCGTCGAGCCCGTCCAGACGGCGGCCTGGTCGCGGATCACGTACTTGTGGTGCATGAGGTCGGGGATGCCCGGGATCGGCGCGGTCGGGAACGGCAGCGCCTCGACGAGCTCGGGCTCCGTGCGCGGCGGCGGCGGCACGGGGATGCTCTTGCCGTGGTCGACGTTGTAGGCGAGCCGCACTGCGACACCGCGCTTCGCCGCACCCGCGAGGGCGCCCTCGACGACCTGCGCAAGGTCGTCGGGAAGATGGAAGTCGTAGATCGCGACCTCGAGCGTGTGCTGCGCGGCCGCGACGAAATCGGCGAGAGCGTGGGCGGTCTGCTCGGCCGGCTGGCCGCCGTCGATGAGCGTGCGGAGCTCGATCAGGAGGTCTTCGCGCTCCATGCGGCCTTGTGCACGCGCTTCGCGGCCTGGTAGTCGGTGAGCGCCTGCGCCGAGTCGACGTCCCCGAGGGTGGGGTGCTTCGGCACGAGCGCCTGCGCCGCGACGACGCCGTACCGCTTCGCGAGCACGGCGCCGAGGCTCTTGACCTTCATCTCGCCGAAGCCCGGGAGCGCGGCGATCCGGCGGCGCAGCTCGTCGCCGTCGGGCGCGTCGTTCCAGAGGCGGCCGGCGTCGCCGCCGTACTCGCCGGCGATCACCGCTGCGAGCTCCTGCACGCGGGCCGCCATTGCGCCGGGGAAGCGGTGCACGGCGGGCCGCTCGCGGAACGCGGCCTCGACGCGTGCCGGGTCGGTCTCGGCGATCGTCCCCGGGTCGAGCGTTCCCAGCCGCTGCTTGATCTTGAGCGGGCCGGCGAACGCTGCGGGCACGGTCACCTGCTGGTCGAGCGCGAAGCCGACGAGCAGGGCGAACGGATCCTCGGCGATCAGCCGGTTCGCCTCGTCGTCGTCGGTGAAGTAGAGCCGGTCGGGCGCGGCCACGAGCCGATGTTACCCGTGGTAGTCGAAGTCGCTCGCGTACGCGCAATTGCCCTCGAGCCGCCACGTGAACGGCCCGTCGTCCACCGCGAGCTCGTCCGCGTAGAGCTCCCGGCCCGCCCGGTCGTAGCCGGGTACGCCGCAGGCGACCGGCAGCTCCGTCTCGACCGGTCGCGTCGCACGCACCGAGACCGCGTCGCCGATCCGCACCGACGTGTCGTCGATCTCGATCCGGCTCGGCCGGACGTCGATCAGGTGGCGCGCTTTCCGGATCCACGGCAGCCGCGACATGTGCGGCCCGCCGAGGCCGTCGAGGAACAGCTCGGAGAGCGCCGACTGCTGCGCGCGATCGCCGGTTGCATCGACGTGCAGGATGAGGCTCCACGGCGAACCCTCCTCGTCGTCGTCGTAGCGGTAGACGAGCGCGACGGCGAGCCCGCCCACGTCGACCGCACCGACGTTGCCCTCGTCGATGTGCCACGAGAGAACGCCGTAGCAGACGCCGTACGTCGAGCGTCCGCCGAGTACGCCGCCGATCATGCGGCAGGGACAGACGGCCTCGCAGTTGCACGACTCGAGGTACGCACCGCGGATCCGGTAGCTCACACCGTCCACAGAACCGCCCCGAGCGCGAGCGCCCCGGCCGCGATGCGGCTGGCCGCGATCCCGACGCGCGTCGTCTTCTCGACGAGGATCGCGACCGCGACGAGCACCATCCAGCCGATGCTCATCATCCCGAGCGCGAGCATCGCTGCGGTGAGCCCGATGCAGCAGCCGACGCACCACAAGCCGTTCTCGACGCCCATGCGAAAGGCCCCCGGGAGGCCGTCGCGCCAGCCGTGCATGATCCGGGCGAGCGGCGCCCGGCAGACGTCGAGGCAGCGCCGCTTGAGCGGCGTCAGCTGGTAGAGGGCCGCTGCGCCGAGCACGGACGCGGTGACGAGGCGTCCGTGCATGCCGAGCACCTGGCCGCCGCTGGCGATGTCGGCGAGCCAGACCGGACCGGCGAGCGCGATCCAGACGGCGAGGTAGCCGGTGACGAGCACCGCCGTGCGCGCCGCCGAGCGCGAGGTGGCGTGGTCGAGTCGGAGCAGCGGCAGCTCGCTCGGGAGCATCATCGCCGCCATCGCGAGGCTCCACGTTCCCAGGAAGGCGGGCGCTGTCATGGCCATGAACGAGGACTGTACGCTGGTCGGGTGGAGCCGCTCAACGTCTTCTCCGACGCGACGCGGGCCTGGTTCGAGCGAACCTTCGCGGGGCCGACTCCGGCGCAGGCGCAGGGCTGGCCGGTGATCGCCACCGGCGCGCACACGCTGATCCAGGCGCCCACCGGCTCGGGCAAGACCCTGGCGGCATTCCTCTATGCGATCGACCGGCTGACGCCCGCGCCTGCCACGGGCCTGCGCGTGCTCTACGTCTCGCCGCTGAAGGCGCTCAACTACGACGTGGAGCGGAACCTGCGCGCGCCGCTCGCCGGGCTCCGGTCGCCGCTGCGCGTCGCGGTGCGCACCGGCGACACGCCGCAGAAGGAACGCCAGGCGATGCTGCGCGACGCCCCCGACATCCTGATCACGACCCCGGAGTCGCTGTTCCTGCTGCTGACCTCGCGAGGGCGCGAGCTGCTGCGCTCGGTCGACACGCTGATCCTCGACGAGGTGCACGCGGTCGCGGGGACGAAGCGAGGCTCGCATCTCTCGATCTCCGTGGAACGCCTGCAGAGGCTGGTGGACAAGCCGATCCAGCGGATCGGTCTGTCGGCGACGCAACGTCCGCTGGCGGAGATCGGCCGGTTCGTCTCCGGCGGCCGTCCGATCGAGCTCGTCGACGCGGGTGTCGCGAAGGAGCTCGACCTCGAGGTCGTCGTGCCCGTCGAGGACATGCGCGAGCCGGGGGCGGCGCGCGAGGAGGGATTCGACGCGCAGTCGATCTGGCCGTCGATCTACCCGGCGCTGCTCGACCTCGTGCGCGCGCACCGTTCGACGATCGTCTTCGTCAACAACCGCCGCCTCGCCGAGCGGCTCGCCCTCCGCCTCAACGAGCTCGCGGAGGAGAATGTCGCGCGCGCCCACCACGGCTCGCTCGCGCGCGAGCAGCGCGTCCAGATCGAGGAGGAGCTGAAGGCCGGACGGATTCCGTGTCTCGTAGCGACCTCGTCGCTCGAGCTCGGCATCGACATGGGCGCCGTCGACCTCGTCGTCCAGGTCGAGTCGCCGAAGTCGGTCGCGCGCGGCCTGCAGCGGATCGGCCGCTCCGGGCACACGCTCGACGCGGTCTCGAAAGGGCGCATCTTCCCGAAGTTCAGAGCGGACCTGCTCGAGTCCGCGGTCGTCGTGCAGCGCATGCGCGAGGGCACGATCGAGGAGACGCAGATCCCGCGCAACCCCCTCGACGTGCTCGCGCAGCAGATCGTCGGCATCTGCGCCGAGGAGGAGATCGAGGTCTCGGAGCTGCACGACCTCGTGCGCGGCGCGTATCCGTTCGCCGATCTCTCGCGCGTGCAGCTCGAGAACGTGCTCGACATGCTCGCCGGCCTCTATCCGTCCGACGAGTTCGCCGAGCTGCGGCCGCGGATCGTCTGGGACCGGACCGCGGGCGTCGTGCGCGGCCGCCAGGGCGCGCGGCGGCTCGCCGTCACGAATGCCGGCACGATCCCCGACCGCGGCCTCTTCGGCGTCTTCATCGCCGGTGGTGAGGGTGGGCGCGTCGGCGAGCTCGACGAGGAGATGGTGTACGAGGCGCGGGCGGGCCAGGTGATCATGCTCGGCGCCTCCTCGTGGCGGATAGAGGAGATCACGCGCGACCGTGTCCTCGTCTCGCCTGCCCCGGGCGTCCCCGGCGCGATCCCGTTCTGGAAGGGCGAGGGGGTCGGGCGGCCGTACGAGCTGGGGGAAGCGATCGGGAGGTTCTCGCGCGAGCTGCTCGCCGCGGCCGAGCCCCGGTTCCCGGACCTCGACGAGCGGGCCGCGAGCAACCTCCTGACGTTCCTGCGCGAGCAGGAGCGCAGCACCGGCGTGATCCCGTCGGATCGCACTGTCGTCGTCGAACGGTTCAAGGACGAGATCGGGGACTGGCGGATCTGCATCCTCACGCCGTTCGGCGGTCGCGTGCACGCGCCCTGGGCGATGGCGGTCGGCGCACGCCTGCGCGAGTCGCTCGGGATCGAGGTGCAGTCGATCTGGTCCGACGACGGGATCGCCTTCCATCTCCCGGACGCGGACTCGCCGCCCGCGACCGACCTGCTCCTGCTCGACGCGGCCGAGCTGGACGAGCTGCTCCTCGGCGAGGTGGGGCAGACGGCGCTCTTCGGCGCGCGCTTCCGCGAGAACGCCGCGCGCGCCCTGCTGATCCCGCGGCGACGGCCGGGCGAGCGCACGCCGCTCTGGCAGCAGCGGTTGAAGGCGCAGGGCCTGCTCCAGGTGGCGCGCAAGTACGGGAGCTTCCCGATCGTGCTCGAGACGTACCGCGAGTGCTTCCAGGACGTGTTCGACCTGCCGGCGCTGAAGCGGCTGCTGCACGGGCTGCGCACGCGCGCGATCGACCTCGTCGAGGTCGAGACCAACTCGGCGTCGCCGTTCGCGGCATCGCTGCTGTTCGACTACATCGCGACGTACATGTACGAGGACGACACGCCGCCGGCGGAGCGGCGTGCGCAGGCGCTCTCGCTCGACCGCGACCTTCTCCGTGAGCTGCTCGGCCAGGAGGAGCTGCGCGAGCTGATCGACCCGGACGCGCTCGCCCAGGTCGAGGCCTCGCTGCGGCCGCTCGCGACGAACCCCGACCACCTGCACGACGTCCTCCGCCTGCGCGGCGACCTGCGCGTGGGCGAGTTCGACGAGGCGCATGCGGCGATCCTCGAGGCGGAGCGCCGCGCGATCCGCGTCCGCGTCGCGGGCGAGGAGCGGCTCGTCGCCGCGGAGGACGCCGGGCGCTACCGCGACGCGCTCGGCGTGATGCCGCCGTCCGGGCTGCCGGACGTCTTCCTCGAGGGCGGGCCCGAGTCGCTGCGCTCGCTCGTCGTCCGCTACGCGCGAGGGCGCGGGCCGTTCACGACGGCAGCAGCGGACGAGTGGTTCGGGGTCGACGTCGAGCCGCACCTGCGCGAGCTCGAGCGTGAGGAGAAGATCGTCCGCGGCGAGCTCCGCCCCGGAGGCGTCGAGCGCGAGTGGTGCGACCCGGACGTGTTGCGCCGCCTGCGACGCGCCTCGCTCGCCGCGCTGCGGCGGGAGGTCGAGCCGGCGGAGCAGGCCGCGCTCGGGCGCTTCCTGCCGCACTGGCACGGCATCGACCGGCGCGCGTCTCTGCGCGAGGCGCTGATCCCGCTGCAGGGACTCTCGCTGCCGGTGTCGCTCTGGGAGTCCGAGGTGCTGCCGCGCCGCGTGCCCGGCTACCGGCCCGAGCAGCTCGACCAGCTCTGCGCGTCGGGCGAGCTCGTCTGGGTCGGCACGGGTCTCGATCGGGCGGCGGTGTTCTTCCGCGACGACGCGCCGCTCCTCGGCGCGCCGTCCGCGGCTGTGCCGCCCGAGTCGCCGGAGCACGACGCGATCCGCGCGGCGCTCGCCGGCGGGGCGCTCTTCTGGGCGGACCTCGGGCTCGAGGAGTCGCTGCCCGCGCTCTGGGATCTCGTCTGGTCGGGCGAGGTGACGAACGACCAGTGGGCGCCGCTGCGCGCGGAGCGGCGGTTCGAGGTGCTCCGTCAGACGAGAGCGCGTAGCGCACGGCGTTTCTCCCGCGCTCGCGCGGCGACGGTGACGGCGACGCAGGGACGCTGGTCCCTCGCCGCCGGCCTCTTCCGGGGCGCGCAGGAGCGGCGCTCGCTCGCCGAGCTCCTGCTCGAGCGGCAGGGGATCGTCACCCGCGACGGCGTGCGCGGCGAGGGGATTCCGGGCGGCTACGGAGCCGTCTACTCCGAGCTGCGCGCGCTCGAGACGCTGGGGACCTGCCGGCGCGGCTACTTCGTCGAGGGGCTCGGCGGTGCGCAGTTCGCGCTCGGCGGCGCGGTGGAGCGGTTGCGCGAGCTGAGGCCGAGGGACGGCGAGGAGCCGGAGCCCTTGGTGCTCGCCGCCGCCGACCCGGCGCAGCCGTACGGCGCGGCGCTGCCGTGGCCGAAGCGCGCGGGCGCGCGCGCCGCCCGGGTTGCCGGGGCGCACGTCGTCCTGCTCGGCGGCGAGGCGGCGCTCTTCGTCGAGCGCGGCGGCCGCTCGCTCGTGCCGCTGCGCGAGCCGGACGAAGAGTGGCTGCGCGTCGCGCTCGCGGCCCTCGTCGCGCACGTGAAGCTAAAGGCCGTGGGCCACAGGCGCCTCGCGGTCGAGCGCTTCGACGGCGAGCCGGTCGTGGAGACGAGCGTCATGCCGCTTCTCCTCGAAGCCGGCTTCCTCGCCGGCCCGCGGCGCGCGGTGCTGCGCGCCTAGACCGGAACCAATTTGTAACCGAGGCCGCGCACGGTCAGCAGCCGCTGCGGCTGCGATGGGTCGCGCTCGATCTTGCGCCGCAGATTCGAGATGTGCACTTCGCAGGCGTGCTCGTCGCCGACGTGCTCGCTCGCCCACAGGTGCTGCATCAGCTCGCGCCGCGAGACGACGTTGTCGGGCTGCTCGGCGAGCAGCGCCAGCACCTTGAACTCCGACAGCGTCAGGTGCACGCGCTCGCCGTCGACGAGCACCTCGTGGCGGCCGAGGTCGATGTGCAGCCCGCCGAGCCGGTGCACCGCGACGCGGCCGTTCGCCCGGTCGAGCTCGCGCCGGCGCAGGATGGCCCGCACGCGGCTCAGCAGCTCCGCGGTCGAGAACGGCTTCGTCACGTAGTCGTCGGCGCCGATCTCGAGCCCGAGCACGCGGTCGCTCTCCGCGTCGCGTGCGGTCAGCATCAGGATCGGCACGTCGCTCTCCGCGCGCAGCGCCCGGCAGACGTCGGTTCCGGAAAGCTGTGGCAGCATCACGTCGAGGATGACGATGTCGTAGCCGCGCGAGCGGGTCGCGTCGAGCGCCGCGGGCCCGTCGCGCTCCTCGTCGACGTCGAAGCCCTCGCGACGGAGCGTGAACGCGACGACGTCGAGCACGCCGGGGTCGTCGTCGACGACGAGGATGCTCGGCCTGGCGTTCACGCGACCCAGGCCTCCTCGCGCACGCGGGCGCGCTCGAGCACGATGCGGACGCGCGTGCCCTTGCCCGGCGAGGAGTCGAGCTCGATCCGGCCGTCGAGGCTGCGCACCGCCTGGCGGACGATCGCAAGCCCGAGGCCGAAGCCCTCCGCGTCGCGGTCCTTGCCGCGGTAGAAGCGGTCGAAGACGTGCCGCTGCGTGTCCGCGCTCATGCCGACGCCGGTGTCCTCGACCTCGACGCGCATCGTCGTCCCCACCGCGTACGCGCGCAGCACGACCCGTCCGCTCGCCGTGTGCTCGGCGGCGTTCTCGCCGAGGCTGCGCAGCGCCTGTTCGAGCAAGTCGCGGTTGACGCTCGCGGTGAGGTCGGCCGGGCACTCGACCTCGACGAGGACGCCCTCGTGCGGCCGGAGGCCGTCCGCCACGTCGTGCAGCAGCGGCGCGAGCGCCACCGGCTCGGAGCGCGGGCGTTCCTGTCCAGCGTGTGCGCGCGCGAGCGTCAGGAGCGCGCGGGCGAGGCGTGCCAGCCGCTCGGCCTCGCGCTCGATGTGGGCGAGGAAGCGGTCGCGCTCGACGGGGTCCTCCTTCGCGCCCGCCTGGAGCACCTCGACCGCGCCGATGATCGTCGTCAGCGGCGTGCGCAGCTCGTGTGCCGCGTTCGAGACGAACTCGCGCTCGGCCAGCTCGCGCCGCTCCTGCTCGGTGAGGTCGTCGAGCACGATCAGCACCGTGTCCCCCTCGGGCTGGGCCGGGATGCCGACGAGGGCGAGCGCGCGGTCGTCGTCGGGCCGGACGTGCGACTGTGCGAGCGAGCCGTCCGCCTCGAACAGCCGCTCCACGAACTCGCGCAGCGAGAAGCTCTCCCACGGCTCCGGCAGCGGGTCGCCTTCGGCCAGGCGTCCGCCCAGCAGCCGGCGTGCCTCTGCGTTCGCGAAGTGGACGACGAGCTGCTCGTCGACGGTGAGGACGCCCTCGTGCAGACGCTCGAGCAGCATGCGCAGCCGGTCGCGCTCTCCCTCGATGCGGCGGAACGAGCGGCGCAGCTGGCGGCGCATGCGCTCGAAGTTGTGCGCGAGCGCGCCGAACTCGTCGCGGAAGCCGTAGCGAACCGGCGCCTCGAAGTCGCCGAGCGCGAGCGCCTCGGCCGCGAGGGAGAGCCGGCGCAGCCGCAGTGCGATCAGCTGTGCGAGCACGAGCCCGACGAGGACTCCGATCAGGCCGGCGATCACGCCGGCGCGCAGTGCCTGGTCGCTGACGATGCCGATCGCCGTGGCGACGTCGGGCCTCGGGCTGAGCGCGACGAGCGCGCCGATCCCGGCCCGGCGGAGCGGCAGTCCGACGACGAAGACGCCGCCGTTCGACGTGTCCGCGCTGAAGCGTCTGCCGATGAGCGCCGCCCGCAGCGCCTCCTTCTCCTGCGCGGGCGCAGTCACCGGGCGGCCCTGCGGCGAGGCGGAGGCGACCGGCGCGCCCTGCCTGTCGTAGAGGCGGAGCTCGAGGTCGAGCTGCCGCGCGACGCGGTCGAGCCCGGCCGCCGGATTGCCCCGCTGCGCCGCGGCGGCGACGTCCTGCGCGGCCTCGTTGGCGCCGGCTGCGGCGAGCTCCGCGGCGTGGGCGCGGAAGGCGGTCTCCGAGCGGGTCGAGAACTGCGAGACGACGATCGCGGTCGAGGTGGCGGCGACGACCGCGAACGCCGCCCCGAGCCACCAGCGCACGCCGATGAAGCGCCGCGTCATGCCGGAATCGTAGGCCGCCGCGGCGTGTGACGTGACCGTGGCGCCGCGCCGACCCCTGGTGCCAGGCACGGTGCCTGGCACCAGGGGGAGGGCAGCGGCCGCAGGAGCCGCGCCCCCGCCGTCGTACCCGGTCCGTTGCCATGCGCTCGCCGCACCTCTACGAGACGCTTCGCCGGTTCTGCCTCGGCGCGTTCGCCGTCTTCACGCTGGATCTCGAGTCCGGCGCCGACCTGCCGTTCGCCTTCGAGGAGCACGGCTCGTACGGGCGGCCGACGCTGTACGAGTACCGGCCGCTCGTGCGCGGCTTCGTCGAGGCCCGCGCCGACCGTCTCTACGCGCGCGAGGACGTCCGCTCCGCCGTCGCCGACCTCCAGCTCGAGTCGGCGGCACGCATCTTCGCGCGGGCACATGAAGGCGTCACCCCGGACGAGGGCCGCGCCCTCTACCGCAGCGTGCTCGTGCCGCTGCTCGTGCGCACCGCCGAAGGCTGCGGGGGCTTCGACTGGGACGACCAGGCGTACGACCGCGCCTACGAGGAGCTCGAGGAGTCGCTCTTCGGCGAAGGGCACGCATACGGCGCCGTCGCCCCGCTCATCGGCATCTCGTGCGGGGCGAGCATCGATCTCGGCGACGGCATCCGCGTCCGAGCCGCGGCAACGGGCGAGCTCGCGGCGATGTGGCCCGAGGCATCCGGCCTCCTGCCGCGCGACTTCGGGCGCGAGACCGACCGGCTGTGCGTGCTCGAGCTCGAGCGGCCGCTCGCGAAGGGAGAGGAGGAGGCGCCCGACGCGCCGGGCGAGCTCGCCGACGCCGTCACCGCGCTCCGCCTCGCCACCGCCGCGCCCCTCGCCGCCGGCCCCGTCCTCTTCGAACGGCTCGACTGGCGCCCGTACGGGATCCGGCCGGTGCTGCCGATCGCGGCGACGGCGCCGCCCGGCGAGCCGACGCGGCTCGACCCCTTCCGCGCCACGGTCGCCGCCCGGCTGCGACCCACGCTCGCGCACGCCGACGACGACGCGCAGCTCGGCGACGCGCTCGACAGGTGGGAGCTCTCGCTCTTCCAGAGCGATCCGTTCCGCGCCGAGCAGCTCCGCCACGCCCTCGACGCCGCCCTCGGCGACGGCCAGGGCCCCTGGGCGGCCGGGATGCGCGCCGCCGCGCTGCTCGGCGAGACCGCCGCCGAGCGGGCCGACCTCGTCGAGCGCTTCCGCGCGCCGACGCCCGACCTGATCCGGCGCCTTCTCGTCGCGCTCCTGCTCCACGGCGACCGCGCGGCGCTGCTGTGCGAGCTCGACGGCGCGCTGCTCGGCCTGCGCGCGGGCCCGACCCGTGTCGCCGACCTACGCGCGAGCTGAGCCGAAGAGCCGCCACGCTTCTGTTACACGCGCGCGGGTACCGTCGGGACATGGACGAGGCGCGCGCGGTGCTTGCACGGCTGGAGCGGATCGAGACGCTCGAGCGCACGGGCGCGCCGCCGGAAGCGCTGCTCGCAGAGCTGCAGGCGCTCGTGCGCGAGGCCGAGGTGTGGGCGCGCCGCGAGCGGGACCCGGCCGCCGAGGCGGCGGCCGCCGACTGCGCCGCCGCCCTCGCCGCGCGTGCGACACTCGCGGCGTGACGCTCGCGCACTGGGACGACCTCCAGCCCGGCCGTCCGGGACGGGCCGGCCTCGGCGGCGCCTGGACGCAGCTCGGCACCCCGGCCGGCTCGAAGACGGTCGGCCTGAACCGCATCCAGCTCCGCGCCGGCGAGGTCTCGACGCCCGCGCACGTCCACGGCGCCGACGAGGAGATCTTCTTCGTCCTCGCCGGCTCCGGCCTCTCGTGGCAGGACGGGGAGACGTACGAGGTGCGTGCCGGCGACTGCCTCGTCCACGCGCCGCTCGGCAAGGCGCACACGCTGCGCGGCGGCGACGAGGGACTCGACGTGCTCGCCTACGGCACGCGCACCCGGATCGGCGGCGCCTACCTGCCGACGCTCGGCACCTACTGGCTCTGGCCCTCGTGGGCGGAGGCCGGCCAGGGTGCGAACCCGTTCGACCGCGACCCGAACCTCGAGTGGTCGGAGCCGTCGCCGCGGCCGGGCTCGATCGTCAACCTCGACGACGTCGAGGGGGACTACGGCGGCTCCTGGAAGCGCCTCGGCCTCGCCGCCGGGGCGGCGAGGAGCGGCCTCAACTGGGGACACCTGCCCCCGCACGAGGAGGGCGCGGTGCCGCACTGCCACTCGGCCGAGGAGGAGGTCTTCGTCATCCTCGACGGCGAGGGGACGCTCGAGCTCTGGGACGGGCCCCAGCCGGGCCTGCCGCACCGGACCGAGCCGAGCGAGACGCGCCCGATTCGCCGCGGCCACGTGATCGCGCGGCCCGCCGGCACCCGCGTCTCGCACTGCCTCCGCAGCGGCGACTCGACGCTCACGTATCTCGCCTATGGCACGAGAGAGCCGAACGACATCTGCTACTACCCGCGCTCGAACAAGGTCTTCTTCCGCGGCCTCGGCCTGATCGCCCGCCTCGAGCCGCTCGAGTACTCCGACGGCGAACCCTCGTAAGAGGGAGGGCGAACCCGCTCGTCCGCGGTCGATAGACCGGATGTGCCGGGCAGGTGGGCGAACCTCTCGAACCGGAAGACCCAGGTGCTGCTCAACGGCGGCCTCGGTCTCGGCCTGCTCGCCGTCTCGATCTTCAGCCTGCAGCACTTCGCCAAGATGGGCTGGCCGCTCCACCATGCCGACCCCTGGCTCGTCGTCGCCTCGGCGCTCCTCTTTCTCGTCGCCTACCCGTTCAAGGCCTGGGGCTGGCAGCGGCTGTTCGCGAAGCACGAACGGCCGGCCGCTCAGGCGCTCGCTTTCGCCGGCGGCGCCGCCTGCGTCGGCGGCGTCGCGCTGCCCGGCCGCATCGACGACGCCGTCCGCATGGCCGTCGTCAAGCGCTATCCGGGCACGCGCACCGGGCTCGGCACGCTCGGGCTCAGCCTGATCGTGCTCGGGATGCTCGACAACGCGGCGCTGACTCCGCTCGCGACCGTCGCCGCCGCGGACGCGGACTCGTGGACGGTACGGGCCGGCTTCGCCGTGCTCGCCGCCGCAGGCGTCGCCGCCGCCGCCGTCGTCGCGACGCTGCCGCGGCTGGCGCGCTGGCGGCGGGTGGCGCACCTCCGCCCCGCCCGCTGGCTCGCCGGCCAGTCGCACCTGCCGAAGCAGACGCTCGCGGCCTGGCTGCTCATCTCCGTCTCGTGGATGCTGCGCGGCACGGCGGTCTTCCTGCTCCTGAACGCGCTCTCGCTCCGCGACTCGTTCCCGCTCGCGCTCGCCTTCCTCTGCGCCTCTGCCGCCTCGGCGGCGCTGCCGATCGCCCCGGCCGGGGCCGCGACGCAGGCCGGCGCCGGCGCCGCCATCCTGATCGCGAGCGGCGTCCGCGCCGGCGACGCGCTCGCCTTCTCGGTCGCCGCCCAGGCGCTCGTCGTCGTCAGCGGCGCCGCCGTGATCCTGCTCATCGCCGCCTGGCGCTTCGCGCTGCACGTACGGCGACCCCGCGTCGCGACCGCCTAGGCCTCCGAGGGCGCGGCGCCCGCATGGGCGACGAAGTCGCGCTGCCGCACGAGCATCAGGGCGAGCACCGCGCCCACGAAGACGAGGATCGCAGCGACGACCAGGATCTCGTTCAGCCCGTCGATGAACGCGATCCGCGCACCCGGTGCTCGCGATGCCCCGGAGGCGACCGTGCGCGCGAGCGCGTGCGGAACCTCCGAGCCGATCTTGTCCTGGAAGATCGCGCCGAGCGCCGCGATCCCGGTCGCGATCCCGACCTGGCGAAACGTGTTGTTGATCCCCGACGCCATCCCGCCCTGCTCGCGCGGCACGACGCCCACCGCCGTCGATGCGAGCGGCGGGTTGACGATTCCGATCCCGATCCCGGCGACGAGGAAGCCGGCGAGCAGCGTCGTCCAGTGCGAGCCGGGCGTGATCCCGTGCATGAGCAGCAGCGCCACCCCGTTCAGGGCGAGCCCGCCGCTGAGCAGGAGGCGCACGGGCACGCGCACGGACAGCCGTCCCGCGAGCGGCGAGACGACGAAGGCGAGCAGGGAGAGCGGCAGGAACCGGAGGCCGGCGCCGATCGGCGAGTAGCCGAGGACGTTCTGCAGGTAGAGCGTCAGGTAGAGGAACTGCGCGAACACCCCGGCGGACATCGCGAAGGCGACGATCTGCGCGCCGGCGAAGGTCGGCACCCGGAACAGGCGCAGGTCGAAGGTCGGCCGCTTCGCGCGCAGCTGGATCCAGGTGAACGCGAGCATGAGCACCACGGCAGCCGCGAACAGGCCGACGACGCGCCCGCTGCTCCAGCCCCAGTCGTTCCCGCGCAGGAGCGCGAGCACACCGGCGAAGGCGGAGCCCGAGAAGGTGACGAGGCCCGGCAGGTCGAAGCCGCCGTGCGCCTCGTCCCGCGACTCGTGCAGCTCGACGACGGCGCCCGCGAGGCAGGCGACGCCGATCGGCAGGTTGACGAAGAAGATCCAGCGCCAGCCGGCCCAGGTCGTGAGCACGCCGCCGACGAGCGGCCCGATCGCGACCGCGGCCCCGACCGTCGCACCCCAGATGCCGAAGGCGGTGCCCCGCTCGCGGCCCTGGAACTCGTGCGAGATGATCGCGAGCGAGGTCGCGAACATCATCGCGCCGCCGATCCCCTGACCGCCGCGGGCGAGGATCAGGAAGAGCGGGGTGGTGGCGGCGCCGCAGAGCGCCGAGCCGATCGTGAACAGGCCGACCCCGGCCCCGAACACCCGCTTGCGCCCGAGCAGGTCGGCGAGCGAGCCGGCGTTGAGGACGAGCGTCGCGAGCGTGAGCGCGTAGGCGTCGATCACCCACTGGAGGTCGGTGAAGGAGGTGTGGAGCTCCTTCTCGATCGCCGGCAGCGCGACGTTGACGATGGTGATGTCCAGGAGCAGCATGAAAATGGCGACGCAGACGATGAGGAGGGCGCGCCACCTGCGGTCCATGGCTCGGAACCTACTGGAGAAGGACTCTGCTACGTTGCTTCGAAAGGTGAGCGGCTATGGCGCTCACGCGGCTGCTACCGCGCCCGACCTCGCGGGCGAGGACTGACAGAGGTCCCAAACTGGCCAGCGTAATCGCCTTCGCCAACCAGAAGGGCGGCGTCGCCAAGACGACGACCACGCTCAACCTCGGCGTCGCCCTCGCCGAGAAGGGCCGCCGTGTGCTCGCCGTCGACATGGATCCGCAGGGCAACCTCACCATGTCGCAGGGCTGGAACCCGGACGAGATCGAACGCTCGATGTTCGACGTGCTCGTCCACAAGCTGCCGATCACCGAGATCGTGCGGACGCACGAGATCGACGTCGCCGTCTCCTCGATCGACCTGGCGGGCGCCGAGCTGGCGCTCTCCTCGATGATCGGCCGCGAGCGCGCGCTCGAGAAGGCGCTCACGCCGGTGCAGGATTCGTACGACTTCATCCTCATCGACACGCCGCCGTCGCTCGGCCTCTTGACGATCAACGCGCTCGTCGCCGCGCGGGGCGTGATCGTTCCCGTCCAGTGCGAGTACCTCTCGCTGCGCGGCCTCGTCCAGCTCGAGAACACACTCTCGATGATCCGCGAGAACCTCAACCCGAACGTCGAGATCCAGGGGATCCTGGCGACGATGTTCGACAAGCGTCTGCTCCACTCGCGCGAGGCGGTCGAGATCCTGAAGGAGAACTTCGGCGACCTCGTGCTGAACACGAGGATTCGCAAGACGATCCGCTACGCCGAGGCCCCGGTGAAAGGGCAGTCGGTGCTGAAGTACGACCCGAGCGGAGAGGCTGCGGGCATGTACCGCGACCTCGCCAAGGAGGTGCTCAATGGCACGTCGGCGCGCCAGCATGCGTGAGGGCCCGCTCGCGGAGCTCTTCCGCGCGACCGAGGCGGCGCAGCGCCAGGCCGAGCAGGGCGGGCAGCCGCCCGCCGGCGAGGCCGCGCCGGCGGAGCCCGAGGAGCGCACGGTCGAGCACGTCCCGAGCTGGGAGGAAGCCGCGCGCACCGAGCCTGCCGCGCCGCCGCCCCCGCGCTCGACGCCGCCGCCGCCCGCGCCGCGGCACGAGCCGCCGGTCGCCCGCTTCGTCGAGCCGCTGCCGGAGCAGCCCGCGCGCCTGCACCGCGCCCCGCGCGCCGACGACGGCGCCTATCTCGCCGTGATCAAGGTCGTCGGCGTCGGCGGCGCCGGCCTGAACGCGGTCAACCGGATGATCGACGCCGGCATCAACGAGGTCGAGTTCATCGCCGTCAACACCGACATCCAGGCGCTGCACATGAGCGACGCGCCGGCGAAGATCCACATCGGCCGCGAGCTGACGCAGGGCCTCGGCTCCGGCTCCGACCCGGAGGTCGGGCGCCTCGCCGCCGAGGAGGGGTACGACCAGCTGAAGCACGCGCTCCGCGGCGCGGACATGGTGTTCGTCGCCGCCGGCGAGGGCGGCGGCACGGGCTCCGGGGGTGCGCCGGTGGTGGCGAAGATCGCGCGCGACCTCGGCGCCCTCACGGTCGGCATCGTCACGACCCCGTTCAAGTTCGAGGGGACGAAGCGGCGCCTGCAGGCCGACCAGGGCGTGACGCAGCTGCGCCAGGCGTGCGACACGACGATCGTCATCCCGAACGACCGGCTGCTCGAGGTGCTCGACAAGACGACGTCGATGCTCGACGCGTTCAAGGTCGCCGACGACGTTCTGCGTCAGGGCGTGCAGGGGATCTGCGACCTGATCACGATGCCGGGCCTGATCAACCTCGACTTCGCCGACGTGCGCACGATCATGAGCGACTCCGGCACGGCGTTGATGGGGATCGGCTTCTCGTCCGGACAGGAGAACCGGGCGCGGGAGGCGGCCGAGCGCGCGCTGCGCTCGCCGCTGATCGACGAGGAGATCACGGGCGCGACCGGCATCCTGCTCTCGATCGCCGGCGGCGACGACCTGACGCTGATCGAGGTGAACGAGGCCGCCGAGGTGATCCGCGGCGCTGCCACCGAGGATACGAACATCATCTTCGGCGCGACGATCGACGACCGCCTCGCCGGCCAGGTGTGGGTGACCGTCGTCGCCACCGGCATCGGCCGCGGGCGCAGCCGCCGCCCGGCGTTCGCCGCGGCTCCGTCCATGCACGCGGACACCGACCTGCTCGAGCCGCCCTCCTTCCTGCGCCGGTAGCGATCTTCCGCGCCGCTACGATGCCGGCGATGGACGCCTTCCTCGCGATCGCGAGCAAGCGGGACGAGCGCGCCTACGCCGACACACCGCTCCCGGACGACGTCGTCACGCGCATCCTCGACGCCGGCCGCCTCGCGGGCAGCGCGGTGAATCGCCAGCCGTGGCAGTTCGTCGTCGTCTCCGACCGCGAGGCGCTCGCGGCGGCGGTGTACGCCCCGCAGAACGTGCTCACCGCGGCGCTCGTCGTCGCGATCGTCGGCGCGCGCGGCTTCGACGTCGGCCGCTGCGCCCAGAACATGATGCTCGCCGCCTGGAACGACGGCGTCGCCTCCTGCCCGAACGGCATCCAGGACGCCGAGAAGGCGGCAGAGGTCGTCGGCGGCGAGGTCGGCGTCGTCCTCTCCTTCGGCCACCCGGCGCGCGGGCGCGAGCCGGAGTCGCGCACCGCCGCGGAGTGGTCGGCGCGCGCGAAGCGCAAGCCGCTCGACGAGCTGATCCGTCAGGCCTAGCTCGAGCTGCCGCCGAGCGAGCAGTGCGGCTGCGCGCCGGCGAGCTCGTCGAGCGCGCTGTCCGCGCTCACCTGGAAGACGATCGTGACGTGCCTCGCCGCACGCGTCTGCAGGCGCAGCATCCGGTCCTTTCCCTCGCGCAGGCAGCCGTTCGAGGCGCGCCAGTACGGCGACCAGCGCACGGCGATGCGGTAGTCGCCGCCGCGCCGCACGTCGACGCCGATGCGCTCCTGCGTGAGCAGGACGAGGTGCGGCCGGCCCGGCCCGGTGACGATCGAGCGCGGCTTCGGCACCGCGTAGACGGTCACCTTCGGCGTGTAGTAGACGGGCTGCAGCCCTGCCCGTCCACTCGCGACGAGTGCGGCCTCGGCGCGTGCGCTGTAGTCGGGCGGCGCGTCGGTGAGCACGACGTAGCGGACGCCGAGCGAGCGCAGCCAGGCGAGGTACGTCTTCGGGCCGAGCTTGCTGTACAGCACCTCGTTCTGGGGGAAGTCGTCCTGCCGGAACCAGCCGCGCGCGAGCGGGATGCCGGCGTCGGCGAGGTAGACGGCGGGCCAGTGGCCGCTCGTGTCCACGGCCTCGACGCGGTAGGAGGGGCCGAGGTGCGCGTGCAGGAACGCGATCGCCGCCGTCCACGCCGACGGCGTCGCGGTCACGTCCGCCTTGCCGCTCGCGTAGCTCGCGGCGAGCGGGCTGAGATTCCACGAGACCGCGAGCGCGACCACCGCGAGGCCGGGCACGAGCGGCTTCCAGCGCCGCAGCGAGAGCACGAGCACCGCCAGCGGGATCGCCGCGTAGCGCAGCCGCTCGACGTTCTCACCGATCGCCGAGGGGACGAGGTACGAGACGACGGACGCCACGAGATACACGGCGAAGACGAAGCGGAGCACGCGCGCGCTCTCCACCCGCCACGTGAAGACGAGCCCGAGCACGCAGAAGACGACGCCCGCGGCGACCTCCGCGAACGAGAACGGATACGCGCCGCCGCCGGGGAAGAGCCGCCAGAGCACGAGCTCGGCGGTGCCTGCGACGCCGATCGCCGCGACGGGCACCCAGTTCCGCGGCAGCGAGGCGTGGCGGGCGAGCGCGACGCCGGCGAGCACGACGACGAGCAGGAGGAAGGCGACCGGGCTCGCCGCGAGCGTCAGCGTTGCGAGCGCGGCGAAGCGCCAGCGCCGCTGCGCCTGCAGCGCCCAGATGGCGAGCAGCGCGAGCGCGAAGCCGAGCGCGAACGGGAAGGCGGCGGAGAGGACGATGCCGGCCCAGACGACGGCGAAGCTGCGGCTCGACCAGCGCGCCGTCGGTCCCCACTCGCGCCAGAGCACGACCGCGAAGGCAACCGCGGCGAGCGCGATCGTCGCCACGGCGAGCAGCCGGATGCCGAGGAGTGCCGCGAGCGGGTAGTAGAGGACGCTGTAGCTGACGAAGCTGTAGCGGCCCGCGTACCAGAAGTTGTTCCAGAGCGTGAAGCCGTGCTCGAGAAAGACGGTGCGCTGGTACGCGTGGGCGGCGAGGTCGCTGCCGGGCGGGCCGAGCCAGGCGAGCGTGGCGGCGATGAGAGCTGCCGTGACCGCGGACAGCAGCGCTTCGCGCAGGAGCGGATGGCCCCGGTGCACGAGAAGAGCCTACTGCCCGGGCCGGAGCCTCCCGACGGTAGTTCCTCCGGAGACCATCAGGCGAGCGGCACGAGCACCGTCGCGCTGAAGGTGCCGGCGATGGCGAGGCAGACGCTCGCCGCGACGGCGACGAGGGCGAGCCGGCGCGCCTGTGGCGACGGGTACGGGGCGAGCCAGACGACGCTCGTGAGCCCGAAGAGGATGCCGACGGTCGTCTCGACGGCGTGGAAGGCGATGCCGGCGGCGAGCCCGTGCGCGAAGGAGATGCCGTGCGCCTGGAAGGCGACGGCGACGGCGCCGCTCGTCACGCCGATGTTCGCGGGCGTGAGCGGGAGCACGCCGGCGACGTCGAGCGCGGGGACGATCACGAGCGCGGCGACGAGCGGACGGTGGATCTCCATCGCCGCGCCGACGGCGGTCGCGGCGGTGAGCCGGCCGGCGGTCGAGAGGGCGATCCAGGCGACGAGCCGGAGCGCGGCGAGCGGCTCGCGCCGGAGCGCGCGGAAGGCGTCGAGCAGGTGCGAGAGGCGGCCGTCCCCGTTGCCGCCGTCCCGGGCGCGCACCGTGAGCGCGACGCCGGCGGCGACGATCCCGAGCGCGGCGAGCGGGGCCCAGAGCGGCAGCGCTCCGGCGAGCGTGCCGGCGACGACGAAGCCGGCGAGCACGACGAGGCGCGCGATCCCGAGCGCGGCGAAGGCACCGCCGGTCGTCCAGAGCCGCTGCGGGCTCTTCGGCAGCGCGCGCGAGAAAAGCGCGATCCGGACGGCGTCGCCGGCGCGGGCGGGGACGAGGGTGTTGACGAGCGAGCCGGCGCCGTATCGCGCGCACGCGTCGCCGACCGAGAGGCGGCCGCCGCAGAGCCGGATGGCGGAGAGCCAGGAGCCGGCGGCGCCGACCACGGCGAGCAGGAAGCCGAGGCCGGCGAGCCATAACCAGATCGGATCGCCGTCGTCGAGGGCGCCGAAGGCGGATGCGACGCGCGAGCCGAGGAGCTGCGGTGTCGCGACGAGCACGACGAGCGTGATCGTCAGCGCGACCGCCGCTGCGAGGCGCCGCCTGCCGATGCGGCTCAGGATCTCGTCCACGTGGTCCTTGTGTATCGGCAGCGTCCAGTGACGGTAGCAGGCTTTCCTGCGTAGGCTCCGGCCCATGCGAGGCGCGGTCGCAGCCGGGCACCCGCTGACGGCGGCAGCGGGCGCCCGCGTGCTCGCAGCGGGAGGGAGCGCAGTCGACGCGTGCGTCGGCGCGGCATTCGCCTCCTGGGTGTGCGAGAGCATGCTGACGGGCCCGGGCGGCGGCGGCTTCATGCTCGTCCATGGCGCCGGGGACGGGCGGACGCGCGTCTTCGACTTCATGGTGACGGTGCCGCGGGCCGCGACGGCGGCCGGGGGCGAGCTGCTGCGGCTCGCGGTCGACTTCGACGGGGATACGCAACAGGTGTTCCACACGGGCGCGGCGGCGGTGGCGGTGCCGGGGACGGCGCTCGGGCTCGAGGCGGCGCACCGGAGCTTCGGGCGGCTGCCGTGGGCGGAGCTCGTCGCGCCGGCGGCGCGGCTGGCCCGCGAGGGAGTCGAGCTGACGCCGGCGCAGGGGTACCTGCACCGGATCCTCGACGGGCTCCTGCGGCACTCGCCGGAGGGGGACGCGATGTACGGCGTGGGCGGGCGGGCGTACCGGGCGGGCGAGCGGTTCGCGCTGCCGGAGCTCGCGGAGACGCTCGAGCGGATCGGCGCCGAGGGCGCGGTCGCGCTCTACCGCGGCGAGCTCGCGCGGCGGCTGGCGGAGCACGTGCGGGCGGGCGGCGGCTCCATCTCGCTCGCGGATCTCGCGTCGTACAGGGTGATCCGGCGGCGGCCGGTCGTGGCGGTGTACCGCGGGCACGAGCTCCGCTCGAACCCGCCGCCCTCGAGCGGTGGCTTGCTCGTCGCGCTCGGGCTGAAGGAGCTGGGCAACGCGGAGCCGACGCCGGAGGCGCTCGTCGCGGCGATGGAGGCGCAGGACGCGGTGCGCGGCGGCGAGTTCGTGCGCGCGCTCCATCGCGGCGGCGTGGCGGCGAGGCTGCTGTCAGGGACGACGCATATCTCGGTGGTGGACGCGCGCGGCGACGCGGCGTCGCTGTCGGCGTCGCTCGGCTCGGGGAGCGGCGTCGTCGTGCCCGGGACGGGCATCCATCTGAACAACATGCTCGGCGAGGCGGACCTGCGCGAGCACGCCCGTCCGGGAGAGAGGTTGACGTCGATGATGGCGCCGTCGCTCGTGCTGCGCGACGGGCGCGCGCGCCTCGTTCTAGGATCGGCGGGCTCGGCGCGGCTGCGCGGTGCGATCCTGCAGATCGTGGTGAACGTCGTCGCGAAGGGCATGGGCGTGGAGGAGGCGGTGGAGGCGCCGCGCCTCCATGCCGAGGAGGGGGTTGTGTACTGCGAGGACGCGGCGGTCGCGGACAAGCTGGAGGTGCAGGGCCACCAGGTAGTCCGCTTCAAGCGGAGGAACCTCTACTTCGGCGGCGTGAGCGCAGTGGAGGTGCCGGCGGACGGCCGCCTCGCCGCCGCGGGCGACCCGCGCCGCGGCGGCGCCGGCGTGGTGGTCCAGTGAGCGGCCAGTTCCTCATCCGCCCGGCCGATCCCGACGACGCACAGGCGCTGACGCGCCTCGCCGAGGAGGTGAGCGGCGAGCCGGAAGCGTGGCTGATCTCCGCCGACGGCGAGTGGCGGAGCGTCGGCGACGAGCGCCGCTACCTGAAGGCGCTGCGCCGCTATCCGCATGCCGCGGTGTTCGTCGCGCAGCGTGCCGACGGCGCGCTGGTGGGCCGCCTGTCGCTCGCGCGCGACACCCATCCAGCGAGCGTCCATGTCGCCGACCTGGGCCTGATGGTCGCGAAGGACGCGCGCCGCCAGGGCGTGGGGTGGGCGCTGCTGGAGGCCGCGGTCGAGTGGGCCCGCGCGACGGGGATCCGCAAGCTGGAGCTGCACGTCTTCCCGTGGAACGAACCCGCGATCCGGCTGTACGAGCAGTTCGGGTTCGAGCGGGAGGGGTACCGGAAGGGTCACTACTTCCGCGCCGGGGAGGACGTGGACGCGATCCTGATGGCGTACCGGGTCAGGTAGGACGGGGCCGTCGGGGACATCTGGCGGTGGCCGAAATGACCAATTAGACTGGTCATATGGCAGTGAGGAAGACGGTTCCGGCGAGCGAGTTCAAGGCCAAGTGTCTCGCGCTCCTCGACGAGGTTGCTCAGACGAGGAAGACACTCGTCGTGACGAAGCGCGGCAAGCCGGTCGCGCACGTCGTGCCGGTCGAAGAGCCGCGGAGCCTGATCGGCAGCGTCACGTACCACATCTCCGACGAGGAGCTCGTGAACTTCAACGCCTGGGAGGGCTACGAGG
>DASPTD010000023.1:0-88036 GCA_035623575.1 Gaiellaceae bacterium
GCCCGGCGGGCCGGTCAGCCCGACCGCATACGCGTTGCCGGTGTGCGGATAGAGCTCGGCGACGAGCGCGTAGGCGAGCGCGTCACGGTTCTCGACGAGCGTGATCGCGCGCGCGAGCGCCCGCCGGTCGCCGCTGCGCACGCCGGCGGCGAGGGTCTCGAGTGTCCAGTCGCCGCGCCCGGCCACCGCGGAGATGCTACGCCTCGACCGGTTCCTCGAAGGGAGCGACGGCGCGCGCGAGCGAGTAGCCGACGAGGGCCGCGATCGCGATCACCGCGGCACCACCCGCCCAGATCCAGCGTGCTCCGCTCAGGCCGACGAACGCGCCGGAGACCACCGTGGAGGCGCCCATCACCCCGTAGGTCGCGCTGATCACGAACGTGAGCGCACGTCCCCGCAGCTCGTCGCTCGAGCTGCGTTGGACGAGCAGCGCGTTGCAGACCACCGCCGCGCCGTTTCCGACCCCGCCGGCGACACAGCAGGCGGCGGCCATCCAGATGTCGACGCTCGCCGCGCCGGCGCCGAACCCGACCGCCATCGCGGCGAGCGAGAGCCCGTACGTCCGCGCGATGCCGAGCCGCCTCACGAGCCGGCTGCTCCACCAGCTCCCGAGCACGAGCCCGGTGCCGATGCCGCCGTAGATCAAGCCGTAGCCGAAGTCCCCCGCGCCGAGCGTGTCCTTCGCCATGAACACCTCGCTGACGCTGACGCCACCGGCTCCGAGCGAGGCGATCCCCCAGCCGAGCAGCACCGCGAGCAGCGAGCGAGAGCGGAGCACCGCGGTGAAACCGTCCTTCAGATCGGTCCAGTGGCCCCGCGAGAGCGCCGTCGCGCTCTGGAGCAGACGCGCCGGGATCCGGACGACGAGCGCGGCGGAGACGAGGAACGAGACCGCGTTGATCCAGTACGCCGCGTGCGGGCCCGCGGCGGCCGTCAGCAGCCCGCCCAGCACGGGGCCGGCGGCCCAGCTGACGTTCTCGATCGTCTGCAGGACGGCGTTCGCCTCCGGCAGCAGCTCCTCCGGCACGAGGTTCGGCACCCCGGCATAGACGGCCGGCCGGAAGAAGCCGGTGGCGAGCCCGGCAACGGACGCCAGCCCGACGATCTCGCCTGCGCTCGACGCGAACGGCAGCGCGCAGAAGACCGCGGCGCGGACGAGGTCGGCGCCGACCATGAGCCTGCGCCGCTGCAGCCGGTCGAGCAGCGGCCCGAGCGTGAGGCCGACGAAGACCGGCGGCAGGAACTCGACGACGAGGACGGCTCCGACCCAGAGCCCCGAGTCCGTCCTGTCCTTGACGTCGATCGCCAGCGCGATCGCAGCGAGGAGACTCCCGAAGCTCGAGCCGAGCGTCGAGAGGAAGAGCAGCCGGAAGCCGGGGATGCCGAGGGGCGCCAGCTGCCTGACCGAGGGACGGCGCGGCACAGCCGCCGCAGGCTAACAGGGCTATCCGGCGGAGATCCGCGAGAAGACGTGCCCGAGGGCGTCGGCGAAGTAGGCGTTCTCGTCGGCGGTGCCGACCGTGACGCGGATCGCCTCGGGCGCGCCGAACCCGCCGAGCGGACGCACGATCACGCCGCACCGGAGCAGCTGCTCGAACATGGAGCGCCCGTCCCCGACCTCTGCGAACAGGAAGTTGCCGAGGGCCGGGCCGACCGGGTCGAGCGCGTGCTCGCGGAGCACCGCCTCGAGCTGCGTGCGGCCCTCGGCGTTCGTCGCGCGCCGCCGGGCGATCTCCGCGTCGTCGCCGATGCTCGCGAGCGCCGCTGCCTGCGCCGTTGCCGAGACGTCGAAGGCGCGTCGCACCTTGCTCGTCGCGGCGACGACGTCGCTCGGCGCGACGCCGTAGCCGACGCGCAGGCCCGCGAGCCCGTAGATCTTCGAGAACGTGCGCAGGACGACGATCCGCCGGCCCCGGACGAAGTGGTCGACGATCCCGTCGGCGTAGTCGGGATCGTCGATGTACTCGAAATACGCCTGGTCGAGCACGACGAGCACGTGGTCCGGGACGCGGTCGAGGAACGCGGCGAGCTCGTCACGGCCGTTCGCGGTGCCGGTCGGGTTGTTGGGGTGGCAGACGTAGACGAGCTTCGTGCGCGGCCCGACCGCGGCGAGCAGACCGTCGAGGTCGTACGTCCAGTCGGCCAGCGGCACCTTGCGCGCGACCGCGCCGAGCTTGGCGGCATCGAGCACGTAGCTGGGGAACGACGGCCAGCCGCAGACGATCTCGTCCCCCGGCTCGAGCGTCGCCTGCGAGAGCAGGTCGATCACGCCGTCGGCGCCCGCGCCGACCACGATCTCCTCGAAGGCGACGCCGTGCAGCTCGGCAAGCGCCGAGCGCAGCGCGTAGACGCCGCCGTCCGGGTAGCGGTTGAGGTCGCGCGCAGCCCGGTCGATGGCCTCGACCGCGGCGGGAAACGGCGGATAGGGCCCCTCGTTCGAGGCGAGCTTGACGATGCGCTCGAGCCCGAGCTCGCGCTGCACCTCCTCGACCGGCTTGCCCGGCTCGTAGGGGACGAGGTCTGCGATGGAGCGCCGGAAGAGCTCGCCGCCCCCGGTCACGCGCTGCCCCGGCCCTTCTTCTTGCGGCGGAAGAGCAGCAGTCCGCCGAGCGCCGCGAACGCGCCGGCCGCGGCGCCGCGACGCCCCGTGCCCGGCATCACCGTCTGTGCCTTTTTCCTCGCCGCCCGCTTGCCGGCCTTCAGCACGACCCAGCCCACCACCGCATTGCGCCTGTTGACGATCCCCATGGGGCCTCCTCCTCCCTCGCTGGGACCCCACGGTATCGAACCGGGACCAAAGAGAAAGCCGCCCCCTGCGGCAAGGGCGGCTCACTCCTTGGGACAAAGTTCCCCGGAGCCCGCGGGCGGCGTAGCTCCAGGGATTAGGGACGAGGGCACGTCCTTACCGATGAAGATGCCACTCCCCCGGAAAACTTGCGCGACGAGTTTCTACCGGGGCGATCTGGCCTGTGGCCTGCGGTTCGGGACGTGGATCGGCCTTCCCAGGGCGACGAGGCCGGCCTCCTTGACCGCCTCGGACAGCGTCGGATGAGGCGCCATCCCGTCCGCGACCGTCTCGACGGTCGCCTCGGCGTCGAGCGCGACGACGCCCGCCTCGACCAGGTCGGTCACGTGCGGCCCGACCATGACGAGGCCCAGCAGCTCGCCGTAGCGGGTCTCGTGGATCGACTTGACCCAGCCGATGGTCTCGTCCTGCATCACGGCCCGGGCGTTCGCGACCCAGGGGAAGCGGCCGACGGCGACGTCGTCGCCGTACTGCTCGCGCGCCTGTGCCTCGGTGAGGCCGACGCCGGCGATCTCCGGCTCGGTGTAGATCGGCCGCGGCACGCCGCGGTTGTCGACCACGGCGTCGTGGCCGCAGGCGTTCTCGGCAGCGACCTCGCCCTCGCGGAACGCGGTGTGCGCGAGCTGCCAGTAGCCGGCACAGTCGCCGACGGCGTAGAGGTGCGGCACCGACGTTCGCCGGTGCTCGTCGGCGGCGATGCCGGTGCGGCGGTCGAACTGGACGCCGATCGCCTCGAGCCCGAGTCCCTCGACCACGGGGCCGCGGCCGACGGAGACGAGCATCAGGTTGGCCTGCACCGTCTCGCCGTCGCCGAAGTGGACGGTGAGGCGCGTGCCGTCGTCGTCGACCCGCGTGCACTGCTTACCGAGGTTGAGCGCGATCCCGCGCCTGCCGAACTGCTTGGCGAGCTCCTTCGCGGCGTCCGCGTCCTCCTGCGGGATCAGCGTGTCGAGCATCTCGATGATCGTCACCTCGGAGCCGAAGCGGCCGAAGATCGACGCGAACTCGCAGCCGATGATGCCGCCGCCGAGCACGACGAGCCGCCGCGGCACGATCTCCTGCGCGAGCAGCCCGGTCGAGTCGACGCAGCGCGGCGAGTCGAGGCCGGGGATCGGCGGCCAGAGCGGAGCCGAGCCCGTGGCGACGATCGCGGACTTGAAGGTGACGTCCTCCGCGCCTTCCACGGCGAGCGTGTGCGCGTCCTTGAAGCGGCCGACGCCCTTCACCCACTCGACGCCGTTCGCCTTGAACAGAAAGGCGACGCCCTGCGTCATCTGCTTGACGACGCCGGCCTTCCAGGCGTTGGCGGCGGCAAAGTCGAGCTTCGCCTCGCCGACCTCGACGCCGAACTTCGCGAAGCTCTCTTCCGCCTGCTTGAGCGCGAACGCCGTCTGCACCCACGCCTTCGTGGGGACGCAGCCGACGCGCAGGCAGGTGCCGCCGAGCTCGGGCTCGCGGTCGATGCAGGCGACCTTCGCGCCGAGCTGCGCGGCACGGATGGCGGCCGTGTAGCCGCCGGGGCCGCCTCCGAGGACGGCGACGTCAACGTCCATGGCTTCTCTCCTCGTCGGTCATCTCTCAGGCGATGCTAGTCACAGGTGGGCGAGCATCGTCACCGCGTGCGGCGTCTCGGCCACCTGCTCGAAGCCGAACCGCTCGTAGAAGCCGGTCTGCCCCTTCTCGGCGCTGAGGCTGATCGCCGTGTAGCCGTCGGCGCGGGCCCGGTCGAGCAGCGCCTGCAGCAGCTCCGCTCCGGCGCCCTTGCCGCGGCGGCTGGGCACGACTGCGATCGTCAGCTCGGGCGTCTGCTCGTCGACGAAGCCGAAACCGGGCTCCGCCGCCGTGAAGAGCCTGAACCAGGCGGCACCGTAAGCGTGCGGGCCCTCGAGCGCGACCACCCCGGCGTCCCCGGGCCGGCCCCAGTTGCGCACGTAGCGGTAGACCGGGCGCTCGGCGCCCTCGCTCATGCGCCAGTAGTACGCGTGACGGAGCATGTCGCGGAGGAAGCGCACATCGTGGATGTCGGCGGGACGGATGACGCCGTGCGTCATCTCAGAGCGCGAGCCCGGGATCGGCCAGCAAGGTCTTCACCGTCCGGAGGAACTCCGCGCCGGTCGCGCCGTCCACGGCGCGGTGGTCGCACGTGAGCGTCATCGTCATCAGCGGCGTGATCGTGAGCTCGCCGTCGCGCGCGACGACCTGGTCGCGTGTCGAGCCGACCGCGAGGATCGACGCCTGCGGCGGGTTGAGCACGGCCACGAACTGGTCGACGTCGTACATGCCGAGGTTCGAGATCGTGAACGTGCCGCCCTCGAGGTCATCGACGCCGAGCTTTGCGTCGCGGGCGCGTGCGACGAGGTCTGCCCGCACGGCCGCGATCTCCGCGAGCGTCAACCGGTCGGCGCCGTGCACGACCGGGACGACGAGCCCCTGCGGCGCCGCGACGGCGATCCCGATGTTCGCACCGGGAAAGACGAGCAGCGCGTCATCGGCGTACTGGACGTTCATGTCGCGGTGGCGCACGAGCCCCTGTGCGCAGAGCTTCGTGAGCAGGTCGGTGACGGTGATGCGAACCTCGGGATGGAGCTCGCGCTGCCTCGCCACCAGCTCGTTGGCGCGCGTCATGTCGGCGCTCACGGTGAGCTGGAACGCGGGCACCGTCCAGGCCTGCGTCAGGCGGCGCGCGATCGTCTTGCGGACCTTCGAGAGCGGCCGCGACTCGACCCCGGCGGCAGGCGTCGGCTGCGCAAGTTGCAAGTTGTCACTTGCAGCGAGAGGCTGCGCTTGCGCGCGTTCGACGTCCTCGGCGACGATCCGCCCGTCCGGCCCGGTGCCGCGCAGGCTCGCGAGGTCGATGCCGCGCTCGCGCGCGATCCGCCGCGCGAGCGGGCTCGCCTTGACGCGGCCGTTCACCGTCGACGCGGCGGCGGGCCGAGGCGGTTGCGTCTCCTCGACCTCTCGTTGTAACAAGTTGTTACTTGCGGGTTCGAGCTCCGTCACGGGAGCGGAAACCTCTTCACCCTGAACGCCGATGAATCCGATCGTCTCCCCGACCGGGACCTCCCCCGCCGCGACCGCGATCTTCAGCAGCACGCCCGAGGCCTCGGCCTCTACCTCCTGGGTCACCTTGTCGGTGTCGAGCTCGTAGAGCGGCTCGCCCCTGGCGACCTGGTCGCCCTCGGCCTTCAGCCACTTGACGATCGTGCCCGACTCCATGCCCTGGCCGAGCCGGGGCAGCTTCACCTCGGTCGCCATTACGCCTTGTTCACGGTTCGGAGGATCGCCTGCAGGACGTCGGCGGCGTGCGGCACGACGAAGTTCTCCATCGCCGGCGCGAACGGCAGCGGCGTGAACTTCGCGCCGACGCGCTCGACCGGCGCGTCGAGCCAGTCGAACGCCTGATACTGGAGAACGGCGGCCACCTCCGCGCCGAAGCCCATCCTCGTGACGGCCTCGTGCGCGACGACGGCACGGCTCGTCTTCTTCACGGAGGCGACGAGCGCCTCCTCGTCGAGCGGCTGCAGCGTGCGCGGGTCGACGACCTCGACCGAGACGCCCTCCTTCTCCGCCTCCGCGGCCGCCTTCAGCGCCTCGTGCACGAGGCGCCCGGTCGCGATCACCGTCACGTCCTCCCCCGCGCGCTGGATCCGCGCCTTGCCGATCGGGATCGGCTCGATCTCCTCGGGCACGTCGCCCTTGATCCCGTACAGCGTGCGGTGCTCGAAGAAGACGACGGGGTTGTCGTCGTAGATCGACGACCAGAGGAGGCCGCGGACGTCCTCGGGGGTCGACGCGAACACGACCTTCAGCCCGGGGACGTGCACGAACCAGGCCTCGAGCTGCTGCGCGTGCTGGGCCCCCGGCGACCAGCCGGCGCCGCCCTGCGTCCGGAAGACGACCGGCACGGTGTGCTGCCCGCCCGACATGTAGCGGTGCTTCGCGGCCTGGTTCACGACCTGCTCGGCGGCGAGCGTCATGAAGTCCTCGTACATGATCTCCGCGACCGGACGCATGCCCTGGAGCGCCGCACCGATCGCGGCGCCGGCGAGCGCCATCTCCGAGATCGGCGTGTTGCGGACGCGTGCCGGTCCGAACTCCTCGATCATCCCGTGCGTGACCCCCATCGAGCCGCCCATCTCGGCGATGTCCTCGCCCATGACGAAGACGTCCTCGTCCTGGCGCATCGCCCGGACGAGCGCGTCGCGAACGGCCTCGCGGTAGGAGAGCTCAGGCATAGACGTTCTTGAGGGCGTCCTCCGGCGCCGGATCCGTGCCGTTCTTCGCGAACTCGACCGACGCCTCGACCATCTCCGTCACCTCGGCGTCGAGATCCGCGTACTCCTCGTCGCTCAGGGCGAGCTTCTCGCGCAGGTGCACGATCGGGTCGCGGGTCTCGCGCAGCTCGCGCGCCTGCTCCTTCGGCCGGTAGACCTGCGGATCGCCGATGTAGTGCCCCGTGAAACGGCAGGTGTCGAGATGGACGAAGACGGGACCCCTGCCCGAGCGCGCGTGCTCGAGCGCCTGCCGGGCGACCTTGTAGACGGCCTCGACGTCCTGCCCGTCGGCCTTCAGCGCCTTCATCCCGAACGCCTTCGCGCGCTCGGAGAGGTCGCGGATCGGCGAGTGCTGCGACTCCGGCGTCGACTCGGCCCATTTGTTGTCCTCGAGCACGAAGACGGCGGGCACCTTCCAGAGCTGCGCGAGGTTCAGCGCCTCGTGGAAGGTGCCGATGTTCGTCGTGCCGTCGCCGAAGAAGGCGAGCGCGACACGGGGCTCGCCGCGCATCTGAAAGGCGAGCGCCGCGCCGGTGATCTGCGGCAGGCCTCCGCCGATGACCGCGTTCGCGCCAAGGTTGCCGCGCTCGACGTCGTAGAGGTGCATCGAGCCGCCGTAGCCGTGCGAGCAGCCCTCCTGCTTCCCGTACAGCTCGGCCATCAACTCGTTGGGATGCGTGCCCTTCGCGAGCGTGTGGGCGTGCGCGCGGTGGGTCGACGCGATCACGTCGCCGTCCTCGAGCGCGCGGCAGACGCCGACGGCGCACGCTTCCTGCCCGATCGCCACGTGCAGGAAGCCGGGCAGCTCGCCGGCGCGGAACCGCTCCTCCACCTTCTCCTCGAACCGGCGGATGAGCAGCATCTCCCGCAGCACGTCGCGGAGGTCGCCTTTCGCGAGCGTCGTCTTCGCCTCCACCTTCGCCACGGCGCGGAGTGTACGGTTCGCGCGATGACCCTCGCCGACCAGTGGAACGGCATCGAAGGCGCTCTGGATCCGAGGTGGGGAGAGGCCCAGCTCCGGCTCACGATCGAGGACGAAGCACGCCTCGACCGCGCGGCTGCGCTGCTCGCGCCCGCCGGACCGGGACGCTCCGGGAGATCGATCCGCATCGCCGCCGGACGCGGCGGCGCGGCTGTCGGACCCGAAGCGGTGCGGCGTCTCTTGCACCGTCTCGACAAGGAGGGCATCTCGGGCACGCTCGAGCTGCTCTCCGCGGAGTCGGCAGTGGCGGAGCACGCGACCGTGCGGCCCGCCCTCGCCGACGCGTGGGACGCGGCGCTCGCACCTCTGCCGGAGGATTGGAGCGACCTGCTCTGCGAGGTGGAGCTGACGTCGTCCGACCATCTCGATCGAGGCGCGCTGCTCCTCGGGCCGGTCAATCCGCTACGGGCACCGGCGCAGCTCGGCTTCCGCTTCCGGGTCGCGCACTCCTTCGGCTACGGCGCAGCGCCGGGATTGGTGCGCCGCTGCCTCGCGCGTCTCGACGAGGAGGGGATCCCGGGCCGGGTGCGCGTGCTGCGCGTGCTCTCGGACACGCACCCGGTGGGGACGCAGGGCCCGGTCTGGACCATCGGCGGCAAGGCGGTCTAGCACCGATGGCCGACCTCGTCTCCTGGCGGGTGATCGAGCGCGGCTGGAGTGTCGTCGACGCCGACGGCAACGAGGTCGGCAAGGTCGACCGGATCACCGGCGACGTCGAGCACGACATCTTCGACGGCCTCACGGTCGGCGACGGCGGCACCGTGCTGACACGGCCGAAGTACGTCCCGTCGGAGCACGTCGCCGAGGTGCGCGAGGGCATGATCACGCTCGACCTCTCCGCCGAGGCGGCGGCGCGGCTCGAGCCGTACAGAGAGCAGGTCGAGAAGCCGCTCGCCGACCTCGCGCCCGCTCCTGCGCAGGAGCGCGGTGGACGCGGCGGCGGCCCGTTCGGCGGCGGCGGGCTGCTGCGGATCCTGTTCGGCCGCCGCTGGTGAGCGACGACCTCGCCTTCATGCCGGCGCTCGAGCTCGCCGCGCGCGTGCGCGCGCGCGAGGTCTCGCCCCTCGAGCTCACGCAGCTCTACCTCGACCGCATCGAGCGGCTCGATCCGCAGCTGAATGCGTACGTCACGGTCGACGTGGACGGCGCGCTCGCGGCCGCGCGGAAGGCCGAGGCGTCGCCTGCGGAGGCGCCGTTCCACGGCGTGCCGATCCCGATCAAGGACATCCACGAGACCGCCGGGCTGCGCACGACCTACTCGACGAAGGCGTACGCGCGGTATGTGCCGGACTTCGACGCCGCGGTCGTGAGGCGTATCCGCGAGGCGGGATTCGTCGTCCTCGGCAAGACGAACACGCCCGAGCTCGGGACGATCGCGCAAACCGAGTCGGAGCTGAACGGCGCGTGCCGGAATCCGTGGGACACGACGCGCACGCCCGGAGGCTCGAGCGGCGGCGCGGCGGCGGCGACCGCCGCAGGGCTCTGCCCGGCGGCGCACGGGAGCGACGGCGGCGGCTCGATCCGCATTCCGGCCTCCTGCTGCGGGCTGTTCGGACTGAAGCCGTCCCGCGGACGCGTCTCGCCCGCACCGTACGGTTCGGGCGCGCTCGGGCTCGGCACGTCCGGCCCGCTCGCACGTACGGTGCGCGACGCGGCGGCGCTGCTCGACGTGATGGCGGGCTACGAGCCGGGCGACTCCTTCGTCGCGCCGCCGCGGGAGCGGCCGTTCCTCGCGGAGGCCGGGCTCGAACCCGGGCGGCTGCGGATCGCGGTCACGACCGAGCCGCCGACGCAGGTGCCGATCGAGCCGGCGTGCGTCGCGGCCGTGCGTTCGGCGGCGGCGCTGCTCGACGGGCTCGGCCACGACGTCATCGAGGCGACGCCGCCCTGGCATGACGACGAGATGATCCTCCACTTCATCCGGATCTGGCAGGTCGGGCCGGCGACGGCCGGCATCGACGATCTCTCGCTGCTCGAGCCGATCAACCGGATGCTCGCCGAAGACGCCCGCGAGACGGCGAGCCCCGAGCACGCGCTCGCGATCCTGGGCCTCCAACAGCTCGTGCGGCGCGTCGTCGCGTTCTGGGAGGACGTCGACGTGGTGCTGACGCCGACGCTCGCCATGCTCCCGGTGCCGATCGGCTGGACGGTCGAGGAGACGGACGGCGATCCGCACCTCGCGTTCGCGCGTCAGACGCTGTTCACGCCGTTCACGCCGCTCGTGAACGTGACCGGCCAGCCGGCCGCGTCGGTGCCGCTGCACTGGAGCGACGACGGCCTCCCCGTCGGCGTCCAGCTGATCGGAAGGCCGTTCGCGGAGGCGACGCTGATCCGCCTCGCGGCGCAGCTCGAGGCTGCGCGCCCCTGGGCAGGGCGGCGCCCGCCCGTTTCCTAGCCGATCGCCCCGGCCAGCTCGGCTGCGAGCGCCTCCGCGTCCTGCGCGTCGCGCGCGACCAGCAGGCACGTGTCGTCGCCGGCGACGGTGCCGAGCACAAGGGGATGCGCGGTGCGGTCGAGCGCACGGGCGATCGCGGGCGCAGAGCCGATCTCCGCCAGGAGCACGACGACGTTCTGGGCCGCGGTCGCGCGCCGACCGAACTGGGCGAGCAGTGCGCCCAGCACCTCGTGCGGGTCATCGCGGCGGCTGCGGCCGCTCTCCTGCGGCAGCGCGTAGCGCGGGCGGCCCACCGCATCGTGCGTCTTCTCGAGCCCGAGCTCCCGGATGTCGCGCGAGATGGTCGCCTGGGTCACGTGGCAGCCGGCGGCGGCCAGCGCGGCCGCGAGCTCGAGCTGTGTGCCAACGGGCTTGCGGGCGACGATCCCCGCGAGCAGCCGGTGCCGCTCCGTCTTGCCGAGCGACTCCCCGCGCGCCTGCATCCGGGGAGCATAGATATGCACTACGGGGCGAGCGCGAAGGCGCCGTGCAGGACGGCGTGCTCGTCCGAGCGGAAGGTGTAGCGGCCCGCCTTCAGCGTCAGCCTCCACGTCACCGTGCCCTCGAACGCGGCGCCGGTCGCCTTCGAGACGCCCGGGCCGACGAGACGGAAGTCGTCGGTCGCCGAGCGGTCCGTGACGACGATCGTGAACGACCCGGCCGAGAGGCTGGGCATCAGCGCGCCGCCGGTCGCGCGGAGCGAGATCCTCGTGCCCGGCCCGACCGTGGCGAGCAGCTTCGTCGGCGCGGCCATCGGCTTCGGCGGCGGCGCCGGCGTCGAGACGGCGCCGACCGTGAACGAGCCCTTCATCACGTTCGCGTGTGCGTCGCACACGTACGTGTACGTCCCCGCTGAGAGCACCACCGTGAAGGCGAAGTCGCCGGTCTGCTCGATCGGCGTCGCGACGTCCACGCCGGGCCCCGTGAGATGGAAGTTGTGGATCTGCGAGTTGTCGTGGACGAGCAGCGCGTACGTGCCGGGGTCGAGGCTCCGCACCGGCCCGCCGGTCGGGCCTGTGAGGCTGATCCTGTAGGCGTCGTTCGTGCCGACGACGCCGGTCAGGACCGGGTTGTCCGCGCGCGCGCCGCCCGCCGCCCCGAGCGCGGAGAGAAGCAACAGGACAGCGAACGTCAGCGCGCGCACGCCCGACCTACGACGGCGGGCGCGTGGTGGATTGCCTACGCGCGGAGGACCGCGCCGAACTGCTGCGCGAGCGCGTCGACGATCCGCCCTCGCAGGACGGCGGCCTCCTCGTCGGTGAGCGTCCGCTCGGGTGAGCCGAAGGCGACGCGGAACGCGAGCGAGCGCTTGCCGGCGCCGATCTGCTCGCCGCGGTACTCGTCGAAGACGGAGAGCGAGCGCAGCTCGGAGCCGGCAGCCTTCCGCATGAGGGACGCGAGAGCGGCGGCGGGCACGTCCTCGTCGACGACGAACGCGAGGTCCTGGCGCACCTCCGGGAAGGGGCTCACCTCCTCGAACTCGACGGCCTCAGGCGCCGCCGCGACGAGCGCGTCGAGATCGAGCTCGAACCCGCCCCACGCGCCGTCGAGCAGCGAGGGATGCAGCTCGCCGACCCACCCCTCGGCGGTGCGGGCGGACTTGCCGGGATGGAGGGGCGGCTCGGCCGCACGTTCGTACGCCGGCTCGATCTTGAGCGCGCCGTAGAGCTGCTCGACGGCCCATTTCGCGTCTGCGAGGCCGCCCTCGACGATCCCGGCGACGTGCCATCGCTCCTCCGGGAGGTCGTTCTCCCGGGACCGGTAGACCCGGGCGACCTCGAACAGCGCGATCTCCGAGTTGCCGACCGAGACGTTGTGGCGCGCCGCCTCGACGAGGCTCGGCGCGAGCGCGGTCCGCAGCGCCGCAGCCTCCGTGGAGAGCGGCTCCGGCAGGCGCAGCTCGCCGTCGGCGACGAATGTCGGCGTGTACGCCTCGGAGAAGCCGCAGCCGGCGAGCACGTCCTCGACGACGCGCCGCAGCCGCTGCCACCCGGTCAGCCGCCCGAACATGGCGTCGCGCCGGGGCAGCGTGAACGGAATCTCGCTCATCTTGAAGCGGGCGACCTCCTCGATCAGGTCGATCTCGCGCGCGACGTCCCTGGCGCGCCAGGTCGGCACGCGGAAGCCGTCGCCCTCGGCCTCGAAGCCGAGCCTGCCGAGGATCGCCGCCTGCTCGAGCGCGGGCACCTCGAGCCCGAGCAGGGCGTCCGTGCGCTCCGGCCGCAACCGGACGAGCGCGCGCTCCGGCAGCGTCCCCTGCACATCGGTGTGGCCGGTCCAGCGCGCACCGGAGAGCTCGACGATCAGCTGGGTCGCGAGCGTCGCTGCAGGCCCGGCGACGTGCGGGTCGACCCCCTTCTCCCAGCGGTTCGAGCCCTCCGTGCGCAACGCGAGCCGCTCCGAGCTGCGCAGGATCCCGACCGGCTCGAAGTTCGCCGCCTCGAGCAGCACGGAGGTCGTGCGCTCGGACACTTCCGTCTCCTCGCCGCCCATGATCCCGGCGAGCGCGACGGCACGGTCGGCGTCGGCGATGAGCAGGTCGGCCGGGTCGAGCCTGCGCAGCGTGCCGTCGAGCGTGCGCAGCTCCTCCCCTTTGCGCGCACGGCGCACGATCACGCAGCCGCCGTGCAGCGCGTCGAAGTCGAAGACGTGCAAGGGGCTGCCGAGCGCGAGCATGACGTAGTTCGTGACGTCGACGACGTTCGAGATCGCCCGCACACCGGCCGCGCGCAGCCGCGCCTTCAGCCACACGGGCGAGTCGGCGATGGCGACGTCGCGGAAGAGCCGGCCGACGTAGCGGGGACAGCCGACGAAGTCCTCGATCCGGACGTCCACCCCCTCGCTGCCGTCGCCCGCCGGCTCGACGCCCGGCAGAGGCGAGAGCTCGCCCTCGAGGAGCGCCGCCACCTCGCGCGCGATCCCGTACACCGAGAGCAGGTCGGGCCGGTTGCCGGTCGGCTCGACGTCGAGCACCTGCTCGACGAGCGGCAGCACGTCTGCGAGCGGCGTCCCCGGCTCGAGGTCGTCGTCGAGCACCATGATCCCCTGGTGGTCGGTGCCGAGGTCGACCTCGTCCTCGGCGAGGATCATCCCCTCGGACACCTGGCCGCGGAGCTCTCTTCGCTCGAGCGTCAGCCCGTTCGGCAGCGTCGCGCCCGGCAGCGCCACGGCCACCTTCGCGCCCGGGCCGAAGTTCCAGGCTCCGCAGACGATCTGGTACGGCTCCTTCTGCCCTACGTCGACGCGGCAGAGCTGGAGCCGGTCCGCGTTCGGGTGCTTCGCGGCCTCGAGCACGAGCCCGACCCGGAAGCGGTCGAGGTTGCCGTCCTCCTGCGACACGCCGCGGTGGACGACCTCGTTCACCTCGCCGGTGGAGATCGAGAGCGCGTGCGCGATCCCGTCTGCGGTCGCGTCGACGCGCACGTACTCGCGCAGCCAGCTCACCGGGACACGCATCAGAACTGCCTCAGGAAGCGGAGGTCGTTCTCCCAGAACGGCCGGATGCCGGGGATCCCGTTGCGCAGCTGCGCCGTCCGCTCGATGCCCATGCCGAACGCGAAGCCGGTGTACTCGTCCGGGTCCCAGCCGACGAACTCGTAGAGGTACGGGTCGACCATCCCGGAGCCGCCCATCTCGATCCAGCCGGACTGCTTGCAGACCCGGCAGCCGGAGCCGCCGCAGATCGGACAGGAGACGTCCGGCTCCATCGACGGCTCGGTGAACGGGAAGTAATGGGTGCGGAAGCGCACCTCGCGCTCCGGCCCGTAGAGGGCCCGCATCACGTGCAGGAGCGTCCCCTTCAGGTCGGCCATCGTGATCCCCCGGTCGATCGCGAGGCCCTCGAACTGGTGGAAGATCGGGAAGTGGGTCGCGTCGATCGTGTCGCGCCGGTAGACGCGGCCGATCGAGACCATGTAGATCGGCGGCCGCTGCGACTCCATCTTGTGGATCTGTGCCGGCGAGGTCTCCGTGCGCAGCACCGTCGTCTCGTCGAGGAACAGCGAGGCGCGCGGCGAGCGGGCCGGGTGCCACGGCGGGAAGCCGAGGGCGTCGAAGTTGTACCGGGTCGTTTCGACCTCGCGGTCGTCGACGACCTCGTAGCCGAGCCCGAGGAAGATGTCCTCGACGTCCCGGCGCACCTGTGTCGAGGGGTGGAGCGAGCCGCGCGGGCGTGGGCGAAGCGGCCCGAGCAGCTCCGCCGGCAGGGTGATGTCGACCTGCTCGGAGGTGAGCTTCGCGTCGAGCTCCCGCCGCTCGAGATCGACCTGGCGGGCGGCAACCGCCTGCTCGATCGTCTCGCGGGCGGCGTTCAGCGTCATGCCGGACTCGCGATCGCGCACGTCACGCAGCGCGAGCTTCAGCTCCGACTTGCGGCCGAGATAGCGGACGCGCGCCTCGTCGAGCTCGGTGAGGTTCGAGGCGGCCGCGACGGCGGCCAGCGCCTCCTGCCGGAGCGCCTGCGTGTCCACGGCGGCGACTGTACCGCTTCCGCACAATGGGCCTGTGAGCCACTACGACGCGATCGCGCGCCTGTACGACCCGTGGAGCGCGAGCGTCATCGAGGACATCGCGTTCTACGTCGACGAGGCGCTCGCCTCGGGCGGGCCCGTGGTCGAGCTCGGCGTCGGGACCGGCCGGATCGCCATCCCGACGGCTCTCGCCGGCGTCCACGTGATCGGCGTCGACTCCTCCACGGGGATGCTCGCCGTCTGCGCCGAGCGCGGCCGCGAGGCGGGGGTCGAGTCGCGGCTCGACCTGCGCCTCGGCGATCTGCGCCGGCCGCCCGTGGACGAGCGCGTGGCGCTCGTGACCTGCCCCTTCCGGGCGTATCTGCACCTCTCCTCCGACGCGGAGCGGCTCGAGGCGCTGCGCGCCGCCCGCGCGCTGCTGAGCAGAGGCGGCCGGCTCGTCTTCGACGTCTTCGCACCGTCCCCCGAGGACGTCGCCGAGACGCAGGGGCTCTGGCTCGAGCGCGAGCCGCGGATCTTCGAGCGGGCGGACTGGGATCTCGAGCGGCAGACGCTGACGCTCTCGGTGCAGGGAGTCGAGGGCGAGACGACGATGACGTTGTGGTGGCTCGCACCCGACCGATGGCACGCGCTGCTCGGCGAAGCGGGCTTCACGGTCGACGCGTGCTACGGCTGGTTCGACCGGAGAGCGTTTGCCGGCGGCGAGGACACCGTCTGGATTGCACGTCGAGCTTGATAACCGCAAATTGCGACAAAAATGTTGCGACGACTCCCTTGACCCGCATCCCGCCGCGTCATAGTTTTGCTCTTGCACCGAGCACGGAGCGCGACTAGGTCGAAACCCCGACCGAGCGGTTCTACGAGGAGGGGGCAACCCCGAGGCGGAAGGCCGGTTGGACGAGGTGGACGAAAGCGCCACCGGCTCGGTGACTTTTTTCTCTTTCTTTCGCTGACTCTGCGACCTGGCTTCAGCCGGGATTGCAGCGTCGCCTGCTCATACTCGAAGAGCCGGAGGAAGCGAGTGGGCCGTCTGCGCGAGCGGATCGACTACTGGCGCGCGAAGTCCGACGAGCGCCGCACGAGCTCGTAGAGCGCCACGGTCCCCGCCATCGCGACGTTGAGCGACTCGGCGCCACCGGCCTGCGGGATCGACGCGCGCACGTCGCAGCGCTCGAGCACCCCCGCCGGCAGCCCCTCCCGCTCCGCCCCGAGCACGAACACGACCTCGCCGGAGAGATCCGCGTCCGGCAGCGGCTCACCGCCGTGCGGGACGAGCGCCACCCGCCGGCCCACTGCCTCGTCGAAGCCGATCGCAGGCACCCGGAAGAGCGCCCCCATCGACGCCCGCAGCGCCTTCGGGCCCGTGGGGTCGGCGCACCCCGGAGAGAGCGCGACGGCCGCCCCGAACGCGTCTGCCGAGCGCAGGAGCGTGCCGACGTTGCCCGGGTCGCCGACGTGCCAGAGCGCGAGCGTCACCGGCCGCGACCCGTGGGGCAGATCGACACGCCGGTAGACACCGACGACGCGTGCCGCGTGCGCGAGCACCGAAACCTCCGCCAGCAGCTCCGGAGCGACGTCCTCCCCCGCGACGAGCAGGTCGACGGGCTCCGCCCCGGTCGCGGCGGCGGCCGCGACCAGATCCTCGCCCTCCGCGACGAACAGCCCGAGCTTGTCGCGCCAGCGTCGGTCGCGCAGCTTGCGGACGAGCTTGAGCCGCTCGTTGTCGCGCGAGCTGATCAGGGTCAGGCTTCGAGCGCGGCCTTCGCCCGCTCGGCGATCGCGCCGAAGGCGGCCGGGTCGCTGACGGCCAGGTCCGCGAGCACCTTGCGGTCGAGCTCGATACCCGCCTTGCCGAGCCCGTTCACGAACTGGTTGTAGGAGAGCCCGTTCGCCCGTGCGGCGGCGTTGATCCGGGTGATCCACAGCCGGCGGAACATCCGCTTCCGCACCTTCCGGTCACGGTAGGCGTAGACGAGCGAGCGGTCGACCTGCTCCTTCGCGTAGCGGTAATGGGAGTTCTTGAGCCCCCAGTAGCCCTTCGCCTGGTCGAGGACCTTGCGGCGCTTCTTCTGCGCGTGGACGGAACGCTTGACCCTCGGCATGGCTAGCGCATCCTCAGCATCTTCTTGACCGCGTTCGTGTCCCCGGAGGCGACCTCGAAGTCCCTCCCGAAGGCGCGCTTACGCTTCGACGACTTCTTCTCCAACTTGTGACTGCGCATCGTCGCCCGCCTCAGGAGGCGGCCGGTCCCCGTCACCTTGAACCGCTTCTTGGCCGCGCTGCGTGTCTTGGTTTTCGGCATCTCGTTTCACTCCTGCGTTCTTCGTCGGCGCGAGCACCATCACCATGTTGCGGCCGTCGAGGATCGGCTGGGCTTCGATCAGCCCGATCTCCTTGACGTCGTCGGCGAGTCGCATCAGGAGGTCCCGCCCCCGCTCCGGATGGGTCGTCTCGCGACCCCGGAACATGATCGTGACCTTGACCTTCGCGCGCTGGTTCAGAAACCGCTCTACGTGACCCTTCTTGGTGTTGTAGTCGTGGAGGCCGATCTTCGGGCGGAGCTTGATCTCCTTGACGTGGATCTGGCTCTGGTGCTTCCGGGCCTGCTTCGCCTTCTGCTCCTGCTCGTACTTGTACTTGCCGTAGTCCATGACCTTGGCGACCGGCGGGTCCGCCTGGGCCGCCACCTCGACGAGGTCGAGGTTCTTGGCGTAGGCGTAGTCGCGCGCCTCGTCCGTGGACTTGATCCCGAGCTGGGCCCCGTCGTTGTCGATCAGGCGCACACGCGGGACGCGGATCGCGTCGTTGATGCGCGTCGTGTCGCGGTTGGCGGGACGGACGTGCTCGATCGGCCGGCGTCTCGGCCTCAAAGAGTTATCACCAAGTTGGGCTTACTCCTCCTCGAATCGACTGCAGGTGACTGAAAAGGCAAGAGCCGCTGCCATGCAGCGGCCCCGATCCTCGTCGCTTCCGACTCGGTTGAACCCCACGCGGGCGCTCTGCCCGGGGAGGTGAGGAACGGGTCCGCTCCTGCTTTTCAGGCCCCAAGGGTAGCAAGCTTGGCGACGAAATCCATCAGGCCGAGCGTTTCCCGGCCGCCGCCGTGCTCGCGCACCGCCAGGCTCTCGTCCGACTCCCTGTCGCCGTAGACGATCACGTAGGGGATCTTCTCGAGCTCCGCGCTCCGGATCCGCTTCCCGATCGTCTCCACCGCCTCCCCCACGTCGGCACGGAACCCGGCCTCGCGCAGGCGGGCGACGACGCCGGCGGCCGGCTCGGCATGCGCCTCGCCCACCGGCAGCACCCGGACCTGCACCGGCGCGAGCCAGAACGGGAAGGCGCCGCCGTAGTGCTCGGTGAGGATGCCGATGAAGCGCTCGAGCGACCCGAGCAGCGCCCTGTGGATGACGTACGGCGTGTGCTCGCGGTTGTCGGCACCCATGTAGGAGAGGCCGAACCGCTGCGGCATGATCGCGTCCAGCTGGATCGTCCCCATCTGCCACGAGCGGCCGAGCACATCCGTCATGTGCAGGTCGATCTTGGGCCCGTAGAAGGCGCCTTCGCCCTCGTTCAGCGCGTAGTCGATCTCGCGCCGCTCGAGCGCCGCCCGCAGCGCGCCCTCGGTGAAGTCCCACTCCTCGTCCGTCCCGACCTTGTGCTCCGGCCGGGTCGAGAGCTCGAAGCGTGCCTCCACCCCGAACAGGTCGTAGAGGTAGGCGGCGTAGTCGAGGCAGCCGAAGATCTCGGTCTCGATCTGGTCGGGAGAGCAGAAGATGTGCGCGTCGTCCTGCGTGATGTGGCGCACGCGGAGGAGGCCGTGGAGGGCGCCGGCGAGCTCGTCGCGGTGGAGGGTCGAGGACTCCGCGTACCGGAACGGCAGGTCGCGGTAGGAGCGCAGCTGGGAGCCGAAGAGGAGCATGTGCCCGGGGCAGTTCATCGGCTTGAGGGCGAACTGCTTCTCGCTGTCCTCCTTCGAGGAGACGAAGAAGATGTGGTCCTTGTAGTTGTCGTAGTGGCCCGAGGTCACGTACGTCTCGACGTCGTACAGGAGCGGCGTCTTCACCTCGACGTAGCCCCTGCGAAGGTTCTCGCGGCGGCGCAGATCCTCGAGCGTGTTCCAGATCACCATCCCCTTCGGGTGCCAGAAGGGCGATCCGGGCGAGTGCTCGGAGAGGTGGAAGAGGTCGAGCTGCGTCCCGAGCCGGCGATGGTCGCGCCGCTTCGCCTCCTCGAGCCGCGCGAGGTGGGCGTCGAGGTCATCCTTCGAGTAGAAGGCGGTGCCGTAGATGCGGGTCAGCTGCGGCTGCGACGAGTCGCCCCGCCAGTACGCGCCCGCGAGGCCCGTGAGCTTCACGGCCTTGATCGGCTTCGAGTTCTGGAGGTGCGGCCCGCGGCAGAGGTCGGTGAAGGCGCCCTGCGTGTAGAGGCTGATGTCGCCCTCGGCGGAGCCGACGAGCTCGACCTTGTACGGCTCCCCCTCCGCCTCGAAGCGGGCGACGGCCTGCTCGCGCGAGATCTCCTCGCGCGTCCATTCCCGGCCCTCCTCGAGCTCCCGGTTGATCTCGGCCTCGATCCGCTCGAGATCTTCCTCGTGGACCGGGACGGGGAAGTCGAAGTCGTAGTAGAAGCCGTTCTCGATCGGCGGGCCGATCGCGATCTTCACGCCGGGATAGAGACGGCGGACCGCCTCGGCGAGCAGGTGCGCGGACGAGTGCCGAAGCACGGAGAGGGCGTCCGGGTCGTTCCTGTCCCGGGTCGTCAGGATCTGGACGCGCCCCCCGTCCTCGAGCGGCAGGCGCAGGTCCTGCACGCGCCCGTTCGTGCGCACGAGGACGGCCTGCTCGGCGAGCTTCGGTCCGATCGCGCGCGCCGCGTCGAGGCCGGTGGCGCCGTCGGGCAGCTCGAGCTCGGAGCTGTCTGGCAGCAGGACCTTCATACCGGGAGACATTAGCCGCGGAACTCCATCAGCACCCATGACTGACGATGCTCGCCGTCGGCATCGTGCTCGGAGACCTCGACAAAGCCGGCGTTGCGCCACCCGCGCAACGCGATCTCGTTCCATGTGTACGGATCGACGGTGACGCGCGTCCAGCCGCGCTCGCCGAGCAAGTGGCGTGCCATCGCGCGACCCGCGTCGGATCCGAGCCCGCGTCCGCGCGCTCCGGGCACGAGAAACATGTCGAGCCCGCCGTCGCCGTCCTCGTCGAGGTCGTGCACCTGGAGGTAGCCGACCGGAGCGCCGTCCGCCTCGACGATGTATGCCGTCACACCGGCGCGCGCGAGACGGGCGAGCATCTCCCCGCGCGTGAACGTCCTGCCGTCCCAGTAGCGCGACACCTCCTCGTCCTCGTGCCAGGCGACGAGGAGTTCCGCGTCGTCGCCGGTCGCCGGCCGCAGCTCGGTCAGGGCGCCACGGACGGTGGCCGCCACGCTCAGGCGTCCTCGAAAGCGGCTTCGCGAACGGCGGCGGGAGCCTTCAGCCAGTAGCTCTCACGGAGCCATTCCAGCGCCGCGGCAAGGGTCTCCACGTCGGTCACCGTCGCGGTGACCCACCCGTAGCGGCCGATGTGGCTGGCACTCCGGACCCACGGCAGCAGCTCCACGATCTGCCGCTCCTCCTGGGTGAGCTTGACGGTGAGCTCGAGGCGGTCGCCGTCTTCGATCAACATCGCGAACAACTTGTTCGCACCGACTTTGAAGACGGGGAAACCCCACGGCGCATCCTCGTACGTCTGCGGAAACGACAGCGCAAGCTCGCGAATCGCATGCGCGGCGGACGACGTCGAGCGCGTTCTCACGTGCTGCATCGCGTTCGAGCGCTCACCGTTCGAGCGAAATCATGTCGAAATAGCGAAAGGAACATCGCTGCGTTGGGTGAATCCGGCCGATGCAGCACTCATACTGCAACAGAGTCGGTGCCACTACTAACTCTCGCCGACCAGGAGGAGGCAGATGGCGACACCAAGGAAGAGGACCGGGGCGGGCTCGCGTAAAGCAGCGAGCCGTCCCTCGGCCCGCAAGAGCGGGGGCGCAAAGCGCTCGACCGCCAAGCGCACCACGGCCCGCAAGACGGCCGCGAAGCGCACGACCGCCAAGCGCAGCCCGGCGAAGCGCAAGACCACCGCCAAGCGGGCGACTGCCAAGCGCAGCCCCGCCAAGCGCGGCACGGCGAAGCGCAAGACCGCCGCCAAGCGGACCACGGCGAAGCGCAGCACCGTCAAGCGCAAGACCGCCGCCAAGCGCACCTCCGCGGCTCGCAAGACCAAGACGGCCGCCAAGCGCACCTCCGCGGCTCGCAAGACCAAGACGGCCGCCAAGCGCAAGAGCACCGCGAAGCGCTCGGCCGCGAAGCGGAAGACCGGCCGTACCGGCGCCCGCGCGACTAAGCGCACCACAACCCGTCGCACGGGCGCGGCCGGGCGCAAGACGGGCACCGCGGCACGCACCGGCCGGCGCACCGGGGCCGCCTCCCGCCCGGGAGGCACCACCTCGAGCACGCGCGCACGGACCGGCACGAGCCGGACAGGCACACCCGCCGCCACTCCCGGCGGCGTGATCGCTCCCGGAGCGGCCGGCGTCGAAGCGCCGTCCCTCCCGCCCGTGACGGACACGGTCGGCGAGCTGGGCATGGAGACCGATCTCCTGAGCCTCAGCGAGCCGTCGCCGTTCCTCGTGGGTGACGAGCCGGCCTCGACGTAGCGCCGGCTCGGGAAACGCACGCTCGGAGGGCCCCGCCGGTCGGGGCCCTCCCTCGTTCTGTCTTCCCGGCGCCGTCGTTCATGAAGGCGCTGACGCGCAGCGCGCCCCGCCGAACACCCAGGTGCGATTGGCGAGAAACGTCGCAGCCGTGACGAGCGGCAGCGTCGCCGCGTAGCCCGCGACCTCGCCGAACTCCCCTGCATGGACGAGCAGCGACAGCAATCCGGTCGTGAGGGCGAGGCCGCCGATCTGCACGACGACGTAGCGAATCCGTGTGCGCGCGCTGTCGCTCGCGTGGAACGTCCAGCTGCGGTTGAGCAGGTACCCGTTGACCGCGCCGGCGACGAACGCCGCCGCCGCCGCACCCCGATACGAAACGCCGAGCGCCAGCAAGGTCTCGTAGACGACGAAGCTGACGAGCGTGTTGCCGACGCCGACGAGCACGAAGCGGGCGAACTCGAGAGAGGCGCCGCTGAAGCGCCTAGCCGGCATCGGCGATCGCCTTCGCCTTGCCGGCGCAGTCGTAGAGCGTCGAGCCCGACGTCCCGGTCGTGCCGGCCCACGCGCTCGACGAGACCGCGCGGCAGGTGGACGTGATCGTGCCGACGGCGGCGTTGTTCGACGTCGGGCCGAAGCCGCTCGAGCCGCCGAGCAGGAAGTAGCGCGCGTCCCCTGACCGGACGAGCGACGACAGGAACGCGTTCGTCAGCACCGTCTCGCGCCCCGTGAAGCCGCCCATCGCGGCGACCGACTCGCCCTTGATCACGTACGCGGCGGCCTCCTGCTCACTCGTGACGATCAGGCCGAACCGCTTCGCCGCACCGTGCTGCTTCACATACGCGAGCGCGGCGGTGATGTCGCTCGACGCGGCGCCGCCGATCCCGCCGGCAGCGGACGGCCGCGCAGGGCCGCCGCCGCCGGCCGCAGGCGCCCCGAAGCCGGTGGCGCCGCCCGGCGGCGTGCCGAAGCCGCTGCGAGGGCGAATGCCGCCTCCGCCGCCGACGGGACCGGCGCCGTTGCCGAAACCGCCGCCGGCGAAGCCGGCCGCGGTCGCGCGCGAGGAGAGGCCGGTGACGAAGTCCGGCCCGGCACCCGGGAAGACGCCGTTGACGGCCGCCTTCAGCGTCGTCGCCGACCAGGCCGCCGGCGCCGCGAGCAGGCCGCCGATGCCGACCGCGAGCGCACCGGCCGCGACGAGCGAGGCCGCCCTGCGCGTCAGCATCGGCGCAGCTGCGAGCACCAGTGCCAGCGCGGCGACCGCGGTCGCCGCGACCACGAGCGTCTGGAGCCAGGGCAGGTATCCCGAGCGGCGCAGGAGGACGAGCTCGAGCCAGCACGAGAGCGCGAGCGCGGCCAGCGGCAGCGCGACCCAGGCACGGCCGCGCCGCGCGTCGCGCCAGAGCGCGACCGTGCCTGCGCCGACGAGCGCGCTCGTCGCGGGAGCGAGCGCCGAGACGTAGTACGTGTGGATGATCCCGCTTGAGAAGCTGAAGAGCACCGCGGCGGCGGCGAACCAGCCGCCGACGATCGCGAGCGCACCGAGGTCGCGCCGGCGGCGCAGTGCCACCGCAGCGACGACGAGGGAGATGCCGCCGAGGATCGCGAGCGGCAGCAGCCAGCCGCCCTGGTCGCCGAGTGCGTTGTTGATCAGGCGGAAGAGACCGGGAGTGCCGGAGAAGGCTCCGCCGAGACCGCCGCCCGTCGAGGTTCCGCCCGTCTGCCCGGTAACGCGCCCGAGGCCGTTGTAGTCGAGTGCGAGGCTGAGGGCGCTGTTGTTCGTCGTGCTGCCGACATACGGCCTCTGGCCCGCCGGCGTGAGGTCGACCGCGGCGATCCACGCGCCCGAGACGGCGACGAGCACCACTCCGGCCAGCGCGAGGTGACCAAGCCGCGCGCGAGCGCGCAGCGGCGCGAAGGCGAGGTAGGCGAGCGCGAGCCCCGGCACGACGATCGCGGCCGCGAGCATCTTCGTGTTGAAGGCGAGCCCGACGAGCACCGAGGTCAGGAGCAGCGTGCGAAGCCGTCCCGATTCCACCGCGCGGGCACCGGAGTAGGCGGCGAGCACGAGCAGCAGCGCGAGCAGCGCGTCGGGGTTGTTGTCGCGGTTGATCGACACCGAGACGGGAGACACTGCGAGCGCGAGCGCAGCGACGATCCCCGCGACGCGCCCGAAATAGCGTGCCACGAGCACGTACAGCATCCAGACGGCGAGCACGCCGGCGAGCGCCTCCGGCAGGAGGATGGTGACGCCGGAGTACCCGAACAGCTTGGCGCTCGCCGCTTCCACCCACAACGCGAGCGGCGGCTTGTCGACGGAGACGAGACCGCCCCGGTCGAAGGAGACGAAGAAGAAGTTGTGCCAGCTCGCGAGCATGCTCCGGACGGCGCCCGCGTAGTACGTGTTCGCGTAGCCGTTCCGGTCGAGCCGGAAGAAGTCGAGGAACGCGGCCAGCGCGAGCACGCCGCCGACGGCCCCGACGTGCCACGAGGCGGCCAGCCGGCGGACGAGCTCGCCCCGGCGCGGGGATGCCGCGATCTCGGTCATGGCGCTCACCGCGCCGCCGCCAGGGGCTCGCCCGCCGGCACGCGGCCGTCGCCGCGCCAGAACTCGCGGCGCAGCCGCCAGAGGCCGCGCAGATCGGCGGCGATCGTGGGAACGAGGTCGACGCGCGAATCGAGGTCCTCGATCCAGTCGACCGGCACCTCATGGATGCGCAGCCCGTTGCGTTCGGCGAGGAGCAGCAGCTCCGTGTCGAAGAACCAGCCGTCGTCGCGGACCGCGGGGACGAGCCGTCGGGCGACGTCCGCCCGGATCGCCTTGAAGCCGCACTGCGCGTCGGAGAAGCCGGCGCGGAAGCCCGCGCGAATGATTCCGTTGTACCCGCGGGAGAGGAACTCGCGCTTCAGCCTGCGACGCACATGCGCGTGATGCGCAAGCCGGGTGCCGATCGCCAGCTCGCTGTGCCCGGAGAGGATGGGGGCAACGAGCGGCAGGAGGCTCTCGAGGTTCGTGGAGAGGTCGACGTCCATGTACGAGACGACGTCCGCGTTGCTCGCGAGCCAGGCGGAGCGAAGCGCGAGCCCTCGTCCCTTGCGGTCGAGGTGCAGCGAACCGACCTCGTCGTGTCGCGTGACGAGTGTGTCTGCGAGGCGCCGCGTTCCGTCCGTGCTCGCGTTGTCCGCGATCACGACGCGGAACGGAAACGGAAACTCGCTCTCGAGGAAGCGGAGCAGCAGCTCGACGTTCGTGACGAGCGTCCGCTCCTCGTTGTGGACGGGAATGACGATCTCCACCGTCTGCCGGTTCGCGTTCATCGCACTTCCCAGCTAACCGCGACCGGCTGAGCCGGTCCTGATAGGGAGCTGGGAGCTCGCTGTGAGCTACGCGAGCGGGAGCACGATCCGGAAGACGGCGCCGCCTTCCGAGCCGGGGCGGGCGCCGACCGTGCCGCCGTGGGCCTCGGCGACCGCGGCGACGATCGAGAGACCGAGCCCGACGCCGCCGCTCGAGCGCGAACGGGAGACGTCGGAGCGGTAGAAGCGCTCGAACACGCGCTCGAGATCCTCCGCGCCGAGGCCGGGGCCCGTATCCGCAACCTCGATCAACGCGGCGCCGTTCACCCCGGCGACGGTGACGTGCACCGGTGCGCGCGGCGGCGTGTGCGCGCGGGCGTTCGCGAGCAGGTTGTCGATGCTCTGCCGGAGCCGGTCGCGGTCGCCGAGCACGCGGAGCGGCTCGGCGGCGAGGTCGATCGGACGTTCGGGCTCGACTGCGCGGGCCGCGTCGACCGCCTCGCCGACGACCTCGTCCAGCTGCACGGGCTGCCGCTCGAGCGGCCGTCCCTCGTCGAGACGCGCGAGGAGCAACAGGTCTTCGACGAGCAGGCTCATCCGCTCCGACTCGCGCCCGATGCCGGCCATCGAGCGCGCGAGATCGTCGGGCCGCTGGTCCGCACCGCGCGTGAACAGCTCGGCGTAGGCGCGAACCGCCGACAGCGGCGTCCGCAGCTCGTGCGAAGCGTCGGCGACGAAACGGCGCAGCTTCTGCTCGGACGCCTCGCGTGCCCGGAACGCCGACTCGATCTGGCCGAGCATCGCGTTGAGCGCGAGCCCGAGCCGGCCGACCTCGGTCCGCTCGTCGGCGCGCTCGACCCGGCGGGAGAGATCTCCCGCCGCGATCGCCGCCGCCGTCCGCTCGATCGCACCGAGCGGACGCAGGCCGGCTCGGACGAGCCCCAGCCCGAGTCCGGCCAGGCCGGCGAGCACGGCCGCGGTGACGAGCAACTCGATGAGCAGGAGCCGGTGCAGCGTGCCGTCGACGTCACGGAGCGAGATCGCGATCGCGAGCACACCCTGCGCGCCCGGCTCGTGCGATGCGCGCACGCGGTAGCGCCCGTCGCCCGACGCAGCCGCCACGGTGAAGTAGCGGACGAAGTCGGGCCCCTGCTCCGACCCGCCGGCGAGCGAGATCGTCGTCGGCCAGCGCGGCGGCGGAGGCGCGGGCTGGCCCTGGAACGACGGCGGCGACTGACGCGAGAGGATCCGCTTCCCGTCGGGTGCCCTGTACTGGACGTACACGGCGGGCTGTCCCGGACCCGAGCCGGCGAACCCGGGCTGGCCGAACGCATGCTGCAACGAGTCGAGCGTCGCATCGGTGTGGTCGAACTCGAACGAGCGCAACGACGTGTACGTCGCGACGTCGGCGGCGGCGAGCCCGACCGCCGCCAGGACGATCACGCCGAGCACGAGCCGGGCCCGGAGCGAGAGCCGTCCGAGCACTAGTCCCGCCCGAGCTCGAGCATGTAGCCGGCCTGGCGCACCGTCCTGATCAGCGGCGGCCCGGTCGCGTCGAGCTTCTTGCGCAGGTAGCTGACGTACGTCTCGACGACGTTGGAGTTCCCCCCGAAGTCGTAGCGCCAGACGTTCTGGAGGATCTGGCTCTTCGAGAGCACACGCCTGGGGTTGAGCAGGAAGTAGCGAAGCAGGCTGAACTCGGTCCCCGTGAGCTCGATCAGAGTCTCGCCGCGGAACACCTCGTGGCGCTCCTCGTCCAGCACGAGATCTGCATAGCGCAGCACGTCGCCGGGAAGCGCGCTGCCGGTGCGGCGCAGGATCGCCTGCACCCGAGCGACGACCTCGGCGAGGCTGAAAGGCTTCGTCACATAATCGTCGCCGCCGGCGCGCAGCGCCGCGACCTTGCTCTCGGTCGAGTCCTTCGCCGTCAGGAACAGGATCGCGGACCTGAAGCCGCGCTCGCGGAGCCGGCGGCCGACCTCGAGGCCGTCGATGTCGGGGAGCATCCAGTCGAGAACGATCAGGGCCGGCTCGCGACGGGCGACCGTGCTCAGCGCCTCGCGGCCCGTGCGGGCCTCGTCGACCTCGAAGCCCTCGTATCGGAGCGCGGTCGCGACCGCGTCGACGATCGACGGCTCGTCGTCGACGACGAGGATCCGCTCGCCCCGGCCGGGAGTGCTCATGAGCGAAGTGTCTCAACGTTTCCTGTGAGCGGGCTGTGAACGGCGATTTAAGGCTTCCGTAAGCGGGCCGCAACGGCAACGCAATCCCAAACCGCCAAGCTCGGATCGTCCGAATCTCACAGGAGGAACGATGCGTTCGACGAGACTGGCGGCAATCACGGCGGGTGCGACGCTGACGCTCGGCTCCGGCGTCGCGCTCGCCGGCACGATGCATCCCGAGCTCGGGGCGAAGCTGGCCGGCATGGGCGAGCACGGAATCGTGAACCTGCAGTCCAACGCCGCGAAGGGAAGGATCTGCTGGACGTTCGAGCTGACGACGAAGGGGATCACGGGCGCCTCGATTCGCGACGCGCACGGGATGAAGGTCGCGGAGCTCGGCATGCACTACGCGACCAAGAACTGCGACGCGGTCGCGGCGAAGGCGCTCGACCTGATCGAGTCGAAGCCCGGTGCATACTGGGTGTGGGTGGATACGAAGGGACATCCCGGCGAGCTCCGGGGCAAGCTGTTCGCCGGTATGGCGCACATGTGATGATCGAGTCGACTCCAGAGCCCGCGCCGCGGCGCTACGGGCGCGGCGTGTTCCTGCTCACGGTGGCGGGCGGGGTCTCGTCGCTCGCCTGGGGCAAGGCGGTGTGGGGGCACGTGTCGAGCGCCGTCTCACCGGTCGCCTCGTCACTCGCGCCGTTCCTGCCGACCGGCGGCTGGCGGATCTACACGATCTCCGGCTCGATGCCCAGCTTCGATCGGGCGACGTGGCGGCTGAAGGTGGGCGGCCTCGTCGAGAAGCCGGTCTCGCTCAGCTACGACGACCTGCTCGCGCTGCCGAAGGCGAGCCAGATCTCGACCTTCCACTGCGTGACCGGCTGGACGGTGAAGAACGTGCACTGGGGCGGCGTGCGGCTGGGAGATCTGTTCGACCGGACGAGCCCGCTCCCCCAGGCCGGCGCGCTGCAGTTCGTCTCCGCCGAGCAGCCGTACATCGACTACCTGGCGATGCCGCAGGCGCGGCTGCACGACGTGATGCTCGCCTACGAGATGGACGGCAAGCCGCTTCCCCGCGAGCACGGCGCGCCGTTGCGGCTGATCATCCCCGAGATGTACGGGTACAAGAACGTGAAGTGGCTGAGCGAGGTCAACCTCGTCGGCGACGCCGGCTCCGGGTACTGGGAGCAGCTCGGCTACGACCGGGACGCCTGGGTCGGCCACTCCAACGGGTACGGCTCGTGACGCAATGAGCCGCCACCTCCGCCGCTTCTCGCGCACCGAGCGCACGCTCCACTGGGTGAACGCACTCGGCTTCTTCATGCTGCTCGCGACCGGACTGATCCTCTATCTCCCCAGCCTCTCGGTGCTGGTCGGCCGCCGGCCGCTGGTCAAGGACATGCACTTCTGGTCGGGCATCGGCTGGATTGCCGCGCTCGCCCTCGTCGCAGCGCTCGGCGACCGGCGCGGGCTGTTGCGCACGGCCCGCGAGCTCGACGCCTTCGACGCCGACGACGTCCGCTGGCTCCGCCGGCGGCGCCCGGCGCCGCCAGGCCGCTTCAACGCCGGCCAGAAGGTGAACGCCTCGCTCACCGCAGCGTTCACCGTGCTCTTCCTCGTCTCCGGGCTGCTGCTCTGGCTCGGCGAGCGCGACACGCGCTTCCGCTTCGCCAGCACCGTCGTCCTGCACGACGGTCTCATGTACGCGGCCCTCGTCCTCCTCGTCGGACACCTCTACCTCGCGCTGATCCATCCCGCCACCCGCCACGCCCTGCGCGGCATGACGATCGGCACGGTCGACGAGGACTGGGCGCGCGCCCATCACCCGAAGTGGGTGCCGGACCACGTCGATGGCGACCGTCCTCGTCGTTGACGACGAGCCGATCGTGCGTGACGTCGTGGTGCGGTACCTGCGCCGCGAGGGCTTCACGACGCTCGAGGCCGGAAACGGCGACCTCGCGCGCACGCTGATCGAGACCGGCGACCCGAGCCTCGTCGTCCTCGACGTGATGCTGCCGGGGACGGACGGGCTCGAGCTCTGCCGCTGGATCCGCAGCCACTCCGACCTGCCGGTGATCCTGCTGACCGCGCGAGGCGAGGAGGCCGACCGGATCGTCGGGCTCGAGCTCGGCGCGGACGACTACGTCACGAAACCGTTCTCGCCGCGCGAGCTCACGGCGCGCGTGCGCACGGTGCTGCGGCGCTCGCGGGGCGACGCGCCCCGACCTCAGCGGCTCGCGTTCGCCGACGTCACCCTCGACGGAGCAAGCCGGATGGTGACGAAGGCCGGCGAGCCGGTGACGCTGACGGCACGGGAGTTCGACCTGCTCTGGTTCCTCGCCTCGCACCCGCGACACGTGTTCTCTCGCGATCAGCTGATGGATCGCGTCTGGGGCCACGCGGTCGCGCTCGACACCGGAACGGTCACCGTCCACGTTCGGAGGCTGCGCGAGAAGATCGAGGCCGATCCGGCGCGCCCCGCGCACCTGCAGACGGTGTGGGGCGTCGGCTATCGGTTCGATCCGTGATCGGCCTCGCGCTCGCGGTCGCCTTTGCGAGCCTCGCGGTCGGGCTCGCGGCCGCGTTCGCGCTGCGCGCCGCCCCCACGCTCTGGCTGCAGCTCGCAGGGCTCGCGTTTCTCTCCGTGAGCGTGCCGCTCGCCGCGGTCCTGCTCTCTGGCTGGGTGATGTTCCACATGGGAACCGACGTGAAGATCCTCGCCGTCGCCGCCGGCTCGGCGAGCGCGGCGGTCGGCGCGGGCCTCGTGCTCGCACGTTCGATCGCACGCTCCATACGCCGCGTCAGCGACTCGTCGCAGCAGCTGGCCGCGGGCGATCTCTCGGCCCGTGCACCCGCGGGAGGGGCAGCGGAGATCGCCCAGCTCGCCGCGTCCTTCAACTCGATGGCCGCGAGCGTCGAGCAGCTGTTCGACGCGCGGCGCGAGCTCGTCGCGTGGGCGAGCCACGACCTGCGCACGCCGCTCGCGTCGATGCAGGCGATGCTCGAGGCGATCGAGGACGGCCTCGTCGAGCTGGAGCACTATCTGCCGACGCTGCGGGACGAGGTCAGGATGCTCTCGATCCTCGTCGACGACCTGTTCGAGCTCGCACGGATCGACGCGGGGGTGCTCACGCTCGAGCTGCACCAAACGCCCGTCTCGGGGCTCGTCGAGTCGGCGCTGCGCCAGCTCGGCCCCGAGGCGACCGCACGGGGGGTCGGACTGCGCGCCGACCTCGACGACGACGCAACCGCTCCGATCGCACCCGAGAAGATCGAGCGCGTCCTCTTCAACCTGCTCACGAACGCGCTGCGCCACACGCCCTCGGACGGCTCGGTGGCCGTGCACGTGGAGCAGCTCGACCACGCGGTCCTCGTTCGGGTGGAGGACACCGGCGAAGGGCTGACGCCCGGGGCGCCCGAGCGCATGTTCGACCACTTCTGGCGGGCCGACCGCGCCCGCTCGGGAGGAGGCACCGGACTCGGGCTGGCCATCGCCCGCGGGCTCGTCGAGGCTCACGGCGGCAGGATCTGGGCCGAGAACCGGCCCGAAGGCGGAGCGAGGGTCTCCTTCACGCTCCCGGCGGCCTAGATCACGCCGCCCTACAGCGACGACCCGCCGCGCTGATGCCGCAGGCGGGCGCGCCGCGGCTCGGCGACGACCGGGAAGACGACGTTGACTGCGCGCGCGTCTCCTTCCTGCGCCTGCCGGTCGAAGCTGACCTCGCGGCCCGCGACCCGCTCGGTCGGCACGTGCTCGGGCACGAAGCCGCTGCGCGCGACATAGAGCCGCTCGTCCTGCTCGGTGCGGATGAAGCCGTAACCCTTGTCGAGGTTGAACCACACGATCCTGCCCTGCATGGCCCCCGCCTTTCTGAACGGGCAGAGGAAGCGCACAGGGCGCAGCCGGTACTCGCTCGTGTGCTGTCACGGTAGCAGCCCCGGGGCGCCGCGACCGCTGCCCGCCGGATCCGCAGAAGCGGCGCGGCCTACGCCGGCCCCGACTCCGCCGCTTCCCCGGCTTCCGCCCGCGGCAGGCCCGGCGTGAGCACCCGCAGCCCGTCGGGCGGCAGGTGCACGGTGACCGCCTCACCTTGCTCGAGCGCGAACGGCAGCCGCTTGCCGTCGTTCGCGACCGTCGCCTTGAGCAGCTCACCGCCGAGCACGCGGACGTGCACCTCGTGCGCGCCCCCGAGGAACACCGACCGCTCGACCATGCCGGGTAGCCGGTTGTCGCCGCCGGTGGCGTGCGGCTCGATCGCGATGCGTTCCGGACGGATCATCACCTTCACGTCGCCGCGCGCGCCGGTCGCTCCCTGCTGGGCGCGGAACACGCGATCGCCGACCCGGACGGAGCACGCGTCCCCGTCCGGCCCCATGGCCTCCGCCGCGAGGAGGTTCGACACGCCGAGGAAGTCGGCCACGAACAGCGTCCGCGGCTCCTCGTAGACCTCGCGCGGAACTCCCGCCTGCTCGACCGAGCCCTCGTTCATCACCGCGATGCGGTCGCTCATCGTGAGCGCCTCCTCTTGGTCGTGGGTGACGAACACGAACGTGATCCCGAGCTCGTTCTGGAGCGCCTTCAGCTCGACCTGGAGGTTCTTGCGCAGCCGGGCGTCGAGTGCGCCCAGCGGCTCGTCGAGCAGCAGCACGCGCGGGCGCAGCACGAGTGCCCGTGCGAGCGCGACCCGCTGTTGCTGCCCGCCCGAGAGCTGCGCCGCCTTCCGCCCCGCGAAGCCGGCGAGATTGACGAGCTCGAGCGCCTCGCCGACGCGGCGGGTCTGCTCTTCCTTCGTCAGCTTGCGGTACTTCAGGCCGAAGGCGACGTTGCCGGCGACGTCGAGATGAGGGAAGAGCGCGTAGCTCTGGAACACCGTGTTCACGTTCCGCCTGTGCGGCGGCACGCGTGCGACGTCGCTCCCGTCCAGCAGGATCCGGCCGCTGGTCGGGCGCTCGAAGCCGGCGATCATCCGCAGCGTCGTCGTCTTGCCGCAGCCGGACGGACCGAGCATCGTGAAGAACTCCCCCGGCGGCATGTGCAGATCGATCCCGTCGACGGCCACGACGCCGTCGAACGCCTTCGTCAGCTCCTCGAGGCGGATCTCGCCCTCCATCAGATCTCCATCGCGGCCAGCGCGGCGGCTTCCTTGCCGCCGGCGAACCGCCGGTAGACGAGGAACGCGAGCGAGAGCGTCACGAGCGTGATCACGAGCGCAACCGTCGCGATCGCGTTCAGCGCCGGGGTGGGCGCGCCTCGCGCCGTTGCATACAGCAGCATCGAGACGGTCGTCGTGCTCGCGTCGCTCGAGAGGTACTGGGTGACGACGAAGTCGTCGATCGAGACCGCGAACGCGATCGCGGCGGCGGCGATGATCGCCGGGGCGAGCAGCGGCAGGAGCACGCGGAGGAGCTGGTCGTGCGGCGGGGCACCCAGGTCGGCCGCCGCCTCCTCGTACTCGGGCCCGATCGACGTGAGCCTCCCGCGCACGATCACGACCACGTACGAGAGCGTGAAGGTCACCTGCCCGATCACCTGAGCCGTCGTGCCGAGCCCGATCTCCGGGAACACGCGCAGGAACAGGAGCAGGAGCGCCACGCCCATCACGATCTCGGGGGTCACCAGCGGCAGCAGCATCAGCGTGTTGACGCTGCCGCTCCCCCGTCCCCGCCAGCGCTGGAGGCCCAGCGCGAGCGAGACGCCGAGCGGCGTCGAGACCGCGACGCAGATCACGGCCAGGAGGAGCGTGTGCTTGAGCGCTCCCTGCAGCGCGGGGTCGTGGAGCACGCTGCCCGTCGAGCCGGTGAACCAGCGGAACGAGAAGCCCTGCCACGTCGTCCGCGAGCGGCCGGCGTTGAACGCGAACGCGACTGCGAGCACGACCGGGACGACCGACCAGACGATGTAGAGGGCGGTCACCACGGCCAGCCAGCGCGGCCGTCCCCACGGGTTGCGGAGCCAGCTCATGCGCAGGTCTCCTGCGCATGAGCTTGGGGAAGGGTCGAGGTTCCTGCGGGGGAACCGGGAGGTTCCCCCGCACACCTTCCGAAGAAGGGGGCCCGTGGGGGAAACACGGTTTCCCCCACGGGAACGAGCCGCGGGCGAGTGACGCTCATGCCGTGGTCGCCTCGGCGCCGGCCCGGCGGGTCGAGCGCAGGTAGTAGAACATCAGGACGAGGAGGAGCAGGGCGAGCAGCAGCGTGAGCACCGCCCCGGTGACCTTCTCCGATCCCTGCCGCATGAACTCGTCGATCTGATTCCCGACCATGTTCGTCTGGGTGGAGGCCGAGACGAGATCGGCGGTGTAGTAGTCGCCGAACATCGGCAGCGCGACGAGGACGGTGCCGGCGAGGATCCCGGGCACCGAGAGCGGCAGCGTCACGCGAAGGAATGCGCTGAGCGGACTCGCGCCGAGGTCGCGTGCCGCCTCGATCTGGCGCTGGTCGATGCGGTCGAGCGCGGCGAAGAGCGGCAGGATGAGAAACGGGATGTAGCCGTAGACGAGCGCGAGGATCACGGTCGTCGGCTGCCCGTCCAGCCAGCCTCCCGGCTGTGCGAGCAGGCCGGCCGAGAGGAAGAGCCGCTCGATCCCGACGTCGTGCATCACCTTCGTGCCCAGCCCGTCGGGCGCCAGCAGGTTGATCCACGCGAGCATCCGCATCAGGTAGTTGATCCAGAAGGGCACGATCAGCATCAGCAGGACGAACCCCTTCCACCGCCCAGCGTGCCGGGCGGCGAAGTACGCGACGGGGTAGCCGAGCGCGATCGAGAGCGCCATGGCGATCGCGACGAACTTGATCGTGCGCGAGAAGACGATGAAGAACGGGCCGGCGTGCCAGAGGTCGCGCAGGACGTCGATCACGTAGCCGACGTTCCAGTCCAGCGGGTTCCAGAACGGCACCGGCTGCGAGAGCGTGTCCTGGTTGCCGAATGCGACCGAGACGACCGCGTAGAACGCGACGAGGAAGAAGATCGAGAGCCACGCGACACCCGGCAGCGAGAGGATGCGCCATGTCCACCGGGAGTGCACTAGTGCCCTTTCAGTGAATGCAGCCCGGAGGACGTTTCCTGAAGGGGCACTATCCGGCCTTGAACTTCGACCACGCGTTGTCCCAGAAGCGCTCGCCCTCGACGCTGAGCTGGAGCAGCTCCTGGTTGGCCGCGAACTGATCAGGACGCACGACGGCCTGCGCCAGGCTCTTCGGAATCAGCCCACGCTTGATCAGCGCCTCCGCGTCGATCGCGTTCTGCGGCGGCGTGTAGCCGGTGAAGTCGACGAAGTTCGAGTACGCGTTCTTCTCGTCGAGCACGAAGTTGATGAAGTTGTGCGCGAGAACGGGGCTCTTCGCCGACCGGCCGATGCAGAGGAAGTCGTTCTGCACGACGCCGTTCTGCTGAGGCGCCCAGTAGGAGAGGACGTCGGGCTTGACCCCCTTCGGCATGTAGTAGAAGGCGGCGCTGAGCAGGTCGCCCGACCACGACTGGTGCAGCACCGTCTTCCCCTCCGGCAGCGTCTGGTAGTCGGTGATCGTCACCTTCGGGTTGCAGATCTTGTCCAGCTGTGCGAGCTCGCTCTCGGCGTGGTTGATCACGGCAGCGCTCTCGGTGTTGAGGTCGGGTCGCGCGCCGGTACGCATCGCGTCGCGCTGCATCGGCATGCTGAGCGCGTCGCGCTTGTCGTCGAGGATCCCCACGAAGCCGCGGTATGCCTGCGAGTGCCAGAAGATGTCCCACGGGACATCCATGCCGGCGATGTCCTCCTTCACCTTGTCGTTGCGCCAGCCGATGCCGTCGCTCCAGACCGTGTACGGCACCGTGTAGCGGCTGCCACGGTCGTAGAACGGGTCCTGCAGCCCGGGCCAGATGTTGGCGAGGTTCGGCAGGTACGAGTGGTTCAGCGGCTGGAGCAGCCTCTGGGCGATCAGGTCGACGATGTTCGATCCCGTCAGGCCGATGATCACATCGAAGCCCACGGCGCCGGACGCGAGCTTTGCGATCGCCTCGTCCGCGGAGTTGTACGTCGCGATCCCGACGGAGGTCGAATACTGCTTCTCGAAGCGCTTGATGAGAGCGGGGTCGATGTAGTCGGCGTAGTTGTAGACGCTCAGCGGCCCGCGCTCGGTCGGACGTCCGTCCGCGATCGGCTTGTTCGTCGCGGTGATCGCCCAGGTGACGGCGTTGTCCGGGCGCGGCAGCGGCAGCCCGCCCGGCCCGGTCGGCTTGCCGACGACGAGCTCGGCCGCCTCGCCGGACAGGCCCCCGGAGTTCGCGCCGATCGGAGCCGTCGTGTTCTCGCAGCCGGCGAGCGCACCCGCGGCGCCGACGCCGACGGCCGAGCCGGCCGCAAGGCGCACGAACTGGCGCCGGCTGATCCGGGAGCGATCCTTGGGGTGATCCATGCGACCCGCCTGCGATTGAATCGTGGTCCTGACTGTCAGTCAAGCGGCCCGGCGCCGGGCAGTAGGATCGCGCGCGTGCACGAGAAGCGAGTCGAGATCCGCTGGCGCGACCTCGACGCCTATCACCACGTCAACAACGCCGTGTACTCCACCTACCTCGAGGAGTGCCGGGACGAGTGGCTCGAGCGGGCGCTCGGCACGGTGGACGAGGCCTGGGACTTCGTGCTCGCGCGGGTCGCGATCGACTTCCGCCGCGAGCTGCGGCTCGAGGACGACGCCGTGATCGTGCGTTGCGGGCTCGCGAGGATCGGCCGCTCCAGCGTCGCGACCCGCGAGGAGATCCGCGTGAACGGCGAGCTCGCGGTCGAGGCGGAGGCGGTGCTCGTCGCACGTGACGCCGGGACCAGGCGCTCGCGGCCGCTGCGACCGGCCGAGCGCCGTGCACTCGAGCTCGCCGGGTAAGGGTAAGTGCACGCTCTCGAGCATCTCTTTCGCCCACTCGCGCTCGGCCCCGTCGCGCTGCACAACCGGATCGTCTCGACCGCCCACCAGACGACGCTCGTCCGGGACCACCTCCCCACCGCCGACTTCGTCGCCTACCACGCTGCGCGTGCCGAGGGAGGTGCCGGCCTGATCGTGCTGGAGGCGACCGCCGTCCACCCGTCGGGGCTGCTGACCCCGCGCACGCTCGGCGGCTACCTGCCCGGCATCGTCGCCGGCTACCGGGAGGTCGCCGCGGCGGTGCACCCGTTCGGAACACGCCTGTTCGTACAGCTCTTTCACGGCGGGCGCGAGCAGATCGGCTCGCCGCCGCGTGCGCCCGCGCTCGCCCCGTCGGCGGTTCCGAGCCCGCGCTTTCGCGTCGAGCCGCGCGCGCTCACCGCTGCGGAGATCGACCGGATCGTCGCGGGCTACGCACAGGCGGCCGTGCTCGCCGCCGAGGGTGGGCTCGACGGCGTCGAGATCTCGGCCGCACACCGGTACCTGATCGAGCAGTTCCTCGACCCGGCGCTCAACCGGCGCGACGACGCCTGGCCCGCCGGCCCGCGCTTCCTCGTCGCGGTGCTCCGTGCCGTGCGCGCTGCGGCGCCCGGACTGTGCGTGGGCGTGCGCCTCTCGGCCGACTCCGAGCGGGCGGCCCATGTCGCGGGCCTCCTCGCCGACGAGGGGGTCGACTACGTCTCGCTCGCGCTCGGCGACTCTTCCACGTACCTCGGCTCTGTCGGGATCGTGCCGCCGGCACCCGTCGACGAGGACGCGGTCGCGCAGCCCGCGGCGCGATTCGAGGGCGGCCCACCGCGGATCCTGACGACGCGCGTCGTCGACCCGGCGACGGCCGAGCGCCTGATCGCGGACGGGCGCGCCGAGGCGGTCGGGATGACGCGTGCGCTGATCGCCGATCCCGAGCTTCCGGCCAAGGCGCGCAGCGGCCGGCTGCACGAGCTCGTGCGCTGCGTCGGCTGCAACGCCTGCATCGCCCATTATCACGCGGGCACGCCGATCGCGTGCGCCGTCAATGCCGCAACCGGGCGCGAGCTGCGCCTGCTGCGCACGGTCGCGGCCGCCCGGCGCCGGCTCGTCGTGGTCGGGGGCGGCCCGGCCGGGATCGCCGCCGCGGCCGAGGCGCGTCGAGCCGGCCATGCGGTCGTCCTGCTCGAGCGTGGCCCACGGCTCGGCGGTCAGATTGCGCTCGGCGGGGCAGCTCCCGGCGGCGCGGACGTCGCCGCAGCATTCGTCGACAACGCGAGACGGCAGCTCGAAGGCGTCGACGTGCGGCTCGACGTGGCCGGGGACGCGGAAGCCGTGCTGGCGCTCACCCCGGATGCGGTCGTCGTGGCCACAGGAGCCCGACCGTATCGCGACGAGGCGCTGCCGCTCGAAGGCCCCGAGGTGCTCGGCGCGTGGGACGTGCTGAATGGCCGCGTTCCCGCCGGCCCTCGGGTGCTCGTCGCCGACTGGGGCGGCGATCCCGGCGGGCTCGACGCAGCCGAGATCCTCGCCGCAGCCGGCAGGAGCGTCATGCTCGCCGTCGGATCCCATGCCGTCGCCGAGACCGTCCACCAGTACCGCCGCAACCTCTACCTGCAGCGCCTCTATCGCGCCGGCGTCACGATCCTCCACCATCGCGAGCTCGCCTCGGCCGCAGGCGAGGCGGCCTGTCTGCGCAACGTGTTCGCACGCGAGCTGGTCGAGACGGTGCACACGGACGCCATCGTGCTCGCGCTCGGCCGGGTGCCCGAGGCCTCGCCGGCGGCCGAGCTGGCCGCGCACGGGGTCGCGGTCGAGGAAGCCGGCGACTGCCGCTCGCCGCGATCGCTCGAGGAGGCAGTTCTCGAGGGCACGCTCGCGGCCCGCGACGTCTTCGCATAGGCTCGGCGCGCCGGTGATCGTCCCAGAGCTACCCGCCGAGATCCGCCAGCTGAAGGAACGCGTGGCGCGGTTCGTCGAGGAAGAGGCGTACCCGCTCGAGCTGCGGATCGCCGAGCGCGGCTCGATCGACCGGGGCGAGGTCGACGCGCTACGCCGCCGCGCGCGTGACGCGGGCTTCGCGATGCTCAACATGCCGCCCGAGCACGGCGGGGCGGGCCTCTCCATGCTCGGCCAGGTCGCGCTCGAGGAGGAAGCCGGGAAGCCGACGAACGGGCTGGGCTTCGCCGTCGTCGACCGCGGCCCGCGCGAGCTGCTCGAGCTCGTGACGCCGGAGCAGGCCGCGCGCTTCGTCGAGCCGATCCTGCGCGGCGAGTACCGCGAGGCCTGGGCGCTGACCGAGCCGGGCGCCGGCTCCGACCTCTCCGCCCTGGCGACGACGGCGGTGCGCGACGGCGGCGACTGGCTCCTCGACGGCGAGAAGTGGTTCGTGACGAGCGAGGGCGACCCCGGCGTCTACGTCGTCGCCGCCGTCGCCGACGGCGAGCAGACGCTGTTCCTCGTCGAGCCTGACGCGCCGGGACTGCGGATCGCGCGCACGCCGGGCTTCCTCCACGACCCGTACGTCGACCATCATCCGGAGATCGTTCTGGAGCACTGCCGCGTGCCGGACGCGCAGCGCCTCCCGGCCGCCGGCGACGAGGGCGCGAAGGCGTGGATCCTCGTCGAGCGCCTCTTCATCGCCGCCCGCTGCTGCGGCGCGGCGATGCGGCTCCTCGATCTCGCGCGCGACTGGGCGAAGGAGCGTGAGGCGTTCGGCGCGCCGATCGCCGATTACCAGGGCGTGTCGTTCCCGCTCGCGGACTCCTTGACGGAGCTGCTCGCGGCGCGCCTGCTCACGTATCACGCCGCGCACGCGTTCGACACGCTCGCGAACCGAAAGGTCGTGCACGGGAAGGTCTCGATGGCGAAGCTCTACGCGTCGGAGACGGCCGGGCGGATCGCCGACCGCGCGGTGCAGGTGCTGGGCGGCCGCGGCTACCGCGTCGAGAGCCCGGCCGCACGGCACTTCCGCGAGCTGCGTGTCGACCGGATCTGGGAGGGGACGAGCGAGATCCAGCGCCTGATCATCGCCGGCGGCCTCTTCAAGCGCGGAGCCGCTCCCTACCTCGGCTGGGAGTAGACCGCCCGCGCGTCGAGCCCGACGACGCCGTCGGGCAGGACGAGCAGCGGGTTCACCTCCACCTCGGCCAGCTCCGGGTGGGCGGCGGCGACGCGTGAGAGCGCGGCGGCGGCGGCCGCGGCCGCCTCGACCGCGAGCGGCGGCCGCCCGCGGACGCCGGTGAGCAGCGCTGCACCCCGCAGCTCGCGCAGCAGGAGCTCGACCTCGCCCGCGGCGGCCGGCGCGAGCGCGACCGCGGTGTCGCGCAGCACCTCGGCGAGGACGCCGCCGAGCCCGACGAGCAGGACGGGGCCGAAGCGCGGGTCGACGCGGCAGCCGACGATCAGCTCGACCGCGTCGGGCGCCGCCACCATGCGCTCCACGGCATAGCCGGGCGGCGAGAGCCGCGCCGCCATCGCGGCGAGGGCGGCCGTCAGCGCCGCCCCGTCCTCGAGCCCGACGGCGACGCCGCCGGCATCCGACTTGTGCACGAGCCCCAGCGCCTTGAGCACGACGGGATAGCCGAGCGCCTCCGCGGCGGCGAGCACCTCCTCCTCCGTGCCGGCGCGGACCGCCTCGGCCAACGGCACGCCGCCCGCGGCGAGCAGCGCACGCGCCTCGAAGTACCCCGCCTCCGCGAGCGGCGGGGCGGCGGGCGGCAGCTCCGGCACCCCGGCCGGGGGGCGCTCGCCGACGCCGACCGCGCACGCGAGCGATGCCAGCGCCGCCTCGACGTCCCGATACACGGGAACGCCGCCCGCCCGCAGCGCGGCCGCGGGCGGCTCCTGCCAGTACATCGTCTGCACGACGACGGTGCGCCCGGTCTCGGCGGCCGCCCGCGCAAGGCCACGCGCCGCGTCGGCCTCCGGCTCGCGCAGCGTGTCGGAGGTGACGCCGTAGCCGCCGATGTAGCCGCCGAGCAGGACCGAGTCGACCTCGCCCGACTCGAGGAGCAGGCGAGGTATGCGCTCGTAGGAGCGCAGGTCCTGCTCGCCGGCGCCGGCGAAGTCGACGGGGTTCGTCGTCGTCGCGGTCGGCGGCATCGCCGCGGCCAGGCGGGCGGAGAGCCCGGCCGAGAGTTGCGGCAGCTCGAGGCCGAGGCCGGCGGCGAGATCGGCCGCGACGACGGCGGAGCCCCCTCCGTCGGTGACGATCGCGAGCCGGCGCCCGCGCGGCCGGGCTGCGGCGAGCAGGATCTGTGCCCGCTCGACGAGCTCGCGCGGGCTCGCGACCCGCACGATCCCCGCCGCCCTGCAGGCGGCATCGACCGCGACCGACTCGCTGACGAGGGCCCCGGTGTGCGAGCGGGCGGCCCGAAGCCCGGCTGCGCTCGACCCGCCGCTGAGCAGCAGCACCGGCTTGCCGGCGACGGCCGCGGCGGCGGCGGCGCGCGCGAACGCGCGGCCATCGCGGAAGTCCTCGCAATAGAGGCCGATCGCCCGCGTCCCCTCGTGCACGGCGAGTGAGGCGACGAGCTCGGCCGCCTCGAGATCCGCCTGGTTTCCGAGCGAGGCGAACCGCGAGATGCCGAGACCGACCTCCGCCGCGAGCAGCGACACCTCGAGCGCGAGATTGCCGCTCTGCGAGACGAGGCCGATCGGGCCCGGTGCGAACTCGCCGGTGCCGAGATCGAGCTCGGCCGCAGCGTCGTACACGCCGAGGCAGTTCGGGCCGAGCAGCACGGCCCCCGCAGCCCGGACGCGCTCGACGACGGAGCGCTCACGCCGGAGCCCGTCCTCGCCGCTCTCCCCGAGCCCGGCGGCGATGGCGACGATCGCGCGCGCGCCGGCGGCGAGCGAGGCATCGACCGTCTCCTCGAACGCGGCGGCGGGGACGCCGAGCACGACGAGCTCGGGAGCCTCCGGGAGCTCGGCGAGCGACCGGTACGCAGGCCGGCCGAGCACCTCGCCGCCGGAGCGGTTGACGAGGTAGACGGCGCGGCGGTGCTCCCCGCGCACGGCCCCGCGCGCGAGCCACTGGCCCCATTTCGCCGGGTCGTTCGACGCGCCGACGACGGCCAGGGAGCGCGGCTCGAAGAGGGAGCTGAGATCGCGTGCCGTGCGAGCCGCCACTTCGGCCCATCATCCCATCAGCGCTGTGCGCGAGAATGGGTGACCGGGGAAACGGCAGGTGGAACGATGAGCACACAGACTACGGCGGAGCTCGACCGCGAACGGATCGCGGAGCTGACGGAGCGCGAGCAGCGGCGGCTCGACGCGCGGACGGGCGTCTCGCACGCGCACTTCGAGCGCGCGCGGACGACGCTCGCCGGCGGGGTCTCGTCGGCCTACCAGGAGCGCCAGCCGTGGCCGATCTATCTCTCGCACGGGCTCGGCTCCCGCGTCTGGGACGTCGACGGCGCCGAGATGATCGACTTCCACAACGGCTTCGGCTCGATGGTGCAGGGACACGCGCACCCGGCGATCGTCAAGGCGATCCGGGCGCGCGCCGAGCTCGGGACGCATTTCGCCGCGCCGACGGAGGACGGGATCGTCGTCGCGGAGCAGCTCAAGGCGCGGTTCGGCCTGCCGCGCTGGCGCTTCGTCAACTCCGGCTCCGAGGCGACGATGGACGCGATCCGAATCGCCCGTGCGGCGACGGGACGGGACACGATCGTGAAGATCTTCGGCTCCTATCACGGTCATCACGACTACGTGATGGTCTCGATCGGAGTGCCGTACGAGCGCATCGGCAACCGTGAGGACTACGCGTCGCTGCCGTACGGAGCCGGCATCCCGCAGAGCGTCGCGGACCTCACCGTCCCGGTGCCGTTCAACGACGCGCCCGCGATGAAACGACGGATCGAGCGGCTGTTCGAAGTGGGCCGCCCGCCGGCGTGCGTGATCATGGAGCCGGCGATGATGAACCTCGGCGTCGTGCTGCCCGAACCCGGCTATCTCGAGGCGGTGCGCGAGCTCACGCAGCGGCTCGGCGTGCTTCTCGTCTTCGACGAGGTCAAGACGGGGCTCTGCGTCGCGGCCGGCGGCGCGACCGAGCGCTTCGCCGTCACGCCGGATCTCGTCACCATCGCGAAGACGCTGGGCGGCGGGCTGCCCAGCGGAGCGATCGGCGGCAGCGAGGAGGCGTTCGAGGTCGTCGAGAGCGGAGCCGTGTACCAGGTCGGCACGTACAACGGGAACCCCCTCTCGATGGCAGCGGCGCGCGCGAGCCTCGAGGAGGTGCTGACACCGGCCGCATACCGGCATCTCGACGCGCTCGAGGACCGGCTGCTCGCCGGATGCAACGCCGTGCTCGAGCGCTTCGGCCTGCCGGGCTACGCGGTGGGGATCGGCGCCAAGGGATGCGTCACCTTCTCGCTGGAGCCGATCGTCGACTACGAGTCGTACAAGGCGCACCAGGACGCCGAGCTGGCAGAGCTCGCGTGGCTCTACAACATGAACCGCGGCGTCTACATGACACCCGGGCGGGAAGAGGAGTGGACGCTCTCGGTCGCGCACTCCTTCGCCGATTGCGACGCCTTCGTCGCCGTCGTCGAGGAGATGGCGGCAGACGTGACGGCCTAGCGCCGAAGCGGCGCTTGTAGAATTCGGGCCCGAGCATGGCGACCGACCTCCGCACCACGCTTCCCGGCCGGGACTATTTCGGGCCGGAGGTGTTCGAGCTCGACCGCGAGCGGATCCTCTTCCGCCACTGGTACTACCTCGGCCGGGCGGACGATCTCGACGCACCCGGGGACTACACGGCCGTCGACGTCGCGGGCGAGAGCATCGTCGTCGTTCGCGGCAAGGACGACGTGCTGCGCGGCTTCTACAACGTGTGCCGCCACCGCGGCTCGCGCCTCTGCGACGCCGGCACCGGGCACATGCGCGGCGCAATCAAATGCTCCTACCACGCGTGGTCGTACGCGTTCGACGGGCGCCTGATCGGGACGCCGATGGTCGGCGAGGACGAGGTCGATCGTGACTCGCTCGGGCTGTGGCCCGTCTCCGTCGACACCTGGGCCGGCTTCGTCTTCGTCAACCTCTCGGAGAGCCCCGAGCCGCTCGCCGACTCGCTCGCCGCGCAATACGAGTCGCCGCTCCCGTTCGAGCGGTTCGGGCCGCTCGGCGAGCTCCGCGTCGGCTTCCGGACCGTCACCGACGTCGCGGCGAACTGGAAGATCCTCGTCGAGAACTACAACGAGTGCCTCCACTGCCCGGCCGTCCACCCCGAGCTCGTCGCCGTCGTCCCCACGTACCGGCGCGGCGAGGTGATCGAGAGCGGCCGCTCGGACGGCGGCGTCGCGATCGCCGGAGAAGGGACGAGCTTCACCCGCAGCGGGAAGTCGTCGCTGCCGGTGATGCCCGGCTTCGCCGAGCACGAGGCGACGTCGATCTACGCCGCCTTCGTCTTCCCGAACATGTTCCTCGACATCAGCGGCACGAGCACCGTCGCGACCTGCCTCCATCCGCGCGGGCCCGAGCAGACGACCGTCGTCGCCGAGTACCTGTTCCGCCCCGAGGTGATCGCCGAGCCGGGCTTCGACCCGTCCGAGATCGTCGAGTTCACCGAGCTCGTCGCACGCCAGGACTACGTCGTCTGCGAACGCGTCCAGCAGGGCGTCCGCTCGCGCGCGTTCACGCACGGCGTCTACGCGGAGAAGGACGAGCTTCCGCTCGCCTTCAATCGGCGCTATCTCGCCGCGCGCGACGCCGGAAATTAACCGAGCGCGATGCGGCGGCCCGCGCGATCGGGTCGCGGCAGGGCCGAGTGCGCGTCCGCGAGCGACGCGACGCGGTCGCGGACCGCGTCGCGCGCCGGACCCGCTCGGCCGGTCACGGCGTCGACGTGCAGCAGCATCTGCTCCGCGGTGGCGAGCGGCGCGTCCGCGCCGTGGCGGCGCAGCGTATGGAATAGATGCAGGCGCTTCTCGTCTGCACCGAGCACTTGCGTGGCCACGTGCACCGCATCACCGGCGTGCAGCTCGCCGAGGTGCGACAGATGCGTCTCGACCGTGAAGTAGCTGCCGTCCGACGTGAGATATTCGGCGTCGACCCCGAGCCGGCCGAGGAGCGCGTCCGTCGCGTCGCCGAACAGCTGCAGGTAGCGGCTCTCGTGCACGTGGCCGTTGTAGTCGACCCACGCAGCCGGGATGCGGCTCTCGTGGAGAACCGGGCCGCCGCCCGGCGCCTGCACGCCGCGACCTCCGTCGAGCAGGCTCCGCTCCCAGGAGGCGAGCGTCGCACCCGCACCGGTGTCCTCGCCGCGCAGCCCCTGCAGGAGCGCGACGATGCAGTCGTCGCGCCACTGCTCGAGCTCGCGGACCGGACTGCCGGCGGCCTGCTCGTCGGACTGCGCCGCGATCTTGTCGACCAGCTCGGCCGTGAGCTCCGGTACGTCGACGAGCTTCGTCCACGGCCATTGCAACGCCGGTCCGAACTGCGCGATGAAGTGCCGCATCCCCGCCTCGCCGCCGGCGATCCGGTATGTGAGGAACGTGCCCATGAACGCCCAACGGAGCCCGGCGCCGTAGCGGATCGCGTCGTCGACCTCGGCGACGGTGGCGACGTCGTCGTGGACGAGCCACAGCGCCTCTCGCCAGAGCGCCTCGAGCAGGCGGTCGGCGACGAAGCCGTCGATCTCACGCCGGATCACGAGCGGGTGCATGCCCACCGAGCGGTAGACCGCTGCGGCCCGCTCGACCGTCTCGGGCGCCGTTCGCTCGCCGCCACACACCTCGACAAGCGGCAGCAGGTAGACGGGGTTGAACGGATGGCCGACGGCGAGCCGCTCCGGCCGCTCCATCCGAGCCTGGAGCTCCGTCGGCCGCAGCCCCGAGGTCGAGGAGCAGAAGACGACGTTCGGATCCGACGCGCGCTCGGCCGCCGCGAGCAGCTCCTGTTTCAGCTCCGGTCGTTCGGGTGCCGACTCCTGCACGAAGTCCGCGCCCTCCGCGGCTTCCTCCGGCGACGCCGCGAACGTGAGCGCGCCCTCCTGCGGCAGCGGCGCGAGCGTGAGCAGCCCGTAGGCGCGGCGCGCGAGCTCGAGCACCTCCCCCACCTTCCGTCCGGCCTCCGGGTCGGGATCGTAGAGCCGCACGTCGACGCCGTTGAGGAGGAAGCGCGCGGCCCAGCCCGCGCCGATCACACCGCCGCCGAGCAGCCCGACGGAGGCGGGGCGCTCACCCATGCACGCGCAGCGCGAGCCGTTCCCGGACGTCGGCCGGGCCGAGCACGCGGACGTTCATCCTCTCGAGGATGGCGACCGCCCGCTCGACGAGGTCGGCGTTCGTCGCGAGCCGGCCCCGTTCGAGGTAGAGGTTGTCCTCGAGCCCGACGCGCACGTTCGCCCCGACGAGCGGTGCGAGCGCGACGAAGGGAAGCTGCATGCGGCCGATCGAGAAGGTCGAGAAGACGGCGTTCGGCGGCAACCGGTTCACCATGGCGAGCAGCGTCGCCGGGTCGTCCGGGGCTCCGTACGGGATCCCCGTGCAGAGCTGGATCAGCGGCGGATCGTCGATCAGCCCGTCGCGCACGAGCTCCTGGACGAAGACGAGATGGCCGGTGTCGAAGACCTCGAGCTCCGGCCGCACGCCGAGCTCCTGCACACGGCGCGCCATCGCCCGGAGCATTCCCGGCGTGTTGACCATGACGTAGTCGCCGCCCGCCGCGAAGTTCATCGTCCCACAGTCGAGCGTGCAGATCTCCGGCAGCAGCTCCGCGACGTGGGCGAGGCGCTCCTCGGCGCCCGCCATGTCGGTGCCGGCCTCGTCCGGCGGCAGCGGCGACTCTTCGCCGCCGAGCACGAGGTCGCCGCCCATCCCCGCGGTCAGGTTGAGCACGACGTCGACGCCCGACGCGCGGATGCGCTCGACGACCGCGCGGTAGAGGCGGGGGTCGCGGGCGCCGCGCCCCGTCGCAGGCTCGCGGACGTGGATGTGGACGACCGCGGCGCCCGCCCGGGCCGCGCCGAGCGCCGAGTCGGCGATCTCGTCCGGCGTCACCGGCACGTGCTCGCTGCGCCCGGCCGTATCCCCGGCGCCGGTGATCGCGCAGGTGACGAAGACCTCCCAGATCATCGTTCGATATACGAACGGGTGTTGCACATGGCGAACACGGGCCCGAGCTTAGGGGGTGGCGCGGGCGCCTGTCAATCGCTGCTTGACCGTCGTCTCGGCTGCGGTCTAGGGTGCACCATGCTCGCTGGCGGTTCGTAATATGAACGCACTGGACACGGCGCGGCGCTTCGCCGAAGAGGAGCTGCGGCCCGTCGGCCTGCGCTACGACGAGACCGAGGAGTTCCCGGCCGAGCCGCTGCGTCGCGCCGCCGAGCTCGGACTCACCTGCTACGACCTCCCCGCGGCCTACGGCGGCGGCGGCCTCGACCAGCTGCGCGAGTCCTGCGAGGTGATCGAGCAGCTCGCGTGGGGCGACTCGCCCATCGCGTGGGTGATCGGGCAGGGCGGCTTCTTCGCCGGCCCCGTGCTCGCGCTCGGCTCGGACGAGCAGAAGCGGCGGTGGCTGCCGCCGCTCTGCGCCGTGCCGCCGCCGGCATGCTCGGTCGCGATCACCGAGCCGGAGGCGGGCTCGGACTCCGCCGCGATCGCCACCCACGCGGTGCGCGCCGACGGCGGCTACGTCCTCAACGGCCGCAAGAAGTTCATCGGCAACGCGCCGATCGCCGACCTCTGCGTCGTCTTCGCCACCGTCGCGCCCGGAACGCGCTCGAAGGGCATCACCGCCTTCGTCGTCGAGCGCGGCGATCCGGGCTTCGTGCGCGGCGAGCGGCTCCCGAAGCTCGGCGGCCGCTGCTTCCCCGCCGGCGAGCTCCGCTTCGAGGACTGCTTCCTGCCCGACGACCGCCGGCTCGGCGAGGAAGGCCAGGCCTTCGGCGGGCTGATGCGCGTGTTCGACGTCGCGCGCGTCCAGCTCGCCGCGCACTCGCTCGGGATCGGTCGCGCCGCGCTCGAGCACGCGGTCGCGTACGCGAAGGAGCGTGAGGCGTTCGGCCGGCCGATCCACGAGTTCCAGGCGGTCTCGTTCCGGCTCGTCGACGCGAAGCTCCGCCTCGACCAGGCACGGCTCCTCACCCGGCACGCCGCCGAGCTCGCAGACGCGGGCGAGCCGTTCTCGACCGAGGCCGCGATGGCGAAGCTCGCCGCCTCCGAAGCCTCCTGGTTCACGGCCTGGGCGGCGGCGCAGACGCTCGCCGGCGCCGGCTACATCCGCGACTCGCCGGTGCAGAAGTGGCTGCGCGAGGCGAAGCTCGACGAGATCTGGGACGGCACGAGCGACATCATGCGGCTCGTGATCGGGCGGAGCCTCTTTCGCTGATGCGAGAGCCGCGCTTCGACGTCCTCTTCGAGCCCGTGCAGCTCGGCCCGGTCACGGCGCGCAACCGCTTCTTCCAGGTTCCCCATTGCAACGGGATGGGCCACCGCGACCCGACCGCGCACGCGTGGATGCGCGGGGTGAAGGCGGAGGGAGGCTGGGCCGTCGTCTGCACGGAGGAGGTGGAGATCCATCCGTCGTCGGACGTGGGCGGCTTCGTCGAGGGACGGCTCTGGGACGATGCCGACCTGCCGGCGCACGAGCGGCTCGTCGAGAAGGTGCACGAGCACGGCGCGCTCGCCGGGATCGAGCTCGTGCACAGCGGCATGAGCTCGGCGAACCTCTACGGGCGCATGACGCCCTTCGGCCCGTCGCAGCTGCCCGTTCCCGGCTACGAGCCGGTGCACGTGAGGCGGATGCGCGCCGCGGACGTCGCCGACCTGCGCCGACGGCACCGCCAAGCTGTCGCACGCTCCCTCCGCGCCGGCTACGACCTCGTGTACGTGTACGCCGCCCACGGGCTGACGACGATCCAGCACTTCCTCTCCCGGCACACGAACGACCGCACCGACGAGTACGGCGGCACCCTCGCGAACCGTGCGCGCCTGCTGCGGGAGATCCTCGAGGACACGCTCGACGAGGCGGACGGGCGGGCTGCGGTCGCGTGCCGGCTCGTCGTCGACGAGCTGCTCGGCGCCTCCGGGATCGTGCGGGCCGAGACCGAGGAGCTGCTCGGGCTCGTCGGCGAGCTCCCCGACGTCTGGGACCTGATGGTCGGGTACTGGGAGGACGACTCGGTCACGTCGCGCTTCGGGGAGGAGGCCTGGACGGAGCAGCATCTGCGCGGGCTCAAGCGGCTGACCTCGAAGCCGGTCGTCGGTGTCGGACGCTTCACCTCGCCCGACACGATGGCGCGGCTCGTCCGCGACGGCGTGCTCGATCTGATCGGGGCCGCACGCCCCTCGATCGCGGACCCGTTCCTGCCGCGCAAGATCGAGGAGGGGCGGTTCGACGAGATCCGCGAGTGCATCGGCTGCAACGTGTGCGTCACGGGCGACTGGACGGCGGTGCCGATCCGCTGCACGCAGAACCCCTCCATGGGCGAGGAGTGGCGTCGCGGCTGGCACCCCGAGCGAATCCGCGCCAAGGAGAGCGGCGCGCGCGTGCTCGTCGTCGGCGGCGGGCCGGCTGGGCTCGAGGCTGCGCAGATGCTCGGCAAGCGCGGGTACGAGGTCGTGCTCGCCGAGGCGGCGCGCGAGCTCGGCGGGCGCGTCCTGCGGGAGGCCCGGCTGCCCGGCCTCGCCGCCTGGATCCGCGTCGTCGACTACCGCAGGGGCCAGCTCGCGCGGCTGCCGCGCGTCGAGCTCGCGCTCGAGAGCGAGGTGACCGCGGACGAGGTCCTCTCGTACGGGTTCGAGCACGTCGCCGTCGCCACGGGCGCCCGCTGGCGGGCAGACGGCGTCGGCCGGCGCAGCACGTCGCCGCTTCCGATCGAGGGCGTCGAGGTGCTCACACCCGACGACCTGACCGCGGGCGCGCGTCCCGCCGCGGGCGCCCGCGTCGTCCTCTACGACGACGACCACGACTACACCGGCGGCGTCCTCGCCGAGCTGCTCGCGGGCGCGGGATTCGCCGTCACGCTCGTCACGCCGGCGCCGCGCGTCTCCGAATGGACGACGAACACGATGGAGCAGCAGCGGATCCAGCGGCGGCTGCTCGAACGAGGCGTCGAGGTCGTCGTCGCGCACGAGCTCCTCGGCGCCTCCGGCTCGGCCCGGATCGCGTGCACGTACACGGGACGTGAGCGCGAGGTCCCCTGCGAGGCCCTCGCCCTCGTGACCGCACGGCGTCCGCAGGACGGTCTCGCAGAGGAGCTCGAGGGGCGTGCCGCCGAGTGGGGCGACGCGGGCCTGCAGAGCGTGCAGGCGATCGGCGACGCGTGGAGCCCCGGCACGATCGCGGCAGCCGTCTGGGACGGGAGGCGCTACGCCGAGGAGCTCGACACGCCGTCGCCCGGCGACGCCGTCCCGTTCCGGCGCGAGGTGGTGCAGCTCGCGTGAGACAATCGGCCACCACGAGCGTCGACGCCCCTGCAGCCCGGCCGCGCACGATCCAGTCCGTCGACCGCGCGGCCGCGCTCCTCAACGAGATCGCCGACAGCCAGCGCCCGCCGACGGTCGCGGAGCTGGCCGAGACGTGCGGGCTCAACCGCAGCACGACCTGGCGCCTGCTCGACACGCTCGACCGCCATGGTCTCGTCGAGCGCGACCCCGTCAGCCAGCGCTACACCGTCGGCTACGCCTTCCTGCGCATCGCGGCGTCCGCTGCACACGACCCCGTCGTCCGCCGCGCCCGGCCCGTGCTCGAGCAGCTGTCGCTCGAGGCCGGCGAGACCGTCAACCTCGCGATCGCCAAGCGCTTCGACCTCGTGTACGTCGACCAGGTCGACCCGCCGCAGATCATGGCCCCGAACTGGCTCGGCCGCGTGGTGCCCCTGCACGCCACCTCGAGCGGCAAGGCCTTCCTCGCGTATCTCGACGAGGAGGAGCGGAGCGCCTTGCTCGGCCGCCGCCTCGAGCGCTTCACGAAGACGACGATCACCGACCGGGGGGCGCTCGAGCGCGAGCTCGAGGCCGTGCGCCGCGACGGCTATGCGATCTCCCGCGGCGAGCTCGAGGAGTCGCTGTTCGGTGCGTCCGCGGCCGTGCTGGCCGAGCAGGGGCGGCCGCTGGCGGTCGTGAGCGTCTGGGGCCCCGAGCACCGGGTGCCGCGCACGCGCCTGCCGGAGGTGGGCCGGCTCACACGCGCGGCCGCCGGACAGATCGAGGCGCTGCTGCGATGAGCCCACCGCTCGTCGAGGCCACGCGGGACGGCGCGGTCTGCCTCCTCGTGCTGCGCCGTGAGGACAAGCTCAACGCGCTCTCGAGCGCGCTCGAGCGGGAGCTGCAAGAGCTGCTCGCGTCGGACGTCGTGCGCGCGAGCGCCTGCGTCGTGCTCGCCGGCGCCGGCCGCGCCTTCTCGGCCGGAGCGGACATCACGGAGTTCGCCGAGCGCACGCCGGAGGCGGTGCTCGCCTACTACCGCGCGACCGGCGGCGTCTACGAGCAGCTCGCCGCGCTCCCGCAGCCGACGCTGAGCGCGATCCACGGCTACTGCCTCGGCGGCGGGCTCGAGCTCGCGCTCGCGACGGACTTCCGGGTCGCCGACGAGACCGCCGTCTTCGGCTTCCCCGAGGTCGGCCTCGGCATCCTCCCCAGCTCCGGGGGAACGCAACGCGCGGTGCGCCTGCTGGGACCGGCGCGCGCGAAGGAGCTGATCCTCCTGCGCGGGCGGCTCACGGCTGCGGAGGCGCTCACGGCGGGCCTCGTCACCGAGGTCGTGGCCGTGGGCGCCGCGCAAGAGCGCGCACTCGAGCTCGCGCGGGCGCTCGCCGCGCTGCCGCCGACGGCCGTCGCCGTCGCGAAGCAGGCGATCGACGCCGCCCCGGACGCGTCGCGCGAGGCAGCGCTCCTGATCGAGCGGCTCGCCTACGGCCTGCTCGCGCAGACGGCCGACGCGCGCGCCGCCGCCGACGAGTTCGGCGGGAGCTGATGGAGCACGAGAAGGAGATCGAGATCCGCTGGCGCGACCTCGACGTCTACGGTCACGTCAACCATGTCGTCTATCTCACGTACCTCGAGGAGGCGCGAGACGAGTGGCTGGGCAGGACGCTCGGCGATCCGGCCGAGATCTGGAACTACGTCGTCGCGCGCGTCGCGATCGACTACAGGCGCGAAGTCTCGCTCGCCGACGACCTGGTCGTGGCGCGCTGCCGGCTCGGCAGCGTCGGCACGTCGAGCATCCGTACGCGCGAACAGATCGTCACGCGATCCGGCGAGCTCGCGGCCGAGGCGGAGGCGGTGCTCGTCGCGCGCGATCCGGACACGGGCCGCTCGCGACCGCTCACGACGGCCGAGCGCGCGGCGCTCGACCGCGTCGCAGCGTGATCCCACTCACTCGCGCACGATGCTCTCGAGCGAGCGGAGCGCCGCGAGCTCGACCCCGGTGGGCGGCGCGGTGACGTCGACGTCGTCCGCGACGGCCAGCTTCCAGCCGGTGGCGGCGCGGACGTCGTCGACGGCCACACCCGGATGCACCCCGACGAGCGTCAGCTCGCCGTCCCGCGGCTCGAGGATCCCGAGGTCGGTGACGACCACGCGCACGCGGTCGCCCCGGCTCGTCTTGAAGTCCAGCCGCTCCACGAACGCTCGGGGCGTCTGGCGCAGCATCACGAACACGTCGGCGACGGAGGTCGCGATCTCCGGTGCGCCGCCGCCGCCGGGCAGTCGAACCTTCGGCCGGGCGTAGTCGCCGATGACGGTGCTGTTGAGGTTGCCGTTTGGGTCGATCTGCGCGGCTCCGAGGAAGCCGACGTCGATCCGGCCTGCCTGCAGCCAGTACGCGAACATCTCCGGCACCGAGACCACGGCGTCGGCCGTCTCGGCGAGCTCGCCGTCTCCGATCGAGAGCGGAAGCTTCCCGGGCTTCGCCCCGATCGTCCCGCTCTCGTAGACGAGGACGCAGCGCGGCGCGTGCGTTCGCCGCGCGAGGTTCGCGGCAACGCTCGGAAGCCCGATCCCGACGAAGCAGACGTTGTCGTTCGTGAGCCGGCGAGCCGCGGCGACGGCCATCATCTCGTCGGCCGTGAACGTCACGCCGCGACGGCCCCGAGCACGTGCTCCCGCATCCAGCTCGCGAAGGTGTCGCGGTCCCGGCTGATCGAGTCCCACGCGGCATAGAACTCGTTGTCGCGCTCGTAGTAGCCGTGCGCGTACGACGGCCGCGCACCACCGGGCACCTCGGCCACGGCGTCGATCACCCACGCCGGCAGCACCACCGCTCCGGGGCGGGGCTCGAGCTCGTCGACGATCTCCTCCACGCTCACGATCGAGCGCGAGGAGGCGAGCACCGTCTCCTTCTGCACGCCCGTGATCCCCCACAACTGGACGTTTCCCTTCCTGTCGGCTTGCTGTGCGTGGATGATTCCGACGTCCGGGCGAAGCGCCGGCACCGCGGTGAGCTCCTCGCCCGTGAACGGGCACGTGACGGTGCCGACACGGGTGTGCGCGACGAGGTCGGTGCCCTCGTACCCGCGGAGCAGCCCGAACGGCAGGTCGGCCGCGCCCGCCGCGTACGCGGCCGCCATCCCCGCGTGCGAATGCTCCTCCAGCGCGAGCGGTGCCGGCCAGTCGTGCTCGACCGCGTCGCGAAAGCGGTGCAGGGAGCCGACGCCCGGGTTGCCGCCCCAGCTGAAGACGAGCTTCCGGGCCGCGCCCATCCCGATCAGCTGGTCGTAGACGACGTCGGGAGTCATCCGCACGAGCGTCAGGTCGTTCAGACCCTGCCGGATCAGCTCGTGCCCGGCGGCGTTCGGGATCAGGTGGGTGAAGCCCTCGAGGGCCACGGTGTCGCCGTCGTGCACGAGCTCGCGCACGGCGTCGGCGAGAGTGACGATGTCGGCCATTGGCTCAGAACGGGAAGGGGTGGCCCGTCCCGCCCTGCACGGTGATCCAGCGGAGCTCGGTGAACTCGTCGACCACCGCCTGCCCGCCGAACCGGCCCCAGCCCGAGTCCTTGACGCCGCCGAACGGCATCTGCGGCTCGTCGCCGACGGATTGGTCGTTGACGTGCACGATGCCGGACTCGATCTGCTGCGCGAGGGCGAAGCCACGGTCGGTGTCGGCGGTGAGGATCCCGGCGCTGAGGCCGTAGCTCGTCGCGTTGGCGCGGGCGACCGCCTCCTCGGCGCTGTCGACGACCTCGACGGCGAGCACGGGGCCGAACGTCTCGTGCCTCGCGAGGTCGGAGTCTTCGGGAACGTCGGCGATCAGGGTTGCCTGGAAGCACGGGCCGACGGCCTCGCCGCCGGCGAGCACCGTGGCGCCCTTCGCGACCGCGTCCTGCACCCGCTCCTGCACGAGCTGCAGTGCGCCGTCGTTGATGAGCGGTCCGACGACCGTGTCGGGCTCGTTCGGGTCGCCCGCCTTGAGCGTCTTCGTCTTCGCCGCCAGCCGTGCCGTGAACTCCTCCGCGATCGGGCGCTCGACGATGATCCGGCGCGCCGACATGCAGATCTGCCCCTGGTGGAGGAAGGCGCCGAACGCCGAGGCGTTGACGGCGTAGTCCAGGTCGGCGTCGGCGAGGACGATCATGGGGTTGAAGCCGCCGAGCTCGAGCAGAACGCGCTTGAGCTGACGGCCGGCCGCTTCGGCGAGCCGGCGGCCGGTAGCCGTGGAGCCGGTGAAGTTGATCCTCCGCACCGCGGGATTCTCGACGAGCTCGTCTCCGATCGGGCCGGCCTCGCCGGGCGCGTGCGTGACGACGTTCAGGACGCCCGCCGGCAGGCCCGCCTCGGCGAAGATCTCGCCCCAGACGAGGCCGCCGACGACGGGCGACAGCTCGGACGGCTTCAGCACGACGGTGTTCCCGAGCGCGAGCGGCGCCGCGATCGAGCGTGCGGAGAGGATCAGCGCGGCGTTCCAGGGCGCGATCGCCCCGACGACGCCGACCGGCCTGCGAATGCCCATCGCCAGCGTCCCCGGGTGATCCGAGGGAATGATCTGGCCGATCGGCGCGTACGCGGCCCCGGCGGCCTGACGCAGCAGCCCGGGCACGAAGCCCATCTGGAACATGCCGAAGCCGAAGCTCGCGCCGGTCTCCCGCGCCAGCAGCCCGACGATCTCGTCTCGACGGGACTCGAGGATGTCGGCCGCCTTGAGGAAGATGCCCTGGCGCTGCGCGGGCAGGCTCTGCGACCAGGCCGGGAAGGCGCCGGCCGCCGCCTCGACCGCGCGCGCCGCGTCCGCCCGCGTGCCGGCCGGCACGAGCGCGACGACGTCGCCGGTGAAGGGGTCGCGGTCCTCGAACGTCCCACCCCCCGAGGCCTCGGCCCATTCGCCGGCGATGAACTGCCTCACCTCGCGCGCCTCGGACTGGACGCTCGTCACGTCGTCTCCTCTCGTCGGGCCGACTCGACCAGCAAGCGTCGCCTCGCACCGCTCACGTGTCAAGGCAGCGTAGGATCAGTTCTTCCTGCCTGTCAAGACATTGTCCCGTGTACTGGAACATGATGGGCACGGCCGTTCGGTAGCCAGAGTGTTCCATTCGTCAAGACAGTAGTCTAGTATCCGGGACGTGGAGCGGAGCTGTACACGGCGGGTGGGCGCCGGACCGGCGGTGCGCGGACCTCTACCAGCCCCCCGTCGAGGGCACGGTCGGCCCACCACCCTCCAGCAGGTATCCGACGCGAGGAGGGCGCACGTGACGAGATCCTGATGGAGGGGTGCGGCGGTTGTCGCCGCGCCGACCGCCTCGTGGTTCAGTCAGACGACGGTAAAGACCAGAGGAGAGGACCTAGATGAGATCGACGAAGATCAAGATCGGTGTTGCATGCGCCGCCGCCAGCCTTCTCGCGCTGACGCTGACGACGGTGGCCATCGGCGCCGGAACCGCACCACCGGTCGGCTCGGGCACCGCGTCGGCGACACATGCGATCTGCGGAATGGGCACGGGCAAGAAGGCGACGGGCACGCCGATCAAGCTCGGCGGGATCGACATGCTGATCCCCGGCGTCGACTTCACGACGATCGGCAAGGTCGCCAACGCGTACTTCGACTGTGTCAACGACAACGGCGGCATCAACGGCCGCCCGATCTCGTACACGCTCCTGACCGAGGCGCTCAACCCGGCGCAGGAGACGGCTGACGCTCAGAAGCTGATCCAGGGCGACAAGGTCGTCGGCATCGTCGGCAACACGAGCTTCGCCGAGTGCGGGACGAACTGGAGGTACTACAAGAGCAAGGGCTTCGTCGTCATCGGCGCGGGCGTGCAGGCCGAGTGCTACAGCACGCCGTCCTTCGCCGAGGTGAACTCGGGCCCGCGCTACAGCGACGTCGGCGCCGTGCAGGCCCTGATCAAGGCGGGCGCCAAGAAGCTCGCGTTCGCCTCGCCGAGCACGATCTCGGCATACGCGGACGGCGGGCCTGCGCTCGTCGCCCAGAAGGCCGGCATCCCGTACAAGATCTTCCCGACCACCCTGCCCGTGACCGACGCGACCTCGCAGCTGCTGCAGATGTACCAGTTCGTCGGTAACGGCGGCGGCATCCTGCTCGACTTCACCCCCGACACGGCCCCGGCGTTCATGAAGGCCGCCGAGGCGCAGGGCATCGTCGACAACGTCCTCTGGGGCTCGTCGACGCCGATCGCCAACACGCTGATGGCCAGCCAGTTCTCGCCAACGTTCGACGGACACCTCTGGATCGACAACGAGTTCAGCAACGTCGATCCGAGCGTCGGCCCGGACTCGGCGCTGATGTTCCAGGTGCTGAAGAAGTACGCGCCGAGCATCGCCCCTCAGGCGTTCGCGCAGATGGGCTACCTCGACGGCGAGTTCGCGACGCACGCGCTCCTGAGCATCAAGGGGCCGGTCACCGCGAAGTCGTACAACACGGCGGTCAAGCTCCTGAAGAACCAGAAGACGGACATCCTCTGCAAGCCGTTCTACGTGGGCGGCCTCCCGTACCACATCCCGAACAACACGAACGAAATCGTCGACTACCAGGCGGGCAAAGTCGTCGTGCGGGAGCCCTGCACCGACTTCGAGGCAGTCGACCCGGCGATCACGCAGACCCGCATCTGGGAGAAGAAGTACAACTACAACACGGGCAAGTAGCGGAGACGAGAGCATCGACCGATGACGATCAGAGCGCCCCGAGGCTTCGATGAATAACGTGCTCGCGTTCAGCGTGTTCGGCGTCGACTGGCAGTTCCTCAAGCCGTTCATCGTGATCGGCCTCGCGTTCGGAGGCGTGTACGCGCTCTCCGGCGTGGGGCTGGTCGTGCTGTACCGGGCCACCGGTGTGCTGAACCTCGCGTTCGGCGCCATCGGGGCCGCGGGCGCCCTGATCGCCTACTACCTGCTCAACCACACGAGCTGTCCCCAGTGGCTCGCGTATACGGTCTGCGTGCTGTTCGGCGGGGTCGTCAACCTTGCCTACGGCATGGTCTTCGGCCCCGCCTTCTCGCGCCGCGATCCGCTCGTGAAGATGATGGGCACGCTCGCGCTCGCGCTGATCCTGCTCGGCCTGATGGCGTGGCGTGCCCCGATCGGCGGCGCCTTCGCACGCTTCTTGCCGCTGCCGAGCACGCAGGTCCACTACGTGATCCTCAAGACGACCGTGAGCCTGACGCAAGTGCTCGCGCTCACGCTCGCGCTCGCACTCACGGCTGCGGTCAGCCTCTTTCTCCGAGTGACGAAGCTCGGCACGGCGATGCGTGCGCTCGCCAACGACCGCGAGATCACCGCCACGCTCGGGGTTCCGGTGCGCCGGGTGGAGGCTGTGGCCTGGTTCGGCTCCGGGCTCGCCTGCGGCGCGGCGGGGCTCGTCCTCCCCGACCTCCTCACCTCGCTCGACTACTCCGCCCTGACGTTTCTCGTCATCGCGGCCCTCGCAGCGGCGCTGATCGGCCGGCTGCAGTCGCTCTGGGCGACTCTGTTCGGCGGGATCGCCGTCGGACTCGCGCAGTCGGCGATAACGCCGTACTCGTCGGTCTCCGCCTACCGCTCGGCCGCGCCGTTCGTGCTCGCGATCGTCGCGCTCCTCTATCTCTCGCGGCGGCGCGTGGTCTCGATCTCGCGGGCGGGGACCTAGCGTTTGACGACGACGCCGGCATCCGGCGAGCGCGCCACGCCGGCAAGGGCGCTGCCGAAGATCGAGCGCGGGACGATCGCCCGCGCGGTGGTGATCGTCGGCCTGATCCTGGCCGCCCTCTTCCTCGTGCCGGCGGTCGCGGCCGCCGACTGGATCACCATCTCCACGAGCATCGCCATCTACTCGGTGGCCGCGCTCGGCTTCGGCATCCTCTACGGGCGCGTCGGCATGATCTCGCTCGGCCAGGTGGCGCTGCTCACCATCGGCTGCTGGGTCGGCGCGCGGCTCGCCTACGCGACGTCGCTGCCGTTTCCGCTGCTGCTGCTCGCCGCCGGCGGGATCACGTGCGCGATCGGCACGGTCGTCGGGCTGACGGCGATCCGCCTCTCCGGCCTCTACCTCGCGTTGATCACGCTCATGTTCGCCGGCGCCGTGACCATCGTCCTCACCGTGCACGACTTTCCCAGCGGCGGCAAGGGGTTCTGGGGCTCTGCGACGACCGGCACGCTCGCCACCAGTACGCCCCCGGTGCGGCGGCCGTCGGGAGCGACGGCGGACGTCGCGTTCTACCGCTACACCGTCATCGTCTGCGCGGTCCTGTTCCTGATCGCCCTCGTGCACGTCGCCGCCAGACCCGGACGCGCCTGGGCGTCGATTCGCGAGAGCGAGCCGGCCGCACTGGCCGCCGGCATCAACATCACGCTGTACAAGCTCTGGGCGTTCGCGCTCGCGTCCTTCGTCACCGGCGTCGCAGGATGCCTGCTCGCGGCGCAGGTGGGAGTCCCGCGGGCGATCACGTTCCAGACGCAGGACTCCCTCACGCTCGGCGCGACGGCCCTGATCGGCGGCATCTACAGCCTCTGGGGCGCGATCGTCGCCGGCATCTTCCAGCAGGGACTGCCGTTCCTCTTCCAGACGTCGTTGAACATCAACCCGAACTTCATCCTGATCATCTTCGGCGTCGGCCTCCTGCAGGTGCTGCTGACCGCGCCCGGCGGGCTCGCCGACCAGCTGCCGAAGGATCTCACCCGGCTCGGGCGGCTCGCCTTCAACCTCGTCGTCAGCCGTCTGCGCGAGCAGGCGGCGGCGGAGAAGAAGGCGCCGTGATCGAGGTCCAGAGCCTGACGGTGCGCTTTGCGGGCGTGACACCCCTCGACGACGTCAGCGTCACCTTCCCGGGCGGGACGTGCGGGCTGATCGGCCCGAACGGCGCGGGCAAGACGACGTTCTTCAACGTCCTCAGCGGCTTCGTCCGGCCCGCGAAGGGAGCGATCCGCGGCTTCGGCGACGACCTGCTCGCCATGGCCGACTACCGGCGCGCCCGGTGGGGCCTCCGCCGGACATTCCAGACCGAGCAGGCGATCGAGAAGCTCTCGGTCTTCGACAACGTCGCGATGATCCACGAGCACTCGGCGGCGAAACGCGCCACCCGGCGGGCCGACGTGCTCGATGCGATCGAGTTCGTCGGGCTCGACATCTCGCCCAGGACGAAGGTGGGCGGGCTCGGCGCGAGCGAACGGCGCCTCGTCGAGCTGGCGCGCGCGGTCGTCGGCAAGCCGCGCGTCGTACTCCTCGACGAGCCTGCAGCCGGCCTTCCAGCGGCCGAGACGGAGCAGATGGGCGCGGTGATCCAGAGGATCCCCGAACAGTTCGGTGCGCTCGTCATCCTCGTCGACCACGACATGGGGCTCGTCTCCGCGTGCTGCGAGACGACGGCCGTGCTCGACTTCGGCAAGCTGATCGCGTCGGGCCCGACGGTCGAGGTCCTCCGGAACGAGCATGTGAAGCGCGCGTATCTCGGCACGGAGGAGGAGCTCTGACCACACTGCGCATCGACGGCTTCTCGGTCGCCCGCGCGGGCCGACCGGTCGTCCACGAGGTCTCGCTCGAGATCCCGGCAGGACAGGTGACGACGCTCCTCGGGGCAAACGGCGCCGGCAAGTCGTCGCTCGTGCTCGCGGTCGCAGGCCTGCTGCGGTCGATCGGTGGACGAGTCCTGCTCGATGATCTCGACCTTACCGGCCGTCGCCCCGAGCAGATCCGCTCGGCCGGCGTCGCGGTCGTCCCCGAGGGCCGGCGGCTCCTGCCCGGACTGACGGTCGAGGACAACCTGCGGGTCGCGACGTACTCGCTCGGAACCGCGCAGGCGAAGCGCGGCATGGCGTACGCGCTCGAGCTCTTCCCCGAGCTCGAGAACCGCTGGCACGCCACGGCCCGGTTGCTCTCCGGCGGCGAGCAGCAGATGGTCGTGCTCGCCCAGGCGCTCGTCTCGCAGCCGAAGATCGTGCTCGTGGACGAGCTCTCGCTCGGCCTCGCCCCGGTCGTCGTCAAGCGCCTCGTTCCGACCCTCCAGGCGGCGGCGGCGAGCGGCGTCGGCGTGCTGCTGATCGAGCAGTTCGCCCACGTCGCGCTCGGGCTCGCCGAGACCGCGTATGTGATCGAGCGGGGCCGGATCCGCTACGAAGGGCCGGCGCAGAGGCTCAAGGACGAGCCGGAGCTCCTCCACTCGGCGTACCTGCTCGCCGGGCCCGCTGCCTAGCCTGGAACGAGCACCGCGCGGCCGGTGACCTCACCGGCACGGAGCTTCTCGAGCACCTCGTTGACGGCGTCAAGCGGATGCACCTCGGTCCTCAGGACGACCCGGCCGGCCGAGTGGAGCTGGAGCAGCTCGTAGAGGTCGACCCAGGTGCCGACGAGGTTGCCGACCACCGCATGCTCGTTCACGACGAGGGCCCCCGACGGGATCGAGATCGTGCCGCCGTAGCCGATGACCGAATACGTGCCGCCGCGGGCGAGCATCTCTGCGGAGGCGGCGTGCGTCTGGTCGGTGCCGACGAAGTCGAACACGAGATCGGCGCCGCGCCCGCCGGTCAGGTCGCGGACCGCGGCGGCGGCAGCGACGCCGTCGACCACCTCGTCGGCCCCGAGCTCGGCGGCGAGCCGCCGGCGGCGCTCGTCGGTGTCGACCGCGACGAGCGAGCTCGAGCCGAGCTCGCGCAGGAGCTGGAGCGCGATATGGCCGACGCCGCCCACACCGACGACGACGGCCGTCGTTCCCGGCGACGCGAGATGGGCGAGCCGCCTGACCGCGTGGTATGCCGTCAGGCCTGCGTCGGCGTGCGGCGCGACGGCGGCCGGCTCCACTCCGGCGGGGAGGCGCAGGAGCGAGCGCTCCGAGACGAGCACGTAGTCGGCGAAGCCGCCGTCGACGGACAGGCCGGTGAACCGGTGCCGCGTGCAGTGCATGTCGTTGCCGCGACGGCACGCCACGCAGAGGCCGCAGCTGTACGGCGGATACACGAGCACGGCGTCGCCCGGGGCGACCGTCGTCACCCCCGCGCCGACCTCCTCGACCCAGCCCGCGTTCTCGTGGCCGAGCACGCGTGGCAGCGTGACACCGGCGGGCTCCATCAATCCCTCGATCGCGTGCAGGTCGGTGGCGCAGACTCCGGCGCCGCCGATGCGGACGAGCACGTCGGCCGGGTGCGCGACCTCCGGCATCGGCCGCTCGACGAGCTCGAGCGGCCGGTGGTACTCGCGCATGAGTGCGGCCTTCACGGGGCGAAGCTCTCGTCGGGGGCGACTGCGACCTCGAGGAGGAGGGGCTCGTCGCGGCCGCCGAGGCCCGGAAGCACCTCGTCGAAGGCCTGCAGCAGCTCGTGGTGACCGCGAACGGTCCGTGCCGGGCAGCCGAACGCACGCGCGAGGCCGGCGACGTCGACGCCGAATCCGGGCCACGGCACGGCGCCGCCGTGCTGCTCGGCGAGCCGATCCATGATCGCGTAGCCGCCGTTCGCGAGGATGACGAACAGCGCGCCGGCGCGGTAGTGCGCGGCGCTCCAGAGCGCCTGGATCGCGTAGAGCGACGAGCCGTCGCCGACGATCGCGACCACCGGCCGGCCGGGCAGGGCCATCCGCAAGCCGGTCGCGGCAGGCAGCGCGAACCCGAGACCGCCCATGGCGGGGCTGAGCGAGCCGAGCGGCTCGTGCGCGGGCAGACGGACGAGGAGCTCGGGGCGGTTCGAGGGCGACTCCTCGATCACGATCGCGTCGCGCGCGAGCCGCTCTGCCATGGCGGCGAAGACGTGGCCTGCACGGAGCGGCTCGCCGGGGGCCGGCGGCGCCGGCGGTGCCGGCGGCGCCGGGCGCGCCGGAAGCGCACCCTCGCGCGCGGACACGATCCGGGCGAGCTCGGCGCACACGGGCCCGGGCTGCGCGACCACGGCGAGGTCCGCGGTGCTGCGGTGCACCTCGGCCGGATCCTCGCTGACCACGGCGACCCGGGTACCGGCCTCGACGAACGGGCCGGGATGGTACGGGTACTGCCGGAACGCAGGCCCGCCCACGACGAGCACCGTGTCGTGCGGCGCCAGCGTCCGGCGCAGGCGCGGGCGGTCGGCCGGCAGGTGGCCGGCGAAGAGCGGGTGGTCCTGCGGGAATCCGGCCCGCGCGCTGAACGACTCCTGCCAGACCGGGCACACGAGGCGCTCGGCCAGCGTGACGAGCGCGCTCCACGTGTCGGCGTCGTCCGACCCGGCGCCGACGACGAGCGCCGGGCGCTGCGCACCGGCGAGGAGCTCCGCCAGCTCCTCGACGGCGTGCGGATGCGCCGTTCGAGCCCGCACGACCCGGCTCGGGGCGGCGCGCCCGTCCGCCCCGACCGCCTCGGCCGACCAGTCGTCCATCGGCACGATCACGAGGGCGGGCCCGCGCCCGGTGACCGCCTCGTGGCAGGCGCGGGCGATCGCCCCGGGCACGTCCTGCGCGCGGACGGGTTCGTCCACCCACACCGGGTAGTCGCCCGCGAGCCCGCGCAGCTTGCCGGCGAGGAACGGCTCGTGCGCCAGATGCCGGCGGTCCTGCTGGCCGACCACGACGACGAGCGGGGCGCGATTCACCCGCGCCGTGGCGAGCGCGCCGACCGCATTCCCGAGCCCGGCGGTCGTGTGCAGGATCGCGAGCGCGGGCGCTCTGCGCCCGATCGCCCAGCCGGTGGCCATGCCGACGACCGAGCTCTCGTGCAGGCCGAGCACGAAGCGGAGGTCCGAAGGCAGGTCGGCGAGGAAGTCGATCTCCGTCGAGCCCGGATTCGCGAACAGCGACGTGAGCCCGTACTCGCGGAACACGTCGAACGTCGCTTCGCGGACCGTCTGGCCGGCCATCGTCGCAGCTTACGAGCGCTCGGCGATCAGGTCCGCTGCCTTCTCGGCGATCATGATCGCCGCTGCGTTCGTGTTCGCCCGCGTGACCGTCGGCATCACCGACGCGTCGGCGACCCGCAGGCCTTCGACGCCGTAGACCCGCAGCTGGGGATCGACGACCGAGCCGATCGCGCAGGTCGAGGTCGGGTGATAGACGCTCTGCCCGGCCCGCCTGACGAAGCGCAGGATCGCCTCGTCCGAGTCGCCGTCCGGCACGCTGAACGCCGTGCGCGCCACTTTCCTCAGCGGAGCCTGCGCCGCGATCTCCATCGCCATCCTGATGCCGGCGATCATCGACCGCCTGTCCTCTTCCGTGGTGAGGAAGTTGCAGAGAACGCGCGGCTTCGAGTCCGGCAGGGGCGCGCGCAGCATGACGCGGCCGCGGCTCGTCGGCTTGACCACGACCGGGCCGAAGCAGTATCCGCTCGTGTGCGGCGCCGTCAGCCCTTCGTCGTAGAACATCGACGGCGCGTAGTGGAACTCGATGTCCGGCGCGGGCAGCTTCGGCTGCGTGCGGAAGAAGGCGCCCGCCTCCGGGATATTGGACGTCAGCGGCCCGCGACCCTGTTCGAAGGACGCGAAGTTGTCCGCCGTGAACGTGCCGAACAGCGACGGCTCGTCGGTCTCGTAGTTGAGCTGGGCCATGAGGTGGTCCTGCAGGTCGTGCCCGACCGGCAGGTTCTCGCGCACCTCGATGCCGTAAGCCGCGAGATCTTCGGCCGGCCCGATGCCGGAGATCATCAGCAGCACCGGCGACTGATACGCGCCCGAGGAGAGGATCACCTCGCGTTCTGCGCGGATCTCCTCGACGCCGCCGCCGTGCGCGATCTCGACGCCGACGGCACGCGTGCCGTCGAACAGGATCCGCAGCGCCATCGCGTCGGTGATCACATGAAGGTTCGGCCGCGAGGCCGCGGGATGCAGGAACGCAGTCGCGGTCGAGCAGCGGCGCCCGTCGCGCTGCGTGAGCTGGAAGCGCCCGACGCCCTCCTGGACAGCGCCGTTGAAGTCGGTGTTGTGCTCGAGGCCCGCGAGGATGCTCGCCTCGATCATCGTCTCGATCAGCGGGCTCATGGCCCGGCTGTCCGACACGGCCAGCGGCCCGCCGACGCCGTGGTACGCGTCCTCGCCGCGCTCGTTGTCCTCCGAGCGCTTGTAGTACGGCAGGACCTCGTCGTAGCTCCAGCCCTCCGCGCCCCCGGCGGCCCACTCGTCGTAGTCGGCGCGGTTGCCGCGGACGTAGATCATCGCGTTGATCGAGCCCGAGCCGCCGATCACCTTGCCGCGCGGGAGGAACAGCCGCCTGCCGCCCAGCCCCGGCTCCTCCTCGCCGAGGAGGTCCCAGTCGACCGTCGACTTCAGCAGCATCGGGAACGCAATCGGCATCGCGATCTCCCGACGGTCGTCGGGCCCACCCGCCTCGAGCAGCGCCACGGTGACGTCGGGGTCCTCGCTGAGTCGCGCAGCGAGCACGCAGCCCGCGGATCCCGCCCCGACGATCACGTAGTCGTACACCGCGCCTCCTTCATTGTCAGGCCGCCTGATATTACGCCATTCGGGAGGACGAGGGCAACAGCGCGCGCACGGCCGCGACGACCTCGTCCGCGCCCGGCACATACGCGTCTTCGAGCGGCGCGCTGAACGGGACCGGCGCGAACGGCGCGCCGACGCGCGCGGCGGGCGCGTCGAGGTAGTCGAACGCCGCCGCCTGCACCCGCGCCACGATCTCGGCACCGAAGCCGCCGTGCTCGACCGCCTCGTGCGCGACGACGAGCCTGCCCGTCTTCTCGACCGACGCGACGATCGCCACGAGGTCGAGCGGGACGAGCGTCCGTGGGTCGACCACCTCGGCGTCGACGCCGTCCTCCGCGGCAAGGCGGTCGGCCGCGGCAAGCGCCTCGTCGACGAGTCGGGAAAGCGCGACGATCGTGACGTCCCGGCCCGCACGGAGAACGGCGGCCTCGCCGATCGGCACGGGCGTGACGGGATCCGGCACCTCTCCTTTGCGGAAGTAGAGCGTCTTGCTCTCGATGAACACGACGGGGTTGGGATCCGCGATCGCGCTCGCGAGCAATCCGGCCGCATCGACAGGGCGGCTCGGCATCACCACCTTGAGCCCGGGCACGTGCGTGAGCCAGCTCTCGAGGCTCTGCGAGTGCTGCGCGCCGCCACGGTGGCCGGCACCACCCTGGGTGCGCAGCACCATGGGCACCGTCAGCTGGCCGCCGGACATGAAGTGCGCCTTCGCGGCGCCGTTGACGAGCTGGTCGAGCGCGAGCGTGACGAAGTCGACGAACATGATCTCGAGCACCGGGCGCATGCCCGACTGCGCCGCGCCGATGGCAACGCCGGTGATCGCGGCCTCGCTGATCGGCGTGTCGATCACGCGGGCCGTGCCGAACTCCCCCGCGAGTCCGGCGGTCGCGGTGTAGGGGCCGCCCTCGGCGACGTCCTCCCCGAGGACGAGCACGCGCTCGTCGGCGCGCATCGCGGCGGCGAGCGTCGAGGTGATCGCCCTGATGTACGTGGTCTCAGGCATCCGCGTAGACCATCGCGGCGAACAGGCCCGGGTCCGGGTACGGGCTCCCGCGCGCGAAGCGCACCGCCTGCTCGACCTCCGCCTCGGCCCCGGCGCGAACCGCCTCCGCCTCGTCGGCGTCGAACCGCGACCGGAAGCGCTCGATCGGGTCGTTCTCGGCGGACGCACGCTCGTACTTCGTCGCGTCGCCCTCGTAGTGGCCGCGCAATCGACGCGTCAGGCACTCGAGCAGGAAGGGGCCGCCGCCTCCCCTCGCCGACGCGAGGAAGCGGCCGAACGTGTCCCACACCGCGACGACGTCGTTGCCGTCCACCGTCTCGCGCTCCACGTCGTACGGCGCGACGGCGTCGCTCACACGCTCGACGTTCGTATGCGCCGAGCGCGGCGTGAACTCCGCGAAGCCGTTGTTCTCGCAGACGAGGATGAGCGGCAGCGCCCAGAGCGACGCGAGGTTCACGGTCTCGTGGAAGTGACCCGCCTGCGCGGCTCCGTCGCCGAAGAAGACGACCGCGACCGAGTCGAGACCGCGGAGCCGCGCCGCGAGCGCACTTCCGAGCGCGATCGGGATGTTCCCGCCGACGACGCCGGTGGCGCCCATGAAGCCGTGCTCGACGTCGACGACGTGCATCGAGCCGCCGAGCCCGCGGCAGAGCCCGCCGTCGCGGCCCATCAGCTCGGCCAGCAGGCGTCCGAGCGGCGCGCCCTTCGCGATCGCGTGACCGTGCGCCCGGTGCCCCGAGTAGACCGCGTCGTCGTCGCGCAGTTGCGAGCACACCGCCGCCGCGACACCCTCCTGCCCCACGCTGAGGTGTACGAGCCCGTCGACCTCTCCGGCGCGCGTGAGCAGGCCGACCTGCTCCTCGAACAGCCGGATCCGCCACATCGTCGCGAGCAGGCGCAGCCCCTGCTCGCGACCCGGCGGCGACGCCGTCACTACGCGGTGACGGGCGCCGACCCGAGCACCTGCTGCACCGCCGCGACGATCTTGTCCTCGTCGGGCAGGACCCACGCCTCGAGCGGCTGGCTATAGGGGATCGTCGCGTCGAGCGCCGTGACCTGGACGATCGGAGCCTTCAGCGACGAGAAGCCGTGCTCGGCCACCTCGCCGGCGATCACCGTCGAGGCGGAGGCGTGCCGCGTCGCCTGGTCGACGAGCACGAGCCGCCCCGTCCTGTCGACCGACTCGAGGATCGTCTGCGTGTCGAGCGGCGCGAGCGTGCGCGGGTCGATCACCTCGGCCTGGATCCCGTCCGCGGCCAGCGTCGCGGCGGCGCCGAGCGCCCGGTCGACCGTCCAGCCCGTGGCGACGATCGTGACGTCGCCGCCCTCGCGCCGGATCGCGGCTTCGCCGAACGGGACGAGGTACTCGCCGTCGGGGACATCGCCGTGCTCGAGGGTGAGCAGGTAGTGGTGGAGATAGACGACCGGGTTGTCGTCGCGGATCGCGGTCGCCATCAGCCCCTTCGCGTCGGCGGCGGTCGAAGGCATGACGACCTTCAGGCCGGGCACGCCCATGAAGAGCGCGCCGAGCGTGCCGGTGTGCTGACCGGCCCAGCCGGCGGTGAACCCGAAGCCGGCCTTGAGCACGAGCGGAACCTTCACCTGGCCGCCGCTCATCGCACGGAAGCGCGGCGCCTCGTTGATCACCTGGTCCATTGCGACGAGCATGAACTCGGCCATGTAGAGCTCGACCACCGGGCGGAAGCCCGACAGGGCGGCGCCGATGGCGATGCCGATCTCGGCCGTCTCGGAGATCGGGGTGACGCGCACGCGGTCCCTGCCGAACGCGTCGACGTACGGCTCGTTCTCTGTCGTCGCCATGTTCTGGCCGAAGTAGAGAACGGTGTCGTCGCGCTCCATCTCGAGCCTGATCGCCTCGTCGATGGCGGCGATGAAGGGCAGTTCGTGTGCCATGACTCGCTCGCCTCCTGTTACGCGTAGACGTACTCGAGGGCTGTCTCGACGGCCGGGAAGGGGCTGTCGAGGCCGAAGCTCACCGCGACCTGCATCTCCTCACGGACGCGCTCGGCGAGCGTGTCGGCCTCCTCGGCCGAGAGCACGCCGTCGGCGACGAGACGGCCGCGGAACGCCGGCACCGGGTCGCCCTTCAGCGCGGCCGCGTACTCCTCGGGCGCGCCGAACTTCTCGACCGCCTCGTGCTCCGGGAAGTGAAGCGGCACGCCAGGCGGGGCGATGATGTTGCCGTGCGCGGAGAGGCGGTACATCTGCGACTCGACGAGCGTCGGCCCCTCGCCCGCACGCGCGCGTGCGACCGCGGCGCCGACCGTCTCGTACACGGCGACCGGGTCGCGTCCGTCAATCGTCACGCCGGGCATGCTGAACGCCTTCGCCTTCACGGATAGGTCCTCGCCGTGGGCGCGGTTTGCGTCCTCCTGCTCCGTGCGCGTGTGAACGTTGTAGCCGTTGTTCTCCATCACGTAGACGATCGGAAGCTTCCACAGCGAGGCGATGTTCAACGACTCCGAGAACGCGCCCTGCTTGGAGGCGCCGTCGCCGAAGAAGCAGAGGACGACCTGGCCCCGCTTGCGGATCTGCGCCGCCCACGCCGCGCCGGTCGCGTGCGGGATTCCGGCCGCGACGATCCCCGAGGTGCCGAGGAAGCCGGTCGAGGGGTCGGCCAGGTGCATCGAGCCGCCGATGCCCTTGCAGAGGCCGTCCCTGCGGCCGTAGATCTCGGCCATCATCGCCTTCGGGTCGGTGCCGCGTGCAAGCGGGTAGCCGTGACAGCGGTAGGTGGCGAAGAACTGGTCGTCGGGCCCGAGCGTCGCGATCGACCCGACGATCGACGCCTCGGCGCCGTCGGCGAGGTGCGTGTGGCCGCGGATCACGCCCGGATGCTCCTCGAACGTGCGCTTGACGCGCTCCTCGAACTCCCGGATGCGCAGCATCTGGTGATACATCCAGACGAGCCGGTCGCGGTCGAGCTCCTCGACTCCCATCACGTCGCGCTCCTCTCGTGTCCGAATTGGGCGGCCGTCGTCTCGTAGGCACGCCGGAAGATCACGTCGATCGGGTTGTTGCGCAGCTCCTCGGAGAGCACCTCGACGCCCCAGGGGCCCGTGTAGCCGTGCTCCCGGCAGGCTTCGACGTAGGCGCGCAGGTCGAACTCGCCCTCGCCGGGCAGCTCGCGGTGGTTGACGGTCTCGTCGACGAGGTCGTCCATGTCGTCGAGCCGGCCGTCGCTCAGCTCCACCCAGGACAGGTACTCGAGCGGGATGCGCTGCAGGTCGCCGGGCGCGATCCCCAGCTTCGACATGTGCCAGGTGTCGATTGCGATACCGCCGTTGGCGGCGCCCGCGCCCTCGACGACCGCGAGCGCGGCGTCGAGGGTGTTGACGTTCGCGTCGAAGGGCATGAACTCGTAGACGATCTTCGCATCGGTGTGCCGCGCTGCGTCCGCACAGAGCTCGCCGAACTTCTCGGTGAGCCGGGAGAGCTCCGCGGGCGTGCCGGGGATGTTGCCGACCTTGACGTGGTGGGCGTCGAACATGCCCGCGGCCTCGAGCAGCAGCCTGCGGATCTCGTCCGAGGCACGGCGGCGCTCGTCGTCCTCGTCGAGGAACCAGTCCATGAGGAACTCCAGCTCGAGGTAGCGCAGCCCGTTGTCGTCGAAGGCTTCCTTCATCGACCGCAGGCTGCGCGACTCGAGCACGTGCTGGAGGTCGGCGTGCCAGATGCCGAGCCCGCGGAACCCGGCCCTGCGCGCCTCGGCACAGCGGTCGGACCAGTCGAAGAGGCTCCACTCGCGCCCGACGTGGACCTCGACCGGCCCGGAGACCGTCCAGTACAGCCCGAGCAGCTCGGCGTCCAAGGGCCTACCGCGGCCGGTACGAGGCGCGGACGACCTCGGCGTACGGAGCCGGCGCCACCGTCGCTCGGATCTCGGTCTGCACGTGCCGCTCGACGACGGGCTTCGCCGACCCGCCTCCCTCCTCTCCCCAGACGAGCGTGACCTCCGTGCCCGGCTCGCTCTGCTCTAGGTCGACGACCGCGAGCGAGAGCATCGAGCTCTCGTTCGAGCTGTAGCCGGAGAACGTCGACACACCGACCATCTTGCCGTCCTTCAGCACCTTGTCGTTCGGCCACGTCGAGTAGTTGGAGAGCGGCAGGTCGATGTACTTCGCCCTCCCCTCCTTCCGGAACATCGTTCCCATCGCGGCGGTGACGTCGTCGGCGTTCCAGGCGAGCGTGACCTTCTTCCGCGTGGGGGTCATCTGCTCGAGCGCTTCCCGCCCGACGAAGTCGTGGTCGAACTTCACGAATCCGCCGTAGCCGAGATCCCACGGCGTCAGGTAGTAGTCGGAGATGTCGTCGGAGTAGAAGCTGCCGCCGAGCGAGCCGGTGCCTTCGTACCCGTCCGCGGGCAGCCATTCCCGATAAGCCCTCAGGTCGTCGCCCGTGAACACGGCCGGAAGCGGGCACGGAATCCAGCCGGACTCGAGCGTGTTCGTCGCGTAGACCCGAGAGCCGACCTGCGCGAGGCCGAACTCCCTGCCGGCCTCGACGATCGCGGCCCGCACGTCGTCGCCCTCGGCCACCGGGCCGAACAGCTCGAGGCCGGGAACACCCGACATGCCATGGTGCAGCGCGCGCACCTTGTGGCCGGCGATCGTGAGCTCGCCCAGGTTGAAGAACTTGATCTCGGGCAGCGTGCCGCCGTTGACCTTCCTCAGCACCTCGTTCGCGGTGGGGCCCTGCACCTGGAAGCGGTAGAGCTTCCGTCCCGTCGGGTTCACGGCGGAGCGCTCGTCCCGTTCGAGCGAGACGTCGTATCCGCCCGTCTCGGCGTGGTACTGCACCCAGTTGTGTGCCGACGGCCGCCCGACGAGGCTGAGCAGGTTCTCGTCGAGGTAGAAGAGGATCGCGTCGCCGATCACGTAGCCGTCGGGGTTGCAGGCGACGAACTGCTTGGCCTTGTCGACGGCGAAGTTCTCGAAGCTGTTGACGCCGAGCGCGGAGAGCAGCTTCAGCGCGTCGGGGCCCTTGACGTACAGATCGGTCATGTGGTGCGACTGGTCGAAGAGGCAGCAGGTGTCCCGCCAGGCATGCTGCTCGTCCCGCCAGTTCGTGAACTCGGCGGGAACCTTCGGATAGACGTACGGTCCGATCTGCGAGTTCCGGGCCAGCGCCACCGGGCTCCCGACCTCGCTCAGACGGTCCTCCAGGCTCTTCGAACTCATGGCTGCGGGCAACTCCCCTTTGTCGACACGCCGACGGCCGACCGCGTTCCGCGATCGCGCCGGACACTCTCAGGGCTCTGCCCGTTTGTCAAGACGGTGTCCCGATTGATGGAACGAGGCGCTAGGATGGGGCGCATGCGCGCGTCGGACGGAAGCACGGGCACGTCGCAGTCGCTCGAGCGCGGCCTCGCGATTCTCTCCTCGTTCAACTCCGACCGCCCGCTGCTCGGCGTCAGCGAGCTCTCGCGCGGGCTCGACCTGAGCCGGAGCACGGCCCACCGCTACGTCGCCACGCTCGCGAAGCTCGGCTACCTGCAGCAGGACGCCGACTCGAAGCGCTACCGGCTCGGCCCGAGGGTGCTCGACCTCGGCTTCTCGGCCCTGAACTCGATGGACCTGCTGGAGATCGCCGCCCCGCATCTGCGGCAGCTCAGCGACGAGACGCAGCGCACGGTCAACCTGGCGATTCTCGACGGCACCGAGGTCGTCTACATCGAGCGCTACCGCGCGGCGCGGCCGGGCCAGCGGGAGATCGACCTCAACCTCCACGTGGGCGCTCGACTGCCTGCCTACTGCACGGCGATGGGGAAGGCGATTCTCGCCTTCGTCTCCGCGGAGCGCCTCGACGAGGTGATCGAGCGTACCGACTTCGTGCCGCTCGGGCCGAACACGCTCACCGATCCCGAGGCGTTCCGGGAAGAGCTGGAGAAGATCCGAACGTCGGGCCTCGCCGTGAACGACGAGGAGCTCGCCTACGGGCTCCGGTCGATCGCCGCCCCGATCCACTCGCACTCGGGCGAGGTGATCGCAGCGCTCAACCTCGCGGTCCACCGCACGGTCGTGTCGATGGACGAGCTGATCGCGCGCTTCGGCCCGGCGGTCACCCAGGCCGCGCACGAGATCTCACTCAGCATGGGACACCGGCAGGCGCCCGCCTGATGGCCCTCCCCGGCCGGGACGAGCCCGGCGTCCTGTGGACGCCGCCGCCCGACGTTCGGGAGACGACCGAGATCGGGCGATATCTCGTCTGGCTCGAGCGCGAGCGCGGGCTCGCGTTCGCGGACTACGACGAGCTGTGGCGCTGGTCCGTCGACGACCTGGCGGCGTTCTGGTCGTCGATCTGGCAGTTCTTCGAGGTGAAGACGCATGCACCGTACGAGGCGGTCCTCGCCTCCGAAGCGATGCCCGGGGCCGTCTGGTTCCCGGGCGCACGGCTCAACTTCGCCGAGCACCTGCTCGGCGGCGGCGACGCGCAGGTGGCCGTCGTCTCCCGCTCACAGACGCGTGACCCGGTCGAGCTCACCTTCGCGGAGCTCCGCGAGCAGGTGGCCCGTGCGCGCGCCGGCCTGGCGGCGCTCGGTGTCGGCCCTGGCGATCGCGTCGTCGCGTACCTCCCGAACATCCCGGAGACCCTGGTGGCCTTCGCTGCGACGGCGAGCCTCGGTGCGGTCTGGGCGAGCTGCGCGCCCGAGCTCGGCCCCCGCAGCGTCGTCGACCGCCTCGTGCAGCTCGAGCCGGCGGTCCTGCTGACCGTCGGCGGGTACGGCTTCCGCGACCGATCCGTCGACCGCCGCGAGGAGGTGGCGACGATCCGCGCCGCCCTCCCCACGCTGCGCCATGTCGTGCACGTCCCCTACGGCGAGCACGTCGTCGTCGACGCCGTCCCGTGGGACGAGCTGCTCGCCGAGCCCGGGCCGCTCGCGTTCGACCCGGTCGCCTTCGACCATCCCCTGTTCGTGCTCTTCTCGTCGGGTACCACCGGCCGGCCGAAGGCGATCGTGCACGGCCACGGCGGCATCCTGCTCGAGCTGCTCAAGGCGCACGCGTTCAGCTGGGACCTGAAGCCGGGCGGCCGCCTGCTCTGGTTCTCGACCACCTCCTGGATGATGTGGAACGCCCTCGTGGCCGCGCTCCTCGTGCGCTCGTCGATCGTGATGCTCGACGGCGACCCGACGTGGCCGGACATCGGCTGGCAGTGGCGCGTCGCAGAGGAGACGCGCCCGACGTTCATGGGCGTCAGCCCGGCGTTCCTGATGGCCTGCCGCAAGGCCGGCCTCGCGCCGGGGCGGGAATACGACCTTCGCTCGATCCGCGTGTTCGGCACCGCCGGTTCCCCGCTCGCGGCCGAGGGCTACCGCTACGTGTACGACGAGCTCGGGCCCGACGTGTTGCTGATCAACGGCAGCGGCGGCACCGACGTCTGCAGCGGCATCGTCGGAGGCTCGCCGCTTCTGCCCGTGTACGAAGGCGAGATCTCGGGCCGGCTGCTCGGCGTCGCCACCGAGGCGTTCGACCCGGAGGGCGAGCCGGTCGTCGGCGAGCTGGGAGAGCTCGTGATCACGAAGCCGATGCCGTCCATGCCCGTCGCGCTCTGGGGGGACAGGGACGGCTCCCTCTACCGGCGCTCGTACTTCGACATGTTCCCCGGGGTCTGGCGCCAGGGCGACTGGATCAGGTTCTCGGAGCGCGGCAGCTCCGTCGTCACGGGCCGCTCCGATGCGACGCTCAACCGGGGCGGCGTCCGCCTCGGCACCGGCGAGTTCTACAGCGTGATCGAGGAGCTGCCGGAGATCACGGACAGCCTCGTCGTCCACCTCGAGGACGACGACGGAGGCGCGGGCGAGCTCGTGCTGTTCGTCGTGCTCGCCGACGGCGTCGTACTGGACGACGAGCTGCGGGGCGGCATCGCCGGTGCCCTCCGCTCGCAGCTCTCGCCGCGCCATGTGCCCGACACGATCCGAGCCGTGCCGGCGATTCCACGCACGCTGACAGGGAAGAAGCTCGAGGCGCCCGTCAAGCGCATCCTCCGGGGCGAGTCGGCCGAGTCCGTCGCCAGCAGGGACTCGCTCCTCGACCCCACCGCCCTCGACCTGTTCGCCGCGATCGCGGCCCCATCGTCCCTTCAGGAGGCAACGTGAGCGACAAGCGTCCCGTCGTCGTCTACGGCGCGAGCGGCTTCTCCGCCCGGCTGATCATCGAGTTCCTGCGCGAGTACAACGTCCCGTTCGTCGCCGCAGGGCGCAACCGCGAGAAGATCGAGGACGTTCTCTCGCACGTGCCGGGCATCGGCACGGCCGACTACGAGATCGTCGAGGTCGGCCACGACGTCGAGGCTCTCGCCGAGCTGTTCGAGGGCGCGAAGGTCGTCTCCAACTCCGTCGGTCCCTGCATCTACCACGGCTCGACGGTCGTCGAGGCGGCCCTGAAGGCAGGCTGCCACTACATCGACACCGGCGGCGAGACGCCGTGGGTGAAGCTCGCGCACGAGGAGTGGGGGGCGAAGTTCGAGGAGGCAGGCCTGCTGCTCGCGCCGGCCACCGCGTACATGTCGGCTGTCGCGGAGGCGTGCGCGCGCATCGCGATCGAGCGCGCGCCGGGAATCGACTCGCTCGAGATCCTCTCGATGTTCATGGGCTTCCCGACGTACGGGTCGACCCAGACGATCTTCGGCCAGCTCCAGTGGGAGTCGATCTACCTCGAGCAGAACGAATACAAGGAGTGGCCGCCGGTGACGACGCTCGAGGTGACGATCCCGAGCGCTATCACGACACAGCTCGCGCTGCCGTGGGGCGGCTTTCCGCATCCGGTGTGGTTCAAGGACCATCCGCAGATCGCGAACGTGAGGGCGTTCGGCGGCCTGCTCGACCGCTCGCTCATGGAGGGCATCGTCGCGGGGCAGCGCGACTACCAGGAGAAGATCAGGCCGCTGCCGCCGGAGGAGCAGAGGAAGATCCTCGCCGGGATCGCGGACTCGATGCAGCCGGGCTCGCCGCCGCGGGAGAACAGGCGCCAGCAGCGCACGGTCGACGTCGTCGTCGGGCGCGGCAACACCGAGTCGATCCGCGTGTACGCGCACGGACAGGGCGCGTACCTCCAGACGGGCCTGATCCAGGCGTTCGCGGCGCACCATCTCGTCCACCGGCCGCCGCGCAAGGTCGGCTTCGCGTCGCCGGGCGAGGCGTTCGGCCACAGGGAGATCCTCGCCGCGCTCGAGGCGTACGGGTTCGTTCGGGTCGAGATCGGCTGACGGCACACCGCTCGGAAGCGACGCGGCAGGAGAGACCGCAAGAGGATCGCCGGCGTAGGCTGCCGCGCGCGGACATTAAGCGTTCGTTAACGCGGCCCACGCTGGGTTGCGCGCCGCGTGTGCCGAGCCGATACGAGTGGCGTTACCGCAAGGTACGCGTGTCACCGCACGCCAGCGCGGCGACATGAGCGGGATGGTGAGATCGGGGCCTCGAATGCCTGCCCGAGGATCCCGATCCCACCGCTCCCGCCGAAGGCATCGAGGCAAATCGAAGACGGCGGCCGCAGTGGGGGCAGCCGCGCATCGCCGGCTGAGCGACGAGCGACGTCTCTGTCGTTATTCACCGGCGGTCAGGGAAGCCTGTTGCCGAACTGATCGCTCGGGTGGATCCTCTGCTCGACCGATGGTAGGCCGGTTGTTCCGGAACCAAAGCTGGTGGCACGTCCGCAGCGCTTGCAACGCATGGTGAGAGAGGCTTCGTTCGTCTCCTCGCCCGGCGCCCACTTGTGGCCAAGCACGGCGCAGAGTGCTGCCTTCGGGTGCATCAGACAGAGGCTAGCGCCACCTCATGCGGCGCACCGAACCACCTTCGTGATCGGGTGCCAGGCACCGTGCCTGGCACCAGGGTGGTGACGCAAGAGCAGAGCGACCGCTTGGTCCGGCGGTTCAACCGCCGGTGCCAGGCACCGTGCCTGGCACCGGCGGTCGGCTTCGCGGTCTCTTTAGCGCTCCACGTCCCGGAGCTGCTCGAGCCACCCGGCCGCGGCCGCGGCGACGCGCGGCTCGACGCCGAGCTCCTCGAGGTAGGCGGCGGCCGCCCGCATCTCGTCGACCCGCCGCGCGGCGTGGGTCCGGCTGCCGGACAGCAGCCGCTCGAGGAGCGGCTCGCCGATGACGGCGGCGATTTCGGCGCGGACACGGTCCTCGGCGTCGGCTGCTCTCGCCGCCTCGACGCTCTCGATCGCCGCGGCCGCGATGCCCTTCATGAAGACGCTGCGCAGGAGCTTCAGGCCGGCGGCGTCGCCCGCGCGCGCGCCGACCACCTCGACGGGCATGCCGAGCGGGCGGAAGAGCTCGGCGAAACGCTCGGCGCCGCCGCCCGACGCGAGCGCCGGCGTCGCCAGGCCCGTGCTCGGGACGACCCCGATCAGCGCAACGTCGGCGAACCGCACCGGCAGCGCCTCGGCGAGCTCCTGCTTGAGCTGCGGCGACGCCGTGTTGAGGTCGGCGTAGAGCGTGTCCCGGCCGAGCGCGTCGACAACGCGGGCCGCCGCGTCGAGCGCGACTGCCGCGGTCGTGAGGCTGAGGACGACGTCGGCCCCCCTGACCGCGCCGAGGTCGCTGCGGGCGTTGGTGATTCCGTCCGGCCTCCGAGCGGGATCCCAGCCGCGCACCGCGCAACCGGCGGCGGCGAGATCGGCGGCGATCCTGCCGCCGGCCTCGCCGAGGCCGAGCACCGCGACCTCCATCAGCCTTCGACGATGTCGCGGAGCCCGTGCAGATCGTACGAGAGCTCGCCCGACGCATACCGCTCGCGCATGGCGCGCTCTCGCTCCGCGCGCTCGAGTGCGAGCGGCAGCACCTCGGCGACACGCTCGCTCCGGAGAGCCAGCGCGCCGTCGCAGTCCAGCACGACGAGATCTCCCGGCCGGATCTCGGTGCCCCCGATCACGACCGGCGCGTCGAGCGTTCCGACCTCGCCCTTCGTCGCGCCCTGCGCACGCACGAACCGCGTCCAGATCGGCAGTCCGATCGCCTTGAGCTCCTCGAGGTCGCGTACGGCGCCGTCGACGAGGATGGCGGCCACGCCTTGTGCCTGCGCCTGCGTCGCGAGCAGCTCGCCGACGAGCGCGACCGGCGCCGGCTCGACACTCGTCAGGACGAGGACGTCGCCTGGGTTCGCGTGGGCGATCGCCGCGTGCACCATCGTGTTGTCGCCGGGCGCGCAGAGCGCCGTTCGTGCGGGACCGGCGGCACGCGAGCCGGACACGATCTGCATGAGTGCGAGGTCGACGATGCCGGTCCGGCCGGCGGCCTCGTGCACGGTGGCCACGCCGAGCAGAGCGAAAGCCGAATAGTCGGTCATAGCGCGTCGACGACGATCGGGAGCTCGCGTTGGAACGCCTCCGCGTAGCGGATGTCGCTGCGCCCGGAGATCCGCCGGGCGTGATTGGCCCGGTGCTCCGCGCGCTCCGAGTAGTACTGCCTGAGATACGACTGCGCGCCCATCGCATCCATCGCGGCGACCTTCTTGCTCCACACGGAGGTGATGTCGAGGAACGTCGTGGGAACGAAGCCGCACAGCTCGGGCTGGTGCGGCTCGAACAGCAGCAGCTCGGGCGGCGCGATCGTCTTGAACGCGCTCGCGACGCCGGCGCCGCTCGCGAGCTGGCGCGCCTGCACCGTCGCCTCGTATGCGACCGCGTGGTCGGGGTTGAACGGGTCGCGTGCGGCGTGGCCGAGGATCACCTGCGGCTCGAGCTCGCGGATCAGCTCCGTCAGCCGCTCGACCTCGGGCGCGCTCATGACGAGCGGGTAGTCGCCGAGGTCGAGGCTGCGGAAGCTTGCGCCGAGCGCGGCGGCGGCCGTCTCCGCTTCCCCGTGACGAATCTCCTTCACCCTTGCCTCGGTCTGCCCGGGCTCCTTCCACAGCTCACCCGACTCTCCCCGCTCGCCGTACGAGAGCGAGACGACGTGCGCCGTGCCACCGTCCTCGACGAACCGGGCGATCGCTCCGGCGGCGCGCCAGACGAAGTCGGCGGAATGTGCGCTGACGACGAGGAGCGTTCTACTCACCGGCGAGCATTCTCGTGTTGTCGACCGCCATCGTGCGGACCGCGTCCTCGGAGAAGCCCGCCTCGAGCAGCCGGTCGGCCATCAGCGCGAGCCCGTCCTCGACGGGCGGGTTCGCCGGCTGGCCGAGGTCGGTGGAGAGCACGTTGTGCTCCGACCCGGTCGCGCGGATCGCGTCGAAGGTCTGCTCCCACGAGACCTTGCCGGTATGGATCGGCGTGAAGCACCGCTCGAGCCACGCGCCGCGCTCCGCCAGCGCGCGTTGCTCGTCGACCGGCACTCCCTGCGTCGGGTAGTCCGGGTGCGTGACGACGACGTGGCGGACGCCCGCGGCGAGCGCCGCGTCGACGACGGCTGCGATCTCGTGTGCACTGAGATGTCCCGTCGCGAGCACGAGCTCGTTTCGCGCGACGACGTCGAGCACCTTGCCGAGGTTCGCCAGCGTCACCGGCTCGGCACCGACGCCGGCCGCGACGAACTCCTCCTGGATGCGGCGCCACACCGGCGGCTTCGCAGGCTTGGGCCCTTCCTCGCTCGCCTCGTTCTCCGAGTCGACCGTCGGCAGCCAGACGATGCGCGCACCGCCCCGCGCCGCGATCTCGACCGCCTGTGCGTTCAGCCCGCCGACGCCCGCGTTGAGCGTGATCGAGCCGAGCGCCCGCACGCCGGGCACGGCGGCACGTACGACGGCCGCACGCTCCGCCGTCGGGACGTAGTGCGACTTCAAGACGAACCCCCCGAGTCCCACCTCGGCGAAGCGGCGCGCGAGCGAGAGATCGTCGATGCGCCGTTTCGCAAGGTCGGGCTCGACGTGGACGTGCAGGTCATAGGCACCGCGGACGAGCTCGCGGGCGCGGGCCGACGGCTCAGTGCCCGGCAAGAAGCGCCTCCTCTTCGGGGACGGGAGGCGTCCCCTTGACGTGGAAGCTCGCGACCGTCTGCATCCCCCAGGCCTGCCCCTTCGCCCGTTCCGCCTGCGACCAGACGACCGCCTCGTGATCCGGCGCGAAGATCAGGTAGCCCCCCGAGCAGACCTCGACGCGGTTCCCGCCCGGCTCCCACGTGTAGAGAAAGAACGTCTGCTGGATCGCGTGCTTGTGCGGGCCCGACTCCATCACGATCCCGTGCTCGAGGAAGACGTCCGCGGCGCGCAGCACGTCCTCTCGCTGGTCGACGAAGTAGGCGATGTGGTGCAGCCGGCCGCGCGTCCGCGTCAGGTCGCGCGTGTACGTGACGTCGTACGACTTCTGGCCGGCGGCGAGCCAGACCGCCGCCTCGGTACCGTCGTCCAGGACGATCTGCTCCGTCAGGCGCAGGCCCAGATTCGCCTCGAGGAAGACACGGTTCTCCGCGGGGTCGACGGCGAGGAAGTTGACGTGATCGAGGTGGCGGACTCCGGCGCCCCGTCCCGGATAGCGCTGCGGCTGGTTCTTGAGCGCCGGCCGCAGCTCCGGCGGAGCGACGTAGCGCTCGGACTCGTAGAACAGCTCGAAGCGATGGCCGTCTGGATCGAGGAAGCTGTACGCGGGGCCGTGACCGAGGTCGCCGCCGAGCCAGGCGCCCCCGGCTCCGGCCGCCTCGAGCGCCGCCACCCGGCGCTCGAGCGCCTCGACGCTGTGGGTGCGGTACGCGACATGCCCGACCCCGCTCCGCTCGGAGTGCGTCAGCTTCAGCGACGAGCGCTCGTAGTCGCCGAAGCCGCGCAGGTACACCGAGTCGCCGCTCTCGCCCGCGATCTCCATCCCGAGGAGCTCGCGGAAGTAGAACAGGCTCTCGTCCGGCTTCGGCGTCAGCAGCTCGACGTGCGAGAGGTGCGCGAGATCCCGGACCGGCTCGGTCAGGAGAGGTACCCGTCGGCGTCGTGGTGAAGATGATCGGCCAGCCGGTCCGCGAGCGCCATGATCGTGAGCGACGGATTCACCGAGAGCGTTCGCGGGACGAGCGAGCCATCGCCGACGTAGAGACGCTTGACGTCCCACGACTGCGCGTCCGAGTCGACGACCGACCGCTCCGGGTCGCTGCCCATGCGGCACGTCCCCTGCACATGCGTCGTGAGCAGTCCCGTCCAGAGGACGTCCGTCGCGCCCGCCGCCCGCAGCACGTCGCGCGAGAAGTCGAGCGCGCCCGCCATCCGCGCGTGCTCGGCCGGCGTGAACGCAGCCTCGAACGACTCCCCACCGCTCTCGTCGACGTGCACGCTGCCGTTGTTGTCGTCGTTCGTCATCGCGAGCAGCCCGATCCAGCGCCGGAACCCGCGCACCGCGTCGACGAGCTCCTGTCCCCAGACGGGGCCGTCGTCGTTCTCGAGCGTCGTCGCAAAGCCGATCGGGTCCTGGATCGTCGTCGCCTCGACGACGAAGCCGCCGTCCTCGTCGTGCTGGTGCTCCATCGCATGGGTCGTGATCGGGTAGACCATGTGCGCGTCCTGCGGCTCGGCGAAGAGCCCGTAGACGAGCCGCGCCGGGTGGAAGCCGAGATTGCGGCCGACGAGGCGGGTGCTCGGGCTGTCCGGCAGGCCGGAGCGCATCAGCAGCTGCGGCGTGTTCAGCGTCCCCGCGGCGACGACGACCGCGCCCGCGTCGACGCGCCGGCGGCTCCCGTCGGGGCCGACGTACTCGACGCCGGTCGCCTCGCCGTCCTCGATCACCACGCGCTCGACGCGCGAGTCCGCGCGCAGCTCGAGCCGGCCGAGCGCCCAGGCGTCCTGGATGTACGTGTTCTGCGTCGACTTGCCGGAGTTCGTCGGGCACCCCTGAAGGCAGGAGCCGCACTTCATGCACGTCGGGTCGGTGTACGAGCGCACCGATTCGAGCTCCGACCCGAGCGTGCGGAAGCCCGGCTCGACGGTGTAGACGCTCTTCGGCCAGTCGTTGCGCTCACGCACGCCGAGCCGCCGCTCCACGCGGTCGTAGTGCGGATCGAGGTCGGACACGCCGAACGGCGAGCCGGTCGAGCCGACGAGGCCGCTCGCCTCGTGCCACTTCGCGAAGTCCTTCGCGTGCGCACGCAGCGCCACCTTCGTGTTGATCGTGGTGCTGCCGCCGACGCAACGGCCGGCGACGAGGCCGACGGCGCCGCCGGCGCCGCCGTCGATCAGCGCGAACCGGATCGGCCACCACAGATCGTTCGCGGCCTTCGCCTCCCAGCGCGTGAAGTCGGCGGCCGTCCTGTGCGGGCCGAGCTCGAGCAGGAGCACGTTGCGGCCGCGGTCTGCGAGCTCGCCCGCCACCACTCCGCCGCCCGCCCCGGAGCCGACGACCACCACGTCGAACCGCTCGCTCATCCGATCCCGAGGTACGACCAGTCCTTCGCCAGCCGCGTCGCGAGGGGAGTGTTGAAGTCGATCTCCGCCCAGGCGCCGGTCGCGTCGAGGCCCGGCGCGACGAAGTCGCTGTAGAACGCCTCGATCGCGAGCGCGCGCACGTGAAGGAAGTCCGGCGTTCCCACGTGCTCGCCGATGCCGCCACGTGCGAGGGCCGCGAACGCGCCGACGACCGCCGCCCGCGGACCCTCCTCCATCCGGGCCAGCAGCGCGTCGACGTAGACGGCCGGGTGTACGCGCGCCGAGCCCGGGACGATCGCATCGCAGACCCCCTCGACCATCCGGGCGGTCTCGACGTCGAGCACCTGCAGGCCGGTCATGGCGCGATGATAAATCAGGCAGACTGATACTCGCAATGGAGCCGACCCGCCTCCGGGAGCAGCTCTCGCGGCCCGGTGCATTCGTCGTTGCAGCCGAGGTCGTCACGAGCCGCGGGCTGATCACGGCGGACAGCAGCCGCCGTGTCCTCGAGGTCGCACGCGAGCTCGCCGCCGATCCGCGCATCGACGTGCTCTCGATCACGGACAACCCCGGCGGCCACGCGATGCTCGCGCCCGACACGCTCGGGACCGACCTGATCTCGCGCGGTCAGGAGGTGATCATCCATCTCTCCTGCAAGGACTGGAACCGCAACGCGCTCGAGAGTCGCGGCTGGAAGCTCGGCTCGGAGGGATTCGACAACATCCTCGCGCTCTCCGGCGACTATCCGGTCACGGGGCACAAGGGACTGGCCGCGCCCGTTTTCGACCTCGACTCGGTCGGACTGCTCAGCCTCTTCGCCGAGATGAACGACGGCCTGCGGGACGACCGCGGGCGCGACACGCCGCTCGACCGGACGGACTTCTTCCTCGGCTGCGTCGTCACGAACCACAAGCGGCGCGAGCGCGAGGTGATGCCGCAGTACTTCAAGCTGCGGAAGAAGGTCGAGGCGGGCGCACGCTTCGTCATCAACCAGATCGGCTGGGACACGCGCAAGGACGACGAGCTGCTGCGCTGGATCGGGCGCGAGAGCCTGCCGGTGTCTGCGCTCGCGAACGTCTACCTCCTCTCGCGACCGGCGGCGCGCGCGTTCAATCAGGGCAGGATCCCGGGCGTCGTCGTCACCGACGAGCTGCTCGAGCTCGTCGAACGGCACGCCGCGAGCCCGGACAAGGGTCGGGCCTTCTTCCTCGAGCTGGCCGCCAGGCACGTCGCGGTCGCGCGCGGTCTCGGCTTCGACGGCGTCTACCTCGGCGGCCACATGCCGGCGCCGGCCTTCGGCGAGATCCTCGACCGGGCCGGCTCGTTCGCGGACGGCGACTGGCGGGCGTTCGCGCAGGAGATCCAGTATCCGTTCGCGGACGAGTTCTACTTCTTCGAACGCGACCCGGAGACGGGGCTCTCGTCGGACGAGGTGAGCTCGGCCTACCTCGACTCGAGACGGCGGCGTACGACCGAGCTGCGCGTACCTGCGGTCTACCGGTTCAGCCGGCTGCTTCACGCCGCGGCGTTCGCGCCGGACGCGCCGCTCTTTCCGGCGGGGCGCGCGTTCTACCGCGCCGTCGCGAAGGCCCCGGCGGTCGGCAAGGTCGTCCACGCGGCCGAGCAGGCGGCCAAGGTGCCGCTCTTCGGCTGCCGCGACTGCGGCGACTGCTCGCTGCCCGAGATCGCCTACGTCTGCCCCGAGTCGCAGTGCGCGAAGAACCAGCGCAACGGGCCGTGCGGCGGCACCCGCGAAGGGCTGTGCGAGGTCTACGACACGGAGTGCATCTGGTCCCAGGCCTACGAGCGGCTCAAGGCGTACGGCGAGGAGGAGTCGATGCTCGACGGCCCGGTCGTCGTCAAGGACAACGCGCTCGCGCGGACGAGCGCGTGGGCGAACACCTTCCTCGGCCGCGACCACACCTCGAAGATGCCGCGGTTGTGACATATCAGGCTCCCTGATACACTCGGCCGATGCCGTACGCGGAACGATGGACGACCGTGCGGGTCGAGGTCGACGACGGAATCGCGTGGGTCGAGCTCGACCGGCCCGAGAAGCGCAACGCGATGAACCCGACCCTCAACGCGGAGATGGTCGAGGTGCTCGAGGCCCTCGACGCGGACGATGCCTGCGGCGTGCTCGTGCTCACGGGCGCAGGCGAGGCCTTCTCGGCCGGCATGGACCTGAAGGAGTACTTCCGCGAGGTCGACGCGGCACCCGAGCACGTGCAGCGCAAGGTGCGCCGCGACGCGGCGCTGTGGCAGTGGCGGCTCCTGCGCACGTACGCGAAGCCGACGATCGCGATGGTCAACGGCTGGTGCTTCGGCGGTGCCTTCACCCCTCTCGTCGCCTGCGACCTCGCGATCGCCGCGGACGAGGCGACGTTCGGACTGTCCGAGATCAACTGGGGCATCCCGCCGGGGAGCGTCGTCAGCAAGGCGCTCGCCGACACCGTCGGCTCGCGGGCGGGCCTGCTCTACGTGATGACCGGCCGCACCTTCGACGGACGGCAGGCGGCAGCGATGGGCCTCGTCAACGCCAGCGTCCCGCGCGCGCAGCTCCGGGCCGAGGTCGAGACGCTGGCGCGGGAGCTGCTCGGGAAGAATCCCGTCGTGCTCCGCGCGGCGAAGCTCGGCTACAAGCACTGCGCCGCGATGAGCTGGGGCCAGGCGGAGGACTACCTCTACGCGAAGCTCGAGCAGTCGCAGTTCCTCGACGCAGAGCGGGGCCGCGAGCAGGGTCTCGGGCAGTTCCTCGACGAGAAGCGGATCAAGCCGGGCCTGCAATCCTACGAGCGGTGACGGAACCGCGGCTCAGCTATGTCGTCGGCCGCCTCGAGCGCGTGCTGCGACGCCGACTCGCGGCGGCGATCGAGCCGGCCGGCCTCACGCTGCCCGCCTACACGGCGCTGTCGGTGCTCCTGGCGGAGGACGGCCTGTCCAACGCGCAGCTCGCCCGCCGCTCGCTCGTCACGCCCCAGTCGATGAGCGAGGTGCTCGCCCTGCTCGTCGACCAGGGCTACGTCAGGCGCCGCGCCGAGCCGGGCCACGGCCGCGTCATCCGCACCGAGCTGACGAGAGCGGGACGGCGGGCGCTCGAGCGCTGCGACCGCGCCGTCGACGCGGTGGAGCGCGAGATGCTGGGCGACCTCGACGCCGACGAGGCGCTCAGCCTCCGCGGCACCCTGATCCGCTGCGGCAGGGCGCTCGAAGGGGCTCCGGTCGGGCGCTAGTCGTCGACCGGCGCACGGCACGCGGCGACGAGCGCCTCGCCCGTCAGCTCCGGGAGCTCGGCGTCGAACCGCTCGCAGAAGGCGGCGTACAGCTCGGGGCCGCTCGCGCTCGCGGCGAAGTGCGGATCCTTGTGCCCGACTGCCCACTCGTAGTAGCGGTTCTGCGTGTCCCCCAGGTCGGCGACCGCACGCAGGGTGCCGCGGCCGAGGTGGACGATGTAGCCATGCTCGACGAACGGAAACGCGACCATGCGGAGCTCGAGCTTCTCGGCGGTGACCTGCATCCCGTCCAGGGGCCTGCCGTCCTCGAGGAACGGAGGAATCGCCGGCCGCCACAGCACCGTCGGGTCGAACAGGAAGCAGCAGGGATGCAGCAATGGATTCCGGCTGAGGGGGTTCTCGTCGGCCGGAAGGAAATCGAGCTGCGCGACCGCGGCGGCATCGGTGCTCTCGATCACGCTCAGTGCGTCGCGCGCCGTCTCGCGACGCAGGACGACGACGTCGGAGTCGAGCGTCCACACGTAGTCCAGCCGGTCGCGTGGCGGCACGGAGCGCTGCCTGCGGGCCAGCCACGAGACCCCCTGCGTCAGCGCCGGCCCGTGATAGCGCTGGCTCCTGTTGGCGATCAGGTGGACGAGCCCGGCATCGTGCAGCGCGGCGAGCACGTCGCGCGAGCCGTCGGTCGACGCGTTGTCGACGACCACGATCTGCCTGAACCAGGCCGGGCCGAGCAGACGGTAGAGCGAGAAGACGAGCTGTGAGATCAGCCGTTTCGTGTTGAAGTTGACGACGGCGATCCCGACGTTGGCCGGCTCGCCGGGAGCCCGCTCCCGGGCGGCGGGCCACGCCGTCCGCCGCGGCTCGCGCGGCACCACCCGGCGGTGGACGGCCCGCAGCGGTCGGAGGAGTCGCCTCATGCGCCCCAGCTTGCCCGATCTCGGGCCCTCCGCGCGGGGGCACCCGCAGGGGCACCCTGTAGTCTCAGTGCGAGTGGAAACTCCCTCGCGACCAGTTCTCGCGCCGGAGCCGCAGGCGCCCGTCACACCCCGCACCGCTGCTCCGTCGTTCAGCGTCGTGATCGCCGCGTATCAGGTAGCCGGCGTCGTGAACGACGCCATCACCTCGGTGCTCGAGCAGACCGCCCCGGCGCTCGAGGTGATCGTCGTCGACGACGGCTCGACCGACGGCCTCGAAACAGTCGTCGCCCGGCACGGCGACAGGGTGCGCTTCCTGCGCCACGAGAAGAACTCGGGCGCCGCCGCGGCGATGAACACGGGCGCGAAGGCCGCGCGCGGCGACTACGTCGTCTTCATCGGCGCCGACGACGTCTTCGCCTCGGAGCGCCTCGCTGCGCTGGGCGAGCTGGCGCAGGCGCGGCCCGATCTGGACATCCTCACGACCGACGCATGGATCTCGGTGCACGGCCGGGTGTTCCGGCGCTTCAACGACGAGACGCATCCGTTCGAAGCCGCCGACCAGCGGCGTGGCATCCTCCTGGCCAACTTCGTCTTCGGCCACACGGCGGTGCCGCGCGAGCGCTTTCTCGAGGTCGGCGGCTTCGACGAGTCGATCCGCTGGACGAGCGACTGGGAGCTGTGGGCGCGCATGATCCTCTCCGGATCCCGCGTCGGCTCGGTCGCCGAGCCGCTGGCGACGTACCGCCTCCACGAGCGGGCGCTCTCGTCTCAGCCCCTCCAGCAGCTCCGGGGCATCCTGGCGACGATGACGAGGATCGCGCAACACCCGGCGCTCACCGAGGACGAGGGACGCGTCGTCGCCGCCAGGCTCGCGTGGACCCGGCGCGAGATCGCGGTCGGCGAGGCGACGCAGGCGCTGCTCGACGGCGTTCCCGGCGCCCGTCGCCGTGCGCTCGGCGTCTTCTCCGAGCGCGCCCACGCAATGCCCGTCCGGATGCGAGCACTGCTGGCGTGGCTCCTGCCGGGCGTCGCCCGGCGCGTGCTCGCGAGACGCCGGGAGCGCTACTGGATCGGGGCAGGCGGCGTGACGGTCCCCCGCCGCTGATGGACAGCCGCGGCGCGGTCCTCCACGCGCTCGCGCTTCCCGGCGGCGATGAGCTGCGGCCGCTCGGCGAGCCGCAGCTGAGGGTCGCCGCGCGCGTCGCCGGAGGCGTCGAGGTGCCGGAGGGAGCGGCCTGGCCGGAGGCGATCGCCGCCCGTCTGCGAGGCCGGAGCACGCCGGTCACCTGGGGCGCACCCGTCGTGCCCGCGTCGCCCCGCGAGCTCGAGCGGCTCTCGTACGAGCGCGGCCGCTCGGCGGTCGACGTGCTGCGCGCCGATCCGCAGCTCTTGACCTCGCTCCAGATCGGCACCTGGTTCAGCGCGGCGTGGCACGCGCGCCTCGTGCGGCGGCTGCTCCTCCGTGCTCCGCTCGCCGCGACCATCGCCCGTGCGGCGGTTCCCCGGCGGCCGGCGGTGCGCCTGGCCGCGGACGTCTGGTTCTGGGCGGGAGTCCGCTCGCGGGCGACGCGGCGCGAATGGCGGCGGCTGACGCAGAGCTCGTACGTCGCGTTCTGCTACCACCAGCTCGCCGGGACGATGCCGAACACCGAGCACGACATCGACCTCGTGCCGGCAGTGTTCGAACGGCAGATGCTCGTGCTGCGCCGGCTGGGCTGGAAGCCGCTCTCGCTCGACGAGGTGTACGCGTTCCACACGGACGCCGAGGCCGTCCTGCCCCGTAGGCGCTACCTGCTCACCGCCGACGACGGCTACGTCGAGGCCGTCGACATGCTGGTGCGTCACGCCGATACCCGGCCGGTCGCCTTCGTCGTCACGCGGCTCGCGAGCGGCGAGCAGACGCGCCCGGGGACCTCTTTTGCAGACTGGGGTCGGCTCGCCGCGGCACACGGCGCCGGCGTCGCCGTCGGCTCGCACACACGCAGCCATCCGTCTCTGGTGGCGTGCAGCGACGAGTCGCTTGCCGGAGAGGTCGCAGGAGCGAGGGCCGACTTCGAGGCGGCGGGAATCGACGCAGCCCCGGTGTTCGCGTACCCGTTCGGCCACCACGACGAGCGCGTGCGCGGGGCTGCGATCGACGCCGGCTACCGCCTCGCGTACACGTCGGTGGTGGGGCGGAACGGCGCCGGAACCGATCCCTGGCGGCTGCGGCGGATCACGATCCACGGCCGCGACCGCGTCCTCGCCTTCGCCTGGAAGGTCCTCACCGGCGAGTCGCTGCCGGGGCCGTTCGCACGGCGCCAGGAGCGGAGACGCGCCCGGAGCGCGGGGTGAGCGCTCCGCTCGTCCTGCGCCACCCTCCGGGCTACGAGCCCGAGCGGCGATACGTGTACGACGTCGTGCTGCGCGAGTTCCTGGGACTCGAGCTCGCGCTCGTCCAGGAGGACCGCCCCGACGTCGAGATCACCGCCGCCGGCGACGCGTCCGGCGCCCGCGTCGTGCTCGCGGACGTCCTGTTCCGGACTCCAGCCGACGCCTGGCTGACGGCCGCGTCACTGCCGCCGGAGCCCCTCGCCCGCCTCGCGACCGACGCCGCGACCGACCCGCTGCCCGTGCTCTACGGCACGCCGACCCTAGACGGGATCGACATCTTCGGCGCGGTGTTCTTCATGCTCACGCGCTACGAGGAGCCCGTCTCCGAGGTCCGAGACGCCCACGAGCGCTTCCCCGCGACGGCCTCGCTCGCGCACCGCGAGGACTTCCTCGACCGGCCGCTCGTGAACGAGTACGTCGACCTGCTCTGGGCGCTCCTGCGCCGGGCCTGGCCGCGCCTCGAGCGCCCGAAACGCCGGTTCGCGCTGCGGCTCTCGCACGACGTCGACTTCCCTCTCTACCGCGCCCCGTTCCACGAGGCACGCGCGGTCGCCCGGCGCGACCTTCGGCGCGAGCACGCGCCTCTCGTCGCGATGCGTCGGCTCGCCAACGCGCTCGCCCCGGACCTCGTCCCGAAGAGGCTCGACCTCTGCAACACGTTCGACTTCGTGATGAGCGCGAGCGAGCGGCTCGGGCTGCAGAGCGCCTTCTACTTCATCGCCGGCAACAGCGCGGGTGCGATCGACGGCAGCTACACCCTCGACGACCCCTGGATCCGCAGGCTGCTGGCGACGATCCACCGGCGCGGCCACGAGATCGGATACCACGCGAGCTACAACACGTTCCGCGACGCCGAGCGGACGCATGCCGAGGCGCAGACGCTCTTCGAGGCGTGCGCCGCCGCCGGGGTCGAGCAGCCCGCCTGGGGCGGCCGGCAGCACTACCTCCGGTGGGAGAACCCGGTGACGTGGCAGAACTGGGAGGACGCCGGCCTCGCCTACGACTCCACGCTCGCGTTCGCCGACCACGTCGGGTTCCGGTCGGGCACGTGCTACGAGCATCCGGTGTTCAACCTCCGCACCCGGACGGCGCTGCGCCTGCGCGAGCGGCCGCTCGTCGTGATGGAGGCATCGCTGCTCGAGTACCAGAAGGTCGGCCTGGATGCGATCCCTGCCGAGATCTCGCGGCTCGGCGAGCGCGTGCGGCCGTTCGAGGGCGAGCTGACGCTGCTCTGGCACAACGACCGGCTGCTCTCCCGGCGCGCCCGCCGCTCCTACCTCCGGACGATCGGCGGCCACCCGGGCGCCGGGCGGTGAGCGGGGCGCTGCCCTACACGATCCGCACGTCCCCGAGGCCCTGCCCCAGGAGAGGCTCCTACCCCGTCTGACGTCACGGTGCGGAGCCGAGGCCCGTCTTCTTCACCTTGCCGGACTCGGTCGTCGGCAGCTCGTCGAGGAAGAC
>DASPTD010000005.1:0-6497 GCA_035623575.1 Gaiellaceae bacterium
TGCTCCGACCTCGCGGCGTACATCACGGGCATCGAGCTGAACGTCAGCGGCGGCGTCGAGCTCTTCGTCTTCTGAGCCATCCCCGAAACTGCCTGCCGGGCTTGTGACGCCCCGGCTACGATCGCTGCGTGCGCCGGGCGATCATCCTTCTCGCCGCCGCCGTTGTCGCGGCGGGGGTCGTGCTGGGGCTCGTCTTCGCGGGCTCGCCGACGAAGATCGCCGGCGGCGTCCGGATCGACGGCGTCGACATGGGCGGGCTCGAGGCCTCGGCCGCCCGGGCGCTGCTCGAGCGTAGGGCCGGCGCTCTCGCCGGCCGGCCCGTCGTCTTCGTCGCCGCCGGCCGTCGCTTCCCGGTACGCCCGAACGAGCTCGGCGTGGAGTCGGACTGGAGGGCGGCGGTCGATTCCGCGCAGCGGCAGGGTGACGGCTTCGGGCCGCTGCGGGGCTTCAAGCGCCTCGGCGTCGACTTCTTCGGCGCCGACGTCACGCCGCCCACCACGGTGCTCACCGGTGCGCTCCAGTACGAGCTCGACCGCATCGCGAAACGGGTGGATCGTCTGCCGGTCGATGCGGCCGTCGTCCGCCGCGGGCTGTCCATCGTCCTTCTGCCCGCGCGGACGGGGCTCCGGCTGGATCGCGGCGCCGCGGCGCAGGTCATGGTCGAGCGCCTCTCCTCGCTCGACGGGGCGGGCGAGCCCGTGCAGCTGCCGCTGCGCACGACGCAACCGCGCGTGCGCGCGCTTGCGCTCGCCGGGGTGGCGGCCCAGGCGCGCCTGGCCCTCTCGGCGCCGGTGAGGCTCGAGCTGGGACCGACGCGGTGGGTCGTCCGGCCCGCTCGCCTCGCCCCGCTCCTCGAGCTCCCCGCGGGCGGAGAGACCGCGCTGCGCATCGGCGGCCCGGCTGCAGACAGCTGGCTGAAGCAGCTCGGCGCCCGCGTCGAGACGGCGCCGCACGATGCGACGTGGGCGGTCTCGGGGCCGCACGTGCGCCTCGTCCCGGCGAAGCCCGGCGTCCGGCTCGACGCGGTGGAAAGCGCTCAGGCGCTGCTCCGCGCGGCGCTGCGCCCGCGAGCACGCGTCGCGCAGCTCGTCGTCGACGAGGAGCAGGCGAAGCTCAGCACCGCGCAGGCGAGCAGGATGGGTGTCGTCGGGCTCGTCTCGAGCTACACGACGATCTACGGCGGGATTCCCAACCGCATCCACAACGTGCAGCTGGTCGCGCACCTCGTGAACGACAAGCTGATCGCGCCGGGAGAGACCTTCTCGTTCAACAAGACCACCGGCGAGCGCAACGCGGCGAAGGGGTTTCTCGAGGCGCCGGTGATCGTCAACGGCGAGCTCACGACCGGGCTCGGCGGCGGCGTCTGCCAGGTCTCGACGACCGTCTTCAACGCCGCGTTCGAGGCCGGCGTGCCGATCACCGACCGGACGAACCATGCCCTTTACATCAGCCACTACCCGCAGGGCCGGGATGCGACCGTCGACTACCCTGACGTCGACCTGAAGTTCGTGAACGACACGAAGCACTGGATGCTGCTGCGGACCTTCGTCGGCCCTTCGTCGCTCACGGTCAGCCTGTACGGCACCCCGACGGGGCGCAGGGTCGTCAGCACGACCAGCCCGCTCGTCGTGCACGGCAAGACGCCGGTGAAGAAGACGGTGGATCCGACGCTCAAGCCCGGCGAGAAGGTGATCGACGATCCGGGCGAGCCGGCGATGACGACGAGCGTCACCCGTGACGTGTACGCCCCGGACGGCAAGCTCCTCTACCACAACGTGTGGTTCTCGTCCTACCGCGCGTCACCCGAGCTCCTGCGCGTCGGGCCGAAGAAGAAGAAGAAGAAGGCGAAGACGCCCGCGGCACCGGCTACGACGACGACGACGGAGACGACGCCGACGACTCCGCCGAGCGGATAGCCGCCACGAGCCACGCCGGCACGCGCGTCGGGCGAAACGTCCCCGCGTCGACGCACGCGTGCGCCGTCCAGCCGTCCGCAAGCAGCTCTCCGTCGTCCCGGACGACGGCGTACTCGTAGCGGAAGCGGGCGCCGCGTACGTCGCCGCAGCGGGCGTGAACATGGAGCGCGTCGTCGAACCGCGCCGGCACGCGATAGCGGCAGAAGGATTCGAGCACGAGCGCCTCCGTCCCCGTCTCGCGCAGCGCCTGGTAGCCGCCGGCGTACGCCCGTAGATACTCGACCCGTGCGACCTCGAACCAGACGACGTACGCCGAGTTGTGCGCGATCCCCTGCGCGTCCGTGTCTGCGAAGCGGACGCGCACCGGGGTCGAGAACGTGAAGCCTTCCATCTCGTGCAACTCTACGATGGTCTGCGTGACCCTCGAGCGCCTTGCCTCGCTCGTGCGCGACCGGCAGCCGTGCGTCGCCCTTACCGGCGCGGGAGTGAGCACCGAGTCGGGGATCCCCGACTTCCGCTCGCCGTCGGGAATCTGGGCGCAGTACGACCCGATGGAGTACGCGACCATCGACGCCTTTCTCGCCGACCCGGTGAAGGTCTGGGACTTCTACGGAAGACGGCTCGGGATGCTGCGTGACGCGCAGCCGAACGACGGCCATCGGGCGCTTGCGGACCTCGAGCGGCGCGGCTGGGTCGACGCGGTGGTGACGCAGAACATCGATCTCCTGCACGAACGCGCGGGCTCGCGTGCCCTCGTCGAGGTGCACGGCTCGATCCGGACGTCGAGCTGCCTCGACTGCGGCGAGGTCGTCCCTCTCGCCGAGGTGCTGCGCCTGCTCGAGACGGCCGCCGCGCCGGCATGCCCGCGCTGCGGGCGGATCCTCAAGCCGGACGTGGTCATGTTCGGGGAGCTGCTGCCCCCGCGTGCAATGGAGCGGGCCTCTGCGCTGGCGGCGTCGGCACGCCTGCTCCTCGTCGTCGGCTCGTCGCTCGAGGTGTACCCGGTCGCCGGCCTCCCGCTCGAGACGCTCGCCGCGGGTGGGAGCCTGGCGATCGTGAATCGCGGCCCGACCCCGCTGGACGCCCGGGCCTCCGTCACGATCGACGCCGCCGCCGGCGAGACGCTGCGCGCGCTCGCCGCCGCACTACCCGAGCGCGGGTAGCGACACGGCGAAGATCGCCTCGCGGAAGCGGCCGTTCAACGGCGGCGCCGCAAGCGTGAAGACCGGCACGACGCGGTCGGCTGCGAACTCGACCGAGTAGTAGTCACCGACCATCCGACCGCCCTCGGAGCGCGCGAGCCAGTCCTCTCGCATCGGCTGTGCGTCGAGCCGCTGCGGTGTCGTCCACGTGGCGCCGCCGTCCCTCGACTGCTGGACGGCGGCCCCCAGCAGGCACGCGCCGCTCGCGCACGAGCCGGGGTGGAAGTAGGCGTAGACGACGGCGAGACGGCCGGGCACGACGGGGTCCACGGCGAGCCCGGTGATGAACGCGTCCAGCGTCGACGACACCGCTGCGACGGGCACGCGTGACGGTGCCGACCAGGTCTGGCCGCCGTCGCTCGATGTCGAGAGCACGACGTCGTTCTCCGCGCAGCCGGCCCGGAACCGGCAGTCGTGCCAGACTGCGTAGATCCTGCCGGTGCTGTCGGCCTCCACCGACGGGAGCGCGCTCGAGCGCATCACGTCGTTCGCGTCCGCAGTGACGTCGGAGACGGTGACGCGCGTGAACGTCGCGCCGCCGTCGGTGGAGCGGAGGCTGACGATCGACCCGTGGAATCCGTTCTCGTCGGAGTAGTCGCCGGCCACGACGACGAGCGTCCCGTCCGGTAGCACCACCGGCTGTGCGCCGACGAGGATGCTCGCGGCCGTCACCGGCTGCGACCAGGTCAGGCCGCCGTCGTCGCTCGACTGGCTGACCGTGATGTTCTGCTGATCGTCGGTGTACTCGAGGTAGCAGCGGCCGCGATGCGGGCTCGTCGCGCCGTTGTCGCACGTGAGCCAGTCCTTGTCGAGCTCCGGTCCCGTTGCGGCGACGACGGGCGTCGCCCAGCTCGAGCCGTCGTCCGAGCGTGCGACGAGGACGTGCGACGAGCCCGGCTCGAGCGTCAGGGTGCCGATCAGCCAGGCTCCGAGCGCTGCGTCGTATGCGACCGTCGGATCGGAGGCCGCCGTCTGCGTTCCCGGGGGATTCGACTCGACGGTGACGCCGGGCAGGACGCCGCGGCGCCAGGTACGGCCGGCGTCGGTGGAGGTCGCGAAGCCGATGTTCGACGCCCCGCCGTTCGAGAAGCGGCCGAGCTGGTACGCGGCGACGACGGTCGATCCCCACGCCGCGTCGTCCGGCTCGACCGCGGTCTCGTGCTGGCTCGAGGGGTTCGTGGAGAGGTCGACCGAGAGGCGACGGGAGACGACCTCGCAGCTCGCGGCGACGGTGTCGCCGAGATCGGCGCTGACCACGTCTCTGCCGGGACCGCAGTCGACGTGGTCGACGCCGCCGAACGCCGCCTGCACGAAGTCGTTGCCGGCGCCCGCCGAGATCGTGTCGTCGGCCTGGGTGCCGACGATGAGGTCGCTTCGCGGCGTGCCGTTGATCGTCGCGGCCCCCGCCGGGGCGGCGAGGACGAGCACGAGCAGGACGAGCACGCGGCGCATCGGGTCGTGCAGGGTAGCGGCGCGGCACTAGGCTCTCGTGCCGTGAAGGTGCACGAGTACGACGTGCTCGTGGTCGGCAGCGGTTTCGGCGGGAGCGTAGCGGCCCTGCGGCTGACCGAGAAGGGCCATCGTGTGGGCATCCTCGAGGCGGGGCGGCGGTTTGCCGCCGCCGACTTTGCGCGCACGAACTGGAATCTGCGCCGGTACCTGTTCATGCCCCGGCTCGGGCTGCGCGGCATCCAGAGGCTGACGATGCTCGACGATCTCGTCGTACTCTCCGGCGCGGGAGTCGGCGGCGGCTCGCTCGTCTACGCCAACACGCTGGTCGAGCCGCTCGACCGGTTCTTCGACGACCCGCAGTGGGCCGAGGTGGCGGACTGGCGCGAGGAGCTCGCGCCGTACTACGCGCGCGCCCGCAGGATGCTCGGCGTCGTCGAGACGCCGTTCGAGACGGTCGCCGAAGCCGTCGTGCGCGAGGTCGCGCACCGCCTGGGCGTCGCCGACACGTTCCGCCCCACCCCGGTCGGCGTCTACTTCGGCGTCGAGCACGCGGTGGACCCGTACTTCGGAGGCGCAGGCCCGCCGCGCAGCCCTTGCGTGCGCTGCGGCGGCTGCATGGTCGGCTGCCGGCACAACGCGAAGAACACGCTCGACCTCAACTACCTCTGGCTCGCGGAGCGCGGCGGAGCCGTCGTGCACCCGGAGCGGGAGGCGGCGCTCCTGCGGCGGGTGGAGGGCCGCTGGGAGGCCGAGACCGTCCATCCGGGCGCCTGGCTGAGGCCGCGGCGCGAGCTGTTCCGTGCCGACCAGGTCGTGCTCGCAGCGGGCGTGCTCGGCACGCTGAAGCTGCTGTTCCGCTCCGGCCTCGGCGGACCGAACCTCGGCATGCTCGTCCGCTCGAACTCCGAGGTGCTCGTGGGCGCGGGCGCAAGGGACACGTCGGTCGACTACTCGACCGGCGTCGCCATCGGCTCCTCGTTCAGGCCGACGGCGGAGACGCACATCGAGCCGGTCCGCTACCCGAAGGGCTCGAGCATGATGGGCCTCTTCTCGACCGTGCTCGTCGACGGCGGCGGGCGCGTGCCGCGGCCGCTGCGCTGGCTCGCCACGGGCCTGCGCCACCCGCTCTTGCTCCTGCGCTCGCACTCGGTCCGGCACTGGGCGCAGCGGTCGGTGATCCTGCTCGTGATGCAGGCGCGCGACAACTCGTTGCGCATGCGCTGGACCGGCCGCCGCCTGCGGACGGCGCACGGCCACGGGGAGCCGACGCCGACGTGGCTCCCCGAGGCGAACGAGGCAGCCCGTCTCGCCGCGGAGGTGATGGGTGGAAGGCCCGGCTCGGCGCTGAACGAGGTGCTGCTGAACCGGCCGTTCACCGCACACATCCTCGGCGGGGCGCCGATCGGCGCCTCGGCGCAGGCGGGCGTGCTCGACGCGTGGCAGCGGATGTGGGCGGAGCCGGGACTGCACGTCGTGGACGGAGCCGCTGTGAGCGCGAACCTCGGAGCCAATCCGTCGCTGACGATCGCCGCGCAGGCCGAGCGCGCCTTCGCCTTCTGGCCGAACAAGGACGAGCCGGATCCGCGGCCGCCGCTCGGCTCGCCGTACGCGCGCGTCGCCCCCGTGCCGCCCCGCTCGCCCGCGCTGCGCGAGTAGCTATCGTCACGGCAGCGACCGAGGAGGAGCGATGGCGCAACCGCGCAGAACGGATCTGCTGGGCCGGCTGGCCGACATCAGCGAGGAGGCGATCCAGCGCCTGCAGGAGGCGCCGGGCGCCGACAAGCTGATCGGCACGCTCAACACGATCCGCGACCGGGTCGACGAGCTGCAGCGGCGCGTCCGCGGGCTCGAGGATCTCGAGCGGCGACTCGCCGCGCTCGAGCGGAAGGTCGACAAGCTCTCGAAGGCCGGCGCCACGGCCCGGCGG
>DASPTD010000007.1:0-46028 GCA_035623575.1 Gaiellaceae bacterium
GGCCCCGGTTGCGCACGACGGGATCGGCGATCACCTTCTCCGCGTCGCGGAACAGCGGCGCGTGAGTGAAGAGCAGCTCCGACTTGAGCAGGTCCACGTGACGGGTCAGCGCCCCGATCAGGACCTCGTCGCCCTCCTCGCGGATGTACGAGAGCTCGGTGAGGTCGTTGATGTCGATCAGGTGCCCCGGGTTCGCGAGCCGGAGCTTCATCATCGGCAGCAGGCTGTGCCCGCCCGCGATGACGCGCGCCTCCGAGCCGAGCTTCTGCAGCGACGCGATCGCGCCCTCCACGCTCGTCGCGCGCTCGTACTCGAATGCGGCGGGGGTCTGCAAGAGCGCTCCTTTCCGATCGAGGAAGCTGCCGATCTTACCGGTGGGCGGGGAGCCGCTTGCGCGGCGCCCCGATGTCTTCCCGCTGCTCGTACCGCACGGGCGCGTCGGTGCCGATCACCGGAGACCGCGGCAGCGACTCCGGCCGCGACTGACGGGACTCCGGGTAGAGCAGCCGCGCGGCGAGGCTCCCGCCCTCGACGTTCCGCAGCGGGAAGCCGGCCGGGTTCCCCTGGGCGATCGGCGCCTCGCGGCCGAGCCGCGCGAGCGTGAGCGTACCGCGCGTGTAGACCTCGCCGATGCGCGGCGCCCTGACCACGCTGCTCTCGGGGAAGTTCCTGAAGCCGGTTGCGGCCGCGCCCGGGTAGAGGCCGTCGACGAGGCCGACGGCGTCCGTCATGCCGGCCTTCTGCACGAGCAGTCCTTCGAGCAGGTCGACGCCCGCGTCGAGCTGCTCGTTGATCGTGGTGACGATGTCGTTGACGGGCGCGCTCTTCCGCACGATCTCGCCGACGTGCGCGATGACCTCGTCGAGGCCGCCGGTGATCCTGCGCAGCTGCACGATCACGGCGACGAGGTAGACGACGAGGGCGACGACGACGAGCACGACGGCGAGGGCCGTCACCGCGCCCACTGCCATGAATGCGAGCACCATCGCTCCTCCTAGCCCGCGTCGTCGAGGATCACGTCGAGGGAGCCGCCGTAGTTCGCGACCCCCGCGACCGTCTGGGTGACCTGGTCCTGCGTCGTCAGCAGCAGCGCCGCGGCGTCGAGGTCCTTCGACCCCGCGGCCGCCACCTTCGCGATCTCCTGCACGCTGGGGACGATGCTCGTCGCGGCGGCGAGCACGGCGCGGAGCAGGTAGACGACGACGGGCAGGACGACGACGAGCAGGACGACGTCTCCGATCCACCAGAGGGTCATCGCGGCCTCCTCTCGGCGACGATCGCCGCCTTCCTCGCGATTCCCGGCAGCGCGCCGAGGATGACGTCGAACTGGCCGTTGATCGCCGTGACCGCGCCCTCGAGCGGGCGGAGGTGCTCGGCCTCGACGCCCTGGAGCGCGGTCGCCAGCGTCGCGAGCCCCTCCGAGATCCTCGTCAGGCCTCTGCGCACCTCGATCAGCGCGACGGCGAGCACGAGCACGACGCCCGCGGCCAGCACGACGCTCAGGAGGGCGAGTGCGTGCGTGCTCGTCATGCCGCGTCACCGAACCCGTCGGTGAGGGCGTTCATGTAGCCGTCCTGGACCACCGCTTCGTCGACGATCAGCGCCAGCACGGGCGCAGTCGCCTCGAGCTGCGGGATGCTCGCCGTGTTGGAGGCGACCTTCCCCGCGATCTCCAGCAGGCCGTCGACAGACCTCTCGATGCTGCCGACCGTCGCCACGAGCACCGTCAGGAGGATCGCTACGACGACGGCGGCGCCGAAGCAGATGCTCAGGGCGATCGCCCAGTACGTGTGAGCGGACATCGCGCCGAGCACCGTCATTTCCCGACCGCCACCTTTCGCAGGGAACGAGCTGCGTGCAGGATCCTCACCCCCGAGTCGTTGATCTGCGCGATGCCGCCGAGCTCGTCGGTCTGCCGGCGTACGACGTCCACCGCCTGCTCGGCCGTCCTGGCCTGTCTCGCGATGCGCAGCGCGAGCAGCACGATCACGATCACGATCGCAGCCGCCACGGCGATCACCACGATGCCGAGCGCGATGCCCACCTGCCATTCGGCGGCGTACGCGCTCATCCGGCCGCCGCCGCCGCCGAGAGCCCGGCAGCCCCGCCCGGACCCGGCTCCTCGCGCCGCGCGAGGAGCAGCATGAGCAGCCCGTAGACGATCACGATGATCCCGACGATCAACACGAGCGGCCCGATGAAGTCGATCGTCGAGGTCTCGACGAGCTTGTGGTAGTTGCCCGTCTGGGTCTCGAGCACCGGGATCACGTCCGACCCGAAGTACGTGCGGACGTCGGGCACGGTTTTCACCGGCGTGCCGTCGAAGCGCGTCGCCCCGTCGATGCCCGGGATCTGATCCCAGCCGCCGGTCACCGCCGGCAGGTTGGCGATCGACTGTGCGAGCCCCGGGAAGCTCGTCGCCAGCGCGCCGACCAGCTGGGTCTGCGAGACCTTGAGCGTCTTCACGAGGAAGGCCTCCAGGCTCGGCAGCTCGGAGGCCACCGACGAGAGCGGGATCGCCTGCAGGAGCGCCGTCGTGTGCGGGAAGTTGTTCTGCAGCGCCGCGAGGACCGCGGCCTGCGACAGCCCGGTCTTCTGCGAGACGAACGCGATCAGCTTCGGCACCTCGGCGACCGCCGATCCCTGGGCGGTCATGATCGGGTCCTCCATGTCGACGATCGCCGAGACCATGGTGATCCCGGCGCGGTCGCCGTGCACGCGCGCCGGCACGTTGGCGGGGCGCAGGGCGTTCAGCAGCTTCTGTCCGTGGCTGACCCGCGGCACGAGCGACAGCGCGAGCACGAGGGCCACCACGCCCACGCCGACGGCGAGCACGACCGACGCGCCGGCCGTCGCGAGCCCGCGCGGGACCGGCCCCCGGAGGTTCAGCGCGATCATCGCTCCGGCGAACAGGATCACGACCAGGCCGACGGCCAGGAGCAGCGGCGCGATCCAGTTCACGGACGAGGTCCCGTCGAGGCTGTCGAAGTTGCCCTTCTGCGTCTCCAGCACGGGGATCAGATCGGAGCTGACGTACGTCCTGAACTGCGGCACGGTCTGCACGGGCGAGCCGTCGAAGCGGGTGAGCCCGCCGATGCCCTGGATCTGATTCCAGCCGCCGGTCACCGTCGGCAGGTTCGTGATCGCCTGGGTGAGCCCGGGGAAGCTCGTCTTCATCGCGGCGAGCAGCTGGGTCTGCGAGACCTTGAGCGTCTTCTCGAGGAAGGCGAGCAGGCCGGGCAGCTCCGCGGTCACCGACGAGAGGGGGATCGCCTGCAGAAGGGCGGTCGTGTGCGGGAAGTTCTTCTGCAGCGCTGCGATGACCGCGGCCTGCGACAGGCCGGTCTTCTGGGAGACGAACGCGATCAGCTTCGGAACCTCGGCCGCTGCTGCGCCCTGCGACGTCACGATCGGATCGGCCATGTCGACGTCCTTGGAGATGATGTCGATGCCGGCCCGGGCGCCGGTGAGACGCTCGCCGGCGAAGGCCGGCTTGGCGGCGTTCAGGACTTTCTGCCCGGCATCGAGGCGCGGGATGAGGTTCAGGCCGAGGACGACGGTCACGACGAGGACGCCGACCACGAGCACCACGACCCACTGCAGGACGCCGGACCGGCTCCCCCGCTGCATGAACGCCCTCCTCACGCGAGGCACTAGCCTGACCACCACAGGCGGGAGAGTCAAGTGTCTCGCAGGTAGTCCGTACACTCCGGCCCGTGGCCCCCGCCCAGAGATCGCCGCTCAGGCAGCCGCTCGAATGGGACTCGCCGCTGTTCCTCATGGCCCGCGCGCAGTTCGAGCAGGCGCTGCCGCACGCCGACGTCTCGCCGATGGTCGCCGAGCGGCTGAGCTTCCCCGAGCGGGCGGTGATCATGAGCGTGCCCCTGCGCCGCGACGACGGCGGCTGGGAGGTCTTCGCCGGCTACCGCGTGCAGCACTCGACCGTGCTCGGACCGACGAAGGGCGGCATCCGCTACGACCCGGAGGTCTCCCTGGGCGAGTGCGCCGCGCTCGCGAGCTGGATGACGTGGAAGTGCGCGCTGCTGCGCCTGCCCTACGGCGGCGCGAAGGGCGGCATCCGCTGCGACGTCCGGGCGCACTCGACGGCGGAGCTGCAGCGGCTGACGCGCCGCTTCACCTCCGAGCTGGTGAAGGAGATCGGGCCGAAGACCGACATCCCGGCGCCGGACATGGCGACGAACGAGCAGACCATGGCCTGGATGATGGACACGTACTCGATGTTGAAGGGCCACGCAGTGCCCGAGGTGGTGACGGGCAAGCCGATCTCGATCGGAGGCTCCGTCTTCCGACGGGAGGCGACCGGCGCCGGCGTCGTGATGAGCGCGGAGCGCGCGTGCGAGCGCCTGGGGAGGAACCTCGACGAGCAGCGCTGCGTCGTGCAGGGGTTCGGCAACGTCGGCGGCGTCGCCGCGTCGGAGCTGCACGAGCTCGGTGCAGCGGTGCTCGCCGTGTCGGACGTCTCCGGCGGACTGCACTCCGAGGACGGGCTCGACATCCCGGAGCTGCACGAGTACGCGGCCGAGCACGGCTCGCTGGAGGGGTACGACCGCTGCGAGCGGATCACGAACGAGGAGCTGCTCGAGCTGCCGTGCGACATCCTGTTCGTCGCCGCACGCGAGGACCAGCTGACGGAAGCGAACGCGGCTCGCGTCAACGCGGAGCTCGTCGTCGAGGGCGCGAACGGGCCGACGACGCTCGAGGCTGACGCGATCTTCGCCGAGCGCGGCATCCCGGTCGTCCCGGACATCCTCGCGAATGCGGGCGGCGTCACCGTCTCCTACTTCGAATGGGTGCAGGACCTCGGCCGGCTGTTCTGGGACCGCGACGAGATCCGCGGCAGGCTGGCCGACAAGATGACGGACGCCTTCGACAGGGTCTGGTCCGTCTCGGAGGAGAAGCGCATCCCCCTGCGGCCGGCCGCCATGGTCGCCGCCATCCGCGAGGTGGCCGCGGCGCTCGAGGCGCGCGGAATCTATCCGTAGAGATGTCCGACCAGAACGTCCGTGACGCGATGGTGCGCGAGCCGACGACGCTCGCCGACACGGCGAGCGCGCAGGAAGCGGGTCGCGGCTTCGCCGACAACCCGGAGGTGCGCGCCCTCTTCGTCTGCGCGGACGACGGCACGCTCGTCGGCGTGATCACGCGCAAGACGCTCGTCCGTGAGGTCGTCGCCGCGGGGCTCGACCCGACCACGGTGCGGCTGCGCGACATCGCCGAGCCGCCGGTGTTCACGCTCGCCGCGTCGCTGCCGCTCGACGAGGCGTTCCACCTCGTCGAGGAGCGGGATCTCGAGCGGGTGCCCGTCGTCGAGGAGGGCCGGCTCGTGGGCGTGCTCTCGCGGGCGGTCGTGCGCCGTCGGCTCGCCGAGGACGAGCCGCCGGAGGAGACCGGCGGGGACGCCGTTCTCCTCTAGGGCAGCTCCGCCGCGGCGAGCGCGGCGCCGTCGAGGATGTCGTGCTCGCTCACCTCGATCTCGTCGAGGTCGAAGCGGTCGAGGATCTCGAGGAGGATCACGGCGCCGGCGACGATCACCGGCGCGCGCTCCGGCTCCATCGCCGGGAGCGCGCGCCGCTCGGCGACGGTCAGCGCCGCCAGCCGCTCGAGCTGCGCACGCACGGCAGCACGGGAGAGGCGGTGCCCGTGCACGCGGGCGCGGTCGTAGCGCTCGAGGCCGAGGTCGAGCGCCGCGAGCGTCGTGACCGTTCCCGCGACGCCGGTCGCCCGCTTGGCCGATACGGCGACGCGCGCTCGGAGCACCGCGCGCACCGCGTGTGCGCAATCGTCGAGCTCCTGCCGGGACGGCGGGTCGCCTTGGAGGAAGCGCTCGGTGTGGCGCACGGAGCCGAGCTCGAGGCTGACATGGAAGTCGTCGACGATGAGCTCCGTCGAGCCGCCGCCGATGTCGACCACGAGCGTGCCGGGAGCGGGAGCGACGCCGCGCCGCGTCAGCAGGGCCTCCTCGTCGCCGAGCAGCAGCCGGGTCACGAAGCCGTGGCTGCGCTCGACCTCGCCGAGGAACGCCTCGCCGTTCTCGGCGTCCCGCACCGCGCTCGTGGCGACGGCGAGCGTGCGCTCCGCGCCGAGCGACTCGAGCGTGCGCCGGTAGTCGGCGAGCACGGTGCGGACGCGCGCGATCGAAGCGGGCAGGAGGAGGCGGCCCGCGTCGACGCCCTCGCCGAGCCGCGTGATGCGCGTCTCGCGGTACACCTCCTCGAGGCGGCCGTCGTCGACGTCGGCGACGAGCAGGCGCGTCGTGTTCGTGCCGAGGTCGACCGCGGCGACTCTCACCCGCGCGGGATGACCGCGGCGACGGGGCCGACGGCCTCGTCGAGCGCCGCACGGAGCACCGCGAGGCGGGCGAGCGTGACGCGGAGCCTTGCGAGGCTCTCGTCGAGCTCTGCCGTGTCGCTCGCGGCCTCGACCTTGTCGGCGGTGGCCTCGCCGAGGTCGGCGAGTCGCACGAGCTCCTTGCCGAGATGGCGGCGAAAGCGCTTGAGCGCGCGCCAGCCCTGGAGGACGCGCACGAGGAGGAAGCCGAGCGCCGCGAGCACGGCCACGGCGCCGACGATCAAGGCTGCGTAGACGACCGAGTTCCCCACGCGTGGATCGTAACCGCGGGCAGGGCGGTGCTAGAATCGACCATCAGCGACGCGGGGTGGAGCAGCCAGGTAGCTCGCCGGGCTCATAACCCGGAGGTCGCGGGTTCAAATCCCGCCCCCGCTACTCGAAAAAGCCCCGCACGTGCGGGGTTTTTTCGTAACGGTGCGAGTAGGGAGCGAGCTTTGCCTGTAGCCCAGGCGAGACCGGCGAGGGTGTCGTTCGAGAACGGCGGAGCGTTCCTGCGCGAGATCCGCAGCGAGGTGGAGACGTACCTCGGCTCGCGCGGGACGCGCGTGCGCGGTCGCCTCGAGCTCTACGCGAAATCAGCCGTGGCGCTCCCGCTCCTGGCCGCGTCGTGGGCGGTGCTCGTCTTCGTGCGGCCGGGGCTGCTGCTCGGGCTCCTGTGCCTGCTGGGATGCGTGCTGGGTGCGGTGCTGGTCGGCTTCTGCGTCCAGCACGACGCGAATCACGGCGCGTACTTCCGGTCGCGGCGCCTGAACCACCTGCTCGGCTGGACGACGGACGCGCTGCTCGGGTTCAGCAGCTACGCCTGGCGGGTCAAGCACAACGTCGCTCATCACACGTACACGAACGTGGACGGCTATGACGACGACATCGACCAGACGCCGTTCGCGCGGATGTTGCCGTCGCAACCCGCCAGGCCGTGGTACCGCCTGCAGCATCTCTATGTCTGGCCGCTCTACACCCTCATGCTGATCCGCTGGCAGATCGGCGCCGACGTCGCCGCGCTCGTGCGTGGACGCATCGCCAACAGCGCCATCCGCGTGCCGAGGAGATGGGACCTCGTCGGGCTCCTCGCCGGCAAGGCGATCTTCGTCGGCTGGGCGATCGTCGTGCCGCTGCTCTTCTATCCCTGGTGGATCGTGGCTGCCGGCTACGCCGGCTTCGCCATGGCGGCAAGCCTCGTCACGGCGACGACCTTCCAGCTCGCCCACTGCGTCGAGGAGGCCGCGTCCGCCTCGGCGGACGAGCTGGCGACCACGCGGAGGCTGTGGGCCGTGCACGAGGTCGAGTCGACCGTCGACTTCTGCCCCCGCAACGTCGTCCTCACCTGGCTGCTGGGAGGGCTCAACTTCCAGATCGAGCACCACCTCTTCCCGCGCGTGCCGCACACCCATTACCCGCGCATCTCCGAGATCGTCCGTCGCAAGGCCGCCGAGCACGGCGTCCGCTACACCGCCCAGCCGTCGCTGCGCGCGGCGATCCGCTCGCACCAGCGCCACCTCCGCGCGCTCGGCCGGATCGGTCGCCCGGTCGAGATCGAGATGGGCTAGTTGAGTTAGGCGTTCTCCGCCGCGACCTCGGGGACGGGCTCACGGTCGCGGATGAAGAGCAGCGAGCGCGTCCAGCTCGGCATCCACCAGTTGGCGCGACCGAGCAGCCGCATCAGGGCCGGGACGAGCAGCGCGCGGATGACGGTCGCGTCGAAGATGATCCCGGCGGCGAGGCCGATCGCGAACTCCTTGATCTCGAAGCCCGGGCTCGACGAGAGCACGAGGAACGCGAACATGAGGATGAGCGCGGCGCTCGTGACGAGCTTCCCGGTGCGCGCGAGGCCGAGCTCGATCGCCTTCTCGGTCGACCCCGTCTCGTCGTACGCCTCCCGCATGCGCGTGAGCATGAAGACCTCGTAGTCCATCGAGAGACCGAACAGGAAGGCGAAGATCATCAACGGGATCCAGGCGGTGATCGCCTGCGTGGCCGTGATGTTCCAGAGCGACGAGCCGTGGCCCTCCTGGAAGATGAAGACGACGATCCCGAAGGCCGCGGCGAGCGAGACGAGGTTGAGAATGGCGGCCTTGATCGGCAGGACGACCGACCGGAACGCGCGCGCGAGGAGGATCAGGGTGAGGATCACGACGAACGCGAGCACGTAGGGGAAGTTGCCGTACACGGCGTGCACGAAGTCGCGGTCGGTCGCGGCGACGCCGCCCAGTGTGCCCTGCGTGCCCTGCAGCCTCCGGTCGACCCGGTCGATGATCTTCTGGATGCCGGGCGCCGCGCCGTCGATCGTGGGGAAGGCCTCGACGAGCGAGTCCGGGCCCCGCGTCCAGGTCCTCGGGGCGACCGCTCCGACCACGCCGGGCGTCGACCGTAGCTTCGCCGCGATCGCCCGCGCGTCGCCGCCGTGCTCGACGAGCACGTCGAACGGCTTCAGCACGCCGGGGCTGATCCCCGCGTCGGCCAGCATCTGCCGGCCGGCGATCGCCGTGCCGGTGCCGGGGAAGTTCTTGAGCTGCGACTCGTTCGGGTTGAGCTGCGTTCCGAGGCCGGCGAGCACCGCGACGATCACGATCCCGACGAGCGCGACGGGAACCGGGCGACGCAGCACGAAGCGCGCCCAGCGGCCCCAGGCGCCGTCCTCCGGATGCCCGCGGTCGACGAGGCGCCGCGGCAGCAGGCGCACGCTGTTGATCCGGGTGCCGAGCACGGCCAGCAAGGCGGGCAGCAGCGTGATCGCCGCCACCACCGAGACAGCCGGGATCAGCATGCCGCCGATCCCGATCGAGCGGATGAACGGGAGCGGCAGCAGGATCATCGAGAGCAGCCCGACGGCGACCGTCGAGCCGGAAACGATCACCGAGCGGCCGGCGTGCGTCATCGTCTCGACGAGCGCCGTCTCGACATCGGTGCCCTCACGCAGCTCGTCGCGGAAGCGGAAGATCATCAGCAGCGCGTAGTCGATCGCGACGCCGAGCCCGACCAGCGCGATCAGGAACTGGACGATGATCGAGACGCTCGTGATGTAGGTCAGGCCCCAGATCAGCGTGAACGTGTTGAGGATCGCCGCCGCCGCGACGACGATCGGCATCAGCACCGCCGGGAGCGTGCCGAAGACGAAGAGCAGGATCACGAGCGCGCCGAGGCCGCCGACCACCGCCTCGAGCAGCACGCTCGAGCTTCCGGTCGAGCCGTGTGTGCTCGCCTCCTCGAGCGGGTCGTGGCCCGTCACCTGCACGCTGATCCCCACCGGCAGGCCTGCCGCCGCGGACGCGCGCGTCGCGGCGGCCCCGCTCTTCGTGGAGAAGTCGGCCGTGCCCGCCGGGTAGATCTCCATGAACGTCGTGTGCCGGTCGCGCGAGACGTACATCGCGCTGCCGGTCGAGAAGTACGAGCTCGTGAGCGCGCCGGGGTTCGCCCGTGCCGCGCGACCCATCGCCTGCCGGATCGCGGCGCTCTTCGTCGCGTCGCCCGTCGTCCGGAAGACGACGACGTTCGGCGGGCGCACGCCGACGCCGAACGCCTTCAGCGTGCGCTGGTTCGCCTCGTAGGCGGACTTGCCCGGGATCGAAAAGCTCTGGTACCAGCGCTTCGAGACCCGGCCGGCGGCGAAGCCGCCGAACAGCGTGAGCGCGATCCAGACGGCGATGACGGGCCAGCGGTGACGGGCGACGACATGGGCGAGGCGAGCGAGCACGTTCTCTCCTTCCGCGGGTGCGACCTAAAACCTACAGACACTGAATTGTTTCTGCAACTATAATTATCCGGTTACACTGCATGTGCATGGGACTCCGCGAGTCGAAGAAGCTGCACACGCGGCAGGAGATCGCCGATCAGGCGATGCGGCTGTTCGTGACCCGCGGCTTCGACCACGTGACCGTCGCCGAGGTGGCGGAGGCGGCGGGCGTGTCGGAGAAGACGGTCTTCAACTACTTCCCGACGAAGGAGGATCTCTTCTACGACGAGGTGCCCAGGCGGCAGGCGGCCCTGGTCGAGGCGATCCGCGGCCGCCGGCCCGGCGAGTCGGTGCCCGCGGCGCTGCGGCGCATGCAGGTGGGCGAGTGCGTCCGGCTCTCGAGCCCGGACTTCGCCACCTTCGCCCGCGTCGTCGAGGAGTCGCCGGCGCTGCAGGCGAAGGAGCTCGAGGTGATGGCCGGCTTCGCGCAGGTGCTCTCCGAGGCGATCCGGGGCGAGCTCGGCCTCGACGAGCGCGACGCGAGGATCGCAGCCGGTCTGCTCGTGAGCGTGCACCGGCAGCTCTTCCGGGCCGCGCGCATGCAGGCCCTCGCGGGGAGGCACGGCCCCGCCGCCGCGAGGCGGTTGCGCGCCGACCTCGAGCGCGCCTACCACCTGCTCGAGCACGGGCTCGGGGAGCTCGAGACGGAGGCGCGACAGCCGCCGTAAGACCGCGAGGCCGGCGGAAACGCACCGCCCCACGGGCTACTTGAAGATGTTGACCGCCCTGGCGGCGACGAGGAGCACCGTCATCGCCGACAGGCCGGACTCGGCGAGCATGAGGGCCTTCGCCCGGCGGCTGAGAGGCATCGCGTCGGTGGGGCTGAAGGCGATCGAGTTGGTGAAGGAGACGTAGACGTAGTCGAACAGGCGCGGGTGCCAGCCCGGCGCGGCGAGCTGGGGGTTCTCCTGCTGGGGGAACTGGAAGTCGGGCGGCGGCGGGCTCGGCTCCAGCCGGCGGACGGGCCCGCCGCGGTCGAAGGCCCAGAACCAGAGCCCGAAGGCGATCACGTTCGTGCTCCAGACGGTGACCGCCTTGAGCAGGAGCTGGGCGCCGCTGCGCTCGCGGCCGCTCACGAGCGACGCGATCACCGCGGTCAGGAGGACCGCGTTCGCGAGGCTGACGACGCCGAGCAGCGCGAGGGCGACGGTGCGGCGCTGGCCGAGCTGCTCGAGCCGGCGTCGCGGCCGGCTCCAGGCGAGGGGGAGGAGCAGCGCCGTCTCCGGCGCCGCCGGGACCAGCCAGACCCACCACTGCAGGCCCCAGAGCTTCCAGTGCTGGTCGCGGCTGACGAACGCGAGCAGTGCCTGCATCGCGATCACGAGCACGACGGCGGGCGCCGCCTCCCAGCGCGACTCGACCTGCTCTTCCCGGAGTGGGTCGCGCGTCGTGTGCGTCAGAACCAGCCGCGGCGCTTGAAGAAGACGAGCAGCGCGGCGAGCGCCACGATCTCGGTGCCGAAGCCGAGGAGGGCGAAGGACGCCCAGCCGCTGATGTGGTGCACCTCCCAGCCGAAGTTCTGGCCGAAGAAGCCGGTCAGCCAGCTCAGCGGCAGGAAGATCGTCGCGATGATCGTCAGCTGCTTCACGACGCCGTTGAGCCGGTTCGAGACGGTCGAGAGGTAGACGTCCATCGAGCTCGTGAGCAGGTCGCGGTACGTGTCGACCAGGTCGCTGATCCGGATCAGGTGGTCGTAGATGTCCCGGAAGTAGCGCTCGTCCTCCGGCGTCATCCCCGGCAGCGTCGAGATGCCGCCGGCCACGCGCGCGAACATGTCCCGCTCGGGTGTGACGGCCTTGCGCAGGCCGACGAGCAGGCGCTTCATCCGGAAGATCTCCTGGAGCTGCGCGTCGCTCGCGTTGAGGAAGGTCTGGTCCTCGAGCTCGTCGATGCGGTCGTCGAAGTCGGCGAGGATCGGAAAGAAGCTGTCGGTGAGGGCGTGGACGATCTGATAGAGCAGCCGCGCCGGCTGGTCGAGCGGTGTCCCGCGCTTCGCGAAGCGGTCGCGCACCTCGCTGAAGGCGGGCGCCTCGTCGCGGTGGACGGTGACGAGGTGGCGCTCGCTGTAGAAGCAGTGCACCTCGACGAGCCGATCGTCGTCGGGTGAGGCGCCGTAGAGGACGAGGAAGACGTGGTCGTCGTACTCGTCGATCTTGGCCCGCTGGCCGAAATGCTCGGAGTCCTCGACTGCGAGCGGATGGAACTCGAAGACGTCCAGCAGGATCGCGAAGTCGGCGTCGTCGGGCTGGTCGAGGTCGAGCCAGAAGAAGCCGCCGTCGGCGAGCAGCTCCTCGACGGCCTCGCGGCTGAAGTGGATGCGGTCGCTGCCGCGGTGGTGGATGACGTGGCAGGCTTTCGTGCCGGCGGCCCGCGCGTCTTTGCCGTCCGGCTCGACGTCGTCGCTGGCCACGATCGCCGATCCTAGCCGCCGCTGATCGCGGCGATGACGTCGACGCGCGAACGCTCTCCGAGGGTCGTGTCGAGCGCGGCGCGCTCGCCGTCGACGTAGACGTGAATGTGCCGCCGGAGCGCCGGGCCCGGCTCGCACAGCCTGTCGCGGAGGCCGGGCCAGCGCGCGTCGAGCCCGTCGATCGCCTCGACGACGGTGTCGGCATCGACCTCGAGCCGCCGCGGCAGGCCGGCGAACAGCGGCAGCAGGGTGCCCGGCAGGTGCAGGTCGGCCATTACCCGACGACGGCGACCTCGACCGACGCGACGGCGGGCAGATAGCTCGCGATCTCGCTCCAGCTCTCACCTTCGTCGGCGCTGGCGAACACCTGGCCCGTGCTCGTGCCGAAGTAGACGCCGGGCACGTCGTACGTGTCGACGGCGAGCCCCTCGCGCAGGACGCCGAGGTGCGCGTCGTGCTGCGGCAGCCCGCGGTCGAGCCGCTGCCAGGTCGCGCCCGCATCGCGTGTGCGCCAGACCGCCGCGTGCCCCTCGGGCATCGTGCGCCCGTGCGCACCGTCCAGCGGGATCACGTAGTAGGTGTCGCGGTCGTGCGGGTGTGCGCCCGCGGCGAATCCGAACTCGGACGGCAGGCCCTCCGTCACCTCGGTCCACGAGAGGCCGGCGTCGTCGCTGCGGTGGACGCCGACGTGGTTCTGCTGGAAGAGCCGCTCGTGGTCGACCGGCGACATGACGAGCTTGTGCACGCAGAAGCCGATCTCCTCGTGCTCGCGCGGCCAGTCCGCGCGCAGCCCCCGGTTGCGCGGCGTCCACGACGCGCCGTCGTCGGTCGTCTCGAAGATGCCGATGCCCTGGACGACGGCCCAGAAGCGGGCCGGGTCGTCCGGGTGCGGCAGCATCGCCGGCAGGCCGAGATGGCCCGGCGGCTGCAGGGCCGGGTCGTTCCAGTCGCTCCGGCCGGGCTGCCCCTCGAGCGTGCTCAGCAGCGACCAGGTCGCGCCGCCGTCGCGGCTCTCGAACACGCCTGCCGACTCGGCGCCGGCGAGCACGCGCCCGTGCGCGGCGGTCAGGCCCGAGATCTTGGAGACCTTCGTGCCGCCCTCGGCGTCGTAGGCGAGACCCTCGCTCGAGAGCTCCCACGTCTCGCCGAGGTCGGTGCTGCGCCAGACGCCGGCACCGTGCCATTCGCTGGCCGCGGCCGCATAGATCGCGCCGGAGGCTCGATCGTGCACGGCATGGTAGACGGGCCACGCTTCGCAGTAGGGCCCGCGGAGCTTCCAGGCGCGACGGTCGGCGTCGCTCTCGAGCAGGAAACAGCCCTTGCGTGTTCCGACCAGCAGCACGGTCCGCGGCATCGACCTCACCTCCGGGTTTCGAGGGCATCTACTCTCGACGATCAGACCGTACCGGGACCCGGAATTCATCGGCGCCCGGGCGCCTTCGCTTGCCCACGTCTGCCCCCGTGTGGAGACTGTGAGTCGTGACGGGGTCGCATCGTCGTGTGGTCGTCACCGGTCTGGGCGCGGTGACGCCCCTGGGGCCGGACGTCGAGACGAGCTGGCGCAGGCTGCTCGCCGGCCAGGGGGCCTGCCGCCCGATCACCGCGTTTCCGGCGGACGGGCATCCGGTCCGGATCGCCTGCGAGGCGGACGAGTTCGACCCCGGCCGCTGGCTCGACAGGCGTGCGCTCCACCGCACCGACCGGTTCGCACAGCTGGCCGTCGCTGCGGCCCGGATGGCCGAGGCCGACGCCGGCCTCGAGGTCGAGCGCGAGCCCGACCGTGCCGGCGCGTCGATCGCCACCGCCCAGGGCGGCGTCGCGAGCCTCACGGCCTGCTGCGCGGGCGCCGACAGCGCGCGGATTCACCCCACCCTCGTCACCGCGTTCATGCCGAACATGGCGGCCGGCTGGGTCTCGATGGAGCTCGGCCTGCGCGGACCCGTGGGCGCGCCCTGCACCGCGTGCGCGGCGTCGGCGATGGCGCTCGGCGAGGGCTACGACGCGATCCGGCTCGGCCGCGCCGAGGTCATGCTCTGCGGCGGCAGCGAGGCAGGGATCACGCCGCTCGCGATGGCGGGCTTCGCGGCCATGCGAGCGCTCTCGCGCCGGAACGACGAGCCCGCCCGTGCGAGCCGCCCCTTCGACGCCGACCGCAACGGCTTCGTGATGGGGGAAGGCGCCGCCGTGCTCGTGCTCGAGGAGCTCGAGCACGCCCGCGCCCGCGGCGCGACCGTGTACGCGGAGCTGGCCGGCTACGGCATGAGCTCCGACGCGTATCACATGACCGAGCCGGACCCCGCGGGCGCGGGCCAGGCGCGAGCGATCCAGGCCGCGCTCGACGACGCCGGCGCCGCAGCCGCCGACGTCGACTACGTGAACGCGCACGCGAGCTCGACCGAGCTCGGCGACGCGACCGAGACGGCGGCGCTCAAGCTCGCTCTCGGCGAGGAGAAGGCGCGCTCGACCCCGGTCTCGTCGATCAAGGGCGCGACCGGGCACTGCCTCGGCGCCGCGGGAGCCGTCGAGGCGGCCGTAACGGTGCTCGCGATCCGTGACGATGCCGTTCCGCCGACGATCAACTACGAGACGGTCGATCCGTCGTGTGATCTCGACTACGTCCCGAACGAGGCGCGGCGGCTGCCGGTCCGGATGGCGCTCAGCAACAGCTTCGGCTTCGGCGGGCACAACGCCGTGCTCGCCTTCCGCAAGCCCGCGCCCGCGTCGTAGCGTGGGCGTGAGGGTTCTCTCTGCGTGCTGCGTCGCCGCCGTCTCGGCGGCGCCCGCGTCTGCTTCCGTCTTCATCGGCGGCAGCCTCGCGGCGCCGACGCTCCGGGTCGACGCGCGGGGCGCGGCGGAGATCGGCTGGACGGAGGGAGGGAGCCGCCGGTACCTCGTCGTGCCGGCGGCCGGCAAGGTCTTCCACGGCCGCCTCGCGGGGCCGGACGTGTCGACTCCGGCGTCCGTTCCCGGGCTCGCCGGCGTCAGGGTCGTCCGCAAAGGGCCCGGCGGGACGGTCTGGGCGCTGCAGGCCTGGCAGCCGGCCGGGCGGCCCGCCGAGCTCCACCTCGCGCGCTGGAAGGGCGCGCCGACGCAGCTGACGCTCGCCGACGACGGCACGCACCTGATCGGGCAGGTGACCTTCCAGGGCCGCCCCGTATCCGGCACGAGCCCGACGACCGCCGGGAAGCAGGTGCGGATCTACGTCTATCTCGACTGCTCCGGCTGTGCCGCTGGGCCGGGCTGGACGCCGATGCTCGGCGTCGCCCCGCACGCGGACGGATCGTTCTCCGTCCTCCTCCGTCCGTCTTGGATGGGCCGCGAGTACCGCGCGAGCGTGGAGGGGCCGAACCTCGGCGCGACGCTCGCGCCGGACGCGCAGGCGGTCGTCGCCGCGCCGTCCTGAGCAGATCCGTGATCGCCGCGGATGGCGGCGTCGCCTGCGTGGGCGACACTGAAGAGGCAATGGCGAACGAGACGGTCTTCATCCGCCACCCGGGCAACCCGATCGTGACCGCGGCGGCGGTGCCCCGCGCGAACAGCATCCACAACTCGGCGATCGTCAAACGAGGCGACGGCGACTACGCCGGCGTCTTCCGCGTGGACGAGATCAGCATGGAGTTCACGCTCCACGTCGGGTTCAGCGCGGACGGGGTCGACTGGCGGATCGACCCGGAGCCGCTGACGATGACGAGCGACGACCCCGATGTCGTCATGACCGCGCAGAGCTACGACCCGCGGCTGACGAGGCTCGGCGACACGTACTACCTGACGTGGTGCAACGCCGGCCCGCACGGCCCCACGATCGGGCTCGCGACGACCGAGGACTTCCAGACGTTCAGGCAGTGGGAGGACATGCTGCCGCCCCCCAGCCGGAACTGCGTCGTCTTCCCGCGGCTGATCGACGGCGAGTATGCGATCTACCACCGTCCCTCGGACCGCGGCCACACCCCGTTCGGCGACATCTTCTACGCGACGAGTCCCGACCTCGTGCACTGGGGGCGCCACCGCTTCGTCTTCGGCCCGTGCGACGGCTGGCAGTCGCTGAAGACCGGGCCGGGGCCGCACCCGATCGAGACGGACGCCGGCTGGTTGCTCGTCTACCACGGCGTCTGGCAGAGCTGCAACGGCTACCTCTACTACGTCGGCGGCGCGCTGCTCGACCTCGAGAAGCCCTGGCGGGTGCTCCACCGCACGCGGGACTACCTGCTCGCGCCGACGGAGCCGTACGAGCGGATCGGCGACGTGCCGAACGTCTGCTTCCCGAGCTCGGCCGTCGTCGAAGGCGATGCGCTGCGCCTCTACTACGGCTGCGCCGACACGTGCATCGGCATGGCGGAGGCGAAGCTCTCCGAGCTCGTCGAGTTCGTGAAGACGCACAGCTATTAGCGCTGCCCTACTCTTCGGGCATGCGCGTCGTCGTGTCGGAGCCGGCCCGCAGCGAGATCGCGGCACGGGGCGGAAGGCTCTACGTCCGCTTGAAGCGCGGTCGCTGCTGCGGCCGGCCGACGACGCTCGTCACCGCGAGCGAGCCGGCGGCCGGGGTCGAGTTCCGCCGCGTCGACGGGGCGCACGGCTTCGACCTCTTCGTGCCCGCGCAGCTCGGGCGGCTGCCCGACGAGCTGCACGTCGACCTCGTCCGGCGGCGCGTCGAGGCGTACTGGGACGGCTGCGCCTGGGTCGTGTAGCGACCTATCTCTCGTCGAGCTTCAGCGCGGCCGAGTTGATGCAGTAGCGCTGCCCGGTCGGCTGCGGCCCGTCCGGGAAGACGTGGCCGAGGTGACCGCCGCAGCTGGCGCACAGCACCTCGGTGCGGCGCATCCCGTAGCTGCCGTCGGTCTCCTCCTCGATCGCGTCCTCGCTCGCCGGCGCGAAGAAGGCGGGCCACCCGCAGCCGGAGTCGTACTTCGCCTCCGACTCGAACAGCTCGGCGCCGCAGCCTGCACAGCGGTACGTGCCCGGCTCGAACACGTGGTCATACTCCCCCGTGAACGGCGCCTCGGTGCCCTTCTCGCGCAGCACGCGGTACTGCTCGGTGCTCAGCTCGGTCCGCCACTGCTCGTCGGTCTTCTCGATCTTCGTCATACGCACTGTGTAGCAGCCGAGGGGAGGACGACGGAGCACCCGCTACCCTCCATCGTATGGCGACGGTCTCCGAGCCGAGCCGGCCCGCCCCCCGCGTCCGCGTCATCTTCGGGGCGCTGGTCCTCGTCATCCTGCTCGCCGCACTCGACCAGACGATCGTCGCGACGGCGCTGCCGACGATCGTGGGCGACCTCGGCGGTCTCTCGCACCTCTCGTGGGTCGTCACCGCGTACCTGCTCGCGTCCACCGTCACCGGGCCCGTGTACGGGAAGCTCGGCGACCTCTACGGGCGGAAGACCGTCCTCCAGGTCGCGATCGTCGTCTTCCTCGTCGGCTCGGCGCTCTGCGGCGTCGCGCAGAACATGACCGAGCTGATCTCCTTCCGCGGCCTCCAGGGGCTCGGCGCGGGCGGCCTGCTCGTGACGACGATCGCCGTCGTCGGCGACATCATCCCGCCGCGCGATCGCGGCCGCTACCAGGGCATCTTCGGCGCCGTGTTCGGCGTGTCGACCGTGATCGGGCCGCTGCTCGGCGGGTTCTTCGTCGACAACCTCTCGTGGCGCTGGATCTTCTACGTCAACCTGCCGGTCGGCGCGGCCGCGTTGTTCGTGATCGGGGCGGTCTTCCACTCGCACAGCGCTCGCGTCGAGCACAAGATCGACACGATCGGCGCGGTGCTGCTCGCCGGATCGCTGTCGTCGATCGTGCTCTTCACGAGCCTCGGCGGGACGTCGTACCCGTGGGACTCGGCGCCGATCGTGATCATGGGAGTGCTCGGCCCCGTGTTGCTCGTGCTGTTCGCCCTCGCGCAGGCGCGGGCAGCGGAGCCGTGGCTGCCGCTCGAGTTGTTCCGCAACCGCACCTTCTCGGTCACGAGCGCGATCGGCTTCATCATCGGCCTCGCGCTCTTCGGCTCGGTCACGTACCTGCCGCTGTTCCTCCAGATCGTGCGCGGCAAGAGTCCGACCGACTCGGGGCTCCAGCTCACGCCGATGATGGCGGGCCTCCTGATCACGTCGATCGGATCGGGTCAGCTGATCAGCAGGTTCGGCCGCTACCGGGCGTTCCCGATCGTCGGGACCGCGGTGATGACCGTCGGCATGTACCTGCTCTCGGGGCTGAACATCCACACCTCGACGCTGGCCACGTCGCTCTACATGGTCGTGCTGGGCCTCGGACTGGGCATGGTGATGCAGGTGCTCGTGATCGCGGTGCAGAACGCCGTCGACTATCGACACCTGGGCGTCGCCACGTCGGGTTCGGTGCTGTTCCGGCAGGTCGGCGGCTCGGTGGGCATCGCGATCTTCGGCGCGATCTTTATCAACCGCCTGCGCGTGAACCTTGCGAAGGCGATCCCGTCAGGCGCTCACGTGCCGGGGTCGCCGACCCCGGCGATCGTCAAGCGCCTACCGCCCCAGGTGCACGAGAAGTACATTTCCGCGTTCTCGGCGTCGCTCCACCCCGTGTTCGTCGTCGCGACCGCGATCGCCGCGTTCTCGTTCGTGCTCACGTGGCTTCTCCGGGAGGTGCCGCTGCGCAGGACGACGGCGACGGGCGTGGAGGAGCAGGCCGCCGCGCGGTCCGAGGCCGTCGAGACCGGCTGACGCCGGCTCCGAAGGGGAAAAGCCCCCAACCGGCCGATTCTCCTGCTACCGTACGAGCTACGGATGGCACAAGGCCGTCCCGTGAGATTTCAGCTTCTCGTTCCTCCTTCGGCGGTTTCGAGCAGTGTGATCTCGAACCGCATTCCATGAAGGAGTCGAACATGCAGCAAGGTTTCAAGGCGCTCGGCGTGAGCGCGGCCGTCGAGCGTGCGCTCGCCGCCCGCGGCATCGTCGAGCCGTTCCGCATCCAATCTCTCGTCTTGCCGGACGCGCTCGCGGGGCGCGACGTGCTCGGGAAGGCCCCGACGGGCTCCGGCAAGACAATCGCCTTCGGCATCCCTCTCGTCGAGCGGACGCCGGCCGGCGGGAAGGCGCCGTCGTCGCTCGTCCTCGTGCCGACCCGCGAGCTCGCGCTCCAGGTCGCCGAGGAGATCGCGACCATCGCGGCCGCCAAGGGCATCCGCGTCGGCGTCGCCTACGGCGGCGCCCCCGTCGCGGCGCAGGCGAAGCGGCTGCGCGACGCGCAGATCCTCGTCGCCACCCCGGGCCGCCTCCAGGATCTGATCGAGCGCAGGCTCGTCTCACTCGACGGGGTGCACGCGCTCGTCCTCGACGAGGCCGACCGGATGCTCGACATGGGCTTCCGCCCGCAGGTCGAGCGGATCGTCCGCCGCGTGCCGCGGGAGCGCCAGACGATGCTCTTCTCGGCGACGCTCGACGGCGAGGTCGGCGACCTCGCCCGCGCGTACACCCGGGATCCGTCGCGCCACGAGTACGCCAGGGCGGTCGAGGCGAACGACGGCGTGATCGAGCATGATTTCGTCCCGGTGACCGCCGACGACAAGGTCGACCGGCTCGTCGAGCTGCTCGACGCCGAGGACGGGCTCTCGCTCGTCTTCGTGCGGACGAAGCGTGGGGCCGACCGCCTCTCGCAGAAGCTCGCACGCCGCGGCGTCGGCGTCGTCGCCATGCACGGCGACATGGCGCAGTCCCAGCGCGAGCGCGCCCTGGCTCGCTTCCGCGACGGGCATGCGACGACCCTCGTCGCGACCGACGTCGCCGCGCGCGGCCTCGATCTCGAGAAGATCTCCCACGTCATCAACTTCGACCCGCCCGAGGACGACAAGGGCTACGTGCACCGCGTGGGGAGGACCGGCCGCGCCGGCCGCTCCGGGCGTGGCAGCACCCTCGTCCTGCCGGAGCAGCAGGCCGACGTCAGTCGCGTCGCCGCCCGGCTCGGGCATCGCGAACAGTTCGAGCGCACCGGGATGCCGAGCGCGCGATCCAAGCTCGTGTACACGAGCCGCCGTGGTCGCCGCTCGCGCTGGTAGCCGTGCGCGCGTACGAATGCAGCCGGGGGAGGTGACAACTATGGCAACCGGAACCGTGAAGTGGTTCAGCGACGAGAAGGGGTACGGCTTCATCACCCCCGAGGACGGCTCGAAGGACTTGTTCGTCCACCACTCGGGCATCGCCGGCGAGGGCTTCAAGTCCCTCTCGGAGGGGGCAAAGGTCGAGTTCGAGGCGACCGAGGGGCAGAAGGGCCCCCAGGCGACGAACGTCCGCGCGATCGCCTAGTAGCACCAAGTACCAAGTCGTTGCGTAGGAGAGGCTCCGGAGACGGGGCCTCTCCGTTCTCGGCGGTGAGCTCTGACTTGACATCTACTTATGCCTGGCATTAGCCTGGCAAAAGAAACCAAGTCGATGAGAAAGGTTGGCCGCCTCGATGCGCTCTCCGCTCGCCCTCTTGACCATCGCCGTGGCGCTCGTCGCGACCTCCGCCGCTGCGGCGGCGCCGAACGGGAGCCGGGACACGACGCTCTCGCTCGTCGCGTACTCGATCCCGACGAACGTCTACCCGAAGCTGTTTGCCGCCTACCAGGCGACCCCGCAGGGTCAGGGCGTCAAGTTCACAAGCTCGTTCGCCGCATCCGAGGTACAGAGCAAGGCGGTCGTCGCCGGCCTGCCGGCAGACGTCGTCAACTTCTCGATCTCCACCGACATGGACAGGCTCGTGCAGGCGAAGCTCGTCGACCCGAGTTGGAGCGCGAACCCGTATCACGGGATCGTCTCGAAGTCCGTCGTCGTCTTCGTGCTCCGCAACGGGAACCCGAAGCACATCCGCACATGGGACGACCTCGTCAAGCCTGGAGTGCAGGTCGTCTTCCCGAACCCGTTCAGCTCCGGCGGGGCGCGCTGGGACATCATGGCCGCCTACGGCGCGATGCTGCGTGAGAAGAAGACGCCCAAGCAGGCGCAGGCCTATCTGACGCAGCTGTTCCAGCACAACGTCTCGCAGGACACGAGCGGCCGCAACGCGCTCAATACGTTCCTGTCCGGCAAGGGCGACGTCCTGCTCGACTACGAGAGCGACGCGAAGCTCGCACAGCAGCAGGGCAAGCCCGTCTACTACCTGATCCCGAAGGCGACGCTGCAGATCGAGACGCCGATCGCCGCCGTCAACGGCAGCAACAAGGCCGCGGCGCAGCAATTCGTCGACTGGCTCTACACGCCGGCGGCGCAGACGATCTGGGCCGAGAACGGCTACCGGTCCGTCCTGCCGAGCGTCGAGAAGCTCTATCTCGGCGACTTCCCGCCGCGGCCGCAGCTGTTCACGATCAAGTACGTCGGCGGCTGGGACAAGGTGAACACGGAGTTCTTCGATCCGACGAACGGCATCGTCGCGAAGATCGAGCAGGGGCTGGGGGTCTCAACTGGTTGACGTCGCCGCACGGCTGCCGAGGGCGCGGCGACGCGCCCTCGGCGCCCCGACGCTGAGCAGCGGGCTCGCTCTCGGCTACCTCAGCGTCATCGTCCTCATTCCACTCTCGGCCCTCGTGGTGAAAGGCGCCCACGGGGGCTGGCAGCATTTTTGGCAGGTCGCGTGGAATCCGGAGTCGAGGGCCGCGCTCGAGCTGACGCTCGGCCTAGCCGGCGCGATCGTCGCGATCAACGCCGTCAGCGGCACGGCTCTCGCCTGGACGCTCGTCCGCGACGACTTCCCCGGCAAGCGCTTCGTCAACACGCTCATCGACCTCCCGTTCGCGCTGCCGACGATCGTGGCCGGCCTGACGCTGCTCGCGCTGTATGGGCCGACCGGCGGCGTCGGCGTCGACGTCGCGTACACCCGCTGGGGCGTGCTGATGGCGCTGATGTTCGTGACGCTGCCGTTCGTCGTCCGGACCGTCCAGCCGGTGCTGATCGAGCTGGACAGGGAGATGGAGGAGGCAGCCGCCTCGCTCGGCGCCGAGCGGCTGACCATCTTCCGCCGGGTCGTCTTCCCGCACCTGCTGCCGGCGCTCCTGTCCGGGGTCGCGCTCGCGTTTGCGCGCGCGGTCGGCGAATTCGGCGCGGTGATCCTCATCTCGGGGAATCTCCCGTTCAAGACCGAGGTCGCGTCCGTCTATGTCTTCCAGCGGATCAACAGCGGCGACACGTCGGGCGCCGCGGCGCTCGCTGTCCTGCTGCTCGCGATCTCGCTCGGTGTTCTGCTCGCGATCGGCGCCCTACGGCGCTGGGCCACACGCCATGACCGTTAGCAGACGCACGAGGTACGGGATCCGCGTCTTCTCGCTCGGCTACCTGGCGCTGATCCTCGTCGCGCCGGTCGGGCTCATCTTCTGGCGGTCGTTCGATCACGGATGGCACCCGTTCTGGGCGGCGGTCTCGAACCACGACGCCGTGCACGCCCTGAAGCTCACGGTCGAGGTCACGGCGATCGTCGTGCCGCTGAACACGGCGTTCGGCATCCTCTGCGCGCTCGCGATCGTGCGCCACCGGATTCCGGGCATGGGGCTCGTGAACGCAATCGTCGACCTGCCGATGGCGCTGTCGCCGGTCGTCGTCGGGCTTTCGCTCTACCTGCTCTACGCGCGCGACGGCTGGTTCGGCTCGTGGCTGCTCGGGCACGGCGTCCGCATCCTGTTCGCGCTGCCGGCGATCCTGCTGGCGACGGCATTCGTCTCGTTGCCGTTCGTCGTGCGCGAGGTGGTGCCCGTTCTTCGCGAGATCGGCATCGAGCAAGAGGAGGCGGCGGCGACGCTCGGCTCGTCTGCGTTCACCACCTTCCGTCGCGTCACCCTGCCGGCGATCCGCTGGGCCGTCGCGTACGGCGTCGTGCTGACGACGGCGAGGTCGCTCGGCGAGTTCGGCGCCGTCAGCATCGTCTCCGGCGGCATCGCAGGACGCACGCAGACGCTGACGCAGTACGTGCAGGCGTCGTACGAGAACTTCAGCCTGACCGGCGCCTACGCCGCATCGGTGGAGCTCGCGATGCTCGCGATCGCGACGCTGCTCGTCATGACGATGCTCAAACCTCGACGAGGGGGGCACATTGGCAATCGAGGCGCGTAACGTCACGAAGCGTTTCGGCGAATTCGTCGCAGTGGACGACGTCTCGATCTTCGTCGAGAGCGGCTCGCTCACCGCGCTGCTCGGCCCGAGCGGGAGCGGCAAGTCGACGCTGCTGCGCGTGATCGCCGGGCTCGAGGTGGCCGACGCCGGCGACGTGTTCATCTCCGGCAAGGAGGCGACGGCGCTCGCGCCCCAGAAACGCGGCGTCGGCTTCGTCTTCCAGCACTACGCGCCATTCACGCACATGACGGTCTGGGACAACGTCGCCTTCGGCCTCAGCATCCGCCGCCGCCCGAAGAACGAGATCCGGGCGCGCGTCGCGGAGCTGCTCGAGCTCGTGCAGCTGACCGGGCTCGGCGGCCGCTATCCGGCGCAGCTGTCAGGCGGCCAGCGCCAGCGCATGGCGCTCGCCCGCGCGCTCGCGCCCGAGCCCGAGGTGCTGCTGCTCGACGAGCCGTTCGGTGCGCTCGACGCGCGCGTTCGGAAGGAGCTGCGCGAGTGGCTGCTCCGCCTCCACGACGAGATGCACGTCACGACGATCTTCGTCACCCACGACCAGGAGGAGGCCCTCGAGCTCGCCGACAGCATCGTCGTGATGAACGAGGGCCGCGTCGAGCAGGTCGCGCCGCCGCGCCAGCTCTACGACGAGCCCGCGAACGCGTTTGTGATGAGCTTCGTCGGTCCCGTGAACCGGATCGGCAACACCTGGGTGCGGCCGCACGACGTCGAGCTGCGGCTCGAGCCGAACGGCTCGACGCACGAGGCGCAGGTCGAGCGGATCGTGCGACTCGGCTTCGAGACGCGCGTCGACCTCGTCCGCGACGACGGGCAGCAGCTGCACGCGCAGCTGACGCGCGACGAGGTGGAGGTGCTGGAGCTCGCGCGCGGCGACATCGTCTATGTCCGCACGAAGCGCGCGAAGAGCTTCGCCTAACGCCGAATCCACGCGTCCGCGTCGGACGTCAGCTCCACCAGCTGCGGCGGCAGCTCGCCGCGCGCGACGTCCGCGAGCGTGACTCGCTCGAGGACGGCCCGCACGCTCGCACGCACCGCGACCCAGACGTCGCGCAGCCGGGTGGAGGCGCCCTCGTACACGAGCGCGTCCGGTGAGATCCCCCGCACGTTCGCGAGCGGGCCTTCGACGGCTCGGATGACGTCCGCGAGCGTGATCTCGTCCGCGGGCCGCGCGAGCAGATAGCCGCCTCCGGAGCCGCGCCGGCTCTGGACGACGCCGGCACGTTTCAGCTCGGCGAGGATGTTCTCGAGGAAGTTGATCGGGATCCCGGCGGACTGCGCGATCTCGTCCGCCGTCCGCGTCTCCCCGGCCGCCGCCGCCAGTTCGACGCCGGCGCGGACGGCGTAGTCGGCCTTCGCGGTCGTGCGCACGCCCGGATTATGCTGGCAGCACGTGCCCGATCTACCGCTCAGCGGCGGCTGCCTCTGCGGCGGCGTGCGCTTCGAGGTGACGGAGCCGCTGCGCGACGCCGGCTACTGCCATTGCACGCGCTGCCGGCGCCGGACGGGAACGGCGGCCTCGATCTCCGGCGGCATCGTTCCCGGCTCGCTGCGCATCCTCGCCGGGGAGGAGCTGATCACGGACTACCGGCCGCCCGAGGGCTTCGTGAAGGTCTTCTGCCGTGCCTGCGGGGGCGCACTCTGGAGCCGCCATCCCGAGAACCCGGACGTGATCGCGGTGCGGCTCGGCACCTTCGACGGCGATCCCGGCGTGCGTCCGTCGTGGCGGCAGTTCGTCGCGTACGCCGCCCCCTGGGAGCCGATCCCCGACGACGGCCTGCCGCGCTTCCCCGAACGCCGCACGTAGGCTGGTCGACTCAGAAGCTGCGAATCCCGGCAACCGTGCCGATCACGATCAGGGGGTGCGCGGCCGGGCGCAGCCGGCGCAGGAGCGTGATCAGCTCGCCCTGCGGCAGGCTGACGCAGCCCTGGGTCGGGCCGCCTGTGTCGTCGTGGAGGAAGATCGCCGAGCCGCGCCCGGGCACGGCCGGGTCGACGTTGTACTCGATCACCGCGAACTGGCGGTATGCGACCGTCGCGCGCCAGAGCGCCTCGCTGCCGGCGCCGAACGGCGGTCGCGCGCCGCAGGGCACGTGGCGGAAGCTGTTGTAGGTCGGCGAGGTCGGATCCTCGTCCCACCAATCGCCGCAGGCGAGCCGGTGGTAGGCGGTGCGCACGCCGGGGTCGGGCGCGAGCCCGTACACGGTCGCGCCGAGCGCGTACGCGCCCGTCGGAGTGGCGCCGTCGCCCTCGCGCTTGCGGTCGGAGAGCCCGCTGCGGCCGAGCCTCGCCGTCCAGGGGCCTTCGACCCGGCGCCAGCAGCCGCCCGTCCGCTCCCAGAGCACGAGCGAGGCGACGGTCGTCCGGTAGCCGGACGCCTCGACGGTGACGAGCTGCGCGGCGCCGCGGGTCGACGCGAGCTCGTTCGCGAGCCCGCTGCACGGCGCCGCGTGCGCGTGCCCGGCCAGGGCGAGCAGGATGGCCAGTACCCTCATGGTCGTAATGGTCGCGCTTCCGGCGGCACCGCCGCCGTTCGTGGCCCGGGTCGAGCGCGTGACCGCCGCCGGCCTGGGCGCCTCCTGGCACCGTGGCTGCCCGGTGGCGCCGGCGCAGCTCAGGCTGATTCGTCTCCGCTACGTCGGCTTCGACGGCAGGCCGCATCTCGGCGCACTCGTCGTCAACGCGGCCGTCGTGCACGACGTCACCCGTGCCTTCGCGACGCTCTACGGCGAGCGGTTCCCCGTCCGGCGCATGCAGCCGATCTCGGTCTACGGCGGTAGCGACGACCGCTCGATGGCCGCCGACAACACGTCGGGCTTCAACTGCCGCTATGCGGTTGCGCCCGGCCCGAAGAAGTGGTCGGTGCACGCCTACGGCGAGGCGGTTGACGTCAACCCGGTCGAGAACCCGTACCTCGTCGGGAGCGTCGTGCTGCCGGAGGCGGGCACGCGGTTCCTCGACCGCACGAGCGTCCGGCCCGGCATGGCCGTGCGCGGCGGCCCGCTCGTGCAGGCCTTCGCGCTCGTCGGCTGGTCGTGGGGCGGACGCTGGACCGGCTCGCCGGACTACCAGCACTTCTCCGCTAACGGGCGGTAGCGGAGTTGCGAATGCCGAGGGCGCCGGTCACGCCGCCCACGGCGAGGAGCGCGGCGACGATCAGCATGGCGCGATGGAAGCCCTGCTCGGAGAGGTTCGCGCCTCCCGCGGCGACGATGCCGACGGCGGCGATCGTGATCAAGCCCGCGACGCGGGCTACGGCGTTGTTCACGCCCGACGCGATCCCGGCGTCCCCGGGGCCGGCATCGGTCAGCACCGTCGTCGTCAGCGGTGCCACGGTCAGCGCGAGCCCGACGGCGAAGCCGAGGAGCGGCGGCAGCAGGTCGGTCCAGTAGTCCAGGCCGGGCGGGAGCCGCGTGAGCGCGAGCACCGATGCACCTGCGAGCAGCGGGCCGGCGGCCATGAAGGCGCGGGGGCCGACGCGCATCGAGAGCCGCCCCATCGCCCGCGAGAGCCCGAACATCACGATCGTCACGGGCACCGTTGCCAGCCCGGAACGGAACGGCGAGTAGCCGGCGAGCTGTTGGAGGAACAACGTGAGGAAGAAGCTCCAGGCCGAGAGGCCGCCGTAGACCGCGAGCGTCTCGAGGTTCGTCACGGAGAAGTTACGTCGCGCGAACAGTCGCAGCGGCAGCATCGGCATCGACGCCCGCGACTCATAGAGGACGAACGCGGCCAGGCAGACGACGCCTGCCGCGAGCGACCCGGGCACGGCTGGATCGGCCCAGCTCAGCCGTGGCTGCTCGATGAAGCCGAAGACGAGCGTGCCGAGGCCGGCCGCGCACAGACCGGCCCCGACGACGTCGACGCGGGTCCCCGTCTTGCCGGACTGCTGCCGGGGCAGCTGGGTCAGCACGATCGCGAGCGTGACGACCGCGACCGGCACGTTGAGGACGAAGATGACGCGCCAGCTCGAGATCCCGATGAGCCAGCCTCCGAGCAGGGGCCCCGCGACGAACGAGATCCCCGTCCAGGCCGTCCACGACCCGATCGCCGCGCCGCGCTCGTGGCCGGCGAACGAGTACGTGATCAGCGCGAGCGACGCGGGCGTGAGCAGGGCTCCGAAGACGCCCTGCAGCCCCCGGAACACGATGAGCGAGGGCGCATCGGGGGCAGCCGCGCAGAGCACGGAGGCCGCTCCGAAGGCGGCGACACCGGCCGCGAAGACGCGCACCTCGCCGAAGATGTCGCCCAGCGAGCCGCCGACGAGGATGAGCGAGCCGAGCGTGAGGAGGTAGGCGTCGACCACCCACTGCTGCGTCGCCAGGCCGCCCCCGAGGTCCCGCTGGATCGCCGGCAGTGCGACGTTGACGACCGTCGAGTCGACGAAGACGATGGAGGAGCCGAGGATGCTCGCGAGCAGGGTGAAGCGCGCCGCCCGAGGCGAGAGCGGGACTGCCGCTGCCACCGGCGTCTCCACGGGCTTCGATCGTAAAGATCCGTACTTGGCCGCATCCGGATCGGTGGCGGTGCCGAGGCGCGGCGGGTGGTCGGCGGCCACGGTATGCGCATGGGCGCCTCACACGCCGTCAGCGCCATCCTCCCGGTCGCGACGGCGGGCTGGATCATGGTCTGGGCGGGGCTGCGCAAGCGGAAGCTCGAGCATCGCCCGCATGCCTGCCCGCGCTGCCACCGGCGCCCGTGCATCTGCGCCTCGCGCCGCTGAATCGATCGCCGAGCGGGTTCCGCACGGGTGAGCCGCCGCCGCCCGGTGGAAGCAGCGGTCGGCTCACCCGTTCGCCGGAGGGGAGCTACGAGGGGCGGACCCCGAGCGTGACGACGATCGACTTCGTCGAGCCGTTGCGCGTGATGGTCAGGGTGACCTTGTCGCCGGGCGCGCGCGAGCCGATGCCGGCGGTGAGGTCGTTCGCGTCGCTCACGGCGTTGCCGTCGATCGCGGTGATCACGTCGCCGGCCTGCAGCCCGGCCGTGTCGGCGGGCGAGCCGGAGACGACCCGCTCGATCTGGGCACCGGTCCCGTTCGTGGTGTCGCCGACGCTGATGCCCAGGTAGGCGTGCTGCACCTTGCCCCCTGCGATCATCGTGTCGGCCACCTTCTTCGACGCATTGATCGGGATGGCGAAGCCGACGCCGTCGCTCCCGCCGGAGTCACTCTCGATCTGGGAGTTGATCCCGATCACCTCGCCGCTCGAGTTGAACAGCGGGCCGCCGGAGTTGCCGTGGTTGATCGGCGCGTCGGTCTGGATCGCGCCGGCGATCGAGTAGTTGTTCGGGGCCGTGATCGTGCGGTTGATCGCGCTGACGATGCCGGACGTCATCGTCTCGGGCAGGCCGAACGGGCTGCCGATCGCCGCGACCGCCTGGCCGGGCACGACGGTCGACGAGTCGCCGAGCCTCAGCGGATGGAGCTGAGACGCGTCGACGCTCACCTTCACGACGGCCGTGTCGCTCGAGTCGTCCGCGCCGACCAGGGTGGCCTTCGCGCTCTTGCCGTTCCAGAAGTGGACGGTGATCGAGTTGGCACCGTCGACGACGTGGGCGTTCGTGATGATGTCGCCCTTCGTGTCGTACACGAAGCCGGAGCCCTCCGCCTCGGTCTGGGGCTGACCCCCGAACCCGAAGGAGTTGCCGGAGGAGCTGCCGGAGACGGTGATGTCGACGACGCCCGGTGTGGCGTCCTTGTAGAGCTGCGTCAGGGTCGTCGCGGTCTGGGTCGCCGCCGCGGGCTGCGCGGGCACGACTGCGGTCGCCGTCGTGATCGCAGCGGGACCCGACGAGCCCCCGCTCAGGCCCGCGTAGATGCCTGCGCCTGCGCCTGCGCCGACCGCGAGCGCGGCGGCGACCGGGACGGCGCGGCGGCCGAGAAAGGTTCGCATGTTCACTGGTCGGACTCCCTCGTCATGTCCTGGGCTTTGCCCCCATGAAAGCGCAGCAGGTTAGGAGCGAGGTGAGAAGGCGATGAAGGCCTGTTGAATCGCAATCCGCAGCTTCCCCGGGGACGGTCCGACCGGCGCCGAGATCGAGTGGATCGTGCTCAAGAACTCGGCCTCCGCCGCCGATGTAACAGAAGGGCATGACCGACATCGACGCGGGCATCATCGAGCAGTACGCCGACCACCTCTACCGCCGGGCTGCGGCACGTGTCACGGGCTACACGATCGGCGGCGCCCTCCTCGGCGCGCTCGGCGGCGCGGTGGCGAGCGGCCTCGTCCATCTCACCTCCCAGCCGCTCATCCCCAGCCGTCTCGGCTACGCGACGCTCCTCGTCGGCGCGGCCGCCCTCGGCTTCTACGGCTACCGGGTGGGCGTGCAGCGCGCCTTCGGGCTGCGGCTGCAGGCACAGCTCGCCCTGCACCAGCTCCAGGTCGAGCGCACGATCCTGCGCCCGGCCGCCGCAGTCGCCGCGGCCGCCGGCCAGCATGTCGAGGCACCGGCTCCGCCTCCGCCCGTCGCCCCTGCACCGGTCCCGGTCACGGCCGTGCCGCCGCCTGTCGCCCCGCCCGCACCGGTCCCGGTCACGGCCGTGCCGCCGCCTGTCGCCCCGCCCGCACCGGCCCCCGTCGCGGTCGTGCCCGAGCCGCCGCTGATCGCCCCGGTCGCCCCGCCCGCTCCGCCGCCCGTCGAACCGCCTGCCCCGGAGCTGGAGCCCACTCCCGCCCCGCCTCGCCTCGTCGAGCCGCCGCCGGCCCTGCCGCCGCTGACGCCGCCGGTCTCGGCCGGGCGTTAGCCCGCCCCGTAGGGCTCCGTACTTGTCCGTATCCGGAATCACGCCGGAGCCGGATGCCGCCGCCGTACGCTTGGAGCAGGCTGCGGTGATTCCGCGCACCCACGGAGGAGGATTGGTTCGATGCCCAGCACGCTCACCATCACCGACAACCGGACCGGTCGAACCATCGAGGTTCCGATCGAGGATGGGGCGATCCGCGCCAACGCGCTCCGGCAGCTGAAGCTCGACGACGCCGACTTCGGGCTCATGAGCTACGACCCGGCGTTTCTGAACACCGCGTCGGTCACGAGCGCCGTCACGTTCATCGACGGCGACGCCGGGATTCTCCGCTATCGGGGTTATCCGATCGAGCAGCTCGCGACCGAGAGCACCTATCTCGAGACCGCCTATCTCCTCCTCTTCGGCGAGCTGCCGTCCGAGGATCAGCTCATGCGCTTCGAGCACGACGTCACGTACCACACGTTCCTGCACGAGAACCTGAAGCGCCTGATGGAGGGTTTCCGCTATGACGCGCACCCGATGGGGATGTTCGTGAGCGTCGTCGCGGCCCTCGGCACGATGTATCCGGAGGCCGCGAAGGTCGACGATCCCGACGTTCGCCTCCAGGAGACGATCCGGATGATCGCGAAGGTGCCGACGATCGCCGCGTGGTCGTACCGGCACAGCAAGGGCCTGCCCTACGTGTATCCGGACAACGACCTCGGCTTCGCGGAGAACTTCCTCTCGATGATGTTCAAGATGGCCGAGCCGAAGTACCAGCCCGAGCCTGCGCTCGTGCGTGCCCTCGAGGTGCTTTTCATCCTCCACGCCGACCACGAGCAAAATTGCTCCGCGAATGCGATGCGGGCAATCGGCTCCAGCAAGGTGGATCCCTACAGCGCCCTGGCCGGTGCCGCAGCCGCGCTGTACGGGCCGCTCCACGGCGGCGCGAACGAGGCGGTTCTGCGGATGCTCACCCAGATCGGCGACGTCAAGAACGTGCCCGACTTCGTCGAGCGCGTGAAGGCCGGCGACGGGCGGCTGATGGGCTTCGGCCACCGGGTCTACAAGAACTACGACCCGCGGGCGAAGATCATCAAGCAGACCGCCGACTCGGTCTTCGAGGTGACGGGTCGCAACCCGCTGCTCGACATCGCGCTCGAGCTGGAGAAGATCGCGCTCGAGGACGAGTACTTCGTCTCGCGCAAGCTCTACCCGAACGTCGACTTCTACTCGGGGCTGATCTACCAGGCGCTCGGACTGCCGACGGCGATGTTCCCCGTCCTGTTTGCGATCCCACGCACGGCCGGCTGGCTCGCGCAGTGGCTCGAGGGGATCGTCGACCCGGAGCAGAAGATCGCGCGTCCCCGCCAGATCTACGTCGGCGCGGGCTCGCGGGACTACGTGCCGGTCGAGCGGAGAACGAGCGGCACGCAGGCACTCGCCGGCGTCCTGTAGACGGTGGCCGCAGGCGATCGTGGAGGGCCCGAGCTCGGGCCCTCCACCATTCTTCGTTGTGCGACGATGCACGTGTGCTTGCCGTCGCGCTCGCGGCCGGGTTGGCAGCGTCGAAGCCTGACCCGCAACGCTTCCTGAAGGTCGACGCGCGGGATCGCGTGGTCGAGGTGAGGCTGATCGCCGGCTACGACTCGTCGAACAACGGCTTCAACTTCGACGGGTACGGCCGCGGCGAGCTCATGGTCATCGTGCCCGTGCACTGGCGCATCCGTGTCACGTGCACGGACCACAGCGCCATGCGCAACTCGTGTGCAGTCGTGCAGGGGCCCATGACCGTGAAGGCCGCGTTCTCCGGGGCCTCGGTCCCGAACCCCGTGGAGGGATTGACACAGGGCGAGACCGCGACGTTCTCGTTCGTCGCGGCGCATACCGGCGTCTTCCGGCTCGCGTCACTCGTCGCCGGCCACGAGGACGCCCGTATGTGGGACGTCCTGCAGGTGGTGCGCGGCGGCGCGCCCGCGATCTCGGCGCGGCCGGGACCCTAGTCGCGCCAGGCGCCCGCGGCCGTCGCCTCACGCCGCGGGCTCTGCGGCAAGCTCACGCAGGTCGCGCTCGACGAAGCTCGGCGCGATCGGCAGGAGATAGCCGGTGCGCTCGTCGCCGCGCCGGTCGATGAGGTAGACGACTGCTCCCGCCGCTCCGACGGCAGACGTGCTGCTGACGGCGAGGGCCGGCCGCTCCGGGGCCGGCAGCCGCCGCACGACGCTCGCCAGCTCCTCGCGCATGAGCGTGCAGCCCCGGCAGTGCGGGCCTACGAGCGCGAGGACGACCGTGCGTCCGCGCAGTGCGCGCAGCGCCGGCAGCCCCGGTGCGGGCCGTGTGCCCGGCGCCCAGGACACCTCGCCGTGGAGCTCCGGAAGCGCCGGCTGCGCGGCGCGGTGCGTGCGCGCGGCGTACGCGACCGCGCCGACCGCGATCCCGGCTGCGACCGCGGCCGCGAGCGCTGTCCCGAAGGCTCCGAGCGGGACCCCGCGTGGACGGCCGAGGGGCGGTGCGAAGACGTCGTCGGTCGCGCTCACGCGCCTCCGCCGGAGCGGCGCCGCAGGACGACCGCCCAGTAGATGCACACGAGGACGACCAGTCCGACCGGCAGCACGAGCGTGAGCACCGAGCCGGCGAGAAAGTGCGACGCGATCAGGTCCATATGAGCTCCTCGGGTTGGGCTTCGAGCGCTGTCGCGGGCTCGAGCCAGCGGTAGACGGAGACGAAGAAGCCGATGAAGAACGCAGCGGAGCCGGGAACGAGCATGACTCCTGCGGCGATCTGCTGGTCGCCGAGGGCGCTGATTCCGCCCGGCCGGTGCTGGAGCGACACGTATGCGCCGTACAAGGGCGTGGTGGCGAAGGTGAGCACGAGCGCGAGGATCCATCCGGGTACGGCGGCCCCCGCGAACATGGCGGCGCGGCGCAGGTGGTCTATTCGGGCGCGCACGGGCGGCGACTCCAGCATCGGCGCCCAGTAGAGGAGCGCGGCGACGAGAAAGCAGGCGTGCTCGCCGAAATGCACCTTGTTGTTGCGCACCGCGGCGTCGTACAGCGCGGGCACGTGCCATATGCCCACCGTGGCGGACATCACGGCCAGCGCCACCGGGGGCCGAGTCGAGACGCGGGCCGCGGCGCGGAGCGGGGCCGACCACCGGCCGCGTGCGATCTCGCGCGCCGCCGCCCGCCGGATCCGGGTCGGGAAGGGCATCCACATGCGCGGCCAGGGGCGGCCGAGCACGACCAGCGGAGGCACGATCGTCAGCAGGACGACGTGCTGCGTCATATGGATCGAGAACGACTCGTCCGCGAGGCGGTCGAACGGCGGCTCGAGCACGACGAGGAGGAAGAGCATGCCCGTGTAGAACGATGCTTCCCGCCACCGGCGCCCGCGAGTCGTGCTGCCGACCCGGCCGTGTCCGCCGAGGGCGTAGAGAGCCGCCGCCGCTGCACAGACGACGAGGGGCGGCACGGACACGCTCTAGATGAGGTAGAGGACGATCCAGGCGAGGACGCAGATCCCGGCGAGGAATGTCCAGTAGAAGCTGAGCGCGACCAGTTCCGCCCGGACGAGCGAGAGCGGGTTGTGAATGTCGTGGACGGTACGGTGCGGGTCGCCCGACGCCTCGCCCGGCTGCGGCGTGCCGGCAAACGGGACGCTCCTGTAGCGAAGGGACGTCGCCAGCGTCGTCTCGAGCCAGTAGACCGTCATGAGCACGAACAGGAACAGGAACGCCGTCCAGCCGACGTAGACGCTCGCGAAGCCGCCGTCGGCAGGCCCGAAGGGGAGCTCCGCCCAGGCGACGACCTGGAAGACGAGCGCCGCGATCGCGGCCGCGAGGGCTGCCAGCCCCTTCAGGCGCCATTGGTCCCGGCGGTCTGCACGGTGGTCGGCGAGCCCGAGCCGGACGAGCAGGGCGCTCGCGACGATCAACGCCACGATCACCGTGCCGTACGTCGTCGACGGGTCGACGTGCTTGGGCCGCCAGAGGTGCGCGTTGTTGAGGGAGCGAAGATAGAAGTACGCGAAGAGGAAGCAGAGGAAGAAGAACGCGGTCGCGCTCGCCAGCAGATGGCCGGCGGAGGCGAGGTTGCGGGCGAGGATCTCCGGAGGCTCGCTCTCGACGACCCCGTACTCGGTGGTGGGTTGCGCCAGTTCGCTCATCGAGTGCCCCTATTCACTAATCCCTTCCTGCCGGCGCGCCTGCGGGAACCGCTACCGGAGCCGACCTCTCGCCGTAGCCGTACGGGTCACCCGAGAACACGGGAATCCGGTCGAAGTTGTGGACGGGCACCGGCGACGGCAGCTGCCACTCGATCGACTTCGAGCCCCACGGGTTCGCCGGCGCGGGGATACGGTCGAACACGAGCGACTTCACGAAGTTGTAGAGGAACAGCAGCATCGACGTGCCGAGCAGGAACGCGCAGACGGAGACCCAGTCGTTGAGGAACTGGAGGCTCTGCGGATACGTGACGACGCGGCGCGGCTGCCCGAGGAGGCCGGCGATGAACAGCGGGAAGAAGGTCAGGTTGAAGAGGATGAACATCGACCAGAAATGCATCTTCCCCAGCCGCTCGTTGAGCTGGAAGCCGGTCATCTTCGGCACCCAGTAGTAGATGCCGCCGAAGAACGCGAAGACGAGGCCGCCCATGATCGTGTAGTGGAAGTGGGCCATCGAGAAGAAGCTGCCGTGCGTCGTCACGTCGCTCGGCGCGTCCGAGAGAAACACGCCGGTGAGCCCTCCGATCAGGAAGTTGAAGAACCACGAGAGCGCAAAGAGCATCGGCACCGTGTACCGGATCCGGCCTCGCCAGAGGGTCATCATCCCGCAGAGGAACGTGAACCCGGTGGGGATCGAGATCAGCTCCGTCGAGAGGATGTAGAACGGTCGCACGTCGGCATTGATGCCGCTCACGAACAGGTGGTGCTGCCAGACGAAGAAGGAGAGCAGCGACACGCCCATCATTCCGGCGACGGCGAGCCGATAACCCCAGAGCGGCTTCCGCGCGAAGACGGGCAGCAGCTCGAGCACGATCCCGAATCCCGGCAGCGCGAGGATGTACACCTCCGGATGCCCGAAGAACCAGAACAGGTTCTCGTACAGGAACGCACTCCCACCCTGGGAGGGGATGAAGAAGTTCGTCTGCGCGGTGCGGTCGAGCAGCGCCATCAGCAGCGTCGCGATCAGGACCGGCGCCGACAGGACCATCAGCGCGGAGGTCGACAGCACGCCCCAGACGAAGATCGGCAGCCGCGTCCACGTCAGCCCCGGGGCGCGCATGGTCACGATCGTCGCGATCATGTTCAGCCCGAGCAGGCACATCGAGATGCCGACGAGCGCGAAGAAGATGATGTAGCAGTCCATCCCGGCGTTCGCCTGGATGTTCAGCGGCGCGTAGCCTGTCCACCCGGTCGGGAAGCCGCCGAAGAAGATCGTCGTCTCGAGGATCACGCCGCCGGCCATCAGCATCCAGAACGTCAGCGCCTCGATGCGGGGGAACGCCATCCGCCGGGCGCCGATGAGGAGCGGGATCAGGTAGTTGCCGAACGGGCCGAGGATCCCGCTCGTCATGATCCCCATCATCATCGTCCCGTGGATGCCCACGAGCGTCAGGTACGTGCCCGCCGGCCACACCTGGTGATTCGGGCGAAGGAGCTCGACCCGGATCAGCATCGCGTTGAGGCCGCCGACGAAGAGGAACAGGCCGATTCCGATCAGGTACTGGATGCCGACGACCTTGTGGTCGGTGCAGAGGCCGAAGTAGCGGCCGATCCCGCCGGTCTCCTTCTCGCGCAGCGTCGGCGGGTAGCCGCGCAGGCGCGCGAACGGGTAGTTGAGGAAGCCGAGCCCGACGAGGAAGCCGATCACCCCGAAGATGTAGGCGAGGACGATCGACAGCTCGTTGAAGTCGATGTCGGCGAAGTAGTCGAGGCTCGCCGCGTGGATCGCGTGCGCGAGGTACCAGCCCGCGTACCAGCCGACGATCCCGAGCAGGATCCCCGTCAGCAGGTTGAAGCCGACGAGGCGGCGCCAGACGGGGGGACGGGCCTCGACCGCGATGCTGCTCATCCGCCTCTCCTCTGCGGGTCCGGGTAGTAGATCGTCGAGTACCTCGGCATGTACTTCGCGACGGATGCGAAGACCTGCTGCTGCTGCTTGATCCAGGCGGTGAACTGGCTCGCCGGGACGACGTGGCCGGTGTCGTACATGTAGCCGTGCCAGAGGCCGCAGAGCTCGGCGCAGTGGATGTCGAACGACCGGGCTCCCTTCGTCTGCACGTACGCGATGTTGTCCTCGCCCGGGTTCGCGTCGGCCTTGACGCCGAGCTGGAGCGCCCAGAACGAGTGCGTCGCGTCGAGCGAGGTGACGTGGAGCTCGACCGTCGTGTCGGCAGGTAGGACGAGCTGCGATGTCTCGAGACCGCCGTAGGACGGGTAGCGGTAGGTGAACTCCCACTGCTGGGCGATCACCTGCACCTGGAGGTTGCGGCCGGACACCTTTGCGATCGGGGCCGGGCCTTGCCCACCGCCTGCGCCGTCCTTCAGGAGCTCATAGGTGCCGAAGCCGGCGAGGAAGAGAACGGCGACCGAGGTCACGGCGACCCACGTCGTCTGCACGGTGCTGTCGTTCCGCATCGGCGGCCCGTCGACGAGTTCGGCCGAGGGATCTGCGCGGAACTGCGTCAGGACGTAGACGAAGAACACGACGAGGAGGCTGATGATCGGCGTCACGAACGCCACGAGGACGGTGTTGTCGAACACCTGCCCGGCCGCCTGCACGCTGCCCTTGCCGGGCGGGAGCGCCGGGCCGAGCAGGAACCAGACGAGCGGCGTCGCGACCGCGCTCAGCACGATCCACGCGACGAGCACGCGCTTCGCATGGACGGTCCAGCCGCTGCCCGGCTGCGGTGTGTGGGGAGGAGCGCTCATCCGCTAGACGACGTTGAGGAACCCGTCCATGTAGCCGATCGTCTGCATCGGTCCGCCGAACCCGTACAGCCAGCCTGCCGCGCAGGGCACGAAGCACTGCCAGCGATAATGGCCCTTCGCGCCGGTGTGGAAGGTGAACGTGATGGTGTGATGCGCGTTGGACATCGCGCACGGCGCATACCCGCACTGGTTCTTCGCGTTGTCGGCAACGCCCGGAAGCGGGACGATCAGGTGGTATGCCGGCACCGCGAACGTGTGCGACGCGTCGGCGGGGTCGATCGCGTCCAGCGGCTTGCCGTCGACCATCTCGACGTTGCCGTCGATGCCCTCCGGCCGGGCGAGATACGGGTTACGCAGGCCGCTGTCGCCGTCGAACTGGTAGATCGTCACGTGGACGGTCGCGTTCGCCGGGACGCGCCAGACGGTGTCCCGCTTCCACTGCCCCTTCTCCATGATCAGGTACGAGACGAAGTCGGGGCTGCCGGGGCTCAGCTTCGGGCCGACCGCCGCGACCGTCTCGATGGTCAGGTGGACGACGGGGTGCCCGTTCGACGTCTGCACGGGGACGCTGTAGCTCGGCGACCCGTTCTCCTGCGTGAGCGCCGAGACGTAGAAGCCGATCAGGACGCCCGCCGCCGCGACGCACACAGCTACGCCGAGGAGCTTCCAGGTCGTCCCGCGCATCCGGACGGTGTGTATCGCATCCCCGTCCAGGGCGCACCAAGATGACGAACTTGTCACAGCCGCGTCATTTACAGGTCATCCACAGCGGCGGTACAGTCGGGCCTTCGGCGGCCGCAGCGCGACACGATGAAGATCCTCGTCATCGAAGACGAAGTTCGGATCCAGGCATTCCTGCGCCGCGGGCTGGATGCCGAGGGCTACCAGGTCACGGCCGCCGAGACCGGCCATGACGGGCTCGCGCTCGCGCTGGCCGGGCACTGGGACCTCGTCGTGCTCGACCTCATGCTCCCGGGCCTGAGCGGCCTCCAGGTCCTCCAGGAGCTGCACCGCGCCCGTCCGCAGCTCCCCGTGCTCATCCTCTCGGCGCGCACCGACCTGCACACGAAGCTGAAGAGCTTCGAGGTCGGTGCGACCGACTACGTGGCGAAGCCGTTCTCGCTGGACGAGCTGCTCGCGCGCGTGCGGGTGCATGCGCGCGGCCCGCAGCGGGTCGAGGACGAGCACGTGCTGAGCGCCGGGAGAGTCGTGCTCGATCTCGCTCGGCGGCAGGCCCGGATCGGCGAGCTCGTCACCGACCTCTCCGACCGCGAGTTCCGGCTCCTCCACCACCTGCTGCTCCACGCGGGCGAGGTGATCAGCCGCGAGCGGCTGCTCGCCGAGGTCTGGGGTTACGACTTCGATCCCGGCTCGAACGTCGTCGACGTCTGCGTGCGCAGGCTGCGGCGGAAGCTCGGCCCGGAGGCACCCATCGAGACGATCCGGCATGCGGGCTACCGCCTGGCTGCGGCGTAACTGGATCGAGGTCGCCTGGGCCGCGTTCGCGCTCGCGAACCTGCTCGTGATGCTCGTCTGGCCGGAGTGGGTGCGGCTGCCCTACGACCTGATCTGGATCAGCCTTGCGCTCGTCTACAGCGTCAGGCTCTGGCCCGTCCGAACCGCAGCGATCGTGCTCGCATCCCTCTCCACGGCGGTCATCGCCGTCGTGCTCATGGGGCACTTCGACGAAGACGAGATGTGGGGCAGGCTGATCGGGGTGCCGTTCCTGGGCACGATCTTCGCCGCGATGGTCTGGCAGGCGCAGCGGCGGCGGGCAGCGTTGCGCGACGTCGAGAACGTGGCCGAGACGCGTGCGGCGTTGCTGGAGCGGCAGCGGCGGTTCCTGCACGACGCCTCGCACGAGCTGCGGACGCCGGTGACGATCGCGCGAGGCCATCTCGAGCTGCTGCGCCGCGAAGAATCCGAGGCGCCGGAGCTCGACGTCGCGCTCGACGAGCTGGCCCGCATCGAGCGGATCGTCGAGCGCCTGCTGCTGCTGGCCGCGGCCGAGCATCCGGACTTCCTCGACTACGTCGAGGTCGACGTCGACCGCTTCCTCGAAGACGTGTTCATGCGCTGGTCGGAGGTCGCCCCCCGCGCCTGGCGGCTCGACCTCGACGTTGCGGGAGTGATCGCCATCGATGCGGAAGCGTTACGTGATGCGCTCGACGCGCTGCTCGAGAACGCGGTCAAGTACACGGAGCCCCGCGAAGTGATCGAGCTCCGCGCCCGCGCGATCGGCGGCGAGATCGTGATCGAGGTCGCTGACGAAGGCTGCGGCGTCCCGCCGGATGCGCTCGACCGAATCTTCGAGCGATTTGCACGCGGGGACGACGCCCGGACGCGCGCGCGCGGCGGGGTCGGGCTCGGCCTCGCGATCGTCGACGCGATCGCGAAGGCTCACGGCGGGCATTGCAGCGTCGAGCGGCGGGGGCGGGGGACGATCTTCGCGCTGCACCTGCCGGTGCCGTCGACTCTACGCGGCGTCGAGCGCGGCGCGGAGCGAGGCGACGTAGTCGCGGAGCGCCTCGGGGCCGTCCTCGGCGACCTCGAGCGCGCGTGAGCCCACGACGATGCCGTCCGCGAGCGCAGCGACGGCGCGCGCGTGGTCTGGGGTCGAGATGCCGAAGCCGGCGTAGAGCGGAACGTCGACGAGCCTGCGGGCGCGCTCGACGAGGCCCGGCAGGGAAGGGGAGAGCTCGCCGCGCGCACCCGTCGTCCCGGTGAGGGTGACGAGGTAGAGCCAGCCGTTCGTCTGCGCACCGGCGAGGCGGATGCGCTCGTCGGTCGAGGTCGGCGCCACGAGCTGGACGCGACGCACCTCCGGCCGTTCGCCCGCGGGCAGGTCGGCGACGATCATGCTCGCGCCGCCGGCAGCGTGCACGTCCTCGGCGAAGCGCTCCCAGCCGTACGCCTCGAGCAGCGACGAGTACGTCATCGGCACGAGCGGCGTGTCCGGGACGAGCGCGTGCGTCTGCGCGAGCACGTCCAGGCAGGCGCGTGTCCGCATTCCCCGCGCGAGGGCGCGCTCGGCGGCACGCCGGATCACCGGCCCGTCGGCGAGCGGGTCGGAGAACGGGAAGCCGAGCTCGACGATGTCCGCGCCGCCCTCGACCGCCGCGCGTGCGAGCTCCGGCGTCAGCGGCTCCGACATGAGGTAGACGACCAGCGTCTTGCTCACGGACGCTCCAGAGCGGAGAGCGCCTCGTCGAGATCCTTGTCGCCGCGGCCGGAGAGGCAGACGAGGATCAGGTCCGCGTCGAGCTCGCGGGCGCGCGCCAGGGCATGGGCAGGCTCGAGCGCGGGGATGATCCCTTCGGTGCGCGCGAGGTCGCGGAAAGCGGCGAGCGCCTCCGCGTCCGTCGCAGAGACATACTCGGCACGGCCGCAGTCGCGCAGGTACGCGTGCTCCGGCCCTACCCCGGGGTAGTCGAGTCCCGCGGAGATCGAGTGCGCGTCCGCGATCTGCCCGTCCTCGTCGGCGAGGATGGACGAGCGGGCGCCGTGCAACACGCCCGGACGCCCCGTCCCGAGAGATGCAGCGCCCGCAGCCTCGACGCCGACGAGCCGCACGGCGGAGTCGTCGAGGAACCCGTGGAAGATCCCGATCGCGTTCGAGCCGCCGCCGACGCAGGCGACGACGGCCTCCGGCAGTCTCCCCTCCACCGCGAGCAGCTGCTCGCGCGCCTCGCGTCCGATCACCGACTGGAGCTCTGCGACGAGCTCGGGATACGGCGCCGGCCCGACGCACGATCCGATCAGGTAGTGCGTCGTCTCGACGTTCGTGATCCAGTCGCGGATCGCCTCGCTCGTCGCCTCCTTCAGCGTCTTCGTGCCGAAGTCGACGGGGCGTACCTCGGCTCCGAGCAGGAACATCCGCTCGACGTTCGGGCGCTGCCGGCGCATGTCCTCCTCGCCCATGTAGACGACGCACTCGAGACCGAACCGCGCGCAGACGGTGGCGGTCGCGACGCCGTGCTGCCCCGCGCCGGTCTCCGCGACGATGCGGTGCTTGCCGAGCCGGCGGGCGAGCACGGCCTGGCCGAGGGCGTTGTTGAGCTTGTGCGCGCCCGTATGGAGGAGGTCCTCGCGCTTCAGGTGGATGCGCTTGCCGGGGGCGAAGCGCTCGGACAGCGTGAGCGGCGTCGGCCGGCCGGCGTACGAGGTGAGCAGGCCGTGGAGCTCGGCGTGGAACGCATCGTCGGCGAGCGCCTCGCGCCAGCCGCGCTCCAGCTCGTCGAGCGCCGGGATCAGCGTCTCGGGAACGTAGCGGCCGCCGTACGTGCCGAACGTCGTCGTGCTCATCGGTGTGCCTCCTCGACATAGGCGCGGACGCGTGCGTGATCCTTGATCCCCGGTGCGCTCTCGAGCGACGACGACGCGTCGACGCCCCACGGGCGCACCGCCTCGATCGCCGCCCGCACGTTCTCCGGGCCGAGCCCGCCGGCGAGCACGACACGGCCCTCGGCCACAGCGGCGTTCTCCCAGTGCGCCGGGTCGCTCCCCTGCCAGGGCTGGTCGAGGACGAGTGCGACCGGCTCGCCGTTGCGCATGAGCAGCGCGTGGCGGCCGCGGACGGTACCGCCGTCCTCGGGATACAGCTGGACGAGGTCGGCGCCGGTCTCCTCGGCCTTGCCGACGAAGACGGCGACGGAGAGTGCCGTGGCCGGAACGTCGAGGACGGCCGGAGCGCGGCGCGGCGACTTCTCGACGAGGATGAAGCCGAGCATGTCGGCGCCCGCTTCGACCGCGACGTCGACGTCCTCCTGTCGGGTCAGCCCGCACACCTTCACGAGCGGACGCGAGAGCAGCTCGCGCAGCTTTGCGCCGGGGTCGGCCGCCTGCATGACCGACGTCCCGACGAGGATCGCGTCTGCCCCCGCGAGCTCCGCGGCCGCCGCCTGAGCGCGTGTGTGGACGGCGCTCTCGGCGATCACGACGGTGTCACGAAGGCCAGACGCAAGCGACACCAGCTCGAGCTGCGCGCGACGGTCGATGCGGAAGGTGGAGAGATCGCGCGCGTTCACGCCGATCACCGGCGCGTCGAGTCGCGTTGCGCGGGCCAGCTCGTCCATGTCGTGAGCCTCGACGAGCGTGTCGAGGCCGAGTTCGGCGGCGTAGCGCATCAGCCGCGCACAGGTCTCGTCGTCGAGGTCGCGCAGGATCAGCAGGGCGGCGTCGGCGCCAGCCTCGCGAAGCTCGCGCAGGTGCTCCTCGGTCGAGAAGAACCCCTTCGCGAGGAGCGGCACGTCGGTCAAGGCACGGGCCGCGCGGAGGTCGTCGACCGTGCCGGCGAACGCGGCGTCGACGAGGACGGAGATCGCGCGCGCGCCGTTCTCGGCGTAGCACGGCACCACCTCCTCGATGCGCGCGCCCGGGCGTATGTCGCCCGCCGACGGCGAGCGGCGCTTGAACTCGGCGATCTCCGAGAGCCCGGGTTGCCGGAGGGCGTCGGCGAACCTCACGCCGCCGCCTCGTGTGTGAACGCGACCAGCTCGTCGAGCCGCTCCGCCGCGGCGCCGGAATCGATCGCCCGGCGAGCGACCTCGAGGCCCTCGCGCAGATCCTTCGCCCGCCCTGCGGCGGCGATCCCACCGGCGGCGTTGAGGAGCACCGCCGAGCGGTGGCCGCCGTCGGCGCCCGCCAGCACCGCACGGAGCGCCCGCGCGTTGCTCTGTGCGTCGCCGCCGCGGAGCTCGGCGGGATCGCAGCGGTCGACGCCTAGGTCGCGCGGGTCGAGCTCGTACTCGCGCACGGCGCCGTTCTCGACCTCGCACACGAGGTTGGGGCCGCACGGCGAGAGCTCGTCGATCCCAGCGGCTCCGTGGACGACGTAGGCCCGGCTCGCGTTTAGCTGGACGAGCGCCTCGGCAAGCGTCCGCGTCAGGCCGGGCGAGTAGACGCCGAGCATCAGGGCGCGGGCTCCGGCGGGGTTCGTGAGCGGGCCGAGGACGTTGAAGACGGTGCGCGTCGCGAGCTCGCGGCGTACCGGTGCGGCGTGCCTCATCGCCGGATGGTGGGCCTGGGCGAACAGGAAGCCGAACCCGAGCTCGTCGATCGACCGCTCGATCCGCTCAGGGGGCAGGTCGAGCCGGAAGCCGAGCGCCTCGAGCACGTCGGCGGAGCCGCTCGCCGACGACGCGGCCCGGTTGCCATGCTTCGCGATGGCCGCGCCGCCCGCCGCGGCGACGAGCGCGGCCGCGGTCGAGATGTTGTACGTGTTCGCGCCGTCGCCGCCCGTGCCGACGATGTCGACGAGATCGGTGCGCTGCGGGCGCACGTGCAGCACGTGCTCTCGCATCGCCTCCGCGCAGCCGGCGATCTCGTCCGCGGTCTCGCCTTTCGCACGAAGTGCGACGAGGAAGCCGGCGATCTGCGCCTGCGTCGCGTCGCCGCGCATGATCTCGTTCATCGCCTCGTGCGCGTCCGCGCGCGAGAGATCGTGCCCGTCGAGCAGGCGTGAGACCGTCTCCTGGATCAAAGACGCCCCTCCAGGAAGTTGCGCGCGAGCGCAGGTCCGTCCGGTGTCAGCACCGACTCCGGGTGGAACTGCACGCCGACGATCGGCAGCGTCCGGTGACGCACGGCCATCACCTCGCCGTCGTCCGCGTACGCCGTCGGGATGAGCTCGTCCGGCAGGCGGGTCGCCGCGAGCGAGTGATAGCGGCCGGCGTCGAACGGCTCCGGCAGGCCGGCGAAGAGGCCCGAGCCGTCGTGATGCACGGGGCTCGCCTTGCCATGCAGCAGCTCGCGCGCGTAACCGACCTCGCCGCCGAAGGCCTCGACGATCGCCTGATGGCCGAGACAGACGCCGAGCGTCGGCGTGCCGGAGCCGAGCCGGCGCACGATCTCGAGCGACGCGCCGGCAGCGGGGGGCCGCCCGGGGCCGGGGGAGACGACGAGGTGCGAGGGCGCGAGTCGCACGGCCCCGTCCGCATCGATCTCGTCGTTGCGCAGTACCCTCACCTCGACGCCGAGCGCACCGAACAGATGCGCGAGGTTGTACGTGAACGAGTCGTAGTTGTCGATCAACAGCATCATGGACGCTGCTCCTCCTCCGCCAGTTCGATGGCGGCCTCCAGCGCACCGAGCTTGTTCAGGCACTCCTGATGCTCGGCGGCCGGATCGGAGTCGGCGACGATGCCGCCGCCCGCCTGCAGGTGCGCGACGCCGTCGCGCAGGACGAGCGTGCGGATCGCGATGCAGGTGTCGAGCTCGCGCCGCTGCGGGAAGACGTACCCGACCGCCCCCGCGTAGATCCCGCGCCGATAGCCCTCGAGCTCGGAGACGATCTGCATCGCGCGCACCTTCGGCGCGCCGGAGACGGTGCCGGCCGGGAAGCAGGCGCGCAGCAGCTCGAAGGGCGTGCACCCGTCGCGTAGCTCTCCGACGACCTCGGAGACGAGATGCGTGACGTGCGAGTAGCGCTCGGACGTCATGAACCGCTCGACGCGCACCGACCCCGGCACGCAGACGCGCGAGAGGTCGTTGCGGCCCAGGTCGACGAGCATCACGTGCTCCGCGCGGTCCTTCTTCGACGCGAGCAGCGCCTCCGCGTCTCCCTCTCCCGGCGCGATCGTGCCCGCGATCGGGTTGAGCGCCGCGCGCGAGCCCTCGCACTTGACGACGGTCTCGGGCGAGCTGCCGACGAGCGCGAGGTCGTCGAGCTCGAGCAGGAAGAGATAGGGCGACGGGTTGACCCGGCGCAGCGCCCGGTAGAGCTCGGCCGCGGAGGCGGAGGTCGGGCGCTCGGCCCGCTGCGAGACGACGACCTGGAAGACGTCGCCCTCGCGGATGTGCTCCTTCGCACGCTCGACGCGGCGCAGGTGCTCGCCGCGCTCGGGGAAGCGCCGGAGCGGGCCGCGGGCGCCCGTGCCACGTGCGAGCTCCGGCTGCGGCTCGGCGAGGACGCGCGCGAGCTCGTCTCCGTCCCCGGCGAACACCTGGGCGACGCCGCGCGCATGATCGAAGCGCACGAGCTGCTCCGGCACGACGAACATGCTCTCGGGGAGGTCCGGGCCGTCCGGCGGAAGCGGCACCGTCGGCTCGAGCGTCGCGACGGCGTCGTAGCCGAGATAGCCGACGACGGGCTCGCCCCGCCGCTCCGCGCCCGCGAAGTCGACGAGCCGCGAGCCGCAGCCGACAAACGAGTAGCGCCCGAGCCGTCCTCGCTCCACCGACTCGAGCAGGAACGCGCCGCGCCCGCCCGGTCGCCCGCGCAGGCGCAGATATGCCCCGAGCGGGGTCAGCAGGTCGGTGGCGATGTCGGTGGTCACGGTCATGTGGGTAAACAAAACGAGGCCTCCGCGGAGACCTCGAGAGCGGAACGGGTTGTGCTGCGCGTCAGTGCAGGCGCAGGCTCCCGCCCCGCTCGGAGCGCCAGGCCCACCGGCTGCGGGAAACGGGAGTCATCGCCTTCAAGCGTATGCGCGGCCTCCGAGAGCGTCAAGGCGCGTCGACGGTGTGGCCGGCGCCGCGGAGCGCGTCGCAGGCGCGGCCGAGGTCGCGCTCCCGGACGAGCAGGTAGTCCGTCTCGAAGGTCGAGAGCGCGAAGAGCGTGATCCCCGCCTCTGCGAGCGGCACCACGAGCGAGGCGAGGACGCCCGTGAGCGTGAAGGCGAGCGGCCCGGCAACCTCGAGCAGCCGCCAGCCCCGCTCCGCGCTCGCGGCCTCGGGCACATCGGCCTCGCGGCAGACGACCGAGAGCTCCGACGCGGTCCTGGTAACCGACGAGATCGGGCCGGCACCCGCCCACCCGGGCACCTCCGCATCGGGGTCGAGGCGGACGACGGCGTACAGGTCGCCGTGGGC
>DASPTD010000045.1:0-20405 GCA_035623575.1 Gaiellaceae bacterium
GGATGCGCTGCACCGACCGCCCGTTCACGGTCATCACGCCGCCGACGGTCCCCATCACCTGGGCGAAGAACGGGTTGTGGAGCGTGTCGCCGGTGTCGTACTGCATGATCGTCACGGTCACCGTGCTGTGCGCGGGAACCCTGATGCTCGTGCTCGGGCAGTAGCTGACCCATTCGGCCTGCGGCCCGCCGCCGGGGGTACTGGGGTGACAGACGTAGCCGTCCGGGAAGGCCGAGAGCGTGATGTTGGCGCCGCTCGTGGCGGCGACGGCGGCCGGCTCGAACCCGAGGTCGCTGAGCACGCGCACGCCGAACACGGCGCCGATGAGCACCCCGACGAGGCCGACCAGCGTCACGAGCACGCCGAGGATCCGCCGGTCGCTCGTCAGAAGCGTTCACCCCGATGGGCGTGGTGCCCTGGGCGTCGCAGGGTCCCGTCTCTGGACCCGTGAGACCCCGGCAGGCTGTCGGTGCGCGCCCCGCGTACCACCAAGTGGCGATCCTGGCACGGGGTCGCCCGATAGGTCAAGTACGTCGGAAGAACGGCGATTCGCGCCGACCACGGGGTGGACTAATGCGTGGTTGAACTCCCGAGTTGGCGCAGTGTGCGAGCCACGTCGGCAGCCCGGAACGGGAAAAGGTAGAGCGCCCGCTGGTTTCCGGCCGGATCGATCAGGAATGCGGCCTCGGTGTGGGAAATCTCTCGAGTCGTGACGCCGGCGTACTCTTTGTTCACGACGGTCACACCGATCTGGTAAGCGCGCCAGACGGCCCTGAGTTGCGGAGGGGAACCGACAGCCCATCGCCAGTTGGAAGCGAGATGCCATTCTCGATCGTCCTCGAGCAGGTTCGCGCGGGCGTCACCCCACGGATTGACGCTCACGGCGACGATCGCGGGGCGCTTCGTGCTCGGGAGGGCCTTCTCGACGTTGTTCAGGACGCCCGCCTCGACCGGGCAGAGATTCCGGCACAGCGGATCGATGAAGGTCACGATGACGGCGCGCCCGTGGAACAGGTTCAGCGAGATCGGCTGCCCGTCCTGGCCGCTCAATCGAAAGTCTGGGGCTCGACGGCTCCCGGCAGCCCAGCTGAGTACCGGCCCCGAGGCGACCGAGCCGGCCGCCACCTCGCGCGACGGGCGGCCAATGTGGAGTAGCGCAAGCCCGACCCCCGCGCTGACACCGAGCAAGAGTGCAATCGCCCAAAAAACCGGGGGAACCTGACGCGACCGCCGGGCAGGGGCGCCGAACTGATGGGGGGTATCTGGTTTCGCGTCGAACATTCCGTTCGAAGAGCCGGCCGTACCCTCGCTCAGCGTTGGCGGTTCGTCAACCTTCAGGCTCTCGGCGAACCGCGCGGCATCAGCCGCGGTCAGCTCGCCGTCCACCGGTACCAAAGTAGGTACCAGCTGCCAGAGAGGGCGCACAAACCCGCATCGTGGCGAGGCTGTCCATGGGACGATTGTACGAGTGCGGATCGCGACACTCGGAGATCTGACGCTCGATGTGATCGTGCGGCTCGAGGTGCCGCTCGTGCCGGGCGACGACGTCCGCGCACGAACGCGCACCGGCGCCGGCGGGCAGGCCGCGAACGTGGCCGCGTGGGCGGCGGCGCTCGGCGCCGAGGCGCGCTGCATCGCCAAGCGCGGCGACGACGCGACGGGCGAGCTCGTCGCGCGCGAGCTCGCGACGCGCGGGGTCGAGCTGGCCGGGCCGATCGGCTCCGGCCCCACCGGCGTGATCGTCTCGATCGTCGGCCCGGACGGCGACCGCTCGATGGCGTCCGACCGCGGCGTCGCGCCGACCTTCGCGCCGGACGAGCTCGACCCCGCGTCGCTCGACTGCGACGTCTTGCACGTTTCCGGCTACGCGCTCCTGCGCAAGCCGTTCGTCGAGACCGCCCTCCTGGCCGCTCGCCTTGCGCGCGGGCGGCGCGCCGTCGTGTCCGTTGACGTCGCCGCCTGGACGGAGATCCGCGCCTACGGGCCGGTGCGCTTCCGAGAGCTGCTCGACGCCGTCACCCCCGACGTCCTGTTCGCCACCGAGGCGGAGTGGGAGATCCTCGGCGCCGCCTACCTCGGCGCGCCGACCGGCGTGCTCAAGCGCGGCGCCCGCGGCTGCACCGTGCTCACCGCCGAGACGCGGCTCGACTTCGCCTCGGTCGAGTCGGAGGTCGTCGACACCACCGGGGCCGGCGACGCGCTCGCGGCCGGCTTTCTGCTCGGCGGGTCGCTCGAGGAGGCGGCCCGGCGCGGGCTGGAGGCGGCGGCCCGATGCGTCGCCACAGTAGGGTCGATGCCGTGATCAGGATCTCGGAGGAAGTGCGCGAAGCCGGGGCCGTCGTCGCGCTCGAGACGACGCTCGTCGCGCACGGCTTCCCGCCCGGGGAGGGCGTCGAGGTGGGGATCGAGTCGGAGCGGCAGGTGCGCGCCGCAGGCGCGGTGCCCGCGACGGTCGGCGTCCTCGACGGCGAGATCGTTGTCGGCCTCAGCCCGGAGGAGCTCGGACGCTTCGGCGCGGACGCGCGCAAGGTCGGGCCGCGCGACCTCGCCGCCGCCGCCGTGCAGCGGGCGGTCGGGGCGACGACGGTCGGCGGCACGCTCGCGGTCATGCAGGCGGTCGGCATCCGCTGGCTCGCGACCGGCGGGCTCGGCGGCGTGCACCGCGGCTTCCCCCATCCGCCCGACGTCTCCGCGGATCTCGCGCAGCTCGCGCGCACGCAGGCGCTCGCGGTCTCGGCAGGCGTGAAGTCGCTGCTCGACGTGCCGGCGACGGCGGAGGTGCTCGAGACGCTCGGCGTGCCGGTGCTCGGCTTCCGTACGGACACGCTGCCGCTCTTCTACGCGGCCCCGGGCGGGCCGCCGGTGTCGGCGCGCGTCGAGTCGGCGGCGGAGGCGGCGGAGCTGGCGCGCCTCCACTGGCAGCTGGGCGGCCACGGCCTCCTGCTCGGACGGGCGCCGGACGAGCCGCTCGACGACGTCGAGCCGCTGGTCGAGGCGGCGCTCCGCGCCGCCCGCGAGGCCGGCGTCTCCGGCCAGGGGGTCACCCCGTTCGTGCTCTCCTACCTGCACCGCGAGAGCGGCGGCCGCACGCTCCGCGCGAACAGGGATCTCGTCGCGCAGAACGCGCGCCTGGCCGGGGAGATCGCGGTCAGCCTTCCTCGGCCATAGCGAGCACGTCCTCGCGCGACAGCTTCTCGACGAGGTCGGGATGATGCCGCTCGACGTGCGCCTCGACCTTCGCGACGAGATCGTCGTCGGTGTCGGCCCGGATCACCTCGCCGCACTCGCAGTTGATCAGCTTGCCCATCGCCCCGTGCTCCTTTCAGTAGGCGAGCGTCCGGTCGTGGTCGAGCGCGAGCTGCACGAGCCGCTGCGGCTGCGCGAACTCCGCGGGCTTGCCGGCGAGATCGGCTTCGACGACGCCGCGCCCGGCGCTCGACATCCCGGACAGGTAGAAGCGTGCGCCGCCGGCGGCGAGCGCGTCGTACGACTCGCGCAGCCGCCCGGTGCCGAGCCCCGTGAGGTTGTCGAGCACGGCGTCGCGCAGCAGCTGCACGCCGTCGCCGGCGAGGAAGAACGACACGTCGTGGCCCTCCTCGAGGGCCGCCTTGCCGACGAGGAAGCCGAGCGCCGCGCGGGTCGGGTCCTCCGGGCCGCGCGTCACGTGAATCAGGATCTTCGCCATGGCGCAGATTGTCGAGCCGGGGTCTTGCGAGTACCTTGGCACAACCTTGGAGACGCGGCTCCAGATCTGCGGGCGCGTCGTCGCGACCGTCGAGGGCCGCCGGATCGAGGCCGACCTGCCGGGGCGCCAGGGGCGTCTCCTCTTCGTCTACCTCGTGTGCAACCGGCTTCGGGAGGCCGGCCGCGACGAGCTGACGGACGCGCTCTGGGCCGAGCCGCCGGCCGCGGCGGACTCCGCTCTCTCCGCCCTCGTGTCCAGGCTGCGCCGGATCGTGCCGATCGAGGGGCGCAGCGAGCTGCGGCTCGTGCTCCCGCGCGACGCGTTCGTCGACTACGAGGCCGCCGAGGAGGCGGTCCACCGTGCGGAGTCGGCCGTGCGGCTCGGCGCTTGGGCGGATGCCTGGGGGCCGTCGCGGGTCGCGCTGCACACGGCGACGCGCGGCTTCCTGCCCGGGGAGGACGCGCCGTGGATCGAGGAGCGGAGCCGGAGGCTCGAGGACGTGCGGCTGCGCGCGCTGGAGTGCGTCGCGGCCGCGGGCGTGGGCCTCGGCGGCGCCGAGCTCGACTCCGCGCTCCGTGCCGGCCGCGCGCTCGTCGAGCTTGCGCCGTTCCGCGAGAGCGGCCAGCGACTCCTGATGCGGGCGCTCGCGGCCGAGGGCAACCCCGCCGAGGCGATCGCGGTCTACGACGCGCTGCGCGTGCTGCTCCGCGAAGAGCTCGGCACAGCGCCCGCGAGGCAGACGCAGGATCTCCACCGCACGCTGCTGAGTCCGTAGTTCGACCCGATGCCCCGTGCGAGCGGCGCGGCGACGGTAGCGAGGAGACGAAGGAGGAGGACATGAAGATCTCGACCCTCGCGCTCGTCGGCCTCGGTGTGGCCGCGGCCTCGCGGTTCGCGCTCCGGAACACCGGCGTGACGCGCCTCGAGCGAAAGCGGCCGCTTCCGGGCGACGAGCTCGTGCCCGGCGCCGGCGCGCCGTGGACGATGGCAACGACCGTCGACGCACCGCCGGCCGCAGTGTGGCACTGGCTCGTCCAGATGGGCTGCGACCGCGGCGGCTTCTACAGCTTCGACCGGCTCGACAACGCCGGCCGCCCGAGCGTCGAGGAGATCAGGCCGGAGTGGCAGACGCTGCAGCCGGGCGACCGGATCGCCTCGCGGCCAGACCGAAGGAGCTGGTTCACCGTCGCCGAGGTCGTGCCGGAGCGCACGCTCGTGCTTCGCACCTCGCTCGAAGTGCCGGGCTTCCGGCCGTACGACCCGGCGGAGGGGCGGCCGCGCTTCTTCGTCGACTCGAGCTGGGCCTTCGTGCTCGAGCCGCTCGCGTCGAGGACGCGAGTGCTCGTGCGGACGAGGTCGGCCGGGCGCCCGGCGCTGGTCGGCCGGCTCGCCGGCCTCTTCCTCTTCGACCCGGCGCACTACGTGATGCAGACGCGCCAGCTCGTGCGCGTGCGGCGGCTGGCGGAACGCCCGGAACACGTCGTGGTCGCCTAGAGATTCCGCCGCGCGAAGGCAAGGAGCGCGACCGCGCCGACGGCCACGAGGTACGCGGCCGCCCAGGCGCGGATCGTCCAGCCGTGCACGTACGCGCCGCCGAACGGGCCGAGCTGGAGCAGGAAGCCGGTGAGGCCGCTCGTGTGCGCGGTCATCATGCGCAGCGCGTCCTGGTAGAGCGCCTCGAACGGCAGCGCCCAGGCGGCGATCGTCGAGGCGTGCTTGATCGCGTGCGAGTTCAGGGCGTGCCCGATCGACGCGAGCAGCCCGGCGACGAGGCCGCCGCCGAAGAGCATGAAGACGGCGATCCCGTTCGCAGTCGACGAGAGGACGATCGAGCCGAGCAGCGAGAGCGCGATCACGATCACGACACCTCCGGCGAGCTCGACCCCGGGCCACACGAGCGTGTCCGGCCACCAGTGGCCGGTGAGCCCAGTGATCACCATCGCGGCGACGTACACGACGAGCACGTAGGCGACGCAGACACCGGCGGCGCCGAGAAACCGCGAGAGCAGCAGCGTCGAGCGCCCGACCGGCCGCACCACGAGCGGCTGCAGCAGTCCCCGCTCCGCGTCGCCCGAGACGACGCCGAGCGTCAGGAACACCGCGAGCACGACGCCGAGGAACAGCGTCGCGAACATCGCGAGCCCGGTGAGGAACGCGCCCGCAAACGTGCGCGTGTCGACGTTGACGTCGCGCGGCGGCGTGATGTTCGACAACTGACCGAAGACGAAGTGGTTGGCGAGCCAGAACAGAACGAGGAAGATCGCGGTCAGCAGCACGACGACCGCGAACACCTTGCGCCGCACCGCCTCGCGAAAGCCGTACTCGACGATCGCGGCGACGCTGCTCAATCGGTCATCTCCTCCCCGACCGCCTCGAGATACACGTCCTCGAGCGTCGAGGTGAGCACGCGCACGCCGTAGACCCGCCGGCCCGCGGCGACCGCCTCGGCGACGAGCCGCGGCGCGTCCTCACGCACGGCGCCGGCGATACGGCGAACACCTTCGTCGGTCTCGAGCTCGACGCCGCGCGGACGCGACAGCTCCGCGGGTGTTCCGGCGGCGACGAGCTCGCCGCCGAGGAGGATGGCGACGCGGTCGCATACGAGCTCGATCTCCGAGAGCAGGTGCGAGTTCAGCAGGACGGAGACGCCGCGACCCCGCAGCTCCTCGAGCAGGAGGCGCACGGTGCGCCGGCCGACGGGGTCGAGCGCCGACGTCGGCTCGTCGAGGAGCAGGACGCGCGGCTCGCCGACGAGCGCCTGGGCGACGCCGAGTCGTTGCTGCATCCCCTTCGACATTCCGTCGACGCGGCGGCCGGCGGCGTCCGCGAGCGCGACGAGCTCGAGCAGGCGGCGCCGCTCGGCGGCGCCGCCGTTCGAGCCGGCGAGGCGCTGGTGCAGCTCGAGCACCTCGTCGGCGGTGTACCAGCCGGGGAAGCGGAAGAGCTCGGCGAGATAGCCGAGCGCCGCACGTGCGGCCTTCGAGCCGGCGCGCGCTCCCGCGATCTCCACCTCGCCGTCACTGGGGCGTACGAGCCCGACCGCGATCTTCACGAGCGTCGACTTGCCGGCGCCGTTCGGGCCGAGCAGGCCGACGAGCTCCCCCTCGCCCACCTCGAGGTCGACACCTTTCAACGCCTCGACGGACCCGTAGCGCTTTGCGAGGCCGCGGACGGCGAGGGCGGTCGACACGGGCCGAGCCTACCGCGAGTAGTCTGAAGGCATGCCGCGTGGCTACATGGAGGGTCCCGCTTCCGAGGAGGCCGAGCGCCTGGCAGAGGAGGCCGCCCGCGTGAAGCACGACCAGCCGAAGGCCGTGGTCTATCCCGCGGTCTACGGCTGCACGGAGGACGACCCGCAGCCGCATTTCCTCGGCTGGCTGAACGAGGTGAACCCGGACGAGCTGTTCGCGTCTGGGAAGGCGTGGGGCGTCACGGTACGGCGCGTCGCTGCAGCAGCCGGCTGAGCCAGGTCGTGCGAGAGCACGCTCGCGCACGCAAGCGTTCGTGCGCGTCAGAGGGTCAGAGCGTGCGTCAGCTCGATCGGATGATCGCCGACGTGCTCGTCGCGTAGCGCCCGGGGTCAGGTTGCCGGCGACCAGGCCGTTGACGACCTGGATGGCTTTGATATGCCAGGCGGTCTTGAGCACCTCGAGGAGCATCCGGTCGACGGGCAGCGTCGCCGGGCCGAGGGCGTCCTTGATTACTAGGGTAACTACAGATACTCTTGTTACACGAGAGGAGGAGGTTACGTGGGACCAGATGCGATCAAGCGCATTGAGCAGGACGTGAAGGCGCGGTTCCCCGAGGGCGCGGTGCGTGAGGTTGTGCTTCTTGCATACGGCGAGAATCCGGCGATCGAGCCGGGACGCGTATGGATACGGGTGGTGATTGATCCGGGGACGCCGGAAGGCGGCCAGACTGCGCTGGAGGCGTTCCATGAAGCTCACAGGGTGTTGATCAAGCAGCTGGGGCATGATCTTCCGGGGCTGCTTCCCGAGGCTACGAGGATCGAGTTCGTCGATGGCGAGGATTCGATTTTCTTGATCTCGACGCCGCCTGAAGAGGGCGCTGCAGAGCTCACGCCGGTGATGGCCCGACTTGGAGCCGCGGATCTGGAAACCTTGGACACGCTGATCGCCGCGGGGATCGCGCCCAACCGCGCGGAAGCTGTGCGCTGGACGCTCGCCAGGATCCGAGAGCGGCCTGCGTACGGACAGCTCCGGGAGCGGGGGCGTGAGATCGAGGAGCTCAAGGCCCAGTTCTGAACGCGCCGATTTGCGTCGCCGCCGGAGAAGCTGCGGCTCTCGGTCTTGCGTCGCGCGATCTGCAGGAGGCCAACGAGAAAGGACGACTCCGGTGTGGACGATGCACACAAGGTCACACCCACGGGCCAAGCGACGGGGAGCCTGGCTGCGCCGGCCGGGGCCATTGGTAGCGACGTTGGTTGGTGCTGTGGGATTCGCAATTTCCGGGTTCAGCTCCCTCCGGATATTGACCCGAACTCGCCTGCCTTCCAGAAGGCGATGCAGGCCTGCCAATCACTCTCGCCCCTGCCGGGCGGCGGACCGTGAGCACGCCGACAGCCCGGTCGCACGGCGTGCCCGGTTTCCCCACCACGAACGCCCAGGGTGTGATCTCAGGTTCATCCCTCGACTCCCAGCCGACCCAGTTCCAGCACCGCCAGCAGGCGATCACCGACCGCCGCCGGGGCGGACAAGCCGAACTGCATCGTGAGGGCGCTTCCTTCGCCGGCTACGTTGCGCATGAGCTCCGTACGCCTCTGGCGACACAGCGTGCGCTCCTCGAACTCGCGCTTGCCGATCCCGATGAAGACGTCGCCAGCTGGCGCGATGTTGCAGACGCGGTCCTCGCGGCCTGCAAGCAGCAGGAACGAGTGCTGGATGCATGTCTTGCCCTCGCCCGGAGTCAGAGTGGACTGAGTCGGCGTGAGACGGTCGACTTAGGCCGGATCGTCGCCCGATGTGTCCGCGCTTGTGACGTCGGCGGGTTGACCGTGAGGTCGGCGCTCGAGACGGCATGGGTGATCGGCCATCCGGACCTGATCGAGCGGGTCGTCGACAACCTGGTCGGGAATGCGATCCGACACAATCAGCCCGGCGGCTGGATCCAGCTCAGCACCCGCCGATCCGCGACCGAGGCACTGTTCACGGTCGAAAACACCGGTCCGGCGGTCCCCGCCGGCGAGGTGGGACGACTGCTCGAGCCCTTCCAGCAGTTCCCCGGGCGGAACGACGCCCGTTCGGAGGACGGGCTCGGACTAGGTCTGTCGGTCGTGAAGGACGTCGTCGATGCCCACGACGCGGTCATCAGGGCTCGCTCTCGCCCAAACGGCGGTCTCCGCGTCGAGGTCGCCTTTCCAGCGGCAACCAAGAACCCAGGATGCTCAAACGCTTAGTACTGCTCCGTTAGCTTTCACGTCCGGCCGGGCCACCCTCGGCAGGTGAAAATGGGTGATGAATCGCAAAGTCAGCTACCCGTCGCGGATGGCGCCGGTCTCGCGGCAGCGTTTGCGCTCGGCGCGTCCGCCATTCTGCTCGGAACACGGTTCCTCGCCGCCGACGAAGCTCCCATTGACGAACATTGGCGAGACGCCGTGCTCGCGAGCGACGGCCATGACACCGTCGTCACGACGATCGCGGATATGTACACCGGCCGCGACTGGCCCGGTGCCCGCGCCCGCATCCGGCGCACACGCTTTGTCGAAGAATGGCTCGGCCGTGAGCCAGAGCTACGAAGGCTGCGCGCCGACGTGCGGGAGCGCCTGATTCGCGCGGACGAGGCCGGCGACGCGGATTACGCGATCATCTGGCTCGGGCAGTCGGCGGGGTTGATCGACTCCGTCATGCCCGCCGCCAACATCGTCCGCAGCATCGTGGAGGACGCCGAGGAGCTCCTTCGCACGACCTTGCCGTCGCTCGTCGTCCGTTGATGTCCGACCGCGATTGATCAGCCGCACTCTTCGAGCGAGCGCCACACGTTGCCGATCACTGGGAACAGACTCGAAAGGACCGATTGTCGATGCGCGGGACAGTGATGTACGGCCCCGGCGACGTGCGCGTCGAGGACGTGCCCGAGCCGCAGATCGTCGAACCCACCGATGCGATCATCCGCATCGTCCGCGCCTGCGTTTGCGGCCGAGTTGCCGCTCGACGAGGCCGCCGAGGGATACGCCGCGATGGACGAACGGCGGGCGATCAAGGTGCTCCTCCGCCCGCAGGCATAACGCCACGCGCCTGACGGCGCAGGAAGCGATCCTCAAAGGTCGTTCGACTCAGCCATAGTCCTTATCCTTCGAAAGGCGATGACGGCGAGAGCATGGGCGTCGATTTCCGCGCTGATGCTCTTCGCCGGCTGCGCTTCCAGCCCATCCAGCGCGCCGGGCGTTCAGAGGGGCGTGTCGGCGCTTCGCTATCTCGAATCGAACGGGGTCGGCCCTGCCCACTTCGGTCTCTCGGAGAGGGCGGTCATTGCAGCGTTGCGCCCGTCGCTCGGCAGACCCAATGCGAGCGGCATCAACACTGGCTGCGGCAAGGACCTCACCGAGGTCGCATGGCACGACCTCATCGCGGAGTTCAGGCATGGCAGGTTCTCCGGTTACCGGTTCATCCACGGGGGGTGGCCGCTGACCACTCCCGGCTCGCCCCATGACCGCGTCGCGGCCGCGGCGCCCGTGCCGGCGCTGAGCACGGCCGCGGGAATCACGTTGGGCAGCACGTTCGGAGAGCTGCGATCCGCCTACGGTCCCCTCATGCGGACCGCCTCATTCCGATGGACGGCCCCCAACGGGCTGACTTTTACCGGGCCCTCAACGGCAGCCGACGCGACATCGGCGGGCGACAAGATCGTGGAGATCCAGACCCGCACCTGCGGGGACTTCTGAGCCGACCCGCGGCGGCCGGCGCGCGGCGGAGGGCGACGTCATCGCGCCCGAGCACGGTTGTTTCTCGGGTTGTGCTCCAGTTCGATCAGGCCCATGTGCTCGAGGAGCGGCGGAACGTACATCGCAAAACGCCCCCGCAGTCCCTTCTTCAATCCATACCACCCGCTCACAGGGTTGTCGCTTGCGCGGGCCCAAGCTTCGACGGTGCCTTCCTTCGCGGGTTTCTGTTCGTCAGCACTCCCCAACTCCATCCAGTCGACGTGGGCGACGAGCATGGCATGGAGGTCCTCGATGCAGCGAAGCCGGTAGCTGAGGGTCGTTTTCCCCACGACGCAGACAAGGGCCGGCGGATCGGCCTCGGAGTCCCGGTACATCCGATACTCGGACGACCGTGAAGGAGTCTGGAGTATCCACGGGTCGTCGTTCGTACCAGACCCCGGAGTCACTGCGCTCACGGCTCAGACGATACGCGATCTGGTCGACCGCCCTGACTCGTCGTCGATCACGCCGGCAGGATCTCCGACAGGTCCCATACGCGCGGACTCTCGGGGAGGAGCCGGAGCAGCACGCCGGGTTTGGACCTCCGCGCCGCCGCGAAGCGCTCGCCGTCGCCCGGCCCGAGATACCGCAGCGCGATCGCCGCACGTGCCGGAGTGACGTCGCACTCCACCAGCGTGGCCACGCCGCGCACCTCGACTCCGCGGAACGGTGGAACGGTCTCGAAGACGACGAGGACGCAGCGTGGGTCGTGTGCCAGGTGGCGGAGCTTCACGTCGCCTGCGGCGATCACGATCTCGAACGCTTCGCCCGTCCAGCGAAACCAGACCGGCGAGACGAGTGCGCTCCCGTCCCTCCGATACGTCGTCAACACGGCAGCCGACGGAGCCTCCAGCAGCGAGCGCACTCCCTCGGCCCACGCTCCGATCACGCCGGTCTCCGTCAGCTGTCCGCGATCTCTCGGCCGACGACGAGGGCCTCGCGCAATCGCGGCTCCATCTCGCGGTAGCTCGCGTCGGGACGGACGCCGAGCGCGTCGAGCGTCTTCGAGAAGAAGCAACGCGCGGCGGCGGCGAGCACGACGTCCATGATGTCGGTCTCGGAGAGTCCGAAGTCACGGAGCCGTTGCAGGTCGGCGTCGCCGATCGAGGTGGCGTCGTCGACGACCCGCTCTGCCAGGTCCATGACGGCGACGTCGACCTCGTCGAGGCCTGCGGTGCGGTGATCGAGCGCGATCTCGAGCACCGGCTCGCCGAAGCGCTCCAGCAGGACCGTGCCGTGAGCGAGGCAGCAGTAGCTCGAGCGCAGCCGCCTCGCCGCGGCCAGCGTCGCCAGCTCGTAGCGACGCAGGTCCATTCCCGCCTTGACGGCGCCGTTCAGCTGGCCCCAGGCAGCGTAGACCTCGGGCCGTTCGGCGAACGCCCGCTCGAAGTTCGTCGGCATGGCGAGGAGGCTTTCAGCCGGCAAGCGTCGCGACGAACTCGTCGATCGTCAGCGCGGGAAGCGTCTGGATCTTCGTCGAGCCGCGTGCTCCGAGGGCGACGCTCACGCGTGCCATCGTCGCCGTGTCGGGCGCCTCGACGACGCTGACGAAGTCGAAGTCGCCGAGCGTCGCCCACTGGTGCAGAACGCGTGCGCCGAGCTCCTCGACGTCGCGGTTCACCTCGCGCAGGCGGTCCGGGTTCGACTTCAGCGTCGCCACGCCCTGCTGGGAGAGCCTCGAGAGCAAGATGTAGATGGGCATGTGAGGAACCTACTCGACCCGCGCCGCCTGATCCACGTAGAGCAGCGCCGAGCCGATGAACAGGAGCGGCGACAGGACGAGGTCGGACAGCACTGCGGCCACGTCCTGGGTCTGGTTTCCCTGCGTGTGGAGCAGGACGAGCAGGGCATAGCGGCTCACGCCGAAGACAAGCGCCAGCGTCGCCAGGCCCGCCACCGCGTGGACGGCGTCGGCCCGCCCCAGCCGGGCTCCCCGCCGCAGCGCGGCCCCGACGCCGAGACCCTCGACGAGGGCGGCCGGGACGCCGAGCCCGACCAGCGCGAAGAGGGCGATGCCCGGCAGGACATACAGGCGCACGAGCACCGGGAAGGGCGCGAACACGATCAGCGCGACGACGAACGCGTTCACCAGTGACCGGCGCGAGAGCTCCACGGGCAGCGCGATCACACAGGCGCGCACGTACGCGGCGGCGAACAGCGGCGCAAAGGCCCAGAGGACGAGCGTCTGCTCGGTGACGCTGCGGTGGAGGCTCGCCAGGTCGACGCCGACGAAGACGAGGCCCAGCGGCACGACGACCCAGAACCGCTGCCCGTAGAGGCGGATCGACTCTGCGACGAGCTGGCCGACGGTGCGCTCGCCCGGCGGCAGCGCCTCGGGGCGCGGATCGCCCGCACGCGGATAGGACAGCCTGGCCACGGGTCAGGAGGGTATCGTCGCGCCATGAGCTACGACATCGTCCGCGCCGACAGCGCGGCCTTCGAGGAGCGGCCCGGACACGAGGGGCAGGAGCCGCGGCTCTCCGCCGACGTGACCGTGCCGGCGAGCCTGACCGACTCGCGTGCCCGCTTCTGGCGCTACCCGGCGCACACGCGCGGGCGGCGGCACATGGACCACGGCCAGGAAGAGGTGTTCGTGTGCCTCCGCGGCACGCTGACGATGCTTCTCGGCGAGCCGCCGCAGCGCGTCGACCTGCAGCCGGGCGATCTCGTCGCCGTGCACCGCGACACGCCGATGCAGGCCCGCAACGAGGGGGACGAGGAGGTTCTCTTCTTCGCGTACGGCGCGCCGCCGGTCACGGGCAACGCGGAGTTCCTCGACGACGTCGTCGACGCGCCGCCCGCGTAGAGGCGCCTACAACCTGCGCAAGACGGCGAGGTCGCCGGAGTCGCCTGCGAGATCGGTCGGCACGAGCAGCCGTCCACGGCCGAAGTCCATGCTGCTGATCTGGGGAAGGTCGAGCCGCAGCGGATCGCGCTCGGCCGGATCGTTCCCGACCGCGGCGGTCGCGTCGGGGCGGCCGGCGATCGTCGAGATGATCCCACTCCTCCGGTCGATCATCCGGACCACGTGATTGAACCGGTCGCCGACGAACGCGTTGCCCGCGTCGTCGAGCGCGAGCGAGATCGGACCGTCGAAGGCGGCGGCGGGATCGCTCCCGAACGACGCGAGTCGCGCATGGCCGCCGTCTCCCGCGTATCCCGGCTTCCCGTTGCCCGCGAGCGTCTGAACCGTGCGGGAGCGCGTGTCGATCGTCCGCAGCGCGAAGTTCGAGCTGTCGAGGACGTGGATCGTGCCGTCGGGCCCTCGCCGGATGTCGTAGATCCAGCCGAACCTCACCTCGTCGAAGCTCGCCGAGTCGGCCTGGAAGCCCGCGCTGCCGTCGCCCAGCGTCTCGACGGGCCGGCCGTCTCGGTCGAACCGCCAAACGCGGCAGCCCCTGACCTCGTTCACCCACACGAATCCCTCGTCGTCGACGACGCAGTTGCCCATGTCCACGAGCCCGAGCTCGCGCCCGTCGACGAGGATGCTCGCACTCATCGACTCCGGATCGACGCGGTGGAGCAGCCCGTTCCCGAAGCTCGACACCACGAGCGTCCCGTCCGGCAGCGCGTCGACGTACATCGGGAACTCCAGGTCGGCGGCGATGTTCGGGACGCCCTCGAAGACGGGCCGCGGCGCCACGGTCCACTCGGTGCGATCGTCCGGGCCCACGAGACCGAGGTGGTGCTGCTGGTGCGAGATCGCGTAGTACCGGCCGTCTCGTGCATGGAAGCCGAAATGCGCGAGGCCGTCCTTGACGAAGTCGCCGGGCTCGAAGTGCACCACCGACTCGACGATCCAGCCGGACACGGGCCTAGCCCAAGACCGGGACGAGCCGCTCGACCGCGGCCGCGAGCGCGGTGAGCGCGTCGTCGATCCGCCACAGATCCCGGTCCTGCTCACCGGGAGCGTTCGACACGGCACGGAGCTCGAGCGCCGGGATCTCCGCGAGCTCGGCCGCGCGGAGCACGCCGAAGCCCTCCATCGCCTCGACGTCGCAGCAGCCGTCGCCGCCGCCGACCCTCCCGCTCGTCGCGATCGGCAGCACGTGCGCCTGGGGGAGCGCGGCGCGCGCCGCAGCGAGCAGCCCGGCGTCCGGGAAGGCGCGCTCGACGCGCGTGAGCCCGACCATCGGGTCGATCACGTCGCAGTAGACGGACTCGGAGCCGAGCACGAGTGCCGGCGGCTCGAGCCCGCGTGCGCCCGCGATCCCGACGTGGAGGACGGCGTCCGGCCGGCGCACGGCAAGCGCACGAGCGGTCTGCAACGCCGACTCGACGGGCCCGACGCCGCAGCAGAGCGTCTCGGCACTCTCGACGAAGGCGAGCTCGAGCTCGGTTGCGGCGACGACGAGCAGCACCCGGCGGACGCTAGCGCACCGTGGAGCGGCGCCTGCCGCCGGGCGCCGCTCCGCCGGGGTTTGCGTCAGCCGCCGAGCCGGCCGCGGATCTCCCCGGTCAGCGCGAGCGCGACGACGGCGCTCAGACGGCGGCCGGCGCTGCGGCGTCCACCCTCGCGAACGCGAGCGCGCCGTCCGCGGCATCGACGCGGATCGTGTCGCCGTCGGCGAAGTCGCCCTCGAGCAGGCGCAGGGCGAGCGGATTCTCGACGAGGCGCTGGATCGCGCGTTTCAGCGGGCGCGCGCCGTAGGCGGGATCCCAGCCGGTCTCGGCGAGCACCTGCTTCGCCTCGTCGGTGAGCTCGAGCACGATGTGCCGCTCCGCGAGCCGCTCGCGCAGCCGCTGCAGCTGCAGCTCGACGATCTCGGCGATCTGCTCGCGCGACAGCGCCCGGAAGACGACGATCTCGTCGATTCGGTTGAGGAACTCCGGCCGGAAGTGGTCGCGAAGCTGCTCCGCGCTGCGGATGTTCGAGGTCATGATCAGCACGGTGTTTCGGAAGTCGACCGTGCGGCCCTGGCCGTCGGTCAGCCGGCCCTCGTCGAGCACCTGCAGGAGCACGTCGAACACCTCGGCGTGCGCCTTCTCGATCTCGTCGAGCAGGACGACGGAGTACGGGCGCCGGCGCACCGCCTCCGTGAGCTGCCCGCCCTCGTCGTAGCCGATGTAGCCGGGCGGGGCGCCGATCAGCCGTGCGACCGTGTGCCGCTCCTGGTACTCCGACATGTCGAGCCGCACCATCGCGCGCTCGTCGTCGAACATGAACTCCGCGAGCGCCCGCGCGAGCTCCGTCTTGCCGACGCCAGTGGGACCGAGGAAGACGAACGACCCGATCGGGCGGTTCGGGTCCTGCAGGCCGGTGCGCGCCCGGCGCATCGCGTTCGCGATCGCCTCCACCGCCTCGTCCTGGCCGATCACGCGCTGGTGGAGCCGCTCCTCCATGCGCACGAGCTTCTCCGTCTCGCCCTCGAGCAGCCGGTCGACGGGAATGCCGGTCCAGCGCGCGACGACGGCGGCGACGTCGTCCTCGTCGACCTCCTCCTTGACCATCGAGTCGGTCGTCGCGAGGTCGCGCTCGGCGAGCTCCTTCTCCAGCGCGGGCAGCTCGCCATAGCGAATCTCCGCGACGCGCTGGAGCTCGCCCTGCCGTTCGGCGCGCTCGGCCTCCATCTTCAGCTCGTCGATCCGCCGCGTGATCTCCTTCACGCGCTCGAGCACACCCTTCTCCTGCGCCCAGCGCGCCGCGAGCTCATTGCGCGCCTCCTGCGCCTCCGCCAGTTCGCGTTCCAGCGGCTCGCGCACCGGCTTCGACTCCTTCGCCATCGCCGCAAGCTCGATCTCGAGCTGGCGCACGCGCCGCTCTGCTGCATCGAGCTCGAGGGGCGAGGAGTCGATCTCCATGCGCAGGCGCGACGCTGCCTCGTCGACGAGGTCGATCGCCTTGTCCGGCAGGAAGCGGTCGGCGATGTAGCGGTGCGAGAGAACGGCCGCGGCGACGAGCGCCGCGTCGCGGATGCGCACGCCGTGGTGCGCCTCGTAGCGCTCCTTCAGGCCGCGCAGGATGGCGATCGTGTCGGCAACCGACGGCTCGCCGACGAACACGGGCTGGAAGCGACGCTCGAGCGCGGCGTCCTTCTCGATGTGCTTGCGGTACTCGTCGAGCGTCGTCGCGCCGACACAGCGTAATTCCCCGCGCGCCAGCATCGGCTTGAGCAGGTTGGCGGCGTCGACGGCGCCCTCGGCCGCGCCGGCGCCGACGATCGTGTGCAGCTCGTCGATGAAGAGAATGAGGTTGCCCTCGGCGTTCCTGATCTCCTCGAGCACCGCCTTCAGCCGTTCCTCGAACTCGCCGCGGTACTTCGAGCCGGCGAGCAGCGCGCCGATGTCGAGCGCCCACACGCGCTTCCCCTTCAGGCCCTCGGGAACGTCGCCGGCGACGATGCGCTGCGCCAACCCCTCGACGATCGCCGTCTTGCCGGTGCCGGGCTCGCCGATCAGCACGGGGTTGTTCTTCGTGCGGCGCGAGAGCACCTGGATGACGCGGCGGATCTCCTCGTCGCGCCCGATCACCGGGTCGAGCTTTCCGCTCTCGGCCTCCGCCGTGAGGTCGCGCCCGAACTTCTCCAGCGCCTGATACGTCCCCTCGGGATCGTTGGACGTGACGCGCCGGCCGCCGCGCACTTCCCCGATCTTCGCGAGCAGCTCCTTGCGCGGGACGACGTCGAGCGCGAGCAGCAGGTGCTCGGACGAGACGTAGTCGTCCTCCATGCGCTTCGCCTCGTCGAAGGCCTTGTCGAGCACACGCGAGAGCTGCGTCGACACCTGCGGCTGCTGCTGCGCGCCCTCGATCCTCGGCTTCTGCACGAGCGCGGCCTCGGCTTGCGCCCGCAGCGCAGCGGGGTCGGGAGCGAGCTGCCGGGGCAACTCCTGGTCGAGCAACGAGAGCAGCAGGTGCTCGGGATAGAGCTCGGGGTTGCCGCTCCGGCGCGCAAGCTCCTGCGCGGCCGCGACGGCCTCCTGGGACTTGATCGTCAGCTTGCTGAAGTCCATCGGTGCTGTCTCTCCGGTAACCGCTGCTCGCCGTAGGGAACGAGGTCGCGGCGGTAGTGGCGGTGCACGTCGTTCACGTCGTCCTTCAGCTGCCGCTGCAGCTTCTCGATCTGTGCGTGTGCGCGACGCAGCTCGTCCTCCAGCCGGAGCACGAGCTCGACCCCGGCGAGGTTGAGCCCGAGCTCCGTCGTCAGCCGCTGGATGATCCGCAGCCGCTCGACGTCGGCCTCCGAGTAGAGGCGCGTGCCGCCGGGCGTTCGCTTCGGCCGCACGAGCCCCTTCGCCTCGTACATGCGCAGCGTCTGCGGGTGCAGGCCGGCGAGCTCGGCGGCGATGCTGATCATGTAGATCGGGCGGTCGCTCATGGCGTCGAGCCCTTCGAGGGCAGCACGATCTCGTCGTCGTGCGTCGGCATCGAGACCGTCGCCTGCCTGCGCGAGCGCAGGACGAAGTACGTGGTGACCGCGGCGGCGATGACGGCGATCCCGATCCAGCCGCCGATGCGCCAGGCGGAGGTGACGCCGTTCCACACGAACAGCCAGAGGAACAGCTTCCCGAGCACGCCGGCCTTCGCAAGGCCGATGCCGCCCGCGGCCACGCCGCCGCCGGCGGTCTTCAAGCCGGTGCGCCGGCTGCGTTGCTCCGCCGTCTCCGGCTCCGGCGCCTGGCGCGGGCCCTGCTGCAACAGGTCGTCGTGCTTGGCCATCAGCCGCCCACCTGCTTCAGCTGCTCAAGCAGCTCTCGCTCCTTCTTGCTCACGCGCTTCGGCACCTCGATGCGCACGCGCGCGAGCACGTCGCCCTTGCCCGAGCCGGAGAGCTTGGGCGCGCCGCGGCCCTTGATCCGCAGCAGCTTGCCGTCCTCCGAGCCCCCGGGGATCTTCAACGACACGGGGCCGTCGGGCGTCGGCACCTCGACGGAGCCGCCGAGCGCGGCGGTCGCATACGACACGGACACCTGGACGACGAGGTCGTCGCCGCGCCGCTCGTACGTCGGCGACGCCGTCACGCGGGTGACGACGATCAGGTCGCCGTTGGGGCCACCGTTCTCGCCGGGCTCGCCCTTGCCCTTCAGGCGGATGCGCGTGCCGTCCTTGACGCCCGGCTTGATCTTCACGGTGTACGTCTTGATCCGGCGCTCGCGCCCCGAGCCCTTGCACTTGGGGCAGGGCTGCTCGATCACGGTGCCGTTGCCGCGGCAGCGCGGACACGGCTGCGAGAGCGCGAACAGGCCCTGGCTCTCGACCTTCACGCCGCGGCCGTTGCACTCCGGGCAGATCACCGGCGTCGTGCCGGGCTGCGCCCCCGTGCCGCCGCACTGGCTGCACGCGGTCATCAGCTCGACCGGCACCTTCGCCTCGACGCCGTGCAGCGAGTCCTCGAACGAGAGGTGCACCACGGCTTCGACGTCGTTGCCCTTCAGCGGCTGGCGCTGCGCCCGCGCGCCCGGGCCGCGGCCCCCGAGCCCGCCGAAGAGCCCGCCGAACAGGTCGCCGAGGTCGCCGAAGTCGATGTTTCCGAAATCGACGTTCGGGGCGCCGGCGCCGGCGCGCCCGTTCTGCGTGCCGAAGCGGTCGTACGCCTTTCGCTTCTCCGGGTCGGAGAGCACGTCGTACGCGTGCTGCACCTCCTTGAAGCGCTCCTCGGCCTGCTTGTCGCCCGGGTTCGCATCGGGATGGTGCATGCGCGCGAGCTTCCGGTACGCCTTCTTGATCTCGTCCGGGGAGGCGTTCTTCGGCACGCCGAGAGTGTCGTAGAGCGGCTTAGCCATCGGGCTCCTGCGGCGGGCCTGCGACCACGACGCGCGCGGGCCGCACGACACGCTCGCCGAGCGTGTAGCCCTTCTGGACCACGTCGAGCACCGAGCCCTCGTCGGCCTCGGACGGCTGCGCGAGGAGTGCCTCGTGCACGTGCGGGTCGAACTTGCCGCTCGTCTCGATCTCCTTCACGCCGTGCCGTGCGAGCAGCGCTGCGAGCTCGCGGTGGACGAGCTCGACGCCCTCCTCGAGCCGCGACTCCTCGTGCTCGGCCGCGGCCTGGAGCGCGCGTTCGAGATCGTCGAGGACCGGCAGCAGCTCGGCGACGAGCCGCTCGTTCGCGAACCTGACGTACTCCTCCCGCTCGCGCAGCGCGCGCTTGCGGAAGTTGTCGAAGTCCGCGGCGGTTCGCTTCCAGCCGTCGAGCGCCTCGTCACGCTCGGCCGCGAGGGCGGCGAGCGCATCCGCGCCGCCGCCCTCCCCGGCCTCCGGCTCCACAACCTCTTCGAGCTCGTCCGTCACGACGTCTTCGCCTCGTCGTCGACGACCTCGTACTCGCCTTCCTCGACGACCTCGTCGTCGGCGGACGGAGCGCCGTCGCCCGTCTGACCGGAGCCCGTGTGGGCTGCGTGAGCGGTCGCCTGGGCGTAGACCGCCTCGGCGAGCTTGTGCGACGCCTCCTGCAGCGCGTCGGTCTTCGCACGGATCTCGGCGACGTCGTCGCCCTCGAGCGCGTGACGGAGCTCCATGATCCGGCCCTCGATCGTCGAGGCGTCGGCCTCGTCGAGCTTGTCCCGGTGCTCCTTCAGCGAGCGCTCGGTCTGGTACGCGAGCGTCTCGGCGGCGTTCTTCGCGTCGACGGTCTCGCGGAGCCGGTGCGCCTCGTCTGCGTGCGCCTCCGCCTCCTGGATCATCTTCTTCACCTCGTCCTCGGACAGGCCGGAGCCGCCCGTGATCTGGATCTGCTGCACGTTGCCCGTGCCCATATCGCGTGCGGACACGTTGATGATCCCGTTCGCGTCGATGTCGAAAGTGACCTCGATCTGCGGCAGGCCGCGCGGCGCCGGCGGGAT
>DASPTD010000049.1:0-5080 GCA_035623575.1 Gaiellaceae bacterium
GCCGTCGCGCTTCCTCTACGCGACGGGCTTCTCCGGGCACGGCTTCCAGCAGGCGCCGGCGGTGGGCGAGCACCTCGCCGAGCTCGTCACCGGCGTGAGGCCCACGCTGGACCTGTCGGCGTTGGCGGTCGACCGGTTCGAGCGCGGCGCCGCGCGACCCGAGACCTTCGTGGTTTGAGCGTCCGTGCCAGGTCTTGCTCGACGTGCAAGACCTGGCACGGGTGACGCGGTCGTCAGGAAGGATCGGTGTCCGTCGGCTCCGTCGGCGCCGGCGGCGGTGGAGGGCTCGACGGGGGAGAACCGGCCGTCGGCATCTTCGGCAGCGCCTCGCCGCTTTCCTGGAAGGCAAACCAGGAGCCGACGGCGACGACCGCAGCGAGGATGATGCCGACCCAGCTCGCCCAGCCGCGATAGCTCTCCGTCAGCGTCTTGAGCAGCGCGAAGAGGAAGATCAGGCCGCCCAACGCGAGCGTGGCAAGCCCTGCGGGCACGACGTCCGGGAGCGCGACGCCGAAGGCTCGGGCGCCCGCCCAGGCGAGCAGCACGATCACCAGCAGGCAGAGCACGACTCCCCAGAACCCGTGCCAGGCATTCGCCGTCGCCGAGATCGACGCCCCGCCGATCCCGAACGACACCTTCTGCCACGGCAGGAACGAGTCGATGAAGAGCAGTACGCCCCCGCCGAGGATCAGCCTTTGACCCCTCGAGAGCCCCATCAGCTTGTCCATCAGCATCCTTTCCGGTGGTGATCCCCGCGGTTCGTTTCGTGACACGCGAGCCGACACCTGCGGCGTCGCGACCATCCTCGTACGCCGGCAGGCTGGGATCAAGGTCAGCTGGGCCAGGAGTGCGACTGCGGCCGCAGGTCGTACTTGCCGCCGTCGCGGCACTCGGGCGTCCAATAGGCCGGCGTCTGCGTCTGGCGGAGGGGGTAGATCTGCGTCGCGTAGAACTTTGCGATCGCCTGCGCCTCGTCGAGCGAGGCCCCGAGCTTGCTCGCGACGAACCAGATCGACTGCATGCCGTAGCACTCGACCTGCGCCTCGTTCGTGTACCCGAGCAGGTGGTACGACTCGTGCGAGACGGTCGCGAGCGCCATCGCGACTGCAGCGTCGGTGGTCAGGCACGTGCCGTCGGTGCAGGCGCGGGGGTCGAAGCTCGCCGGCGACCTGTGGAACGCGGCGAGGTCGGCGCACATCTGCGGCACCATCAGGAAGTACCCGGCCGGGTGCGTCCCCAGGAAGAGGGTGACGCCGAGGACCGAGGAGGGCAGCCCCGGAATCCCGAGCGGAGCACAGCGCACCTGCGGATGCAGGTGCGTGAGCCGGGCCGCGACCTGCGCCGCGACCTGCTCCTCGTAGGTCGGGGCGCGCTTCAGCAACGACTCGTCGCCGGGGCGCACCGGCCGCACCTGCGCCTGGGCGGCGGCCGCGACCAGCGCGGCCAGGACGACCACCGAGAGGAGCGCGCACACCCGCACCCGTCCATCATCGGCAGCACCCGGGGCGTTGTTTAGCTAGACGGCGAGCTCGCGCAGCTTGTTCATGGCGTTGAGCGCGGCGATCTTGTACGCCTCGGCGAGCGTCGGGTAGTTGAAGACGGAGTCGACGAAGAAATCGACCGTTCCTCCGAGCCCCATCGCGGTCTGGCCGATGTGCACGAGCTCGGTCGCACCGGTGCCGAATGCATGGACGCCGAGCAGCCGTCCGTCGTCGGTGGAGACGAGGAGCTTCAACAGGCCGTACTGCTCGCCGAGGATCACGCCGCGGGCGAGCTCGCGGTACCGCGCGACGCCGACCTCGTACGGCACGCCGGCGTCCGTCAGCTCGGCCTCGGTGCGGCCGACGTAGCTGATCTCCGGGATCGCGTAGATGCCGAACGGGAGCAGCTCCGCCACTCCACGGCTGTCGATCTCGAGCGCGGCGCATGCCGCGACGCGCCCCTGCTCGGCCGAGACCGAGGCGAGGCTCGGAAAGCCGATCACGTCCCCGACGGCCAGCACCGATTCGACGCTCGTGCGGTAGTCGGTCCCGACCGCGATCCGGCCGCGCCTGTCCACCGCGATCCCCAGCTCCTCGAGGCCGAGCCCGGCCGAGGCGCCCTGACGGCCGGCGGAGTAGAAGACGGCGTCGGCGAGGATCTGCTTGCCGCTCGCGAGACGGGTCAGCGTCCGGTCATCGCGGTGCTCGACGGCCTCGACCGTCTCGCCGAAGCGGAAGGTCACGCCGAGATCGCGCAGGTGGTAGCGGAGCGCCTCGACGATCTCCTCGTCGCAGAAGTCGAGCATCGTCGGATTCGAGTCGACGATCGTCACACGCGACCCCAGCGCCGCGAACATCGACGTGTACTCGATCCCGATCACGCCGGCGCCGACGACGACGAGCTCGTTCGGGATGAAGCCGAGCTCCAGGATCTGGTCGGAATCGAGGATCGTCGTGCCGTCGAACTCGACACCCGGCGGGTGCGCCGGCGTGCTTCCCGTGGCGATCACGATCGACTGCGCGGTGAGCTGGCGCTCGTCGCCCGCCGCCGAGGAGACCCGGACGGTGTGCGGGTCCACGAGCGAGCCGCGCCCCTCGACGACCGCCACGTGGTTGCGTGCGAGCTGGTCGCCGAGCACCTGCTGCTCTCGCTCGATCACGGTCTGCGTCCGACGATGGATGTCCTCGAACGTGACCTCGCTCTTGACGCGGTAGCCCTGCCCGTAGAACCCGCGCTGGCGCATTCCGGTCAAGTGGAGGATCGCCTCGCGCATCGTCTTCGACGGGATCGTCCCGGTGTTCACGCAGACACCGCCGACGTTGCGTCCCTGCTCGACGACAGCGGCGCGTCGATGCAGCTTCGCGGCCTGGATCGCAGCGCGCACCCCGGCGGGCCCGGAGCCGATCGAGACCAGATCGAAATCGGAGGCCGGCATCACGGCGCAGCTCTCAGGGCGACCCCTCCACCATGGGTGGCGGCTAGGCTAACACCCTAAAGCCCTGACGGGTCGGTCGCCGGCGCGCGGCAGGCGAAGCGCTCGCACACGTACACGGCCGGCCGGCCCGCCACGAGCGCCTTCCCCTCCAGGAGCGGCACGCCCTCGGCCGGACCGAATGCTACGACGGTATCGGGATCGAAGCCGCTCAGGGCGGCGCGGGCGACGTCGCTGCCGGGGCCGCCGACGATCGCCAGCTCGCGCGGCGGCGAGAAGTGGAGGTCGAGCGCGCAGAGCGCCCACCCGAAGGCCGAGGGGGCGCGCCCGACGGCGTCTCGCACCAGTCGCAGCACCCCGACCGCGCGCCGCTCCAGCTCGTCGTCGCCAAAGATCCGTGCCAGCCGGAGCAGGACGAACGCGAGCATCGAGTTCCCGGACGGGGTCGGGTTGTCGTCGAGGTCCTTCTTCCGGGCGACGAGCGCTTCCCCGTCCGCCGGCGTGAGGAAGAAGCCGCCGCGCTCGTCGTCGGCGAAGAGCGCGACTGCGAGGGCTGCAAGCCGGTGGGCCTCCAGCAGCCAGCGCGGCTCGCCCGTGGCGACGTGGAGCTCGTAGAGCCCGTGCGCGACGTTCGCGTAGTCCTCGAGGTAGCCGGTCCCTTTCGCGACGCCCTCGCGCCAGGTGCGGCACAGCCGGTCTCCGTTCGAAAGCGGCCCGAGCAGGAACTCTGCGAGCGAGCAGGCCGCGTCGAGCCAGTCCGCCCGCTCGAGCCGCCGCCCCGCCTCCGCGAGCGCGGCGAGCATGAGTCCGTTCCAGGCGGCGATCGCCTTGTCGTCGCGGAGCGGCTTCGGCCGTCCCTCCCGAGCGGCGAAGAGCGCCGCTCGCTCCTCGCCGGTGAGCGTCCCGCGCAGCACGGAGCGCCCGTGCTCGAACGGCTGCAGCAGCGAGTCCCGGCCCGGTCCGATCGCAGCCTCGAGCTCCTCCGCCGTCCAGGTGAACGTCAGACCCTCGACGCCGTGCGTGTCCGCGTCCTGCGCCGAGGCGAAGCCGCCGCCGTCGAGGCGCAGCTCGCGCAGCGCGTACTCGACCGTCTCCTCGGCGACGCGCCGGTGGCGCTCCTCGCCGGTGACGAGCCACGCGTGCAGGTACGCCGGGATGAGCAGCGCGTTGTCGTAGAGCATCTTCTCGAAATGCGGCACGAGCCAGCGCTCGTCGACCGAGTAGCGGTGGAAGCCGCCGCCGACGAGGTCGACCATCCCGCCCGCCGCCATCCCGTCGAGGGTGCCGACCGCCATCTCGAGCTCCCCCCGACGCAAGAGGAGCTCGACCACGGAAGCGGGCGGGAACTTCGGCGCGCCGCCGAAGCCGCCCCAGGTCGCGTCGTACTGGGTGCGGAGGACGCGTACCGCGTCGGCGACGAGGCCGGACGTGAGCGGCTCGCGGGAGGGCGCATGCTCGGCGCTCCGGCGTAGAGAGGCGACGAGCTCGGCCGCCTGCTGCGCGACGTCGTCTCGCCGCTCGCGGTACGCGTCGGCGATCGCGACGAGGAGCTGACGGAAGGACGGCAGCCCGTGCCGCGGCTCGGGCGGGTAGTACGTGCCGCCGTAGAAGGGCTCGCCGGCCGGGGTGAGGAAGACGGTCATCGGCCAGCCGCCCTGCCCCGTGATCGCGACCACCGCGTCCATGTAGACCGCGTCGACGTCCGGGCGCTCCTCACGGTCGACCTTCACGCTGACGAACAGCTCGTTCATCAGGCGCGCCGTCGCCTCGTCCTCGAACGACTCCCGTTCCATCACGTGGCACCAGTGACAGGCGGAGTACCCGACGGACAGGAGCACCGGCTTCTCTTCCGCGCGGGCACGCGCGAACGCCTCTGCACCCCACGGGTACCAGTCGACGGGGTTGCCGGCGTGCTGGAGGAGGTACGGGCTCGTCTCGTGTGCGAGGCGGTTCATCTCGGTGCGATGATCATGCCTGTGGGTCGTTCGTACGAGGAGCTCGAGGTGGGCACCGTCTATCGCAGCCGTTTCGGGCGCACGGTGCTCGAGGCCGACAACGTCTGGTTCACGCTCCTCACGCTGAACACGAACCCGATTCACTTCGACGCGGCCTACGCGGCGACGACCGAGTGGGAGCGGCCGCTCGTCGACTCGACGTTCACGCTCG
>DASPTD010000002.1:0-6559 GCA_035623575.1 Gaiellaceae bacterium
GCTCCGGATCCATTCGGTCGACCGGATCGGTCGGCGCGCTCCATATCGGCTGCTCGGCGTTGTTCTGCGGCAGGAAACTCAGGAGATAGCGAGCGTCCTCGAGGCACGACTCCTCGTCGGGCGCGGTGAACTGCGCGACCCCCGACTTCGCCGCATGGGTCGCTGCACCGCCGAGCTCCTCGAACGTCACCTCCTCCCCCGTCACCGTCCTCACCACGTCGGGGCCGGTGATGAACATGTACGAGGAGCCCTCGACCATGAAGATGAAGTCGGTCATCGCGGGCGAATAGACGGCGCCGCCCGCGCACGGCCCCAGCACGAGGCTGAGCTGCGGCACGACGCCCGACGCCTGCACGTTGCGCCAGAAGATCTCCGCGTAGCCGGCGAGCGAGACGACGCCCTCCTGGATCCGCGCTCCGCCGGAGTCGTTGATCCCCACGACAGGACAGCCGTACTTCACCGCCATGTCCATCACCTTGCAGATCTTCTCGGCGAAGACCTCGCTCAGCGAGCCGCCGAACACGGTGAAGTCCTGCGAGAAGAGGAAGACCTTGCGGCCGAAGACGGTGCCGTAGCCGGTGACGACCGCATCGCCGTACGGCCGCCGGTCCATCATCCCGAAGTTCCATTCCCGGTGGCGGACGTAGCGGTCGAGCTCGACGAACGAGCCGGGTCGCACAGCCGCTCCGCCCGCTCGCGGGCCAGCAGCCGCCCCTCTTCGCGCCGCCGCTGCACGGCCTTCTCGCTGCCTGCATGGAGGGCCTCCTCGCGCAGGGCCTCGAGCCGGCCGAGCTTGGCCTCGGTGGGCTGGTCGTCCGTGGTGGCCATCTGCAGGCAGCGTAACGCGCCCGGGTAGATTCCCTCCATGGACACGCTCGACCGCTCCACCATCTGGCCCTACGACGAGCGGGGCGACCCGCGCGAGTTCTACTACCAGCGCTACGGCAGCCCCACCGTCGCCGAGGCCGAGGCACGCCTCGGCGAGCTGGACGGCGGCTCGGCGCTCCTCTACCCCTCGGGCTCGGGCGCGACGACGGCGCTCGTGCTCTCCCTGCTGAAGCCGGGCGACACGATTGCGCTCGCCGCCGGCTGCTACTTCGGCACCGGCGTCACCTTCCAGGCGCTCGAGCGCTGGGGGCTGGGCTACGTCGAGTTCGACCAGACGGGGCCGCCACCCGACGGCGTCCAGCTCGTCTGGGTCGAGGCACCCTCCAATCCGTTCCTCACCATGCCGGATCTCGAGGCGGCCGCTGCGCACCCCGCGCCGGTCGTCGTCGACTCGACCGTCGCCACGCCCGTGCAGCTGCGGCCGCTCGAGCACGGCGCCGACTTCGCGCTGCACAGCGCGACGAAGTACCTGGCGGGCCACGACGACGTCCTGCTCGGCGCGGTCGTCTGCCGCGACCCGGCCGCCGCCGAGGCGCTGCGCACGTTCCGGACGCGGACCGGAATCGTCGCGGCGCCCGATCCCGCCTGGCTGCTCCTGCGCGGCCTGAAGACGCTCGAGCTGCGCGTCCGCCGCCAGAGCGAGAGCGCGGCCCACCTCGCCGGCCGCCTCGCTGCGCACCCGCAGGTGCGGGCCGTTCGCTATCCCGGCTTCGGCGGCCTGCTCTCCTTCGACGTCGCGGACGGCGAGGCGGCGCGGCGCGTCGAGACCTCGACGCGGCTCGTCGTCAACGCCACCTCGCTCGGCGGCGTCACGAGCGTGATGGAGAGCCGCCACCGCTGGGAGGGCGACCGCGTGCCGCCCGGCCTGCTCCGTCTCAGCGTCGGGCTCGAGGACCCGGAAGCGCTCTGGGCCGACCTCGCTCAGGCGCTCGCGCTCGGGTAGGGCCTTTCTCCGGGACGGATCCGGATGGTTCCGGATTCCGTAGACCCTGTGCCCGGGGGCAGACTGGGTCGAAAGCGACCAGGGGGATTTCCGCGATGGGAAGTCAGAATCTCGCCGCCCGCGCGGGGCGGTGGAGCGCAGCGCACTGGAAGACCGCGACGTTCGCGTGGATCGCGTTCGTCGTCGTCTCGGTCGCGATCGGACGGGCCGTCGGAACGGTCAGCCTGTCCGACGCCGAGCAGTCGACCGGCGAGGCCGCGCGGGCGCAGGCGATTCTGCAGGGCGCGGGCTTCTCGCAGCCTGCCGCCGAGAACGTGCTCGTACAGAGCCGCTCGCTCACCGTCGGCGACCCGGCGTTCCGCGCCACCATCCACCGCGTCTCCGCGCAGCTCGCAACGCTTTCGCAGGTCCAGAACGTCATCCTGCCGTCGGGCGGAGCGGTGTCGAAGGACCGCCACGCCGCGCTCGTGCAGTTCTCGATCGTCGGCAAGGCAGAGCAGGCCGACAAGAAGGTGCAGCCGGTCCTCGACGCGGTGGCCGCGGTGCAGAAGCAGAGCCCCGGCTTCACCGTCGCGGAGTTCGGCTTCGCGAGCGCGAACCACGAGCTGAACAACACGATCGGCAAGGACTTCCAGAAGGCGGAACGGCTGTCCGTCCCGATCACCTTCCTGATCCTCCTCTTCGCGTTCGGCGCATTCGTCGCCGCAGGCGTGCCCGTCCTGCTCGCGTTCACGGCGGTGCTCGGCTCGATCGGCCTCTCGGAGCTCGTCAGCCACGTCGCACACGCCTCCGACGCGACCAGCTCGGTGATCCTCCTGATCGGGATGGCGGTCGGCGTCGACTACTCGCTCTTCTACCTCAAGCGCGAGCGGGAGGAACGACTCGCCGGCCGGGGCGAGGACGCACTGTCCCGCGCCGCGGCGACCTCGGGCCAGGCGGTGCTCATCTCAGGCGGCACCGTGCTGATCGCGATGGCCGGGATGCTGCTCTCCGGCACGAAGATCTTCACCTCGATCGGCGTCGGGGCGATGCTCGTCGTGTTCACGGCGATGGTCGGCTCGCTGACCGTGCTACCGGCGCTGCTCGGCAAGCTCGGCGATCGCGTCGAACGGGGCATCGTCGCCGTCGGCGCGGCAGGGCTGCTGCACGTGCTCCGGCCGGCGGGGCGACAGCCGTCCCGGCTCCTGCGGCTGCGCGAGCGGCAGACGTGGCTCCGCCGCGCGAAGGGCGACCGGCCCGAATCGCGCGTCTGGGCGCTCGCCCTCCGGCCCGTGCTGCGCCGCCCGGGGGTGTCGGCTGCCGTCGCCGCCGCCCTCCTGATCGTGCTCGCGCTGCCGGCACGGACGATCCACACGAAGCTGCTGAGCTTCACCGACCTGCCGCGCAGCATCCCGATCGTCCAGACGTACATCGAGATCCAGAAGGAGTTTCCCGGCGCCCAGTCCCCCGCACAGGTGGTCGTCCAGGCGCCCGACGTGAACGCGCCGGCCGTGCAGACGGCGATCCGGTCGCTGGAGCGAGAGGCGCTCGCGACCGGGCAGATGTTCGAGCCGGTCGAGCAGTTCGTGAACCCGTCGCACACGGTCGCACGCATCCAGGTGCCGCTCGCGGGGAACGGCGACGACGCCGCCTCCGTGCACGCGCTCGAGACGCTGCGCCGGGACGTGCTCCCGAGCACAATCGGAAGGGTCGGCGGGGCGATGTACGCCGTGACGGGCGAAACGGCGGGCACGCACGACTTCAACCAGACGATGAAGGCCCGCTTCCCGCTCGTGTTCGTGTTCGTGCTCGGGCTTGCGTTCGTGCTCCTGCTGCTGACGTTCCGGTCGATCGTCGTGCCGATCACCGCGATCGTGCTCAACCTGCTCTCGGTGGCGGCGTCATACGGCGTGCTCGTCTGGATCTTCCAGGACGGCCACCTACAGGGGCTGCTCGGTTTCCACTCGAACGGCGCGGTCGTGACGTGGCTGCCGCTGTTCCTGTTCACCGTGCTGTTCGGGCTCTCGATGGATTACCACGTGTTCATCGTCAGCCGGATCAAGGAGCTCGTGGACCGCGGCGAGTCGAACGCGGACGCGGTCGCGCACGGCATCCGGCGGACGGCGAGCACCGTCACCTCGGCGGCGGCGGTGATGGTCGCGGTGTTCGCGATCTTCGCATCGCTGCGGACCCTGGATATCAAGCAGCTCGGCGTCGGCCTCGCGGTCGCGGTGCTGCTCGACGCGACGGTGATCCGCGGCGTGCTGCTGCCCGCGACGATGAAGCTGCTCGGGGACTGGAACTGGTACCTGCCGCGCTCGCTCAGCTGGCTGCCCCGGCTCACGCCCGAGGCGGGCGAACCGGCGCCGGCGCTCGAATAGCGAAAGCCGGAGGCGGGACTCGAACCCGCGGCGTCCTCTTTACAAGAGAGGTGCTCTACCAGCTGAGCTACTCCGGCACGCAGGCTGAGCGTAGCGGGCGAGCACGCTATTGAAGGACTTCGCGGCCCTTCTGGTGCGTGAGGATCTTGCGCTTCACGCGCTGGAGCGCGTTGTCGATCGTCTTCGTGTCGCAGTCGAGCCGCTCCGCCATCTCCTCGTAGGACGAGCCTTCGAGGTAGAGGCGCAGCGCGTCCGCTTCGAGCGAGGAGAGGCCGGTGCCGAGGCAGAAGACGAGGCTCTGCAGCTCCTCGGTCGAGATGACCATCACCGAGGGTTCGTGGACGCCGGGGCCGGGGAGTGCGTCGCCGAGGGTGCACTCGCCCTCCGACTCCTGGCCTGCCGGCGTGTGGCTGAACGACACGTACGTGTTCAGCGGGGCGTGCTTGAAGCGGGTCGCGGTCTTGATCGCGGTGATGATCTGACGGGTGACGCAGAGCTCGGCGAAGCTGCGGAACGAGGTCTCCTTGTCCGCCCGGAAGTCGCGGACCGCCTTGTAGAGGCCGATCAGGCCTTCCTGGATCAGGTCGTCGCTGTCGCCGCCGGCGAGGAAGTACGAGCTCGCCTTGAGACGGACGAAGGCCGTGTAGCGACGGATGAGCGCGTCGAGCGCGGCGCCGTCGCCGTTTCGGGCCTTGAGCACGAGCTGGAGATCCTCAAGCTCTCGTTGAGCCTTCTGCGGCGAATAGGCGGGCGCAGCGCGAGCAGCCAACGGGGCTCCCCCGGTCTATGGCGGGCGGTCCCGGCGCCGGCCCCTCCGCTCCGCCGCCGAACTCTCACCCTGAAGTCGAGGGAGAAGATAGCAAGCGGTCCAAGGTCTTACAACCCCTTTTGCGATGGACCCAACATGATACGAACGTGTGTTCGGGTCAACCGCCCCGCCGCAACCGCTCGAGCTCGGCGAGCGTGGCAGGGTCGAGCCTGTCGCGGAGGTCGCCGCGCGGCCCCGCGTCGTGGCTTGGGCGCGTGAGCTCGCCGAGGAACGACTGCGACGAAAGCTTTCGCACCTCGACGCCCGACGTGCCGCGCACGGCCGCGTCCGAGGACACGACCGCCACCTGCTCCCCGCGCCGGTGCTCGGCTGCGAGCCGCTCGATCAGCGTGTCCGCGTCCTCGGCCCAGCGCACCTCGAGCGGCCCGTGCTTCTCGTCGGCGCCGTGGCCGTCGAAGACGAGCACGCCGCGTGCGCCCTTCGACGCGACCCAGCTCGCGAGCAGATCGCGGAGCTCCTCCGGCGAGCCGAAGCCCCCCGCGTGCAGGAGGTTGAAGCCGTCGAAGAGATAGAGGGTCGGCTCAGCCATCGAATGTCGCTCCACGCATCACCTCAGGCATCGCGCTGGCGCCTCGCCTCGTAGAGGAGCACCGCCGCGGCGACGCTCACGTTCAGAGACTCGACGCGGCCGAGCTGGGGGATCGAGACGGCGAGGTCGCACGTCCGCCGCACGAGCGGGCGCAACCCCTTGCCCTCCGCGCCGAAGACGAACGCGAGTCCGCCCGAGAGGTCGGCCTCCCACATCGGCGTGCCCGACTCGCCCGACGCGGCCGCGATCCAGAGGTCACCGCGCTTGATCTCGGTGAGATAGCGCGCGAGGTTCGTCACCACCGCGACGGGCAGATGCTCGACCGCGCCGGCCGAGGAGCGGCAGACCGCCGCCGTCACGCGTGCCGAGCCGTGCGCGGGAACGACCACACCCGCCGCGCCGGCACCCTCGGCGCTGCGGCAGACCGCGCCGAGGTTGCGCGGGTCGCTGACCTGGTCGAGGCAGGCGAGCAGCGGCCGCTCCGAGGCGGCGAGCTCGTACGCGTCGGCGTAGCGGTACGGCTCACACCAGGCGAGCACGCCCTGGTGGTCGCGGGTTCCCGCGGCCTCCGAGAGATCCCGGTCGAGCTTGACCTGGACGCGCGGCTTCTCGGTCTCGCGCAGCCACGCCTCGCCCTTGACCGCGCGCTCGGTCGCCCACAGCTCCAGCACCTCCCGCCTGCCGCGCAGCGCCTCGCGGACCGGGCGGCGGCCGTAGACCTGCTCGCGGGTCACGGGCTGCGGAAGAGCTCGAAGCTGCCCGGAACGTCGCGTACCTCCCAGCCGAGGCCGGCGATCTCCTCGCGGAGCCGATCCGCTTCGCCGAAGTCACCGGCCTCGCGCGCTACCTGCCGGGCCCGGGCGAGCTCGACCACTGCGGGCGGCGAGACGTCCGTTTCCGCGAGCGACGCGAGCCCGAACACGTCGAATGCGCGGCGGAGCAGTTCGTGGTCGCGCCAGCCGTGCAGCACGGCCAGCGCCTCCGGCGTGTTGAAGTCGTCGTCGAGCGCA
>DASPTD010000003.1:0-10078 GCA_035623575.1 Gaiellaceae bacterium
CGCGCACCGCCGAGCGAACGGCGAGCACGAGGAAGCCGAAGAAGAGGAGCGCGCCGACGATGCCCGTCTCGGAGAGCGCGCGCAGCTCGACGCTCTCGGGGTAGCGCGACGTCTCGCCGGTGCGCCGCTGTTGCAGGTACGGGACGAGGTAGTTGTCACTGCCGTCCCCGCCGATCGGGTGGGCGGCGAACTCGTGCAACGCGATGCGGTAGACGTCGTAGCGGCTCGTGCCGACGCCGCTCGCGAGATGGATCGTCTGCGGCGCTGACGGCTTGTTCGTCGTGAAGTCGTGCCACGCGCGCTGGGCGCGTGCGACAGGGTGTCCGAGTGCGAGCACGACCGCGAGCCCCGCGATGCCGGCGAGCACCACCGCGCCGAGAGCTGCCCGGCGGAGAAGGGAGCAGACCCGTTCGGGGACGCGGACCCGGAGGTCGAGCACGACGATGAACGCGCCGACGGCCGACGCGACCGCGGCGGACACGATCAGTGCGGTCCGCGCCGACGAGAGCGCCTGGCCGTACCCCTTCCCGCCGACGACGGCTGTGTACACGTGTAGCAGCCGCGGCAGCGCGGCCAGCGCCGCCGCGCCCGCGACGGCCAGGAACGGCAGCGCGCGCAGCAGGTCACGACCGACGGCGAGGTAGACGACGACCGCGAGCGCGAGCGCAACGATCGAGCCGCGGCTCTGGCAGACGACGAGCAGCTCGAGCAAAACGGTCGACGCGAGGAGGGCAACGATGCGGATCACGGCGCGCACCCCGCGCCGTGAGGCGAGCACCTGCAGGGGCAGGAACGCCATGCCGAATACGGCGGCGTTCGCGTTCGAATAGGAGATCGGCACCGCCAGCCGCCCGACGACGAAGAAATCCTGCGGCCCGGTCGCGCCGGCGGCCCGCAGAAAGTCGACGAAGCCGATACCGGCGATCGCGAACGCCCACCCGGCCACGAGCGCGAGCCTGGACGTCCGACCGAGCGGGAGCCCGGCGAAGAGCATGAACACGGCCGCGTACAGCAGCGTGCGGTTCGCGCCGTCCCAGGCGTCGCCCCGGACCTGCGCCCAGCCGATCGACGCGAAGCTCCAGACGGCGTAGAGGCCGAAGAGGACGGGTGCGAAGGGCGCAGCCGCGAGTCGGCTCCGCACCGCGGCAGAGGCGAGCGAGGTGACGACGAGAGCGATGACGAGCAGCGTTCCCGGCAGCCACTCCTCCGTCGCGAAGCCGCCGTCGTGGACGCACCAGACGCAGAACACGACGATCGCGACCGCGGCCAGCCCGAACGAGGCGACCTCGTCCCGGCGCCCGCGCGAGACCAGGCCACGGACGGCCGTCATCCCGGCATCACGCTCGGCGAATGCTCGGGACCGCCGGACGGCGCCGCCGCGAAGCCGCAGAGCTCGCGCAGCGCCCGCGCGGCTGCCTCGGCCGAGAACTCACGCTCGACGCGTTCCCGGCCCGCGCGGACGCATGCGAGCCTGAGCTCCGGAGAGTCGAGCAGCCGCCCGATCGCGACGGCAACGCCGTGCGCGTCGCCGGGCTGCACGAGCTCGCCGCAGCCGTCCCCCAGCAGCTCCTCGACGCCGCCGGCGACGCACGCGACCGCCGGCACGCCGTGAGCGAGCGCCTCGATCAGCGAGTAGGGAATCCCCTCGGCATCCGAGGGCAGCACGACGAGATCGACGCGGTGCGCGTCGAGCCAGGCGAGCACCTGCTCGTTCGGCACGTAGCCGAGCAGCCGGACGACCCCCTCGAGACCGCTCTCGCGCACCTGCTCGGCGACCGCGTGCTCTAGCCGGCCCGTCCCGGCGAGCCACACCTCGAGCTCACGACCCTCGTCCGCGAGCTCACGTGCTGCCCGGACGAGGGTCTCCTGGCGCTTTTCCGGATCGAAGCGGGCCGACATCAGCACCACCGGCGGCTGGTTCACGCCCTCGGCGGCGCTCCAGGAGGCGGGCACGTCGATGCCGGAGTGGACGAGCACCCAGCGCGACTCGTCGGCGGCCGGCTCGGTCTGCCGGGCAAGCTCCATCATCGCCTTCGCGATGAAGCGAACGAACACCGCCGACCGGCACTTCTGACGCAGAAGGTTGTTCGCAGCGATGTCGGCGAAGTGACCCGTGAAGCTCCACGGGATCCCGGAAAGGCGCGAGGCGACCATCGCGACGGTCGCAGGCGGGCCGGCCCAGGGCGCGTGGATGTGGTCGGCCCGCGTGCGCCTCGCCACCTGCGCGATCCAGAGCGCCTTGGGAAACGCCGACAGATTGCGCAGAAGCACGTTCGGCGACGGCTGACGCAGGAGGAGCGCGAGCGCACGTGTGACAGCGCGCGGCGAGCGGGCCGACTCGGCGAGCGCAGCACGGACGATCCCGAGGTCGAGCAGCGGACGGCGGACCGCCAGCGCTCCCGCGTCGGGCGTGGTCAGCTCGCCACGCGGGCGCACCGGGATTGCCTGCACGTCGACGCCCTGGCGTACCAGCTCTCGCACCTCGCTGGCAAAGAAGGTGTCGTTCTTCCCGTACGGAAACGACGAGGCGAGGTACAGGAGCCGCGGTTGCGCCACGATCAGGCGGTGAGCCCGCTCTGCTCGAGGAACCGTGCGAGGGTGAGCGCGCGCCACGGCGAGAGCGGGATGCGCGACCTCCCGCTCAGGATCTCCCGCTCGCGGAGCAGCGAGAGGGCAGCGCGTACCTCCTCCTCGACTCGTGGATGTCGCAGCCACTCGCCCGGGATGTCGTATGCCGTCTTCGCCCGGCGCCACGCGATGTCGGCCGGGAGCCGCTGGGCCGCGATGCGCCGCAACCGCTCCTTCGTCCAGCCGTGCTCGAGCCCGGTTCGCCAACCCGAAGCGAACGCCGCGCGGACGATCTGCTCGTCGAGGAACGGCAGACGGAGCTCGCGGCTCCACGCCATCGAGTTCCGGTCCGCGTAGCGCAGGAGCCGCGGCAGGACGACCCGCTCCGCGTCGGCGACGGCCGCCTGCCGCAGCAGCGGCCCCGGCAGCTTCCGGCCCTGGGGATCGAGCAGCACGCCCTCGCGAAGGGCCGGGCCGATCCACCTCTGCGCCGCCCGCAGCAGCCCGCGGGCGGCGTGGCGTCCGGCAGGCGGCAGCGCGAGCCCGGCGACCTGCGCCGGGTCGGGTGCCGGAAGGTCGCCCTCGGCGCGCCAGCTCCGCACGATGCGCGCACCCGTGCGAACGTCGGCACGTCCCAGCGCCTCGCAGACCCCGAACCAGACGTACTTCGAGTAGCCGCCCCAGGTCTCGTCGGCACCCTGCCCGTCGAGCAGCACGATCACGCCCTCCTCGGCGGCCCGCCGCATCACGCACCACTGCGCGTACACCGACGGCGAATCGAAGGGGCCGCCCTGGTGCCGGACGAGCTGGGGCAGCTCGTCGATCAGCCCGTCCGGCGTCGGCTCGACGCGGTGCGCCGTCGCCTCGAACTGGTCGGCCACGCGCTTCGCGCGCTCCCACTCGTCGATCTCGCGGCCGGGGAAGCTGGCCGTGAACACGTGCAACGGCATGCTCGGCTCCGCCTTGCGGATGGAGGCGAGGATCGTGGACGAGTCGACGCCGCCGCTCAGGCTCGAGCCGACCGAGACGTCGCTGCGGAGACGGAGCCGCACCGCCTGGTCGATCGCCGTCTGCAGCTCGGCGTCGCCGCCGGCGGCCGGGGTCGCAGACCACGTCTCGCGCGCGGCCTCCGCGAGGTCCCACCAGCGGTGCACGCGGGTCAGGCCGTTCTCGGTGAGGAAGGCCGAATGGGCGGGCGGCAGCTGCGTGATGCCGTCGAAGAACGAGCCGGCCGGGTCCTCGGCGTCGCCGAAGGCGAGGAAGTTGAGCAGCCGCGGCCGGTCGAACCGGCCCGTCCCGGCCCCCGCGATCCGGAGCGCCTCGGTCTCGGAGCCGAACCACCAGACGCCCGCGCCGTCGCGACCGACGTACAGCGGCTTCTCGCCGAAACGGTCGCGCGAGAGGACGACGCCGCCGCGCCGCGGGTCGTGGATCGCGAGCGCCCACATCCCGTTGCAGCGAACGAACAGGCCGTCCCCCCACTCGAGGTAGCCCCGGAGCAGCACCTCGGTGTCGCCGCTCGTCTCGAACCGGTGACCCTTCGCCTCGAGCTCGGCCCGTAGCTCCACGTAGTTGTAGATCTCGCCGTTGTAGACGAGCACCGTGCCGGTTGCCTCGTCCCGCATCGGCTGGTTCGCCTCGTTGCGGAGGTCGAGGATCTTGAGCCGGCGCGAGCCGAGCCAGACGCCGTCCACGAAGACGTGGCCGTCGGCGTCGGGGCCCCGGTGGCGGATCGCCTCGAGAATCGCGTCTGCCTGCTCGGCCCCGGGTTCGACACGAAGCCCGACGGCGCCCGCGATCCCGCACATTCCGCCACCCTACCTGGCGTGAATCGGACCGCCGGAGCCTGTGGGTAAAGCTGTGGAGACCGGATGCGGCGGGGGCGCCCGGAGACGGGCGCCCCCCGGAGGGTCGCTACTACTAGTGGCCCTTGTCGAGCTTGACGAGGGTCAGGGTGCCGCTCAGGAGCGAGCACCGGATGTGGACCCGGTCGACGTTGGGCTTGAGGGCCACGACGGCCGCGGAGAGGGTCGACGGCACCGCGCAGGTGACGCCGGCCACGGTGATCGACGTCGAGGAGGCGGCCGTAACCGTCCCGTATGCGTCGGCGTTCTCGTGCACCGGCTTGTTGGGCGCACAGCGACCCGGGCCGAGCTCGATCGCCGAGCCGCCCGATGTGCCTCCGCCGATCTTCCCGCTGCTGAAGCCACCCGGCGAGCCTGCGGTGAAGGCCGCCGAGAGATTGGCGACGAGCTGCACGCCGTGCGTCGCCGCGCGACCGGTCGCCAGCCCTGCCACGTTGCCGTGGTCGTAGACGCCGGTGAACTGGAGGTCGGTCTTGCCGGCGGCTGCGGCGACGCTGAGGCGGCCGTCGACCTCTCCGACGCTGTCGGTCGTATTGATGACGCTATGCGTGTCGATCGTCACCGGGCCGTTGAGATCGGCCGTCCCCGACGACGCGGTGCCCGTGTAGGTCGCGCGCGTCGCGGTGATCGTCTTGCCGTCGGTGGTCGTACAGGTCCGGGTGTCCGTCTTGCCGCTGGTGGTCGTCGCGGCGAACGTGCCGGACACCGCCGTCACGCTCTTGTAGCCGTCCATTCCCCCGGCGACGGCAAGCCCGGCGGTGACGAGAGCCGCCGATCCCACCGCCGCGAGCGCCAGCTTCTTCATCGCAACCCCCTTCATCGTTAGAGCCGTTTTCACGCCTCATTGATGCCTCGCCGACGTACGCTCCCGCGCAGGGCGCCGTAAAGCGGTTGTAAAATCGACCAGGGACGGAGGCCGCCGCACCCGCACCGAGGGCCTAGCCGATCGGCTGAGTCCACGGCTACTGTCGTCGGTGGATCGACCGACACGGAAGCGCGATGGTTAGTCGCAGGCGACGTCCCTGGAAGTGACCCCAAACGAATGTGTGCGCTTCTGCGCGTTCCACAGCGGATACGGTTCTTGAGCGCGCGCGACCGCGCGGAGTCCGGCGTCCGCTACCCGCCGCCGTCTTCCGACTGTTGGCGTGATCGACATGTCTAGCTCCCCGAACGACGCCGCGGCCGCACTCGTCCCCATGATCCAGATGCTGCTCGCCGCCCACGAGCTGGACGACGTGCGAGCCGCCGTGGCGCACGGGACGCGGATGATCTCCCGCTACGACTCCCTCGCCGTGTACGAGGTCCAGCACGCCGGAGCGCCGGAGGTGACCCTGCGGGCGGGAGACGAGCTGGGTCCGGGAGCGAGAGCTCTGGAAGAGGAACTGTGCGCCAGGGCGAGCAAGACCGGCCGGACGGTGAGCACGCTCGACAGGTTCGTGGACACGAGGGAGGCGTTTCACGCGGACGAGTACATGCAGCGCCACGGGCTCTGTCTCGTCCGCCCGCTTCACGCGTACGGTGGCTTCGTCGGGCTGCTCGTCCTGCACTACGGTGGCCGAACCGTTCTCCCGGAGCAGGAGTTCGACGCGCTGCGCCGCTTCGCCGACTGTGCCGCCGTCGCACTGTCGGGGGCGCGCACCCGGCACGAGCTGAGAAGCTTCGCTTATTCGGATCCGCTCACTGGCCTTGCGAACAGGCGCGGGCTCGAGCTCGAGCTCTCGCGCCTTCGGGACGCCCAGCTCTCGATGCTCCTCATCGACTTCGACGGCTTGAAGGCGGTGAACGACTCGCTGGGCTACGACCGCGGCGACGCACTGATCGCAAGCGTGGGCGAGAAGCTCGCGGCGAGCGCGAACTCGAACGAGATCGTCGTCCGCCTCGGAGGCGACGAGTTCGTGGTCGTCATGCCCGAGACCACCCCTTCGCGGGCCCGGTTGCGCGCCGAAGAGATCACGGTCGCGCTCGAGCGGCTCGAGCTGCCGGAGGACCTGGCCACGTTGTACCACGGAGCCAGCGTCGGCTCGGCGACGGCCGACCACGACGAGGATCCGTGGAGCGTGCTGCTGCGGGCGAGCGCGGAGATGCGCTCTCGCAAACGGCGGCGGAAGAGCGATCGCGAGCTCACACGGGACCCGCTGATCCCCGACCACGAGTCCGACGTCCAGTTCGGGTTCCGCGAGGAGAGCTGATGATCACCGAGCCGAGGACGACGATCCGCAGGGCGCTTCGCACGATCCGACGTGGCCGGCCTGTGGCCGACGTCGGGACCGCCGACTACGATGGGCCTGCTGTCTTTGGACGAGGAGGTCAATCGGGCATGCGTGTGCTGATCGCCGACGACCACCGGCTGATCGTCGATGGGATCAAGCGGGCGCTCGAGGCGTCGGACGAGTTCGTCGTGGTCGGCGAGGCCTCCTCCGGCGCCCAGGTGCTGCCGATGGTCGGGCGAACGAACCCCGACATCGTGCTGCTCGACCTGCGCATGCCGGGCGCCGACGGGCTGACCTGCCTGGGGCAGATCCGGAAGCGGTACCCGGAGGTGAAGGTGGTCGTGCTCTCGGTCTCGACCGACGAGAACGTGATCCAGACGGTGCTCAAGCGCGGCGCCAGCGCCTACGTCGTGAAGAGCATCAACCCGATCGACCTGCCCTCCGTCTTGCGGCAGGCGATGGAGGGCACGGTGTTCAGCGCCATCGGTCTTCCCGAGTCCGGTGACAACCCTGCGCGCGCCGCCGGCCTGACCGACCGGGAGACGACGATCCTGTCCGCGCTCGCCCGAGGGCTGTCGAACGAGGCGATCGGCAAGGAGCTCTGGGTCGCCGAGCAGACCGTCAAGTTCCACCTGACGAACATCTATCGCAAGCTCGGCGTGGCGAACCGCACCGAGGCCGCACGGCTCGCCTACCAGCAGGGTCTCGTCGAGAGTCCGATCGACGACCACTGACGGCGCGAGCGGCTGTCGCTACGACACGCGGACGGTGAGCAGCAGCGTGTTGTCCGGGCCGAGCGTCGGCATCCCCATCTGCTCGGAGCTCTCGACGTTCTTCGCCTGCAGCTTGTAGACGCCACGCTTCGCGAACACGAGCGTGCGCACGGTGCCCGGCTGGGTGAGCGAGGCGCCGAGGGCGAGCTTCGGCCCGGCTAGCTGCACGAAGTCGAACGACATCGGGCAGTTGATCCGGATCGCGAGCGTCGCGCCGCGCTTGATCTTCACCGTCCGCGACGGGCCGAGCGGGTTCCCGTCCACGTCGCCCCAGACGTGGCAGCCCTGGACCACGTGCACGATCGTCAGCCGCACCGTGCTCGATGCGGCCGCCGCCCCGCCTGTGCCCACCGCGACGGCGGCGAGAGCCACCGAAAGTCCGATCAGAGCCCGACGCATGGGTGGATCTTCGCTGCTCGGGGGCCCGGCCGGAAGCCGCGAAACTACCGATCCCGGCTGCGGATTAGTCTCCCTTCGTGCCCGAGCGCTGGACCCGCGCCGTCCTCCGCCTCCGCGTGCCCGTGCTCCTCTGCTGGCTCGCCGTTCTCGGGGTCGGGATCGTCGCCTCGTTGCGCCTCACGCCGCTCCTCTCGAACACGTTCAACGTCCCGGGCACGGACAGCGACCGGGCCCGCGTGATTCTCGCGCGCGCCTTCGGCGAGCGGCCGGACGGCGTCTTCACCGTCGTCTTCCGCGTGCGCCACCCCTCCGACCGCACGCTGCGGGCGCGCCTCCAGCGGCGTCTCGCGGCAGCGGCGCGGGCGGTACCGTCGGGCCGCCCGACGAAGCTCCAGACCGGCGGCGACGTGCTCTACGGCGACATCGACACGACGCTCGACCTCCAGCACGCAAAGGGCTACACGAGCGCACTCCGGAGCGCGCTGCGCGGCTCCCCCGCCGCGCTCGTCACCGGCCAGCCTGCCATCCAGCACGACCTCGAGCCGATCCTCTCCGCCGACCTGCACCACGGCGAAGAGGTCGCGCTGCCGATCGCACTGCTCGTGCTCGTCGCGGTGCTCGGCCTGTCGCTCGTCGTGTTGATCCCCTTCCTCTTCGCGGCCTGCACGATCACCGGCACGCTCGCCGCCGTCTACGTGACCGCTCACGTGTTCACGATGGTCAGCTACGTCACGAACCTCGTCGAGCTGATCGGGCTCGGCCTCGCAGTCGACTACTCGCTGCTCGTCGTCTATCGCTTCCGCGAGGAGCTCGCGCGCGACGACTCGACCGACGACGCGGTCGTGCGCACGATGGAGACGGCCGGGCGCGCCGTCGTGTTCTCGGGCGCCACCGTCGCGATCGGGCTCGCGCTGTTGCTGTTCGTCCCGGTTCCGTTCATCCGCTCGCTCGGCGTCGGCGGCTTCCTCGTCCCGCTCGTGTCGATCGCAGCGGCCGCGACGCTCCAGCCCGCGCTCCTCTCGGTGTTCGGGCGGCGGGGCGCCCGCCGCGCACCGGTCGCCGCCTTCCTGCGGTCGCGACTCGGCGTCCGCGTGCCCGTGCTCCCCGGCACGATCGACGTGGACAGCGGCTTCTGGGCACGGCTCGCCCGCGCGATCATGCGCCGTCCCGTCGCCTTCCTCGCGGGAGGCGCGGCGGTGCTCGTCGCCGCCGCCGTGCCCGCTGCCTTCCTCCAGGTCACGCCGGGCTCGATCTCCGCTCTGCCGGGTCGCCCGGAGTCGGTACGCGGCCTGGCCCTGTTGAGCGCGAACGCCGGTAGGGGCGCGCTCACGCCGACCGAGGTCGTCGTCGACGCCGGCGCGCCCGGCCGGGCGCGGACGAAGCCCGTGCACGCGGCCGTCCAGCGGCTCTCCGACCTGATCTTCCACGACCCCGAGGCGCTCGTGACCGCGACCGGGCCGGCGGCGCCGTACGTCGAGCCGAGCGGCCGCTACGCGCGGGTGATCGTCGTGGGCCGGCACGAGTACGGCGACGAGGCGTCGCAGGCGTTCGTCCGCAGGCTGCGTGAGACGCTCGTCCCGCGTGCGCGGTTTCCCGCCGGCGTGCACGTCTTCGCCGGCGGCGCGCCGCCGCAGGGCGTCGACTACCTCGCCCGCTCGTACGGCTGGTTCCCGTGGCTCGTGCTCGGTGCGCTCGTGCTCACCTACCTCGTGCTCCTGCGCGCGTTCCGCTCGCTCGTGCTCCCGCTCAAGGCGGTGCTGCTCAACCTGCTCTCGGTAGCGGCCGTCTACGGCCTCCTCGTCGTCGTCTTCCGCTGGGGCGTCGGCGCCGACGTGCTCGGCCTCTACCGCGTCCCCCAGATCGAGGGCTGGATCCCGATCTTCCTCTTCGCGATGCTCTTCGGGCTCTCGATGGACTACGAGGTCTTCCTCGTGACGCGCATGCGCGAGTCGTGGGACGACGTCCACGACAACGCACGGGCCGTCGCCCACGGGCTCGAGCGGACGGGCCGGATCGTCACCGCCGCGGCCGTGATCATGGTGGCCGCGTTCTCCGGCTTCGTCACGGGCCGCGTCGCGGGCCTGCAGGAGTTCGGCGTCGGCCTCTCGCTCGCCGTGCTCGTCGACGCGACCGTCGTCCGCGCCTGCCTCGTACCTGCGCTGATGGCGATCCTCGACCGCTACAACTGGTGGCTGCCGGCGCGCATTGCACGGCTGACGCGCGTGCAGGACTCGAAGGCGTGAGGTAGCGAGGGAGGAGCGCG
>DASPTD010000024.1:0-12734 GCA_035623575.1 Gaiellaceae bacterium
CGGCACGGCGGCCGCCTCTCGAAGGAGTGCCGTCGCGCCGGTTAGGCCGAAGGGGCCGAGGAGGCGACAGACACGGTCATCACGAGGTCGACCTCCTCTTCGCCGGGGACGGAAACTGCGCTCCAGGGTAGGCGCGCGCGCGGACGGCGTCAAGCAGTTGCAGCTCGGCCGCCGGCAACGCGGCACGCTTCCGTGACGGACACGTGCGCGTTTTCGGCCTACGATCGAAGTGGGTAGGGGGGAGGGGTCGGGTCCCAGGGTTGTCGCGTCTACTTTCTGACGCGCGTCCGTTCCGTGCGCGTCCGTCAGCTTGCCCAGCCGCTCAGCGACGGGAAGGCTCCGAACTGGGCCGCGATGTGCGAGACCGCGAGAATGCGCCGCCCGCCGTGCGTCTGCAGGAAGACCCATTCGTCGGCGGCCGGCAGCTCGGTGAGAAGCCAGCGACCGTCCGGCGACCAGGCGAGACCGCTGAGGCGGCCGCCGGGCGGAACGAAGAGCGCCCGCAGCCGGCCGTCCTGCCGGACCAGGACCTCGCGGTCGCGCAGCAGCGCCAGGCGGCCGTCGGGTGCGAACGCGAGGGCGAGCACCCCGGCGACGTGCACCGCGGCCGCACGCCCGGTGCGCGCGTCGAACAGGACGACCTTCGTCCTCGCTGCAAGAGCCAGCTGCGTGCCGTCGGGCGACCACGCGAGCGCACGCGGGTCGGCGTACGCTGCGGAGACCCAACGCACGGTGCCCCGGTCGGGATCGAGCACCGTCACACACCCGCGCGTCGTCACGTAGGCAAGAACGTGGCGATCGGCGGGCGTCGGCTGCCAGGCAGGCGCCACCGGAGCCGCTGCCGGCAGCCCTTCTGCGTCGATGTCACCGGTACCGTCGCCGGCGACGACGTGCAGCCTGCTCGTCGTGAGGTAGGCGATGCGGGTGTCGGTACGCGTGCCGCCCCAGCGCGGGAAGCGGATCTGCGGGCGTGAGAGCGTCCAGTGCACGGCACCGGTCGGCGTGACGGTCGCCAGCTCGTTCGTCGCAGCCGCGACGACGTAGAGGCCGTGCGGGGACCACGACGCCTGCCGATAGTCACCGAGGCGGCGCTTCGAGCCGTCGGCCGCGACGACCCAGGTGCCGCTCGGACCGGCGACGAGCAGCCGCCCCGTTGCCGGCAGGCGGAACAACGCCGGCTCGGCATGCTCGATCCCGATCGAGCGGCGGACGGCGTTCACGACGGCCCGCCCCGGCTGCGAGAGGGAGGCGGTGGCAATTGCCGCGACCGCGGCGAATGCGAGCACGAGGCGGGCCCGCCGCCGGGGGCGGCGGCGAGGCTCGCGCTCCGCCCACGCGGCGTGCACGAGCTCCCATGCGCGAGCCTCGGCCCGCTCGTCCGTCGGCGTGGAGTCGAGCAGCTGTCGCAGGCGCCGCTCGCTCATTCGACCTCCTCTCGCAGCACCGTCTCGAGCCGGTCGAGACCGCGGCGGAGCCGCGAGTTGACGGTGCCGCGGGGCAGGTCGAGCAGCTCGGCGATCTCGCCGGGCGTGTACTCGAGCAGGTAGCGCAGGACGATCACCGCCCGCTGCTCGGGTCCGAGCCCGGCGAGCGCGGCGGCCAGGCGCTGTGCATGCCCCGCGGGCTCCCGCCCCGGCGCGGCCGGCTCCGGCGCGTCCCCTTCGGCAAGCTCGCGTCGCAGCGTGCGCGCACGCCCCCAGTCGATCGCGCGATTGACCACGATCCGGTGCAGCCACGGGCCGAACGGGCGCCGCCGGTCGAAGCGATCGAGCGCACGCACCGCAGCAAGGAACGACTCCTGTGCGATGTCCTCGGCGGCGGCAGCGTCGGCGACGACGAGCAGTGCCGCCCGGTACGCGCGAGGCCAGTGATGCCTGAAGAGATGCTCGAGGGCGGCGGCCGAGCCGCGCTGGGCGTCACGCACCCAGACGTGCTCCCGCCGCTCGGACTCGGCCCGGGGCTCGGTTCGCACGAGCTCCGCCGCTCGCGCCGCCGCGCTAACGACGGCCTCCCGCCCGGTCGCGCGACGGTGGCGGAGGAACGGGCACGGCGGGGCGTCGCATGCTTCGAGATACGTTTGCACGCAGCCCGTAGGTCCCGCCGGCCCGGTTGGCTGAGCTCGCCGCCCCAGACGGCTCGTTGCTACGGGTACTGTCGAGGACACCGGGGAAACGCCACCACGAGAACGCGAGGAAGCGCCATGCCGAAGCTGAACGAGATGCAGCTCGAGTTCCTCGAGCGGCCGTACGTCGGGACCGTGACCACCCTTCGCCCCGACGGCTCCCCCCATTCGACGATCGTCTGGGTGGACGTCGTCGACGGCGAGCCGTCGTTCAACACCGCCTACGGTCGTGTGAAGCCGTCGAACCTCGAGCGTGACCCTCGTATCTCGCTGCTCGTGGTCGATCCGAGCGACACCTACAAGTGGATCGCCGTCGACGGCAAGGCCGATCTCACGACCGACGGTGCGGACGCGCAGATCGACAAGCTCGCGAAGAAGTACCTCGGCAAGGACTCGTATCCGTGGCGGAAGCCGGAGGAGCAGCGCGTGACCGTCAGGATCCATCCTCGGCGCGTCACCACGTACGGCCTCGACTAGAGGGCGGCCTAGCGGCGAGGATCGCCGTCGACGACGGCGTACGGCTCCCCGTACTCGGCGAGCAGCTCGAGGAACGGGGCGGCGTCGAACGACTCCGGCCCGAGCACGCCGGCGCCCTGCCAGATGCCGGCGGCGATGAGCTCGAGCGCGACGACGGGATTGAGAGCGGTCTGGAGGACGACCGCCTGGTGTCCGTACTCGCGCATCGTGCGCTCGTTGTCGGCGACGTGGTAGAGATAGGCCGCCCTCGCGCTCCCGTCGGCCGCCGTGCCGGTGACGAGCGTGCCGGCGCACGTCTTGCCCCGCATCCGGTCGCCGAGCGTCGCGGGATCGGGGAGCACTGCGGCCACGACGTCGCGCGGGGCGACCTCGACCCCGCGCACGCGCACCGGCCGGCTCGAGTCGAGCCCGAGCTTGTGAAGCGTCTTGAGCACGTCGATGAACTCTTCGCCCAGTCCGTACTTGAACGTCACTCGCCGGCACTCCACGGCGCGCGGCACGAGCACGACCTCCTCGTGCTCGACGTTGACGCACTCGACGACGCCGATCCCCTCGGGGAACTCGAACCGCTCTGGCTCGGAGAACGGCTCGGTCGTGAAGAAACCGCGGCTGCGCTCCCAGACGAGCGGCGGATTCAGGCACTCCTCGATCGTCGTCCAGATCGAGAACGTCGGGGCGAACGCATAGCCGTCGACGACGAGGTTCGCGCCGTCCCGCACCGCGACCTCGTCGACGGTGGCGAAAAGATGGTCGGCCGCATAGCGCGCGAACACATCGGAGAGGCCCGGCTCGACGCCGATGCCGACGAGCGCGAGCCGACCGCGCTCGACCCACCGTTCGTGCTCGGCGAACTGTGCGTCGCCGAGCTTCACGTGCGGCTCGGCGTACGGCCGGTCCGGATGGGGCTTCGACAGCGTCATCGCCATGTCGAGGTACGTGCAGCCGGTTTCGAAGGCGGCGGCGAAGATCTGCGGGTTGAAACGAGGATCGGCGGCGTTGAGCACGACGTCCGCGCCGACGGCGCGCATGAGCGCCGCGATCGAGCCTGTGTCCGACGCATCGACGCCCGCCGCAGAGAAGCGCCCGTCGCCGAGCCGCGCGACCACCGCCTGCGGGCGGGCGGCGTTCAGGTCGGCGAGCGTCACCCGCTCGAAGAAGTCGCGGCGCCGGGCGACCTCCGCGAAGGCTGCGCCGACGCCGCCGGTGCCGACGACGAGGATCCTCATGCGCCGGCGATGCTATGCGCTGGGCCCGCACGGCGTCAGGGCAGCGGCCGCGCGAATGCGCGCTGTTTCGGGCTGCGATTGACGCAATGCGCAGCTACCTGGTAGGAATGCCTCGCGTTGCGCAGGCCCGATGCTCAGCCGCTCCGGCTCGCCGCCGACTCGCGCCGGGGTCCCGTCGCGCCCGCGCGGCGGGTCGACGAGCTCGACCGGCGGGTCATCGAGGCGCTCCAGGTGAACGGGCGCGGGTCGTTCCGGGGCATCGCCGGCCGGCTCGGTGTGTCAGAGGCGACGGTTCGCTCGCGCTACGCGCGTCTCGTGGGCGAGGGAATCCTCCAGGTCGTTGCGGTGACGAACCCGCTCGGGCTCGGCTTCGACCAGGCGCTCGTCGGTCTGAAGACGTCCGGGCCGCCCGGCATCGTCGCGGACGAGCTCGCGCGCTGGCCCGAAGTCGACTACGTCGTCGTCACAGCGGGTCAGTTCGACCTCGTCGTCGAGATCGTCGCCTCCGACCGGCATGAGCTGCTCGAGCTCACCAACCGGATGCGGGGGCTGGACGGCGTCGTCTCGACCGAGACGTTCCTCTATCTCGAGATGTGGAAGCAGCTTTACGACTGGGGCGCACACAACGACGGCGGAGGCGCAGCGTGACGGCGTTCGAGACGGCGCACAGGGCGGAGGAGCTGCGGCGGCTTGCGCGAGACCACCTGTGGCTGCACTTCACGCGCATGGGCGGGTACGAGCCGCCGATCATCGTGCGCGGAGACGGGTGCTACCTCGAGGACGTCGACGGCAACCGCTACCTCGACGCACTCGCCGGGCTCTTCTCGGTGAACCTCGGATACGGGTTCGGCGACGAGATCGGACAGGCGGCGCTCGACCAGATGCGGGAGCTGCCGTTCTACACCAACTGGTCGTATGCGCATCCGCGCGCGATCGAGCTCGCGACCGAGATCGCATCGCTCGCGCCGGGCGACCTCGGTCACGTCTTCTTCGTCTCCGGCGGATCGGAGGCGGTCGAGTCGGCGTGGAAGCTCGCACGCCAGTACTACGTCGCCCGCCACGAGGCGCGGCTGAAGGCGATCGCCGTCACCGCGCCGCGTGCCGGAGAGCCGGAGACACGCCACGACGCGATCGTCTCGGAGATGCGGCGGCCGCCGGCCCGCTACAAGGCGATCGCGCGCCACATCGCCTACCACGGGACGACGATGGGGGCGCTCTCGATCAACGGCATCCCCGCCCTCCGCAACCCGTTCGAGCCGCTCGTGCCCGAAGTCCGCCACGTCCACAACACGAACCGCTACCACCGGCCCGCCGGCGAGACGGAGGAGGAGTTCACGCGGTTCCTGCTCGACGACCTCGAGCAGACGATCGTCGCGATGGGGCCGGAGAGCGTCTGCATGGTGCACATGGAGCCGGTGCAGAACGCGGGTGGGGCGTTCGTCGCACCGGCCGGCTACTGGCCCGGGGTGCGGGCGATCTGCGACCGCTACGACATCCTCCTCTCGGCCGACGAGGTCATCACAGGCTTCGGCCGGCTCGGGCACTGGTTCGCCTCCGAGCGCTACGACATCCGGCCGGACATCATCACGTGCGCGAAGGGCCTGTCGTCGTCATACGCGGCGATCGGCGCGGTCGTGGCGGCGGAACGCGTGGTGGAGCCGTTCCTCGACGCGACGTCGATGTACTCGCATGGGATGACGTTCGGCGGTCATCCCGTGATGTGCGCGATCGCGCTCAAGAACATCGAGATCATGAAGCGCGAGCGGATCATGGAGCACGTGCTCGCGAACGAGGATCCGTTCCGCGCGACGCTGGAGCAGCTGCTCGAGTTGCCGATCGTGGGCGACGTCCGCGGTGCGGGCTTCTTCTACGCGATCGAGCTCGTCAGGGACAAGGAGAACCGCACGACGTTCAGCGACGACGAGTGCGAGATGCTGCTCCGGCGCTTCCTCTCGCCGCGTCTCTTCGAGCGGGGGCTCATCTGTCGCGCCGACGACCGCGGCGACCCGGTGATCCAGATCTCGCCCCCGCTCATCGCGACCCAGAAAGAGTTCGACCAGATCGCGGCCACTCTCGGCGACGTGCTCGACGAGGCGTGGCAGAGGATCATCGACAGCGGAGGGAGCAGCACGTGAGGAGCGCCGCGCATGCCGTCGAGACACTGCTCGGCGTCGTCGGCCAGGCGCCGGCAGCCGGCGTGCCCCGTGAGAGCGCCCTCGCCGAGATCGGCGCCGGCGTCGAGGACGCGCTACCCCAGGTCGCCGGCTGACGCGACCGTCGATCAAGCCGGCGCTGCCGTCGTGGTGGCTGGAGGAGGCGCTCGCCGCCGAGAGAGACCCGGCGGCGGCGCCCGCGCTCGCGGGCGAGGCGAGCGCGGACGTCGCGATCGTCGGCGGCGGCTACACCGGGCTCTGGACGGCCCTCGCCCTGCTCGAGCGCGATCCCGGGCTGAAGGTGACGCTGCTCGAGGCGGAGGTCTGCGGGCACGGCCCCAGCGGGCGCAACGGCGGCTTCGTGCACGGCTACTGGGCCGCCCTAGCGTCGCTGCGGCCGGTGCTCGGAGATGCCGACGCGGTCCGGCTCTGCCGGGCGGCGGAGGCGATCGTGCCCGGGGTGCGCGCGTTCGCCGAGTCGCGCGGCGAGGACGTCTGGCTGCGCGAGGCCGGCATGGTCATGGTCTCCGCCGCGCCGGCTCAGGACGCCGCCGTCGAGCGTGCGGTCGAGGCTGCGGTCGCAGTGGGCCGCCCGGACGAGGCGGTGGCGCTCTCGCGCGAAGACGTGGCGGCGCGCTGCGCGTCGCCGGTCTTCCGCCGGGGCGTCTTCTTCCCGGACGGCGCGACCGTGCATCCCGGGTTCCTCGTGCGCGCACTGCGGCGCGCCGCGCTCGCGGGCGGGATCGACCTGCACGAGCGCACGCCGGCGGTGCGGGTGCGGGCCGGCTCGCCGAACGTGATCGAGACGCCGGACGGGGTCCTGCGCGCACGGGAGGTGGTGCTCGCCACGAATGCGGCGCTCACCGGGTGGAGACCCGCGGCGCGCAGCCTCACGAACTTCGGGTCGTACGTCGTGCTCACCGAGCCCACCCCGGAGCTGCTCGCCGGGATCGGCTGGACCGGGGGCGAGGCGATCGTCGATGCCCGCATGTTCCTCCACTATTTCCGCACGACCGCCGACGGGCGCGTGCTGATGGGCAGCGGCACCGGCCCGATCGGCTTCGGCGGCAAGGTCGACGCGCGCTTCAGCACCGACCTGCCGACGGCGGCCAGGGCCGAAGCCGGATTACGGCGCCTGCTGCCGGGGCTCGACGGCGCGCGCGTGGAGCGCGCGTGGGGCGGCCCGATCGACGTGTCGTCCGACCATCTCCCGTTCTTCCGGACGAAGGCCGGCACGCGGATCCACTACGGCGCCGGCTACTCGGGGCACGGCGTGGGGCCGAGCTGGCTCGGCGGGCGCATCCTCGCCTCGCTCGCGCTCGGCGCAGACGACGAGTGGACGCGCCTGCCGCTCGCGACGCGCCGCCTGCCAGGCCTGCCGCCCGAGCCGTGGCGGCGTCTCGGCGGCGGGCTCGTGCGCACCTCGATCATGGCCTGCGAGGAGGCGGAGGAGCAGGCCCGCCGCCCGGCCCTCGCCGCCCGCGCCGGCGCCGCGCTGCCGCGCCTGCTCGGGATGGAGCTCGGCACCCGCTAGGGCTCCGCGGGAAGTGCTGCGCACTTCCCGCGGGTTCGATGTTGTGCTCCGCAGAGCGCCCGGCGGCAAAGCCGCCGGGCTGTTACGTGACCAGGGGCGGTCGGCCCGGGTAGGGCGGCCGGTGGCGGCTTCGCCGTCCCCGTCCGCGTGGATCCGCCTGCGGCTAACGCGCCTGCGGCCGCGTTAGCCTTCGGCCTTGACCGCTCGACGAGCGACGGTTTCAACCTTGTCCTGGACGAGGGGTCCAGGGCCGGAGCGAACGCGGAGCCTTCGCGGAGGCCGGATCCACGCGTGCGGGGATGCCGAAGGCACCAACGCGCGCGCTACCAGGACCCGCGGCCTACGACAGATAAGCGCGCGGCGGCTCCGCCGCCGCGCGCTCTGCGGAGCACAACATCAACCCGCCTGAGAAGCGCAGCTTCTCAGGCGGACGAAGTGGCGATCGAGCGGGCTATGTCGAGTGTCGAGAGGACGCCGACGGGTCGCTTCGAGACCGGATCGACGACCGCGAGGTGTGAGATTCCGTGCTCCGCCATCAACTCGGCGGCCTTGGCGAGCGGGGCGTCGGTTGCAACCGTCACGAGAGGTGTGACGGCGCTGCTGCCGGCGGTGCGCTCGTCGACGTTCAGCCTTCCTGCGGCGACCAGATCGAGATCCGAGACCACGCCCCAGAGCTGGATGTCCTCGTCGTCCTCGTCGCGGTGCTCGAACACGAACACCGAATGGACGCTGAACGTCGCCATCATGCGCGCGACGACGCGGAGCGGTGTCTCGGGCGGGCAGCTGATGACGCCGGGGCTCATCGCGTCGGCGACGTGCGCGGAGTCGAACGGAACGGGGACGAACTTCTGCTTGTGGGGGACAGGCGCGGAAACCATGGACGAATGCTCCTTTGGACGCGGTGCGCGTGCATCGGACGCACCGCTGAAGGCCACTGCGGGGAACTACGGAAGCGCTGCCGGAGAGGGCTGCACCGCGCCGTGGGAACGGCGGGCGACGCCGCTCTGCTCGGCGGCGACGGCCACCGCCGCGGCAACTGCCGGGGCGACGGCACGGTTGAAGACGCTCGGCACGATGTAGTCGGCCGAGAGCTCGTCGTCTCCGATCGTCGCAGCGATCGCCTGCGCCGCCGCCAGTTCCATCCCGCCGTCGATCGTGCGGGCGCGGACGTCGAGCGCGCCGCGGAAGACGCCCGGGAACGCGAGCACGTTGTTGATCTGGTTCGGATAGTCCGAGCGCCCCGTCGCGATCACCTCGGCGAGCCCCTCGATCGCCTCGGGGTCGACCTCCGGGTTCGGGTTCGCCATCGCGAAGACGATCGCGCGGTCGGCCATCGCCCGCACACCGTCGACGGAGATCGCGTTCGGGACGGAGAGCCCGATGAAGACGTCTGCGCCGGACAACAGCTCGTCCGCCGTGCCGATCAGGTTCTCCGGATTCGTCGTCTCCGCATACTCCTGCTTGGCCGGATTGAGGCCGTCCCGACCGCGGAAGAGCGAGCCGCCCTCGTCGCACCCGACGATCCACGTGGCGCCGGCGCGTTGGAGGATCCGCGTCACGGCCATCCCGGCGGCGCCGCAACCGGTGGTGACGATGCGAACGTCCTCGATGCGCTTGTTCACGACCCGGAGTGCATTCAGGAGTGACGCGAGCACGACGATCGCCGTGCCGTGCTGGTCGTCGTGGAAGACCGGGATGTCGAGCGACTCGCGCAACCGGCGCTCGATCTCGAAGCACCGCGGTGCGGCGATGTCCTCCAGGTTGATGCCGCCGAACGCCGGCGCGATCGCCTGCACCGTACGGACGATCTCGTCCGTGTCCTTCGTGGCGAGGCAGATCGGGAAGGCGTCGACCCCTGCGAACTCCTTGAAGAGCACCGCCTTGCCCTCCATCACCGGCATCGCGCCCGCCGGGCCGATGTCGCCGAGCCCGAGCACCGCCGTCCCGTCGCTGACGACGGCGACGGTGTTGCGCTTGATCGTCAGGTTCCAGACCTTGTCCGGGTCGTCTGCGATCGCCCGAGAGATCCGCGCGACACCCGGCGTGTACGCCATCGAGAGGTCGTCACGTGTCTTGAGCGGCACGCGCGGCCGCACCTCGATCTTCCCGCCGAGATGCAGCAGGAAGGTGCGGTCGGAGACGTTGACCACGTCGACGCCCTCGACCGCGCGCACCGCGTCGACGATCGCGTGCAGGTGCGCCTCGTCATCTGCGAGCACGTTGACGTCGCGGATCTTCGTATCCTTCTCGACGCGAACGAGGTCGATCGCTCCGAGCAGGCCGCCGGCCTCGCCGATGGCGGCGGCCAGGCGGGCGAAGGCGCCCGGATGGTTCTCGATGCGCACGCGGATGACAGCGCTGAACGATGCGGACGGATGCATCGAAGCCACCGTAGGGCCACCGCCACGGCGTGACATCGGGGGCAACTACGCTCTGCCGGTGCGGGTAACCCTCTGCGACGTCGGGCCGCGGGACGGCCTCCAGAACGAGCCGGAAACGCTGGCTCCGGCGACACGCGCCGAGCTCGTGAACCGGCTGGCCGCCGCCGGGCTGCCGCGCGTCGAGGCGGTGAGCTTCGTTCGCGACGAGCGCGTTCCGCAAATGGCGGGGGCGGAGGAGGTCGTCGCCGGAATCGAGCGCCGGCCGGGCGCCGAGATCGTCGGTCTCGTCCTGAACGAGCGCGGTTGGGAGCGCCTCCACGCGGTCGGCCTCGACCGCGTCAATGTCACCCTCGGCGCGACGGCGGGGTTCAACCGGGCGAACGGGAACGCGTCGCTCGAGGAGGCGGTGGATCGAGTCGAGGTGATCCTCGCCGTCGCCGACGTTCCGGCCAGCGTGACGATCTCGGTCGCCTTCGGCTGCCCCTTCGAGGGTCCTGTGGACCAGGGTCGCGTCGCCGAGCTGGCGGGGCGCTTCGCCGGCCGCGCCGAGGTCGTGCTCGCGGACACGATCGGCGTCGCGACGCCGTCGGCGGTGCGCGCTCTCGTCGGTCGGATCGGTGCCGCCGGCTTCCACGGGCACAACACGCGCAACACCGGCTACGTGAACTGTCTCGCCGCGCTCGAGGCCGGCGCGACCGTTCTCGACGCGTCGGTCGGCGGGCTCGGCGGTTGTCCGTACGCGCCTCGCGCGACCGGCAACGTCGCCACCGAGGATCTCGTCTACCTGCTCGAAGGCGAGGGTGTCGAGACGGGAGTCGACCTGGACATGCTCGTCGCGACGTCGGAGTGGCTCGAGCGCGTGCTCGGCAGGCGGCTCGAGGGGTACGTCTACCGCGCCGGGCCGTCTCCGTCCGCGAGCCGGACGACGCCCTCCGCTGCGAGGGCGGACACCTCGGCGTCCGAGTAGCCGAGCTCGCGCAGGACCTCCGCCGTATGCGCGCCCACCGGCGGCGGCGGCGTGTGATGGCGGACGCGCTCGCCGTCCACCGAGAGCGGCTGCGCGACGGTGGTGACGCGTCCCAGCGCCTGGAGCATGCCAAGCGCCTGCGTCTGCTCGTGCTCTGCCGCCTCGCCGACGTTGCGCACGGGCGACGCGGGAATGCCGGCCTCGATCAGCGTCGCGAGCAGCTCCTCGGTGCCCCGCTGCCGGAGCGGCGGCTCGAGCAGCGCGACGAGCTCCGCGCGGTGGCGGACCCGGTCCGGGTTGGTCAGGAAGCGCGTGTCGGCCGTGAGCTCGTCGACGCCGAGCACGCGGCAGAGCTCGCGGAAGAGCTTGTCGTTGCCGGCGACGATCATCAGCTCGCCGTCCCGGGTGGCGAACACCTGATACGGCGCGATCTGCGCGAAGGCGCTGCCTTCGCGACCGGGAATCTCACCCGTGCCGAGGTAGCCGACGAGCTGGTAGGAGAGCAACGACAGCGCGGTCTCGTAGAGCGAGACGTCGATCGTCCGCCCCGTGCCGCTCGTGTCGCGCTCGTGCAGGGCGGCGAGCACACCGAGCGCCGCCCAGACGCCGGTGCCGAAGTCGATCAGGGAGACGCCGACGCGCACCGGCGGCATCTCGTCGACGCCGGTGACGCTCATGATCCCGGCCGCCGCCTGGAGGAGCGGGTCGTAGCCGGGCTGGTCGCGCAGGGGCCCCTTCGCCCCGAACGCGCCGATCGAGCAGTAGACGAGCCGCGGGTTCCGGGTGCGCACCGTGTCCGCGCCGAAGCCGTGCTGCGCGGCGGCGCCGGGCCGCAGGCTCTGCACGAGCACGTCCGCGCCGTCGGCGAGCCGGAGCAGTGCCCCCAGCCCGCGCGGGTCCGAGAGGTCGACGGCGAACGAGCGCTTGCCCGCGTTGGAGGCGAGGAACATCGCGCCCTCGCCCTCGACGAACGGCGGCCCCCAGGCCCGTGCGTGGTCGCCGCCGAGCGGCTCGACCTTCACCACGTCCGCACCGAGCGAGGCGAGCAGCTGCGTGCACGTCGGGCCGGCGAGCGACGAGGTCACGTCGACGACGCGGATCCCGTTCAGCGGCGCGAAGCTCATCGCGGGTGCACCCAGACGTTCGTCGGCCCGGCGTCGGTCTCGACCTGCTGCTCCGGCCGGGCGCCGAGCTTCTCGGCAACGCGCACCGAGCGGGCGTTGTCGGGCACGATCAGCGAGATGAGGCGCTCGATCCCGCGCTCCGCGTACGCCCATTCGCGCACCGCACGTGCGGCTTCGGTCGCGTAGCCGTGTCTCCAGTGCCGACGCGCCAGGGCCCAGCCGAGCTCCGTCTCTGCGTGCTCGCCGGCCTGCTCGTAGGTCGACGTCTTCCAGAGGCGCCCATCCCACACGAGCAGGCCGACACGGCCGATCGCATGTCCGTCGAGCAGGACGGCGAACTGGCCGACGCCGTTCTTCTCCCAGCGGTCGATCCAGCGCTCGAGGTGCTCGACCGCAGCGGCCCGGTCGCCCGCGACGCCGCCGATCCACCGCATGACCTCGTCGTCTTGGACGAGCTCGAGCATGTCGTCGACATCCTCGAGCTGCGGCACCCGCAGCACGAGCCGCTCAGTCTCGAGCCGCATCACCCTCCAGGGGAACCATGATCGACCGCTCGAACTCGATCACGACCTCGTCACGCTGGTTGAGCCCCTTCGTCCGCACCGTCACGATTCCGTGCCCCGGCCGCGACTTCGACGGACGCTTCTCGAGCACCTGCGTCTCGGCGCGGATCGTGTCGCCGGCGAACACGGGCGCCGGCAGCCGCACCTCGCGCCAGCCGAGGTTGACGCCGCGCTCCGACACGTCGGC
>DASPTD010000032.1:0-70546 GCA_035623575.1 Gaiellaceae bacterium
GGCCGCGAGCACGGCGAGCGAGGTGGCGACGAGCACCGGCTGCTGGACGGCCGTGTCGACGAGGTCTTCGGCCTCGGCGTGGAAGCAAAGCCGCTCGAGGTCGAGCCCGGAGGCCGCGCTGCCGCGCTCGTAGACGCTGCGGGCCTCCGGCACGGCCTCGGCGATGTCGCGCCCCATTCCAGCCTCGATCGACCCCTGTCCGGGGAAGCAGAACGCGATCTTCGTCACGCAGCCATCTCCTTTGTCCAGCGCATCAGCGCCGAGCCCCACGTCAGCCCTGCACCCATCCCGGTCATCAGCACGAGCCGCCCCGGCTGCAGGCGCCCGTCGGCCGCCGCGTCGGCGAGGGCGAGCGGAATCGAGCCTGAGGACGTATTTCCGTAACGGTCGACGTTGATCACCACCCGCTCCGACGGGACGCCCAGCTTACGGGTTGCGTGGTCGATGATCCGCACGTTCGCCTGGTGGGGGATGTAGAGATCGACGTCGTCCATGGAGGCACCGCATTGTGCGAGGAGCGCCTCGGCCGACTGGACGAGGATTCGCGTCGCGAACTTGAACACCTCCCGCCCGTTCATCTTGACGTATCGCTCGGGCTCCGTGAACAGACGGGAGCCGCTGCCGGGCAGCCACAGGCTCGTGCCACCGGCGCCGTCCGCGCCGAGCTCGAAGCCGAGGAAGCCCCGCTCGGGCACCCTCTCCATCACGACGGCGCCGGCGCCGTCACCGAAGAGGACGAGGGTGGAGCGGTCGTCCCAGTCGAGCAGACGCGAGAGGATGTCGCCGCCGACGACGAGCGCCCGCGCCGCCAGGCCCCCGGCGAGCATCCCGTAGGCCTGAGCGATCGCGTACATGAAGCCGGTGCAGCCGGCCGAGAGGTCGTACGCGCCGGCTTCGCCGGCCCCCAATTGGCTTGCTATGAGCGCAGCGGTCGACGGAAACGCCATGTCGGGCGTGACCGTCGCCACGATCACGAGATCCACGTCCTCGCCGCGGACGCCTGCGTGCTCCAGCGCCTGCCGCGCAGCGGGCAGCGCCAGATCCGACAACGCCTCCTCGGGCGCCGCCATCCGCCGCTCGTGGATGCCGGTGCGCTCGACGATCCACTCGTCGGAGGTGTCGACGTACTGCGCGAGCTCGTCGTTCGTGACGACGCGGTCGGGCACCTTGTAGCCGAGCCCGGTGATCGAGACGGCCGGCTCCGCGCTGCCGGTGCCGATCATTCGCCGAGGAAGACGGTGAGCACGGCGTCGGCAGCGAGCTCGTCACCGACGAGCGCACGGCCCTCGCCCTTCGCGATCGGCCCCCGGACGCGCACGAACACGCACTCGAGCGTGAGCGTGTCGCCGGGCTCGACGATGCGCTTGAAGCGGCAGCGGTCGATGCCGGCGAAGAAAGGGAGCTTGCCGCGGTTCTCCTCGGCGGCGAGGACGGCGACGGCACCGGCCTGGGCGATCGCCTCGATCGTGAGCACACCGGGCATGACCGCCCGCTCGGGGAAGTGGCCGGAGAACCACCAGTCGTCGGCCCGGACTTCCCGGCGGGCGAGAACGCGCGTGCCCGGCTCGAGCTCGAGGATCTCGTCCACGAGCAGGAAGGGCGGCCGGTGCGGGATCAGCTGCTCGATCACGTCACGGCCGAACGGCGCCGACGGGACGGTCACCGGCCGACCTTCTGGCGGACGACGGGTCGGCCGGCGAGTTCAGACGGCCGCGCGGGCAAAGCCCGCACGGCCTGAAAACGCCGTCGCAAGCGCCGGCTCACAGTCCGACCTTCTGACGGACAACGGGTCGGCCGGCGAGTTCAGACGGCCGCGCGGGCAAAGCCCGCACGGCCTGAAAACGCCGTCGCAAGCGCCGGCTCATGCGACATCCCGCTCTCCGAGCCGCTCGCGCAGCCGGTGCCGGCCGCGGTGCGCGTGGCACTTGGCAGTGCCGACCGGCATGCCGGTGGCCTCGGCGATCTCCTCGAAGGAGTAGCCGAGCGTGTCCTTCAGCACCACCACCTGCGCTTGCTGCGCGGAGATGCCGGCGAGCGAGTCGCACAGCTCGCGCCGCAGTTCCGACACGCGCGCGGCGCGCACCGGATCGCCGTCCGGACCCGCCCGGAGATCGTCTGCGAGCGGCTCGTGGCTGCGGGTCGCGCGCCGCTCGGCGGCGTCCCGGCACGTGTTCACGACGAGCCGGTGCAGCCAGGTCGAGAACTGGGACTCGCCGCGGAACTGCTTCAACCGGACGCAGACCTTCGCCAGGGCCTCCTGCGCGGCGTCGCGGGCATCCTCGGGATCGCGCAGAAGGTGCCGAGCGAGCCGCTCGACCTTGGGGGCGTACCGCTCGCACAGGGCTTCCAGCGCGAGCCGGTCGCCGTCCTTCGCCCGTGTCACCAAGATGGGATCGCTGAGCTTCTCGTAGACGAGGCCGCGGTCCTGCCGCAGCGGTTGCCTGATGGGACGGCCGTTTGCCCGGAGCGGTTGCACGACCCGACTAGTCTAGAGGGGCGTGTCGGATCTGACCCCCGAGACGGTGCTGCCGCTCCTGCGCGGCCGACTCGGAACCCCGTATCGCTACGTCGAGTCGTGTCCTTCCACGCAACGGCTGCTCGGCGAGGACGAGCCGGAGGGCGCCACGGTCGTCGCCGACGTCCAGACGGCCGGCCGGGGACGGCTGGGGCGCGTCTGGGAGGCGCCGGCCGGCCGCGCGATCCTCTGCTCCGTCCTGCTCCGCCCCCGGGCTCCGCTGCCGCTCTGGCCGGAGCTTTCGCTCGTCGCCGGCGAAGCGGTCGCGGCGGCGATCCGCGCCGAGACCGGCGTCGAGGCCTCGCTGCGCCATCCGAACGACGTCGTCGTCGCCGGCCGGAAGATCGTCGGCGTCCTCCCGGAGGCGTCCTCCGGCCGGGTGGTGCTGGGAATCGGCGTCAACGTCAACCAGGCGGCGAACGAGCTGCCGCGCGACACGACGAAGCCGCCCACCTCCCTGCGCCTCGAGCTCGGCCGCGAGCTCGAGCGGGCGCCGCTGCTGGCCGCGATCCTGCTCGAGCTCGAGCGCGGCTACGACGCGTGGGCCGAAAAGCGCGCATAGCTACACTTTTCACGCTGTGAACGGACGTCTGCTGCGTCTTCTGGGCGCGGCCCTCGGTATCGCAATCGTCTCGTTGGCGCTCGCCGGGGGCGGTGTCGCCGCGGGCTCCTCGAAGCCGCGCGTGCTCGCGATCCGCTTCGGGCCCGACCTCGACATCAACCCGGTCACCCAGAGCTATTTCACGCATCAGCTCTCCCGGGCTGCGAAGGACGGCTACGCCGCCGCGGTGATCGTGCTCGACACGCCGGGGGGCCTTTCCACGTCGATGAAGACGATGTTCAACGCCGAGCTGAACGCGAAGCTGCCGGTGATCGTCTACGTCTCGCCCAACGGCTCGCGCGCGGCGTCGGCGGGCGTCTGGATCGCCCAGGCCGCCGACGTCCTGGCGATGGCGCCTACGACGAACATCGGCTCCTCGACGCCGATCGACTCCAGCGGAGCGAACCTCGGCTCCGATCTGCGGCGCAAGGTGATCAACGACTCGGTCGCATCGCTGACCGCGCTCGCGCAGACTCACCACCGCAACACGGCCTGGCCGGCGAAGGCGGTCCGCATCGCCTCGAACCTGACCGCCTCGCAGGCGCTGAAGCTGCACGTGATCGACATGATCGCCCCCAGCCTGCCCGCGCTCCTCGACAGGCTGAACGGATACAAGACGAAGGACGCGCAGCGGCCCTACACGCTCCATCTCGCCGGCGCGACCGTCGACAACGTCTCCCCGGGGTTCTTCACGCGCTTCCTGAACACGCTGATCGACCCCAACATCATCAGCCTCCTCTTCCTCGCCGGCATCGTCGGAATCGGGTTCGAGATCTTCCATCCAGGCGTCGTCCTACCGGGCGCGCTCGGCGCAGTCTTCCTGCTGACGTCGCTCTTCGGCTTCTCCGTGCTGCCCATCTCGTGGACCGGACTGGTGCTCATCGTCCTCGGCATCGCGCTGCTCGTCATCGACGCGCACGTGGTGACGCACGGCGCGCTGACCGTCTCCGGCCTGATCAGTCTCGGCGTGGGCATGGCCATGCTCTTCCAGAACGCGCCGGCTCCGTACCACACCTCGCTTCCGCTCGTGATCTCGATCACCGTCGTGCTCGGAGGATTCTGGGCGATCGCGCTGGGCAAGGCGATACAGGTGCGGCGGCGGCCCGTCGCCGTCGGGCCGCAGCGGGTGCTCGGCGCCGACGGCGTCGTGCGGGCGCCGGGACAGGTGTACGTCGAGGGCGAGCTGTGGCACGCCCATCGCAACGACGGTCGCGAGCTCGTCCCGGGCGAGCACGTCGAGGTCGAGTCCGTGGACGGGCTCGAACTGACCGTTCGCTAGGAGTAGGCTGGAGCCATGGCCGCCGGCCTCGTCGTCCTCGCCGTCATCCTCTTCGGGCTCGTCCTGTTCCTGATCTCGGCGATCAAGGTCGCGCGCGAGTACGAGCGCGGCATCATCTTCCGGCTCGGTCGTCTGCTGCCCCAGCCGAAGGGGCCTGGGCTCTTCTTCCTGATCCCGGTCGTCGACCGGATGGTGAAGGTCGATCTCCGCACGATCACGCTGAACATCCCGCCGCAGGAGGTCATCACCAAGGACAACGTTCCGGTCCGCGTGAACGCCGTCGCGTACTTCCGCATCGTCGAGCCGAAGGACGCGATCGTCCAGGTCGAGAACTTCATGGTGGCAACGTCGCAGATCGCGCAGACGACACTGCGGGCGGTGCTCGGCCAGCACATGCTGGACGAGCTGCTCTCCGAGCGGGAGAAGATCAACTCGATCCTCCAGGAGATCATCGACGGTGCCACGGGACCTTGGGGGATCAAGGTCTCGATCGTCGAGGTGAAGGACGTCGAGATTCCCGCCGGCATGCAGCGGGCGATGGCACGCCAGGCCGAGGCCGAGCGCGAGCGGCGCGCGAAGGTCATCAACGCCGAGGGCGAGTTCCAGGCGGCCGAGCGGCTCAAGGACGCGGCCCTCGTGATCGAGGAGCATCCGATCGCGCTGCAGCTGCGCTATCTGCAGACGTTGCTGGAGCTCGGCGCCGGCAACACCTCGACGATCATCTTCCCCGCGCCGATCGATCTGATCAAGCCGTTCCTCGACCGCGCTGGATCTTCGGGCTGACCCGCTCTCCGGGCGGCTCGTGGCCGTCGCGCCGAACAGGCACCGGCGACCCGGTGCCGCGGTCGGGCTGATCGAGGAGCCGACCGAGGCGGAGCTCGACTACTGCCCGTTCTGTGCGGGCCGCGAGGAGCGTACGCCGCCGGAGACGTTCCGCGTGCCCGGAGCCGGCGGCTGGCTCGTGCGGGTCGTGCCGAACCTCTACCCCGCGTTCGAGCGGCAGGAGGTTGTCGTGCACTCGCCGCGCCACATCCGGACGTTTGCGGAGCTGACCGATCCGGAGGTCGATGCGATCGCGGCGGCCTGGTACGCGCGTCGTGAGGCGGCGCGCGCAGAGGGCTTCCCGTACGTGCTCGCGCTGATCAACGAGGGGCGCACCGCCGGCTCCAGCCTGCCGCATTCGCACTCGCAGCTCGTGTGGCTGCGCGACCGACCGCCCGAGGTCGCACGCGAGGCGGCCGCAGGGCTCGTCGAGCTGAGCGCCCGGGAGGACCTCGCGCTCGGTGACGGGACCGTGCGGGCCGTCGTCCACCCGTGCGGGCGCACGCCCTACGAGACCGTGATCCTCGGCGAGCCGTTCGACCTCGCCGCTGCGCTCGTCGTCCTGCGGGACGTCGTGCGGCGGCTGCGGGCCGTGGAGGGGGCAGTGCCGTGGAATGCATGGCTTCACGACGACCACCTCGAGCTCGTGCCACGGCTGAGCGTCTTCGGCGGGGTCGAGCTCGGCGCGGGGATCTACGTCAACACGGTGGCGCCCGAGGACGCTGCGGCAGCGCTACGAGCGGTGGGGCCGCTCATGTCTGGAGCTCGTCGCGCTGCCGCTCGCGGAAGCGACGGGCAGCCTCGATCGCAGCGCCGAGGTTGAGGCCCTTGTCCTTCGCCTGCTTGATCAGCATCACGGTCTCGAGCGCGTCCATGTCGTAGATGCGCTGCTTCTTCCCCTTCGTCGGGATGTGTGCCTTGTTGGTCCAGTAGTCGAGCTGCATCTTGGAGATGCCGGCGATCTGGCAGACCTGGCCCAGGTAGAGCTCCACCTTGTCGAGATGGTCAGCCAGATTTATTGGTTCTAAAAGATCTACCTGCCTGCTGATCACCATATGCGTCCCCATCGCACGCCGGAAGCACGCCGCCCGACGTGAGAGTTATAGACGCAAAAGTTGCAAATTGGAAGGGACTACGGCGCGGCTTCCGGAGCCGGATCCGCGCCGTTCGCGCCCTCCTCGTCGGAGTCGACGACGGGTGCGAGCGAGGAGACGATCTCGTCGCCGCGGAGCCTCATCACGATCACGCCCTGCGTCGCGCGACCGAGCCGCTTGACGTCCTCGACCGGCATCCGGATCACGGTGCCGCCGGTCGAGATCAGCATCACCTGGTAGCCGTCACGCACGACGCGGGCGCCGGCGAGCGTGCCCTTCGCCTCGGTGAGCTGGATCGTCTTGACGCCCATGCCGCCACGGCCCTTGCGCGGGTAGTCGGCGATCCGCGTCCGCTTGCCGTAGCCGTTCTCGGTCACGACGAGCAGGTCGGCGTCGTCCTGCGCGATGTTGATCGAGATCACCTCGTCGTCCGCGCGGAGCCGCATCCCCTGGACGCCGGACGCGTCGCGGCCCATGGCGCGCACCTCCTTCTCGCTGAAGCGGATCGCCTGACCCAGCTTCGAGACCATGAGGATGTCGTCGTCACCGGACGAGTGCCGCACGGCGACGAGCTCGTCGCCTTCACGCATCTTGATCGCGATGATGCCGTCGGCCTTGAGCGGCGTGTTGTACGCAACGAGCTCCGTTTTCTTGACGACGCCGTTCTTCGTTCCGAACACGACGTACTTCGCCTCGCCGAAGTCGCGCGTCTGCACGACTGCGCGCACTTGCTCGCTCTGCCGGAACGGCAGCAGGTTGACGATCGCCCGGCCCTTCGACTGCCGGGAGCCGAGCGGCAGCTCGTGCACCTTCAACCGGTACACCTTGCCGACGTTTGTGAAGAACAGGATGTAATCGTGCGTCGAGGCGACGAACAGGTGCTCGATGTAGTCCTCGTCCTTCAGCTCCATGCCCATCACTCCGATGCCGCCGCGGCGCTGCTCGCGGTACGCCGTCACGGGCAACCGCTTGATGTAGCCGGACTGCGTGATCGCGATCACCATGTCCTCCTCCGCGATCATGTCCTCGAGCTCGAGCTCCTCCTCGGCGTGCACGATCTCGGTGCGGCGATCGTCGTTCCTTCCGTAGATCCCCTTGATCTCGAGCAGCTCCTCGCGGATGAGGGCGTCGACGCGGGCCGGGTCGCCGAGGATCGCCCGGAGCTCCGCGATCCGCTCCTGCAGGTCCGTGTACTCGGACTCGACCTCCTTCCGGGCAAGTCCCGTGAGACGCGCGAGACGCATGTCGAGAATCGCCTGCGCCTGGATCTCCGACAGCGAGAACCGCGTCATGAGTTCGGTGCGCGCCTCGTCGGTGTCGGACGCCGCACGTATCAAGGCGACGATCGCGTCGATGTTGTCGAGCGCGATGAGGTAGCCCTCCAGGACGTGCGCGCGCGCCTCGGCCTTGCGCAGCTCGTCCTTCGACCGGCGCGTTACGACCTCTCGCTGGAACTCGAGGTAGTGTCGGACGAGCTCGAGCAGCGACAGCGTTCGCGGTACGCCGTCCACGAGCGCGACCGCGTTGTAGCCGAACGTCGATTGCAACGGGGTGTGCTTGAAGAGCTTGTTGAGCGCCACTTGCGGCACGGCGTCACGCTTCAGCTCGATCTGGATGCGCATGCCCGTCCGGTCGGAATGATCCGCGAGATCGGAGACTTCCGTGAGCACCTTGTCGCGGACGAGGTCGGCGATCTTCACGATGACGCCGGAGTCGCCGCCCTTCTTCACGCCGTACGGCAGCTCGGTGACGATGATCGCCGACTTCCCACCGCGCAACTCCTCGATGTGGGCACGCGCGCGCATGACGATGCGCCCGCGGCCGGAGCGATAGGCATCGCGGATGCCGGCGCGACCGACGATGATCGCGCCGGTCGGAAAGTCGGGACCCTTCACGTGTTTCATCAGTCCCTCGACGTCGATGCTCGGATCGTCGATCATCGCCACGATCGAGGCGATCGCCTCGCCCAGGTGATGCGGAGGCATGTTCGTCGCCATTCCGACGGCGATCCCCGCCGACCCGTTGACCAGGAGGTTCGGAAAGCGCGACGGCAATACGGTCGGCTCACGAAGCGATTCGTCGTAGTTCGGCCCGAAGTCCACCGTGTTCGCATCGATGTCCCGGAGCATCTCCGTCGCGAGCCGCGACAGCCGCGCCTCCGTGTAGCGCTGCGCAGCCGGCGGGTCGTCGTCGATCGAGCCGAAGTTGCCCTGACCGTCGACGAGCGGGTAGCGCAGCGAGAACGGCTGCGCCATCCGCACGAGCGTGTCGTAGATCGCCTGATCGCCGTGCGGGTGGTAACGGCCCATGACGTTGCCGACCGTCGTCGCCGACTTCTTGTAGGGACGGTTGGGTAGGAGTCCCGCTTCGTGCATGCCGTACAGCACGCGGCGGTGCACGGGCTTCAAGCCGTCGCGCACGTCCGGCAGCGCACGCGACACGATCACGCTCATCGCGTAGTCGAGGAAGCTCGACCGCATCTCCTGCTCGAGCTCGCGCGGCTCGATCCGTCCCGGACCCAGCGCTCCCGTCTCTACCTCTGACACGGCATCTCCCCCGCGTCGGGTCTAGAAAGGCAAGAGTCCATAGAGGGTTGATAGAGCTCGGGCGACATCAGACGTCCAGGAACTTCACGTCCTTGGCGTTCTCCTCGATGAAGACCCGCCTGGGCTCCACCTGGTCGCCCATCAGCATCGAGAACAGCTGGTCGGCCGCGTGCGCATCCTCGACGTCCACGCGGACGAGCAGGCGCTTCGCGGGATCCATCGTCGTCTCCCACAGCTGTGTGTCGTTCATCTCGCCGAGACCCTTGAAGCGCGAGAGCTGGATCCCCACCTCCTTCGCCAGATCCAGCGCATCGGTTCGCAGCTCGGAGAACGTGTGCGCCTCGGCGTTCTTCTTGCCGAGAACGAGCGTGAACGGCGGCGGCCCGACCACCTCGACGAGCCTCGCGTACGCCTTGCGCAGATGGACATAGATCGGCGACGCGAGCAGATCGGCCGACAGCGCCACCGTCTGCGCCGCAGAGGTCGACTCCTCGACGACCTTCACGCGCAGCCCCTTCTCGTCCCGCTCGAGCACGGACAGCGTGTAGCCGTTCGACGGCAGCTTCTTCAGCGTCTTCTCCACGTCGGCGGGCGTGAACGCCTCGAGCTCGACGAAGCGGTGCGAGATCACAAGGTCGGCGGCGTGGTGTCCGAAGTCCGCACGGAGGCGCGCCGACCAGCCCTCGAACTCGGCGAGCGCACTCGTGAACTTCTTCCAGCGCGCCTCGGTGAGCTTCACCTGCTTCTCGCCCCGGTCGGTCACCTCGAGCTCTTCGAAGCGCTCGCGTACGAGCAGGTCCTCGAGCTGCGAGTCCTTCTCGAAGTAGAACTCCTGGTTTCCGAGCTTGACCTTGTAGAGCGGTGGCACCGCGATGTACACGTGGCCGCGCTCGAACAGCTCCTTCATGTGCCGGTAGAGAAACGTCAGCACGAGGGTGCGGATGTGGGAGCCGTCGACGTCGGCGTCGGTCATGACGATGATGCGGTGGTAGCGGAGCCCGGTGATGTCGAACTCGTCGCCGATGCCGGTGCCGATCGCCGTGATCATCGCCTGCACCTCGTTGTTCGAGAGAACCTTGTTGATGCGGTTCTTCTCGCTGTTGATGATCTTCCCGCGCAGCGGCAGGATCGCCTGGTACGTGCGGTCACGCCCCTGCTTCGCAGACCCGCCGGCGGAGTCGCCCTCGACGATGAAGAGCTCGGCCGACTCGGGGTCGCGGATCGAGCAGTCCGCGAGCTTGCCCGGCAGCGACGAGCCGTCGAGCGCCGACTTGCGTCGCGTCAGTTCGCGTGCCTTGCGGGCCGCCAACCGCGCACGCATCGCCTGGATCGCCTTGTTGCAGATCGCGCGCGCGTCCTGCGGGTTCTCCTCGAGGAAGATCGCGAACTGCGAGTTGACCGTCTGCTTGACGAGGCCCTCGATCCCGGGGTTGCCGAGCTTCGTCTTCGTCTGCCCTTCGAACTGCGGGTTGCGGAGCTTGACCGAGACCACCGCCGCGAGGCCCTCCCGCACGTCTTCGCCGTCGAGGCTCTCGTCCTTCTTCAACAGCTTCAGGTCCAGCGCCTTCTTGTTGAGCGTGCTCGTCAGGGCGCTGCGGAAGCCCGAGAGATGTGAGCCGCCCTCGACGGTGTTGATGTTGTTGGCGAAGGTGAAGACGGACTCCTGATAGGAGCCGTTCCACTGCATCGCCACCTCGAGCGAGCCCTGGTCGCTCTCACCCTCGAAGTAGACGAGCCGCTTGTGGATCGGGTCCTTCGCCTCGTTGATGTGCGCGACGAAGTCGCGGATGCCGCCCTCGTAGTGGAACTCGACGGTCTTCCCGTCGGCGCGCTCGTCGATCAGCTTGATGTGGAGCCCGCGCGTGAGGAAGGCAGTCTCGCGGAGGCGCTGCGTGACGGTGCCGGCGTCGACGTCGAGCTCCTCGAAGATCTCGGAGTCCGGCAGGAAGCTGACCAGCGTGCCCGTCCGGTCGTCTTCCATCGGCCCGACGACCTCCATCTCGCCGAGCGGGTCGCCGCGGCTGAACTCCTGGCGGTGGATCTTCCCGTCGCGGCGCACCTCGGCGACGAACCGCTCCGACAGTGCGTTCACGACGGAGATCCCGACGCCGTGCAGGCCGCCGGAGACCTTGTAGCCCTCGCCGCCGAACTTGCCGCCGGCATGGAGCTTCGTGAGGACGACCGTCAGCGCAGGGAGCCCCTGCTCCTTCATCACGTCGACCGGTATGCCGGAGCCCCAGTCCTGGACGGTGATCGAATGGTCCGGATGGAGGGTCACCTCGATGCGGTCGTTGCGACCCGCGAGAGCTTCGTCGACCGAGTTGTCGACGGCCTCGTACAGGAGGTGGTGGAGGCCCCGGAGGCCGGTCGAGCCGATGTACATGCCCGGCCGGAGCCGGACCGGCTCGAGCCCCTCCAGAACGGTGATGTCCTTGGCGGTATAGGTCGTCTTGGCCATGAAAAAAGCCCTGCAAATTCCGCATTTGCGGGCGAAAGGAAGTGTATCAGAACGGGCGGTCGGCCGCTGCCCGTGCGAGGCTCGCCCGGGCGGCCCGCGCGACGAGGTCGCGCAGCTCGTCGTCCTCGATCGCGGCCGCCCAGCGGGCGGCGTCGCGGGCCTGCTCCGGCGTCGCCTCGAGGGCCCGCGGAGGCTCGTCCCCGGACGGCTCCGCGGCGGGCTCGGCGAGCGGGCCGGGGGTGAACTTCAGCGCCGGCACGGCCGGCAGTCGCCCGGCGATCTCGGCCGAGCGCTGCGTCAGCTCGAAGGCCCATATGGCGTCGCGGGTGTGCACGACGAGCGTTCCGTCGCGGAGGAACCGGGAAGGCCACGCGTTGCGCGCGATCTCCGGCCCGACCGCCGCCGGCCATGCGGCGGCTACGGCGGCGATCTCGGCCTGCGGACCGAGGCTGCGCAGCTCTCGCTTCACCTCGTCGCCGAGCGGGTCCACGTCAGAGAGCCTGCCGGACCGCGCCGGGTGAGACCTCGAGCAGCTGGTCGGGCGCGGCCGGCAGCATCGCCGCGTCGGTTGCCGTGACGAGCGCCTGGCCCGCCTGGCCCACGCGTCCGGCGAGGATCCTCCTGCGAGCCGGGTCGAGCTCCGAGAGCACGTCGTCGAGGAGGAGCAGCGGAGGAACGCCGCGGCGGTCGGCGATCGCCTCCGCCTCGGCGAGCAGCAGCGCGAGCACGGCCAGGCGTTGCTCTCCCTGCGACCCGAAGCTGCGCAGCTCTCGTGTCGCGCATACGATGGCGATCTCGTCGAGGTGCGGACCGAGGCCGGTCGTGCCGCGTTCCAGGTCCCGGTCGAGTCGCTCGGTGAGCGCGGCCGCGCTCGGCGGCGTTCCGTCATAGCGCAGCTCCGCGCCGTCGAGCCCGAGCTCGCCGGCCCGCTCGGCGAAGGAAGGACCCAGCAGCAGCAGCACCTCGCGCCGCGCGGCGACGAGCTCCGCTCCGAGCTCCGCAGCCTGCTCGGTCCACGGCTCGAGCGCCGCACGCGAGGAGATGCCCGCTGCGACACGGCGCAGCGCTGCATTGCGTTGAGCGACGACGGCGCCGTATTCGGCCGGCAGATACGCCCGTGCCGGGGAGAGTCGGCCGAGCGTACGGTCGAAGTAGGCGCGACGGACGGCGGGAGCACCCTTTACGATCGCGAGCCGGTCGGGTGTGAACACGAGCGTCGCCGTCTCGCCGCGCAATTGCTCTGCCGATCGCAGCACGGCGCCGTTGAGCTTCGCCCGCTTCCCGGCGCCACGTGCGAGAACAACCTCGATCTCCAACGGAACGCCGTCCCGTCGGCCTCCGGCTCTGATCAGTCCACTCGCCTCGCCGAAGCGGATCAGCTCCGCATCGTTGCGGGTGCGCGGCGAGAAGCCCTGCGTACCGACATGCAGCGACTCGAGCAGGTTCGTCTTCCCGACGCCGTTCGGCCCGACGGCGAGCACCAGCCCGGGCTGCAACTCCAGCTCGAGCCGCTCGTACGATCGGAAGTTGCGCAGCGAGACGCTGCCGACGATCAGCCCCGGCGCCTCAGCCCGGTAGCCGGATCGGCATGACGAGATACGTGAAGTCGTCACCGTCGCCCTGGAGCACCGCGGGCCGCAGCGGGCTGATCAGCTTTACCCGCACGTCGTCGCCTTCGATCGACTCGAGCCCGTCACGAAGGAAGTCCGCGTTGAAGCCGATCTCGAGCGGGTCGCCGGTGAATGCGGCCGGCATGGACTCGCGTGACTCGCCGACGTCCTGGGTACGGGCGATCACCGTCAGCTCGCCTTCCGCCAGTCGCACCTGGAGGGGCGTCGCCCGCTGGATCATCACCGAGGCGCGCCGGACGACGTCGAGCAGCTCGCCGCGCGGAAGCGTCAACTCGTGCTCGAACGCCTCGGGCAGCAGCTGTCGGTAGTTGGGGAACTGCCCGTCGATGCGGCGGGTCGTCAACCAGACACCGGAGGTGGAGAAGAGCACCTGGTTCTCGTGCACGCCGATCTCGATCTCGTCCCCCGACGTGGCGATGCGCGCCAGCTCCTGCAGCGCGCGGCTGGGGACGATCGCCTCGAGATCCGGCGGCGTGCTCTCCAGCACCGTCTCCTTCACCGCCAGCCGGTACGAGTCCGTGGCCGCCATCACGAGCTTGCTGCCCTCGAAGTGCACGAGGATTCCGGTCAGCACGGGCCGAGACTCGTCACGCGAGGAGGCGCGGGCGACACGGCCGATGGTCTCGAGCAGCGACTCGCGCTCGACGCTGAACGTCGGCACCGCACCGAGCTCCGGGAGCCGCGGAAAGTCCTCGGGGTTGTACGTGTTCAGCGTGTAGCTCGCACTGCCGGAGGTCACGTGCACCACCGGCTCCGCCGGACGGTGCTCGATGGTCACCTCGTCTGCCGGCAGCAGGCGGGCGATGTCCGCGAGTGTCTTGCCCGGCAGGACGACGACACCGTCGCCTTCGATCTGCGCCGCCGCGCTCGCGCGCAGCGAGATCTCCATGTCCGTCGCCGCCAGACGAAGCTCGTCGCCCTGCGCCTCGATGAGGATCCCCGACAGGATCTGCACGGACGTGCGTGTGGAGACGGCGCGCGCCACGACCCCGAGGCTCTGGACGAGCTCGTCCTTGGCACACGTAATCCTCAGGCCCGTGCCCACCACGATGTCAGCTTCAATCATCTAGTAAATCCTTGTAGCAGTAGTAGGGAGTGTGGACGACGGGGAAGACGGCGCCCGGGCGCCTGGTTGAGCCAAGCCTGCCCTGGACGGTCCATGTGCAGAGAAGGCTGTTCTCGACAGGACCATTGCGCTAGCGGACCTGCTTCACCTGTGCGGTGAGCTCCTGCACGAGGTTGTACACAGACCTGTCCTCACGGATCAGACGGGCGATCTTCGCGTTGGCGTGGATCACCGTCGTGTGGTCGCGACCGCCGAACTCCTTGCCGATCTTGGGGAGAGAGGAGTCCGTGAGCTCACGCGAGAGGTACATCGCCACCTGGCGCGGGTACACGATGCTCTGCGAGCGCTTGTCGCCGCAGAGCTCCTCGAGGGAGAGGCTGAAACGCTCGGCGACGAGATCCTGGATCCGCTTGATCGACACCTCCGCGGCCTCGCCCTGCGGAAAGACGTCCTTGAGGACGTCCTGCGCCAGCTCGACCGACATGGCACGGGCGGTCAGCGAGGAGAATGCAACCACCCGGGTGAGGGCACCCTCGAGCTCGCGGATGTTGCTCGAGACGCGGCCGGCGATGAACGTCAGCACCTGCGGATCCGGGATGTGGATGCCGTCGGTCTTCACCTTCTTGCGGAGAATCGCGATGCGCGTCTCCAGATCCGGCGGCTGGATGTCGGTGATCAGCCCCCACTCGAAGCGGCTGCGCAGGCGCTCCTCGAGCGTCGCGATGTCGCGAGGCGGCCGATCGCTCGACATGACGATCTGCGAGCCGGCCTCGTAGAGGGAGTTGAAGGTGTGGAAGAACTCCTCCTGGATCCGCTCCTTGTGCTCGAAGAACTGCACGTCGTCGATCAGGAGGACGTCGTATGTCCGGTAGCGCTGCTTGAAGCCCTCGATGCGCTTGTCGCGAAGCGAGTTGATGAAGTCGTTCATGAAGGTCTCGCTCGTCACGTAGCGGACGCTCAGATCCGCGGAATGCTCGCTGACGTACTGCGCGATCGCCTGCAGGAGGTGCGTCTTGCCGAGACCCGTGCCGCCGTAGATGAAGAGCGGGTTGTACGCCTGGGCGGGCGCTTCCGCGACCGCGAGCGCCGCCGCATGTGCAAACCGGTTCGAGGAGCCGATGACGAAGGAGTCGAAGGTGTACTTGGAGTTGAAGCCGCCACTCTCGGGCCGGTGCTGCATCGGCGCGGTGACCACGGGTACCACGGCCGGCTCCACCGATTCGTCCTGGACCGTCCCGATGTCGACGAGTCTCAGCTCGATCGGTCGTTCCGCGCCGGTGACGTCGCGAATCGCGGCGCCGATCAGACCGAGAAAGTGGCCCTCGATCCAGTCGCGGGTGAAGTCGTTCGGAACACCGAGGACGAAGCGATCGGCCGAGAGCTCGAGGCCGCTGGTCTCACGAAACCAGGTCCCGTATGTCGTGTTGTTGAGCGCCCCCCTGAGCCGACCGGAAACCTCGCTCCACAGGCCGTCTGCAGTCAGCTCGATCTGGTCCGCCACCCCGCCGCCAGCTCCTCCCTCGCTCACCCGGATGGCGAGCATAGCAACCCGCTAAAGAGACTCAAAATCCCCAGATTTGCAGGGATTTATCACGCATGATCTTTCCCTCCACAACTGTGGAGAACCATGGGGGAAACTCTTGTTAAGGCTTTGTTGCGCCCTCTGCGCCTGTGGAGAAGACGGTGGACGAGCGTCGTCTATACTGGCCGCTCGTCGCCCCCGCACGGGGGAATTTCTCTGCTCCGACCGCCCCGCAACCATGAAGCGCACCTATCAGCCCAACGTCCGGCGACGCAAGCGCAAGCACGGATTCCGCGCGCGCATGTCGACGCGTGCCGGGCGGTTGATCCTCAAGCGGCGGCGTACGAAGGGCCGCGCGCGGCTCTCCGCCTGAGATATCTAGGCTTTCTCCGTGAAGCGCGCCAACCGTCTGTCCCGTTCGCGGGACTTCGACGCCGTCTACCGGCAGGGGCGATCGGTCTCTTCGCGCTTTCTCGTCCTCTACTGGTTCCCGCAGGATGAACCGGCGGCGCCCCGCTTCGGTTTCTCGGTGCCGAAGTCGGTCGGCGGTGCGGTCGAGCGGAACAGGATCAAGCGACAGCTCCGCGACGTCTGGCACGAGCGGCTCGAGCGGGTCCCCGAGGGTCACGATTACGTGCTGATCGTGCGCGCCGGCCTGCCCGAAGCGGTGGCGGCACACGGCTTCGAATGGCTCGGCGAGCGTGTCGACGAGGTGCTGTCGATGACGAAAGCGGCCGCGTGAACGTCGTCCTGCGTGCGCCCGCGTATATCGGCATCGGGCTCGTGTGGGTCTACCGGGCAACGTTCGGGGCGCTGTTCCCGACGACGTGCAAGTATCACCCGTCCTGCTCGGAGTACGCCGTGCAGGCGCTGAAGGCACACGGGCTCCTCCGCGGCAGCGCCATGGCCGGTTGGCGGCTTCTGCGCTGCAACCCGTGGAGCCGCGGAGGATACGACCCGGTCCGATGAGCCACCTCTCGCTCGTCATCGCCTCGAATCCGCTCACGCCGCTCGAGCATGTGGCGCGGCACGTCCTCGACTGGCTCCATTCCACCATCGGCCTGCCGTGGGCGTGGTCGATCGTCGCACTGACGGTGATCGTCCGGATCCTGCTCGTGCCGCTCACCGTGCGGCAGATCCACTCGATGCAGAACCTGCAGCGGTTCGCGCCGCAGATGAAGGAGATCCAGAAGAAGTACAAGGCGGACAAGCAGAAGCAGAACCAGGAGTTGATGAAGTTCTACCGCGAGAACAACATCAACCCGGCCGCGTCCTGCCTGCCGATGCTCGCGCAGCTGCCGGTGTTCCTCGGGCTCTACTACTCGTTGAAGCACTTCGCGAAGCATCCGCCGAGCGGCAACCTCTCGTTTCTGCACTTCATTCCGTCGATCGCGTCCCACACGACGACGCACTGGGGCGGCTACGTGCTCCTCGTCGTCTACGTCGTGAGCCAGCTTGCGTCGTCGTATTACATGTCGGCGTCGGCCGACAAGATGCAGCGCACGCTGCTGATGGTCATGCCGGTCGTCTTCGTGTTCTTCATCGCGAGGTTCCCGGCCGGTCTTGTCCTCTACTGGGTGACGACGAACCTGTGGACCGTGGGACAGGGCCTGATCACGCGACGTCTCATGCCGAGACCGGCTGCACCCGAGAAGCGCACCTCCCGTACGCCTCCCCAGGACGAGGGGGACGGCGGGGGCAACGGCGCAAAGCCCGAGCCGTCGGGAAGGCCGCCGGCGCAGCCGACGCGCAACCAGCCGCCGCGCAGGGTGCGGCGCAAGAAGAAGGCCGGCAGGCGCTGAGCGACGAGACGAAGGGAGAGCCTCCGATCACGGTCGAGGCGACCGGCGAGACCGTGGGCGAGGCGAAGTGGGCGGCGCTGCGCGAGCTCGAGCAGCGGCACCCGGGCCTCGACAAGTCGGCGGTGCGATTCGAGGTCGTCTCCGAGGGCGAGCGCGGGCTGCTCGGAGTCGGCTATACGCCCGCCCGCGTGGTCGCGAGCGTCCCCGCGACCGCGATCGTGCCGTTCACACTCGACGCGAGCGAGCCCGCCGCCGACCTGCACGGTCTCGTCACGAGAATCGTCAACGTGCTCGGTGTGGACGGCCACGTCGACGTGCGCGAGGACGACGCAACCGTCACGCTCACCTGCGTCGGCGCCGACGTGGGGCTGCTGATCGGCCGTCACGGCCAGACGATCGATGCGGTGCAGTACCTGCTGAACGCGATCTCGCATCGCGCCTACGGTGACGAGCGCAAGGAGGTGGTCGTCGATGCCGCCGGCTACCGGGACCGCCGCCGTGCGACGCTCGAGGCGATCGCGGTGCGGACTGCGCACCAGGTGGAGGCGACCGGCGAGCCCGTGGAGCTCGAGCCGATGACGGCGGTGGAGCGGAAGGTCGTCCACCTGAAGCTCAAGGAGTTCGAAGGTGTGCAGACCGCGTCGGAGGGAGCGGAGCCGAATCGGTACGTCGTCGTCCTCCCTGCTGACTGACTGGCTGGCCGCCGTTCTCGCCACGCCCGGGCTCACGGGGCTGCGCGACCCGGCGGCGGCTCGGGCGATGCTGGTCGACGATGCGCTGCGCGCGGTCGAGCTCGTGCGCGGGCTCGCCGGCCCGATCGTGGATGTCGGTTCGGGGGGAGGATCGCCGGGCATTCCGCTCGCGCTTGCCCTGCCCGACCGCGACGTGACGCTGCTCGAGGCTGAGCGCCGCAAGTGCGAGTTCCTCGAGCGGTGGGCGCCTGCGAACGCACGGGTCGTCCGAGGCCGCGCCGAAGAGCAGGAGACGGAGGCGTTCGGCGTTGCGCTGGCCAAGGCGCTCGCATCCCCGCCTGTCGCGACCGAGTGGTGCCTGCCGCTGGTGCGGGTCGGCGGAGCGGTCGTCCTCTGGCTCGGGCCGACCGCCGACCTCGACCGGCTCAAGCGCGTCGCGCAGCAGGTCGGCGGCGGTGCACCCGAACGGCGCGAGGGCCTCGTCGTCGTGCCGAAGCTCGCCCCGACGCCGCCGGGGTTTCCGCGCCGGGTCGGCATGGCGAAGAAGCGACCCCTCGCCTGAGGGACGTCGGCCCCCGAGGCGAGCTTCCACCGGTGGTCCCGCAGAACATCCGGGCCCGCCGCGACAATGGCGGCGTGGCCCGGATCTACGCGATCGCCAACCAGAAGGGCGGCGTCGGCAAGACGACGACCGCGATCAACCTCGCCGCCTGCCTCGCAGAGGCCGGTGAGCGGGCGCTCGTGGTCGACCTCGACCCGCAGGCGAACGCCACCTCCGGTCTCGGCATGCGCGCGAACGGCCACTCGAGCTACGACCTGCTCGACGGGGCGCCGCTCGCGGAGCTGACGATGCACACGGCGTTCGCGAACCTCGACCTCGTCCCCTCGAAGCCCGATCTCGCCGGCGCGGTGGTCGAGCTGGCCCGCCGCGACGACGGCGAGCGGTATCTCGCCCAGGCTCTGGCGTCGGGAGCCTCGCAGTACGACTTCGTCTTTCTCGACTGTCCGCCCTCGCTCGGCCCGCTGACCGTGAACGCGCTGGCCGCTGCCGATCGGGTGCTCGTGCCGGTGCAGGCCGAGTACTACGCCCTCGAGGGCCTCACGCAGCTGCTGCAGTCGATCGAGCTGATCCGGCGTCGGCTCAACCCGCGTCTCGGCGTCGGCGGCGTGCTCCTGACGATGGTGGATGTGCGCACCCGTCTTGCGCACGACGTCGAGGTCGAGGTGCGTCGCCATTTCGGTTCGCTCGTGTTCAGGACGTCGGTACCACGCTCGGTGCGTCTCGCGGAGGCGCCGAGCCACGGTCTTCCGGCGATCGCCTACGACCGTCGCTCTCCCGGAGCGGACGCGTACTGGAAGGTGGCGATGGAGCTTGTCGAGCGCGCCTAGACGGGGGCTCGGCCGGGGCCTGGAGCTGCTCGTGGGCGGGATGGACCCGGCCGCGACCGAGCTGCTCGAGCTGCCGGTCGACGTGCTGCATCCGAACCCGCGACAGCCGCGCAAGCGCTTCGACGGCGAGGCGGGCTCGGGGCTGGCGGAGTCGATTCGAGCCCAGGGCGTCATCCAGCCGCTGCTCGTCCGTCCGCGCGACGCGGGCGGCTACGAGATCGTCGCCGGCGAGCGGCGCTGGCGCGCGGCCCGCGAAGCCGGCAGGGAGACGGTGCCCGCCGTCGTTCGCGAGTCCGACGACCGCGACTCGCTGCTGCTCGGCCTCGTCGAGAACGTCGCGCGGGAGCAGCTCACCCCGGTCGAGGAAGCGCGTGCCTATGCCCTGCTGATCGACGAGTTCGCGCTCTCGCTCGGCGAGGTGGCGGAGCGCGTGGGCCGGTCGAAACCGTCCGTCTCCAACCGGATCCGCTTGCTCGAGCTGCCGGACGACGTGCTCGGCATGGTCGAGCGCGGTCAGCTCAGCGAGGGTCATGCCCGCGCTGTCCTGGCCGTGCCGGATCACGAGGGCCGCCGCCGCCTGGCGCGTGAGATCGTGCAGAAAGGCCTGTCGGTGCGCGTGGCCGAGCAGCGGGCGAAGTGGGCCGGAGCACGCCAGAAGCCGCGTGTCCGCGCGGCGCCGGTCGACCCTGAGCTCGCAGCACGCGTGCGCGCGGCGCTCGAGCATCTGACCGGGTTCCACGCCCGTGTCGGTACCGGCCGCGTCGAGCTCTTCTTCGAGGACGAGCACGAGCTCGAAGCGCTTGCGGAGGCGCTCGAGCAGGCCGCCGCCCGCGTGTAGCCTCGGGGGCGTGAGCGCAGACGCTGCGCTGATCCATGCCCGCGGTCTCGTCAAGACATTCGGCACGCTGACGGCCGTCGACGGGATCGATTTCGACGTCCGGTCGGGCGAGGCCTTCGGCTTCCTCGGACCGAACGGCGCCGGCAAGAGCTCGACGATGCGGATGATCGGCTGCGTTTCGCCGGTGACGGCCGGCACGTTGACGGTGTTCGGCCTCGACCCGGCGCGTAACGGGCCGCAGATCCGCTCGCGGCTCGGGGTCGTTCCGCAGCTCGATACGCTCGACAACGAGCTGACCGTCCGCGAGAACGTGATCATCTACGGCCGCTACTTCGGACTCTCGCGAAAGGAGCTGCGCGGCCGCGCGGACGAGCTGCTCGAGTTCGTGCAGCTGTCCGAGCGCGCGAACGATCCGGTCGAGCCCCTGTCGGGTGGGATGAAGCGGCGCCTGACGATCGCGCGCTCGCTCGTGAACGGGCCGGAGCTGATGCTGCTGGACGAGCCGACGACCGGCCTCGACCCTCAGGCACGGCACGCGGTCTGGGACAGGCTGTTCCGCCTCAAGCAGCAGGGCGTGACGCTCGTGCTGACGACCCACTACATGGACGAGGCGGAGCAGCTCTGCGACCGCCTCGTGATCATGGACGGCGGCAGGATCGCCGAGGAGGGCTCGCCGCTGGAGCTGATCCGGCGGCTGTCGTCCCGCGAGGTGGTCGAGCTGCGGTTCAACGGCGAGGCGCCCGCGATCCAGCCGGACGCGTTCGACGGCCACGTCTCCCGCGTCGAGGTGCTGCCCGACCGGATCCTGCTCTACACCGAGGACGGCGACTTGCTCGTGCCGGTCGCACACGAGCGCCTGCACCCGCAGTCGGTGCTCGTCCGCCGGAGCACGCTCGAGGATGTCTTTCTGCGGCTCACGGGCCGCACGCTCGTCGACTGAAATGCGATGGACACCGGGCACCCGGGGTTGACGTGACGGAGGCAAGGGCTGAAGACCTGGTGCCCGGCACCGGGCAACTCCGATTCCCGCTGCGCGCGTACGAGTACTGGGTCGTGTCCTACCGGCGCGTCTGGCGCGGCAGCGTCGTGTCGACTCTTCTCAACCCTGTGCTCTATCTCACCGCGCTCGGCGTGGGGCTCGGCAGGCTCGTGAACAAGGGCAGCCATCCGCTCGGCGTCTCGTACGTCGCGTACGTCGCGCCCGGCATGCTCGCCGCCGTCGCGATGCAGGTGGCGGCGTTCGAGAGCAGCTGGCCCGTGATGGCCGCGATCCGCTGGACACGGCAATACCAGGCGATGCTCGCCACGCCGCTGCGCGTGCGCGACGTCATGACCGGGCACATGCTCTACGTGATGTCGCGCGTGGCGGTCGCCTGCGCCGTCTACCTCGCTGTTCTCGCCGCCTTCGGGACGCTGCATTCCCCGCTGGCCGTGCTCGTGCTGCCACTCTCCATCCTCATCGGAGCGGCGTTCAGCGCCCCGATCGCGGCGATCGCGGCGTGGGCGCCGAAGGACAACGTCCTCAGCTCGCTCTTCCGCTTCGGGATCATGCCGCTCTTCCTCTTCTCGGGGACGTTCTTTCCGTTGACGCGGCTCCCGCTCGCCCTGCGCTACTTCGCGTACGCGACGCCCCTGTGGCACGGCGTCGACCTGGCCCGGCATCTGACGCTCGGCACGGCGACTCTCGGCACGTCGCTCGTGCACGTCGCGTATTTGCTCGTCTTCGCCGCGATCGGAGTCGTGCTCGCGCTGCGGTCGTTCACGAGGACGCTCGTGCGATGAGCGCACTCGCAGGCACGCGCGCACATCTGCTCTTCGAGCGGAACCTGATGGTCTACCGGCGCAGCTGGGTGATCATCTTCACAGGGTTCTTCGAGCCGTTGTTCTATCTGTTCTCGCTCGGCCTCGGCCTCGGCCATTTCATCGGCCGTGTGCAGGGCGTCTCATACGCGAGCTTCATCGCACCGGCACTGCTCGCGTCGTCGGCGATGAACGGCGCCGTGTACGACGCGACGACGAACGTGTTCTGGAAGCTGCGCTACGGCAAGGTGTACGACGCGATGCTCGCGACGCCCGTCGGCCCGACCGACGTCGCGCTGGGCGAGACGTCGTGGGCGCAGTTTCGCGGTCTGCTCTATGCGGCGGGCTTCGTCGTCACCGCGCTCGCGCTCGGGCTCGTCCACTCCTGGTGGGGGCTGCTCGCGCTGCCGGCCGCCGTTGTCGTCGGCTTCGGCTTCGCCGGCCTGGGCATCGGCGCCTCGACGTTCATCCGCAGCTGGCAGGACTTCGACATGGTGCAGCTCGTGCAGCTGCCGATGTTCCTCTTCAGCGCGACGTTCTATCCGCTCTCGGTCTACCCCGGCGCGATCCAGTGGATCGTCCGCTTCTCGCCGCTCTACCACGCGATCGTGCTGATTCGCTCGCTGACGCTCGGCTCGGTCGGCGCCACGAACCTGATCGATGCGGGCTACCTCGTCGCGCTCGGCGCGGTGGGCATCTGGGTGGCGCGGCGGCGGATGGCCGGGTTGCTGCTGAGTTGAGAGAGGCCCGCACGGGGCCCGGGGAGGTGGGCGATCCTGGATTCGAACCAGGGACCTCCGCCTTATCAGAGCGGCGCTCTAACCAACTGAGCTAATCGCCCGCGCGGTCGCGCATTGTAGCCAGCCGGCACCCGGCCGTCGTCCGCTCCCGAACGAGTCACCTTGTTCCAGGGATGGCGGACGCCGGGCCGGCCGCCGATGGAGTGAATGGCGTTCTTCCTGTACTGCGGCTCATGCGAATCGGCGATCCGGTCATCTATCGCGGGCGTGCCCTCACCCTGTTGGGCATCGACCCGATGAGCGTGCCCGACCGGCGCGCGGAGGTCGAGGATCCGGACACGGGCGAACACCTCACCGTCGCCTTCGACGAGCTGGAAGAGGCGTCGCCGGATCCGCCGCGGTTGGATCCCGCAGCCTGAGCTATATTCGCCTCGAGGTCGGGGATGTACGAAATGCTCATCTACGGCGTGAGCTTCGACTTGGTCGGCAAGCAGCCGATCGTTCTGCTGAAGACCGCCGACGGGAACAAGTTCCTGCCCATCTGGATCGGCCATCCGGAAGCGGCCGCGATCCTGATGAAGCTCCAGAGCCAGGCTCCGCCGCGACCCATGACGCACGACCTGCTCAGCGACATGCTCGAGCAGCTCGGTGCGCAGGTCGTCCGCATCACCGTCACAGAGCTCCGGGAGAACACGTTCTACGCGCAGATCACGGTGGCGCAGAACGGCAACGAGATCGAGGTCGACTCGCGGCCGTCGGATGCGATCGCGCTCGCGATTCGCGCCGAGGCGCCGATCTTCGCCGCCGATCGCGTGATCGAGGAGTCGGCGATCGAGTTCGAGGGCGACGAGGTGACCGAGGAGCAGCTCGAGGAGGAGGTCGCGAAGTTCAAGCACTTCCTCGAGGACGTCACGCCCGACCAGTTCGCGGTCGAGGACGGAGACGAGGAGATCGAGGAGGACGGCGAGGACGAGGAGGAAGAAGAGGAGGACTAGCTACCGCCGGAGAGCTCGCGTTTCGTCAATGCGAGCACGGTGCTGAACAGCTCCTCCAATCCCTCCTGCGACAGCGGCCCGCGGTTGGCCCGCGCCAGGTATCTGAGCATCCACTCCTCACGCTCGGGGTCGAGTACGTCGACACCCCGCGACCGCTTGTAGCTCCACATCTTCGCGACGAGCTCGAGGCGGCGGTTCATCGCCTCGATGAGCGCGCGGTCGTTGTCGGAGACCTGCTCGCGCAGCTGCCGGATCCGCTGGTCGTCGGCGCTCTTCAGTAGACGTACACCGTCTCGCCGTAGTCGTTCGTCGTGTAGAGCAGCGGGGCGATCCACATCGGCACGCGGATGCAGCCGTGGCTTGCCGGATACGGGGGCACGGACGGATTGCCGTGGATCGCGTACCCGCCCGTGAAGTACATGGGGTCGTACAGCGTTCCGAGCGGGCTCGGGTCGAAGCCGACGACCTTGCGGTAGATGGCGAACCGGCCCGTCGGCGTGTAGTCGCCCGGGACGCCGGCGGTCGAGACCGGCACGATCGTCCTGATGCGACCGCCGCGCACGATGTAGAGGACCTGGCGCGTCTTGTCGACCTCGATGTGCGCGGCCGGTCCCGGATAGCGGGGCCGCGGCTCGAAGGGATGGTCGAGCCTGGCCCAGACGGCGGCGCTGACGATTCCCGTCCTCGGCAGGCCCTGCACCTTCTGGAAGGCGTAGACCGCGTCGAGCAGGGAAGAGTCGAAGGAGGTGCTCGCCGGCGGAACCTCGTAGCCGAGCGCGGCAAGCCGCGCGCGCAACGCGCCCACCGAGGAGCCGTTCGCTCCCTCGGCGAGCTGTGGGTACGCAACGGTCGTGCTCGCCGTGGTGCGCGCGGGCGTCCAGCCGGGCGCCGCCCTTGCGGCGGCGGTGACGACGACGTTGCCGGGCAGGCGCGTGTCGAGGGGCACGACCAGGTCGTCGCCCGACAGCGTCTTCACGATGCCGCCCGCGCGGCGGACGGTGAGTGCCAGCGTTCCCGCCGAGGCGGGGCGAATGCGGGCGACGACGCTCAGCTTCCCGTCGAGCGTTTCTCGACCGGCGAAGCCGATCGTCACGGCGGGACGCACGGCGAGCATGAACGGCGGCGATGCCGCCTGATCGGCGTGCGCGACCACCGCGCCGGGTGCTCCCGCACGCGCGCGGATGCGAAAGCCGCCGTCCGCGCCGGTCGTTCCGTGGGCGAACGTGTGCCCGCCGCTGTCGAGGAAGACGCGCGCGCCGGTGACGGCAGGTCTCAGCGAGCCGGTGAAGAGCGTGACGCGGCCGTACGTGGCCGGCGAGACGGCGGCGAGCGTCACCGTCTCGGAATGGACGACGATGTGCGCCTGCCCGGTCTCGCCGTCGGGTGCGGTCGCGGTCACGGTCGCGGTCCAGAGCCCGGCCGCATACGTGTGCTGCACGCCGGCGCCGGCGGCGGTCGCTCCGTCTCCCAGGTCCCAGTGGTACGTCGCCGCGTCGCCGGCGGCGGTCAGCGTCACGGTCAAAGGCGCCTGCCCGGTTACGGGCGCGGCCGTCACGGTCACCGCCGGTGCTGCGCCGAGCGCGCGTGGCGCGGCGGCGAGGGCGATGACGACGGAGAGCAGCACGGGCGGCCGGCGGCGCACGACCGGAAGCATGCCTTCAGCTGAGGACGGCTGCGATGAGCGCGATCGCGTTGAACAGGCCGTGCACGACCATCCCGGGATAGACGCTGCGCGTGCGGTCGCGCACCCAGGCGAGCGCGACTCCGAACGGAACGAGCACGAGCAGCGCCTCGACGAGCCCGTGGGCGAGGCCGAACGAGAGTCCGGCGAGCACGATCGAGGGCCAGCGCCCGAGGAACCGGAGCAGGGACTGGCCGAGGCCGCGGAACGTCAGCTCTTCGACGAACGGAGCGACCAGCGCGAACAGGACGAGGTTGGCGTAGAACGCACCCGCGTGCGAAGGCTCCCAGTGCGTCGGCGTCAGGCCCTGCTCCTTTCCGGGGCTCTCGGGCAGCGGCAGGACGGAGACCACCGCCTCGACGGCGTAGATCGCCACGATGGCGGCGAAGGCGAGGCCGGCGGCGCGCCGCAGCGACTCCGGCCGCCGCAGCGCGAGCAGGTCCCAGCGCCCGGCGGCGATCGCGAGCACGAGCCCGACCCAGAAGACGTAGACCACGAGCCCGCCGGCGAAGGTGGCGTAGCTGTAGACGGCATTGCGCGCGCTGTGCGTCGTCGCCGCGCTGCTGCCGCTGAAGCGGGCGGCGTAGTTGAGCGCGGCGATCACGGTGACGAGCGCGATCCAGCAGGCGAGACGTGTGCGGTTCACGCGAGGATCCTCGCGGCTGCGCGGGTGAGCGGCGCCGGCTCGAAGCGCAGGCCCGCCGCCCGGGCGCCCTCCGCGTCCGCGGCGGCGTCGCCGACGTGCACCGTCCGCGCCGGCGCAGCGCCGAGCCGGGCCATCGCGAGCTCGAACACCGCGGGCGCCGGCTTCGGCGCCCCGGCCTCCGCCGACGTGACGACCGCGTCGACGAGCGTGCTCAGCCCGAGCGCACGGAGGTGCTCGTGCAGCCCCACGTCCCAGTTCGAGACGACGGCGAGCCGGAGTCCGTCGGCGCGCAAGGCGCGACACGCGTCCGCCGCGCCCCGCACCTCCTCGAACGCGAGCGAGGCGAGAAACGCGGGCGCGAACTCGTCCGGGTCGAGCCGTGCACCCGCCGCCTCGAGGAAGACTGCCGCGCAATCGCGCCGCAGCAGCGCGAGCGTCGCCTCGTCGCGGCCCTCGTGCGAGCGCTCGACATAGAAGGCGACCTCCGCGGCGAAGGCCGCCCGCACCGTGCTCTCGTCGAGATCGACCCCGCGGCGGGCCAGCGCCGTCCGCAGGGAAGGCACCGGGTCGCGCAGGGAGACGAGTGTCCCGTATGCGTCGATGGTGACTGCCTCGACGTTCATCGGACGCGGATCATAGGGTTGTGTCGATGCGCCACTTCACTCCGGACGAGGCGAACGCCGCTCTGGCGCGCGTCCGCCCGCTCGTCGAGCACATGGTCGCGCATCGGCGGGCCCATGCGTCGGCCCTCGACCGCCAGGAGCAGCTGGAAGGCCACATCCGTGGCAACGGCGGCGACATTCCGCCGGCGACTCTCGCCGAGGCGGCGGCCGAGGTCGAGCGGGAGGCCCGTGAGCTCGCGCGGATCGTGGACGAGATCGGCGAGCACGGCGCGCAGGTGAAGGATCTCGACGAGGGCCTGATCGACTTCCCGGCGCTTCGCCAGGGGGAGACGGTTCTGCTCTGCTGGAAGCTCGGCGAGGACGCGATCCGCTACTGGCACCGGATCGAGGACGGCTTCGCCGGCCGCCGGCCGCTGCCGTTTTGAGGGATCCGGCGGCGCGCCGTCGAACTACACCCGGGTATGCCCTTCAGGCACCGGATCGTCGCTGCTGCGCCCGCGCTCTCGGCCGATACCATCCGCGACGCCACGCGTAGCGACAAGACGTTCTCGTGAGCCCGCCGCCGAACCGGTCGCGGCGTTCTGCGCTCCCGCCGCCGGCCACCACTCGCCGCCGCCGCAAGCGGCGTGAGCGCGCCCGCCGCCGCCGCGGTCGGCGCACGGCGCTGCTGTCGCTCCTCGTCGCCGTGCCGGCCCTCATGCTCGGCATCGCTGCCGTCGGCGGCACGGTGGTGTTCGGCTCCGCCTGCAACCTCGACACGCTGCGCCCGGTCGCCGTGGGCGAGAACTCGTTCGTCTACGCCTCCGACGGCTCGCTGCTCGGCGCGATTCCGGCGGAGCGCAACCGTACGCCGGTGTCGGCTGCGAAGATCAGCCCCTGGATGGGGAAGGCGACCGTTGCGATCGAGGATCGGCGCTTCTACCAGCACGGCGGCATCGACCCGGTGGGGATCATGCGCGCGGTGGTCGCCGACGTCCGCGCGCGCAAGTTCGTGCAGGGCGGCTCGACGATCACGCAGGAGCTCGTCCGCAACCTCTACCTGACTCGAGAGCGCACGCTGAAGAGGAAGCTCGTCGAGGCGTGTCTTGCGATCAAGCTCGCCGACCACTGGTCGAAGCAGAGGATCCTCACGGCGTACATGAACGAGGTCTACTACGGGAATCATGCGTACGGGATCGAGGCGGCCGCGGAGACGTACTTCTCGATTCCGGCGAAGGACCTCAACCTCGACCAGTCCGCCCTCCTCGCCGGGCTGCCGCAGGCGCCCTCGCTGTACGACCCGTTCCACGATCCGGCCGCGGCGCTCGCACGCCGCGACGAGGTGCTGCACGCGCTGCTCGTGAACGGCGACATCACCTCCTCGCAGCTCCAGAGGGCGAGGAGCGATCGCGATCTTCACCTCGAGCCGGGCCATCACTTCTCGACGATCCGGGAGCCGTACTTCTTCGGCTACGTCGAGGATCTTCTCCAGCAGGAGTACGGCTCCAACACCGTCCGCGAGGGCGGCCTCAAGGTCTATACGACGATCGACCCGGCGTTGCAGCGCGCCGCGACCGCGGCGATCACGCACGTCCTGAGCGAGAAGACGGATCCTGCGTCGGCGATCGTCTCGATGGATCCGCGCAGCGGTGCGATCCGCGTGATGACCGCGGTCACGCCGGGAAACAAGGGCAATCAGTTCAACTTCGCCACGAGCGGTCCGCGTCAGCCCGGCTCGACGTTCAAGGTGATCGCGCTGACGACGGCCGTTGCACGCGGCATGAACCCCTTCGCCACGTCGTATCTGTCAGCGCCGTTCCACTACCAGCCGGACCCGACCTGCAGCTCCAGCGACCCGAACTGCGCGTGGAACGTGCAGACGTACGGGCACGACTACCACGGCGTGGAATCGGTGGTGAGCGCGACGCTGCAGTCCGACAACACCGTGTACGCACGGCTGTCGCTCGATGTCGGACCGCAGAACATCGTCGACATGGCGCACAGGCTCGGCATCCAGACACCGCTCGCGGCCGTTCCGTCGATCGCGCTCGGCTCCGACGTCGTGACTCCGCTCGACGAGGCAACCGCGTACTCGACGATCGCCGCCGGCGGCATCTACTCGAAGCCGATGGCGATCGCGAAGGTCGTGCTTCCGAACGGCAAGGTGGACACCGACGCCGGCTGGGGCAAGCCCCAGCGCAAGCGTGTGATCCCCGACTGGGTGGCGGATACGGTGACGCGGGTGCTGGAGCTCAACATGACCAGCGGTACCGGCACGGCCGCGCACATTGCCGGGCATACCGACGCGGGGAAGACGGGGACGACCGACAACTACGCCGACGCGTGGTTCTCCGGCTACACACCCCGCCTGGAGGCGACCGTGTGGATCGGCTATCCGAGCGCCGAGATCCCGATGATCGACGTGCACGGCATCGCCGTCTCCGGGCCGACGTTCCCCGCGCAGATCTGGCACCTCTTCATGGAGTCCGCGATCGGCAGCCGACCCGACGTGCCGTTTCCGCCGGCGACGGGAACACCGGTGTGGACGCCGTGGCGCGGCCAGTACCAGTACGCCGGCGCGCCGGCCGCGACGACGACGACCGGCACCACGACGACCGGCGCGAAGGCGCCGCCGCCGCCGACGGCCGACCAGACCACCGCACCCCCGACCGTGAGCGCCCCGACGACGACCGAGGCACCGCCCACGACGACGACGACGGTCGAGCCGCCGCCGCCGACGACGACCGCGACGGCCACCGGGCAGACGACGCCGTAGCGCGGAGTGATTCGATGCCGCTGCTGACGTTCGACGAGGCGCAGGCGCGCGTGCTCGCCCGCGTGCGCCCGCTGCCGGCGGAGACGGTGAGGATCGAGGACGCCGGAGGACGCGTCACGGCGACTGCCGTCGAGGCCGCGGTCGACCTGCCCCCGTTCGCGAGCTCCGCGATGGACGGCTTCGCCGTCCGGGCGGCCGACCTGCCGGGGTCGCTCCCCATCGTCGCGCGGATTCCCGCCGGGCGCCCCGCCGCCCGGCCCCTGGCGGCCGGGGAGGCGATGGCGATCTCGACGGGCGGCGTGGTCCCCGAGGGGGCCGACGCGGTCGTCCCGAGCGAGCTCGTTGTCCAGAAGGACAACAGCATCGAGGTCGCGCGCGCCGTCGCTCCGGGTTCCCACGTGCGCCCGCGCGGCGGCGACGTCGCAGCCGGCGAGGTGGTCGTCGAGGCCGGTGTGTGGCTCGGAGCCTCGCAGCTGGGCGCGCTCGCCGCGGCCGGGATCGCCGACCTCCCGTGCGCGCGTCGTCCCCGCGTCGCCGTGCTCACGACGGGGAGCGAGCTCGCGCGCGTGGGCGGATCGCTCGCGCCGGGCCAGATCTACGAGTCGAACGGGCTCATGCTCGCGGCGGCGCTCGCCGCGGTGGGGGCCGAGGTCGAGCCGCTGCCCTCGGTTGCGGACGACGAGCCCGCCCACCGGGAGGCGCTCGCCCGGGGGCTGACGGCGGATGTTCTCGTCACGTCCGGCGGCGTCTCGGTCGGACCGCACGATCTCGTGCGGCGCATCGAGGCCGAGCTCGGCGTGGAGGAGGTGTTCTGGCAGATCGCGGTCAAGCCGGGCAAGCCGGTCTCGTTCGGCGTCCGCGGGACGACGCTCGTATTCGGGCTGCCCGGCAACCCCGTCTCCTCGCTCGTCGGCTGCGAGCTGCTCGTGAAGCCGGCGCTGCGGGCGCTGCAGGGGCTGCGCGAGCCGCTGCCGCGTTTCGAGCCGGGCCGGCTTGCGGCGCCGCTCCGGCGCGCCGCCGGCCGCGACGAGCTCGTGCGTGCGCGTTCCCGTGTGGCCCGCGAGGGGATCGTGCTCGAGCCGCTGTCAGGCCAGGAGTCGCACATGATCGTGAGGGCGGCTGCGGCCGATGCGCTCGTGCTCGTGCCGCGCGGCGAGGGCGAGCTCGAGGCGGGCGCACTCGTGTCGTGGCTGCGCCTCGGTCCCGAGCAGTGAGCGCGGCTCAGCCGGGCGACGTCTGCCGCCGCGGCTCGGCGGCGCGGCGCCGCCGGCGCTGGGCGAGCACGATCCGGCGGATCGCCTCGCGGATCGGGCCGCGGGGCCTGCGCTCGGTCGCGGTCGGGTACGGCGCGTAGCGTCCGCCGGCGAGGGCGGCGAGCTGTCCGGCCGCCGCCGCCCAGCCGAGCCCGATCACGAGCAGTGTGAACGGCGCGTAGCCGAGCACGAACAGCCACGCGACGTACCACGGAGCGTCGAACCCGAGCCCGTACCGGTCCGAGAACGACCAGAGGAGAAGCGCCGGGCCGGCGAAGCCTGCGGCGAGCACCGCCGTCCGCAGCGGCAGCGTCCGCTCCCGCACCTGGGGCAGCCACAGCCAGGCATGGAGGGACGGGAGCAGGAAGACGAGCGCGAACGGGTTCGTGGCCACGACGAGGAGCGCGACGACGCCCAGCGCCAGCAGCGCCGCGGCGTGGCCTGCGAGCTCCTCCTCGGCCCGGATCGTCCGTCGCGGCAGCAGCCGGTCGCGGGCGACGAGCCAGCCGATCGCGGCGAGCGAGGCGAGCGCGATCAGCCCGCCGGCCGGCCAGGTGACGTTCGAGAGCGCCGGCGGTCGTGCCGGACCACCCGGCCAGATCCCGAGCAGCGAGAACAGCACGGCAAGGCCGCCGCACCAGATCCAGAAGCCGAGCCTGCTGCGATAGCTGCGGAGTGCCGGCGCGATGCGGATGCGGCGGCGGCGGCAGCGTGCGAACAGGTCGACCGTCGCTGCGAGGAACGGCAGCAGCGCCGCGATCAGCACGAGCTCGATCGCCCAGCCGCGGACGATCCGGCTGCCGAGGTAGACGAAGCTCGAGGGCCCGGGCGAGAGCGCGAGCCCCTGCTCCATCGCGTCGAGCGCGTTCTGCGTCGCGCGGCCGACCTGGCCGAGCCGCGCGGTGCTCAGCCGTCCCGGTGTGTCGCCGAAGCCGGCGGCGGGCCGGTCGGCGCCGGTGGTGATCGTCACCGCCGGGATCCCCCGCGCGATGAAGGGCGCCTGCTCGTAGGCGCTGAACGGGAAGCCCAGGTCGACGAGCTGGCGCAGCGTGCTCGCGCGCGCGGGGTCGACGCCGGTCTGCGCCGCCAGCTCGGCCCGCACCGTCTCGACGAGGCTCGCGGACGGAGAGCGGGCCGTGTCCCCTGCGAGCTCGAGCCGCGGCCGCCCCGCACCGGCGATCGCGTCGAGGTTGACGACCGCGATCACGTCCTGCCGCTCGGGCGAGTGCGCCGCGAACTCCGCCGCGCCGAGCCCGCCCGCGACCGCCGCGTCCGTCGAGAGGAAGACGAGGGAATAGGGGAGGTTGAGGCGGGCGGCGGCGGCGGACGGGGCGTACGCACGCGCGAGCTCGATCAGCGCGGCGGTGCCGGAGGCGTTGTCGTTCGCCCCGGGCCCGGTGCCGCTGTCGTCGCGATGGGCCATGAGGACGATCGTCTTCTGGGACAGGCCGGGCTTCGCTGCCACGAGGTTCTCGAGCCGCAGCTGGCCACGGCCGGGGACGGTCGCGCTGAACCGCTCGGCGTGCACCTGGAAGCCGTACGACCTGAGCTGGCTCGCGAACCAGCGGGCGGCGTTGGCCGCGCCGGTCGTGCCGGGAATCCGGCTCGGGTACTGGAGCGAGAAGTCGGTCGCGATCGTGGCAGCGGCCGTCGCGTCGAACGCCGGCGGCAGATTCGGCGGCTGGAGCGCCGGCGGTCGCCCGACGCTGAAGGCGAGCACGAGCAGCGGGAGTCCCACGAGCAGCCAGGTGCCACGGTAGAGGCGCCCGTTGACGGGCCGCTCGAGCGACCCTCGACGCGGACGGCGCCGCTCCGGTGCAGACGGGACGGCAGCCACGGCGCCTCTATAGTAGGACGCAAGGACACGGCAGGCGCCACCTCATGGCCGATTCCGCCACCATCCTCCTGGTCGACGACGAGGACGCCGTTCAGAAGCTCCTCACGTATCCCCTCGAGCACGAGGGCTTCCGCGTGCTCCAGGCGCGTGACGGCGAGGAGGCCCTCCAGCACTTCGCGAGCGAGCACGTCGATCTCGTCGTGCTCGACCTGATGCTGCCCAAGCTCGACGGGCTCGAGGTCTGCCGCCGCCTGCGCGCGCACAGCACCGTGCCGATCATCATGCTCACCGCCCGCGACGACGAGCTCGACAAGGTGGTCGGGCTGGAGCTCGGGGCGGACGACTACATCACGAAGCCGTTCTCGATCCGCGAGTTCCGGAGCCGTGTGCGGGCGCTGCTGCGCCGGGCGGCGATCGGCTCCCAGGAGGACGGCCGCGACGTGATCAGCGCCGACGGGCTCGAGATCGACCTCGCGAAGCGGACCGTCGTCGCGCGCGGCGGCACGGTGAGCCTCACGTACGTGGAGTTCGAGCTGCTGCGCACGATGGCCGCCCGCCCCGGTCGCGTCTTCAGCCGCCAGGCGCTGCTCGAGGCGCTCTGGGGCGATTACGCCTACCGCGAGCCGCGGACGATCGACGTGCACGTCAGGCACCTGCGGGAGAAGCTCGAGGTCGACCCGCGCGAGCCGGAGCTGATCCTCACCGTGCGCGGCGTCGGTTACCGCTTCCAGGGCTGATTTGCAGGTCAATCCGTTCCGCAGCGTCGGCGCGCGCCTGAGCCTGGCGCTTGCCGTCGTCGTCGCCGGCGCGCTCGCCGTCGTCTGGGTGGCGCTCGTGCCGACCCTGCAGCGCCGGCTCGTGGACGGGCGGCTGAGCCTGCTCGCCCAGTCGGCGAGGCAGGTCGAGCAGCTGGCGGCGGGTACCACCGTCGACCAGGACTTCATCGACGATGCGGCCCGAACGGCCGACGCGACCCGGGCCGTCTACCTCCAGCCGATCACCGCGGGCGGCGCCGCGACCCTGCTCGCCCTCGCCGACTCCCGGCGGACGGCGTCGTCCGAGGACGTCTCGAGCGACCCGGTCGCGCTGCGGGCGGCCGGTGCGCTGAAGCTCGAGCGGGGCGAGGTGACCCGCAGCGGCGAGAAGTTCGCGGAGGTGGCGATTCCCGACCAGCTCGGCAACGTGTTCCTCTTCTCGACCTCGCTGCATGCCACGCTGGAGAACGTCGAGCTCGTGCGCACCCGGCTGCTCTGGGCCGGTCTGATCGCGCTGGGCCTCGCAATCGTGGCCGGCTTGGCGGCGTCGTCGGTGTTCGCGCGGCGGATCCGTCGCCTCGAGCGGGCAGCCGACCGGATCGCGGCCGGCGACTTCGGCCAGCCGGTGGTGGACAGGGGCGCGGACGAGCTGGGGGAGCTGGCGACGGCCTTCGACCGGATGCGGCTCCAGCTCGCCCAGCTCGACGACGCCCGCCGCGCCTTCATCGCCAACGCCTCGCACGAGCTGCGCACGCCCATCTTCTCCCTGGGCGGCTTTCTCGAGCTGCTTCAGGACGAGGATCTCGACGAGCCGACGCGGGCCGAGTTTCTCGGCACGATGTCCGAGCAGGTGCAGCGGCTGTCGAAGCTCGCGACCGATCTCCTCGATCTGTCCCGCCTGGACGCGGGCGGCATCCGCTTCGAGCGCGAGTCGGTGCCCCTCGGCGAGCTTGCCCAGGACCTCGTCGACGAGTTCGCGGCGCTGGCCCGGCGCGGAGAGCACCCGCTGGAGGCGGTGGCGGGCGAGGGCGGTGTCGTGCTCGCCGACCGGGAGCGGCTGCTCCAGATCGGGCGGGCCCTCGTCGACAACGCGCTTCGCCACACGCCGGCGGGGACGCAGGTGCGGATCGTCGCCCGCGGCGCGACCCTCGCGGTCGAGGACGACGGGCCCGGCATCGCGAGCGAGGACCGGGAGAAGGTGTTCGCCCGTTTCACCCGGCTCGAGGGCTCGCGCGCGTCCGGCACGGGGCTCGGCCTGGCGATCGCACGCGAGCTCGCGGAGCGGATGGGTGGGGAGATCCGGCTCGAGTCGGAGCCGGGCCGGCGGACCGTCTTCACGCTCGTCTTCCCGGTCGGGGTGGCCGAGCGCGCGCGTGCGCTCCACGTGTAGGCGCGTTTTCACGGGAAAACCCCGGCGCCGGCGTGACTACAGTGAGACGCGGTGCGTATCGCGCTCCTCGCCCTGCTCTGTGCCGCCCTCGGCGCCGCCGCTGCGCTCGGGATCGGCCGGTCCGCCGGACTCGTCGGCGGCCGGACGACCGAGACGGTCGTTGTCCGCGGGCCGGCCGCGGCGGCGCCGGCCGGCACCCTCGCGGCGGTCCGGACGGCGGCTCTGCCCCTCGGCGGCGGCTCCGCCTTCTCGCCCGCGCGCATCTTCGCCGCACGCTCGCCGGGAGTGGTCACCGTGTTCGCCTACGCCGGCAGCTCCGGGGCCCAGGGCTCGGGCTTCGTCGTCAGCCGGGACGGCACGATCCTCACGAACGCGCACGTGATCACGAACGCAGGCGAGGCGGGGCCCGGCACGAAGGTTCGACCCGCCTCCCGCCTCTACGTCGAGTTCGCCGACCACGACCGGGTGGCGGCACGCATCGTCGGCTGGGACGTGTTCGACGACGTCGGCGTGATCCGCGTTCCGCCGTCCGCCCATCGGCTCGTGCCGCTCCCGCTCGGCCGCTCGGCCGCCGTCGTGGTCGGCGAGCCGGTCGCCGTGATCGGCAGCCCGCTCGGGAACCAGGACTCGCTCGCCGTCGGCGTCGTCTCGGCCGTGGGCCGCTCGATTGCCGCCCTGACGGCGGTGGGCTTCGAGCTGGTGGACGCGATCCAGACGGATGCGCCCATCGCCCACGGCAGCTCGGGTGGGCCGCTTCTCGACGCGGCCGGGCGGGTGATCGGGATCACTGCGCAGATTCGCGACGACTCGGGCGGCCCCGCCGGCATCGGCTTCGCCGTCCCGATCGACGCCGCCCGCCGCTCCCTGCGCGCTCTCGTCGCGGGCGGCACGGTCGCGTACGCCTATGCGGGCCTGCAGGCCGAAGACCTCACCCCGGCGCTTGCCGGCTACCTGGGGCTGCCGGTGGCCCACGGCGCGCTCGTCGACTCCGTCTCGTCGGGCAGCCCCGCGGCCCGAGCCGGGCTGCGCGGCGGCTCGCGCTCGCTCGAGTTCGAGGGCCAGAGCGTGCGGCTGGGCGGCGACATCGTGCTCGCGATCGACGGTACCCCCGTCCGGAACGCGGACGATCTAGTGCGGATTGTCACAAATTCGTTGCGGCCGGGGCAGACGGCCGTCTTCACGGTGCTGCGGGACGGCCGGAAGCGGTCGATTCCGCTGCGCCTGAGCGTGCGCCGCTAGCCGGGACGGTTCGCGCGTACGATGCCGCGCATGGCGACGACGGCCGTCTCCGAGCTCGTCTCGGTCAACCCCGCGACGATCGAGCCCGTCGGCGCCGTGCGCCGCACCGATCCGGACGAGATGGCGGCGATCGTCGCCGTGGCCCGCGCCGCGCAGGAGCGCTGGCACGGGACCGGAGCGGCGGCGCGTGCGCACGTGCTGCGCGAGGCGGGCCGCGTGCTGCGCATACGCGCAGACGAGATCGCCGACTCCGTCGTCGCGGAGACGGCGAAGCCGCGAACCGAGGCGATCGCGCACGACCTCTATCCCGCGGTCGACCATGCCGCATGGCTCGCCGCGCATGCCGAGCGGGTGCTACGCGACGAGCGCGTCCGTTTCTCACAACTGCACCTGAAGACGAAGAAGGCCTGGCTCGTGTACGAGCCGCTCGGCGTGGTCGCTGCGATCACGCCGTGGAACATCCCGTTCGGGATCCCCTTCACCGAGGTCGCGACGGCGGTTGCCGCCGGCAACGGGGTCGTGCTCAAGCCGTCCGAGCTGACGCCGCTCACGGGCGAATGGGTGCGACGCGTGCTCGAGGAAGCGGGCGCGCCGGCCGGGCTCGTGCAGGTGGTGCAGGGCGAGGCCGACGTCGGCGAGGCGCTCGTCGGCGATCCCGGGATCGCCAAGGTGTTCTTCACCGGCTCGGTCGCCGTCGGCCGCCGTGTTGCCGCCGCCGCCGGCGCGCGCGGCTGTCCGGTCGTGCTCGAGCTCGGCGGCAAGGATCCGATGGTCGTGTTCGCGGACGCCGACGTCGACCGGGCAGTGGACGGCGCGGTCTTCGCCTCGTTCGTCAACGCCGGGCAGGCCTGTGTCAGCGCCGAGCGCATCTACGTCGAGCGTCCGCTCTACGAGGAGTTCACGCGCAGGCTGTCCGAACGCGCGCGGCAGCTGAAGCTCGGCCAGGAGATCGGCCCTCTCATCTCGGAGCGGCAGCTGGAAGAGGTCGAGCGGCTCACCGGTACCCGCCGGGCCGGACGCGACGGCTGGTTCCTCGAGCCGACGGTGCTCGAGCGGCGGCTGCCGGACGTGGAGATCTTCGGTCCGGTCGTCACGGTCGAGCCGTTCGACGGCGAGGACGAGGCGGTGCACCGCGCGAACGACACGCAATTCGGGCTCGCGGCCAGCGTGTGGTCGCGCGATCTGGCCAAGGCGAAGCGCGTGTCCCGCCGGATCGAGGCCGGCATGGTGTGGGTGAACGACTTCGGCTACTCGTTCACGACCGGACAGGCGGCGTGGGGCGGCGTGAAGGGTTCGGGGTTCGGCCGGACGAGCTCGAAGCACGGACTGTACGAGTCGGTCGCGGTCAAGTACGTCGACTCGGACCGCGGTCGCCTGCGGCCGGCGTGGTGGTTCCCCTACGACGCGGCAACGGAGCGCTCGCTTCGCGCGCTGCTCGACGTCCTGTACGGCTCGCGCAGCGAGCGGATGCGCGCCGCATGGCGCTACCGGCGTGAGCTCGTGCACGCCGCGAAGCGGTCGCTGGGCCGATGAGCGAGCTCTCGCACGTCGGCGAGGCAGGCGACGTTCGCATGGTGGACGTCGGCGGGAAGCAGCTCTCGCGACGCCGGGCGGTCGCGCGCGCCGAGCTGCGGCTGGCGGCCGAGACGGCGCGCCGGCTGCGCGAGCTGCCGAAAGGAGACGCGCTCGCCACCGCACAGGTTGCCGGGATCATGGCGGCCAAGCGGACGAGCGAGCTGATCCCGCTCTGTCACCCGCTTCCGCTCACGCACGTGGAGGTGACGCTCGACGTACGGGAGGATTCGGTCGAGATCGTCGCAGCTGCGGAGACGACGGCGCAGACCGGCGTCGAGATGGAGGCGTTGACCGCGGCAGCGGTTGCGGCGCTCACCGTCTACGACATGGCGAAGGCGATCGACAAGGAGATGGTCGTCGCCGAGGTGCGACTGCTCGAGAAGACGAAGGAGGTCGTGATCTGAGGGCGGGCGTGCTGACGGTGTCCGACGGCGTCGTTGCGGGGACGCGGGAGGATCGCAGCGGCGACGTGCTCGTCGAGCTCCTGCTCGCAGACGGCTTCGAGGTCGAGCGCACCGTCGTGCCGGACGAGCGCGACGAGATCGCCGCTGCGCTGCGTGCGCTCGCGCCGCAGGTACGGCTCGTCCTGACGACCGGTGGCACGGGTCTCGCCCCGCGGGACGTGACGCCCGAGGCGACGCTCGACGTCGTCGAGCGAGAGGCACCGGGCATCGCCGAGGCGCTTCGCGCCGACTCGATCGCGAAGACACCGCACGGCCTGCTCTCGCGCGGCGTCGCCGGCGTCGTCGGATCGACGCTCGTCGTCAACCTTCCGGGTTCCCCGGGCGGCTGCCGGGACGGCTTCGCCGTGCTCCGTCCGACGCTCGCGCACGCGCTCGAGCTGCTCGCGGGCGACCGCGATGTCGCGCATCGGCAGACGTGAGCGATCTCGCCCTCGCCCCCTTGCCCGCGCGCCTCGCGCGGCTCGTGAAGATCGAGCACACGCTCTTCGCACTTCCGTTCGCATACGTCGGCGCGTTCCTCGCGGTGAACGGCACACCGTCCGTGCACGACCTCGTGTGGATCACGCTCGCGATGGTCGGCGCCCGCTCGCTGGCGATGGCGCTCAACCGGCTGATCGACGCCGGCATCGATGCACGAAACCCGCGCACCGCCGCACGCGAGCTGCCGAGCGGGCAGCTCTCGACGCTGCAGGTCGTGTTGTTCTGCGCTGCCTCGCTGGTGCTCTTCGTCGTCGCGGTGTGGCAGCTCGCGCCGCTGACGCACGAGCTCTGGCCGATACCCGTCGCCGCCTTCGTCCTCTACCCGTACCTCAAGCGCTGGACGTGGCTGTGCCACCTCTGGCTCGGCGCCGTCGACGGTCTCGCGCCCGTCGGCGCGTGGGTCGCGATCACGAACAGGCTGCCGTGGCAGTCGTGGGTGCTCGGCGCCGCGGTCGCGTTCTGGGTGGCCGGGTTCGACCTCTTCTACGCCCTCTTCGACGTCGACGTGGACCGCCGGCAGGGCCTGCACTCGGTCGCCACCCGTTTCGGACTGCGGGGCGCGTTCGTCGGTGCACGGCTCTCGCACACGGCGACGGTGGCCTGTCTCACGGCGGTGGGGGTGGGGCTCTCCGTCGGCGCGCTCTACTGGATCGGCGTTGCAGCGGTGGTCGCGCTGCTCGTCTACGAGCACGCGCTCGTGCGTCCGGGGGACCTGCGCAGGCTCGATGCGGCGTTCTTCACGATGAACGGCGTGATCAGCGTCGTGTTCGCCGTGTTCGTGATCGCGGACGCGATCGTGTGATGCGACCTAGACTGGCCGCGTGATCCGGGCACGCAGCCTCGGCAAGCGTTTTGGCGAGAAGCGGGTGCTCCGCGGCGTCGACCTGGACGTGGAGGCCGGCGGCTTCGCCCTCGTCACGGGTGCGAACGGCTCCGGCAAGACGACGTTGCTGCGCATCTGCACCGGGCTCATGCTGCCGAGCGACGGTGAGCTGGAGCTGAAGGTCGGGCGGGGCGAGATCGGCTACCTGGCTCACGAGCCGCTCGTCTATCGCGAGCTGAGCGCGCTCGAGAACCTCGACCTCTACGGGCGTCTCTATCGCGTGCGCGAACGGCGCGAGCGGATCGGCATGCTGCTCGAGCGGTTCGGTCTCTGGGACGTTCGCCACGAGCGGGTGGCGTCGTACTCGCGCGGGATGGCGCAACGGCTCGCGCTCTGCCGCGTCCTCCTTCACGACCCGTCGCTGCTCGTGCTCGACGAGCCGTACGCGGCACTCGACGCTGCCGGCGCCGAGTTGCTCGACGCCCAGCTCGCCGAGCTGCGCGGCGAGCGGACGTTCGTCGTCTCGACACACGATCCCGAACGCCTGGCTTCGCTCGCCACGGTTCGGCTGGCACTCGGGTGACATACCTGCGCGATGTCGGGGCGCTTGCGCGCAAGGATCTCCTGCTCGAGCTGCGGGCGAGGGACACGCTGCCGGCGATGCTGCTCTTCGTCGTCTCGACGTTCGTCGTCTTCCACTTCGCACTGCCTGCGCGCTCCTCGCAGCTGGCGGCGAGCGGGCTGCTCTGGGTTGCGATCGTCTTCACGGCGCTGCTCGGTCTCGGCCGGGCGTTCGTCCCGGAGCGCGAGCAGCGCGTGCTCGACGGGCTCGTGCTCGCACCCTGCGACCGTAGTGCGATCTGGCTCGGGAAGTCGCTGGCCACGCTCGCCTTTCTCGCCGCCGCCGAGGTGGTCGCCCTGCCCGCGTTCGCGCTCTTCTTCCACGGGCTGAACGGGGCGACGGTCGGCGGCGTGGTGCTCGCGGATCTCGGCATCTGCGGGGTCGGCACCTTTCTCGGCGCGATGGCGGTCGCCACCCGTGCCCGCGACCTGCTCCTGCCGCTCATCTTCCTGCCGCTCGCGATCCCGATCGTGATCGGCGGCGTCGGCGCGAGCGTCGTCGGCTCCCCGGCCCGGTATCTGGCCTTCCTGGCCCTCTACGACGGGCTTTTCGGGCTCGTGTGCTGGGCCTCGTTCGAGTACGTCGTGACCGAGTGAGCCCGCAAGGGGCACAATTGAGGCCGGTGGGTCGCTCATATCGGATACCGCTCCCCGGGGTCGCCGCGCTCGCTCTCGTGCTCATGACGGCCGCGCTCGTCCTCGTCTTCTTCGTCGCGCCGAACGATGCGAACCAGGGCTTCTCGCAGCGGATCTTCTACTTCCACGTCTCGATCGCGTTCACCGCGTACGCATGCTTCGCGGGCGGTGCCTGGAAGGCGCTCGTCCATCTCTGGAAGCGCGACCCGCTGGCCGATCTCGAAAGCTATGTCGCCGTGCACCAGGGGCTGATCTTCGGCTCGCTCGTGCTGATCACCGGCTCGATCTGGGCCAAGATCTCCTGGGGTCACTGGTGGCTGTGGAGCGAGGATCAGCTCGTGCTCTTCCTCGTCCTGTTCCTCTTCTACGCGGCCTACTTCATGCTGCGCTTCTCGGTCGATCCCGGCCCGCAGCGCGCGAACCTCAGTGCGGTCTACGCGCTCTTCGGCGTCGTGCTGATCCCGGTCAGCTTCCTTGCCATCAGGATCGCGAAGGGCTTCATCCACCCGGTCGTGTTCACGAGGCACGGGCCCAACTTCGGCGGCTGGATCCTCGTCGCCTATTGCGTCGCTCAGGCTGCGATGCTCGTCCTCGCCTATGCGCTCTACCGCGTGGAGCTTGCCGGCAAGCGTCTCGACGAGCGGCTGCGCGGACTGAGGGAGGTGCTCGCGTGACGACCGCCGAGAAGTACGTGACCGCCGCCTATTGCGCCGTGTTCGCGATGCTGCTCCTGTACGTCGTGATCATCGCGTTGAAGCTGACGCGGCTCGAGCGGGAGGTCGACGAGCTCGCGGAGCGCACGGAGGCCGGACCCGTGGAGGAGCCGCGGGAGCGGACGCTCGTTGGCTGAGCTCCTGTTCTGGCCGGTGCTGGTCTGCTACGGAGAGGCGGCGGTCGGGTATCTCGGGGACGCGCGACGGCCCGGAGCTGCCGGTCGCGCGGCGACGTGGGGCGTGCGCCTCGGCTGGCTCGTGCAGACCGCGCTGCTCGCGGTGCAGGCGGCTCGCGAGGCCGGCTTCCCGTGGGGGACGTGGGCGGGGTCGCTCAACCTATTCGTCTGGCTCGTCGTCGGGGCGTATCTGATCTGGGGCTGTCGCAAGCCGTACCGGCTCCTCGGGCTGGGCGTGATGCCGCTCGCGGCGGCGCTGCTCGTCGTCGCGCGTGCGGGCGGCGGCACCGGCGTCGGCACGCGCAGCCATTACTCGAACCTGTTTCTCGTCGTTCACGTCGGGCTCGTGCTCGCGGCGTTTGCGGGCTTCACGCTCGCGGCCGCGCTGTCGGGCCTCTATCTCTGGCAGGAGCGGCGGCTGAAGCGGCGCGCCGCGACGATCCTGCGACGGCCCGCGCCTTCGCTGGCGACGCTCGACCGACTCGCCGGTCGCACGGTCGCCGTCTCGCTGCCGGCGTTGACGCTCGGGATCGCCGTCGGGATCGTGCGCCTCGTCGAACGCGGCGATCGCGTCGATGCGCTCGTCGTCGCGACGCTCGTCACCTGGCTCGTCTGGACGGCGTACATCGTGCTGCGCACGGCCCGGGGCTGGACCGGCCGCCGCGCGGCCTACCTCGCGCTTGCCGGCTTCGCGCTCGTGATCCTCGTCAGGCTGGCGCTTCCCGTGACCCACTTCACCTGATGCGGCTCGTCCTCGTCGGCACCTCACACCATCACGCGCCGATCGAGCTGCGGGAACGGGTGGCGCTCGACCGCGAGCAGTCCCGCGAGCTTGCCGCGCGGCTTGCCGCAGGCGGCGGCGAGGCCGTCTGCCTCTCGACGTGCAACCGCACCGAGCTGTACGTGACCGGCGCCGACGCCGAGGCGATCGAGCGGACCGCCGTCGCCGCGCTTGCGGAGCTCGAGCCTCAGGTCGAGCAGGCGCTGTACCGCCTGCACGATCACGCGGCGGCGCTGCACCTCTTCCGCGTCGCCGCCGGCCTCGACTCGCTCGTGCCGGGCGAGGGCGAGATCCTCGGCCAGGTGCGTGCGGCGCACGAGCTGGGGACGACCTCCACCCTGCTCGACCGCGTCTTCCGGCAGGCGCTCCATGCGGGTCGAAAGGTGCGCACCCAGACCGCGATCGGCGAAAGTCCGGCGTCGGTGTCGTCCGCGGCGGCGGCACTCGCGGAGCAGGTGTTCGGCGAGCTCGAAGGATGCGCGATCCTTCTCGTCGGTGCGGGCAAGATCAGCGAGCAGGCGGCGCGCAACCTGCTCACGCGGCGCGCGCGGATCACGTTCGTCGCCAATCGCACGCTCGATCGTGCGGAGGAGCTCGCTCGGCGCGTCGGCGCCGAGCCGCTGCCGCTCGACCGCATCGGGGAGGAGCTCGTGACGGCCGACGTCGTCGTTGCGTCCACGAGCTCGCCCGGATACGTGCTCGATGCGGAGACGGTTGCGCGCGCCCTGCGCTGCCGCCGTGGCCGCCAGCTCCTGCTGATCGACCTCGCCGTCCCGCGCGATCTCGACCCTGCGATCCACGATCTCGAAGGCTGCTACCTCTTCGACGTCGACGATCTCGAGGCGATCGTCGCCGAGACGCTCGCGGGCCGGCGCAGCGAGGCCGAGCGCGCCGAGTCGATCGTCAACGCGGAGGCGGAGAAGTTCCACGAATGGCAGGCGTCGCGCGACGTGATCCCCGCGATCGCCTCGCTGCGGGCCCGTGCCGAGGAGATCCGGGAGGCGGAGCTGCGGAAGGCGGAAGGACTGCTCGGCCGGCTCGACGAGAGCCAGCGGAAGGCGGTCGAGGCGATCACCGCGCAGATCGTGAACAAGCTCCTGCACCTGCCGACCGTGCGCCTGAAGCAGGCGGCCGCGGCGGCCGACGGAGTGGTCTATGCTGAGGCGGTGCGCCACCTGTTCGGTCTCGGCGAGGACGAGCACTGAAACCGGTCCCCGGGCACCCCGAGCGGCTCATCGGACGGCCCTTGCCGCTGCAGGCGCCGACGGCGTTCGTCCGCATCCGGCCGCGGGGCGTGAACCCCTGCGGGCGGCCGGTTCGTCGCCGCGCACGCTGTGCTGATCCGCGTCGGCAGCCGCGGCAGTAGGCTCGCGCTCACGCAGGCGGAGCTCGCCGCGTCGCGCCTGCGGGGACCTGGGATCGAGATCGCGTTCGTCCCGATCACGACCGCCGGCGACCGGGACCGGACGAAGCCGTTCGGCGAGATCGGCTCGCGCGGCGTGTTCGTCAAGGAGCTCGAAGAGGCGCTGCTCGAGCATCGGATCGACGTCGCCGTGCACTCGGCCAAGGACATGACGTCGCTCGACCCGGCCGGCCTCGCGGTGGGCGCCTACCTCGAGCGGGACGATCCTCGCGACGCGCTCTGCGGCGCGGACGCGATCCGCCCGGGCATGCGCGTCGGAACAGCCTCCGCGCGGCGCAAGGCGCAGCTGCTGGCGCTCGAGCCGACGCTCTCGATCGAGCCGCTGCGCGGCAACGTCGAGACGCGGTTGCGCAAGCGCGGCGAGCGCGGGCTGGACGCGATCGTGCTCGCCGCGTGCGGGCTCGACCGCCTCGGTCTGGGCGCGGAGATCGGCCGCCGCTTCGATCCGGACGAGCTGCTGCCGGAGGCCGCGCAGGGCGCGCTCGCGCTCCAGGTGCGCCTGGGCGACGAGAAGCTCGTTGCCGCGGCCGATCACTGCGAGACGCGGCGGCGTGTCGAAGCAGAGCGGGCGGTCGTCGCCGCCGTCGGCGGCGGCTGCCTCGCACCGGTCGCCGCCCATCACGACGGTGTCACGCTGAGCGGGCTCGTTGCGGCGGAGGACGGCTCCTGGCTCGAGCGCCGGAGCGGCAGCGACCCGGCGGCGCTGGGGCGCGAGCTCGCACGGCTCGCCGCCGGCCGATGAGAGTCGTCGTAACGCGGGCCGAAGCCCAGGCCGATCCGCTCGTGGAGCGGCTCGAGGCGCTTGGTCACCAGGTCGTGCGCTGCCCGCTGATCCGGATCGAGCCGCTCGGCGACGGGCCGATCGACCCGGCGCCGTACGACTGGGTCGTCGTCACCAGCCCCAACGGCGCGGCGGAGCTCGCCCGTCGTCTCGCCGCGCCGCCGCACCGGTTGGCGGCGATCGGTCCGGGTACCGAGGCCGAGCTGCGCAGACGAGGGCTTCATCCGAGCCTCGTGCCCGTCGTCTCGACGCAGGAGGGACTGCTGGCGGAGCTGCCGCGACCGCCCGGACGCGTGCTGCTCGCCGCGGCGGAGGGCGCGCGGCGGCTGCTCGTGGACGAGCTGGGCGCGGACTTCCTGCCGCTCTACCGCACCGTCGAGCTGGTGCCGGACGCCGCACCGGAGGGCGACCTCGTGCTGCTGGCCTCGCCGTCCGCGGCCCGTGCGCTCGCCCGCACCGGCGCGCGGCTACCCGTCGTGGCGATCGGCCCGCAGACCGCGGGCGCGGCGCGGGCGGCCGGGCTCGAGGTCAGGGCCGAGGCCGAGACGCACGATCTCGACGGTCTCCTGGCCGCGGTCGCCGCTCTCGCTTAGTCTCGCGCCGAGATGCGGCCGTTCATCACCTTCCTGACCGACTTCGGGCTGCAGGACGACTTCGTCGGCACCTGCCACGGCGTGATCAAGCGGATCGCGCCCGACGCGGAGATCATCGACATCACGCACGGCATCCGCCCGGGCCGGATTCTCCAGGGCGCGCTCGTGCTCGCGAACACGTTGCCGTACATGCCCGTCGGCGTTCACCTCGCGGTGGTCGATCCGGGTGTGGGCGGCGTGCGCCGCGCGCTCGCGCTCCGCGACGCAGAGGGCCGCGCGTACGTCGGCCCGGACAACGGCCTGCTCCTTCCCGCCGCCGACCGGTTCGGCGGGATCGTCGAGGCGTGGGAGCTCGCCAACCCGGCCTACGCGCTCGGCCCGGTGTCGCGCACGTTCCACGGGCGCGACCTCTTCTCGCCGGCGGCGGCGCATCTCGCGCTCGGGGTGCCGCTCGCGGAGCTGGGGCCGCCGGTCGACCCCGACGCGCTCGTCCGGCTGGAGCTGCCGGAGCCGGAGATCGGCCACTCGCGCATCCGTGCGACCGTGCTCGGGGTCGACCGCTTCGGCAATGTCGTGCTCAACGTCACGCGCGAGCAGCTCGAGCAGGCGTCGATCGTGCCCGGGACGCGGGTGGAGGTGGCCGCGCGCGGTGAGCGCTACTTCGCGGTGGCGGCACGCACCTTCGGCGACGCGCGCGTGGGCGACCTGATCCTGTACGAGGACAGCTACCGGAACGTCGCCGTCGCCGTCTCGCGCGGCAGTGCCGCAGATCTGCTCGGCGTCGAGGAGGGGAGCGCGCTCCTCATCCAGGTCGACGCGCCGTGAGTCGACAGGCACGCTTCGCGCGGCTCGTCACGGACGTCGTCGTCCGGCAGCCGTTCCTCTGGCGGCTGCTGCGGGGCAGGCTTCGCGCGATGTTCGACGCGATCGCGCCGACCTGGGAGACGCGGATCGGGCCGGACCACGTTGCTGCGCTCGAGCTCGCGCTCGCCGAGCTCGGGGCGTCGCCGCGGCGCGCGCTCGACCTCGGCACCGGCACGGGCGTTGCCGCGCAGGCGGTGGCGCAGCGCTTCCCGGGCGCCGAGGTGATCGGCGTCGATCTCGCGCCCGCAATGGTGGCCGAGGCAGCGCGGATGCTGCCCGCGGAGCTCGCCGGCCGTGTTCGGTTCGAGGTCGGCGACGCGTCGGCGCTGCGCTTCGCCGACGGCGAGTTCGAGCTCGTCACGCTCGCGAACATGATCCCGTTCTTCGACGAGCTCGCGCGCGTGACCGCCGGGGGCGGCACGATCGTGCTCTCGTTCTCGCGCGGCGCCGAGACGCCGATCTACGTCCCGCAGGAGCGGCTCCGGCACGAGCTCGGCCGGCGCGGTTTCGCGGAATTTGCGGCATTTTCAGCCGGACCGGCGACCGCGCTGCTGGCACGGAGGCGGTAGGGTCCGCGCACCGGTTCGAGACACGGTTGCACCGGTCCGGACCGCCCAAAGCCCCCAAGAACGCTCGCGCGTACTCGGGGGCTTTTCTACGCTTCAGGGCCGGCGGCGCACGAACGATGGCGAGGGCCGGACTCGAACCGGCGACACCCCGGTTTTCAGCCGAGTGCTCTACCAGCTGAGCTACCTCGCCAGGTGCGCGCGAAGTCTAGCCGCGGCGGACGGCGGCGAGCCGCTCGACGAGGGTCTCGACGAGGTCTCCCTTGAGCAGGACGGCGTCGGCTCCCGCCTCGGAGACGGCGCGATGCAGCTGCGGGTCGGGGTCGCCCGTGAAGGCGATCAGGCAGAGCTGGGGATGGTCCTTCCGCATGCGCGCGACCGCGGTGACGCCGTCGACGAGCGGCATGTGCAGGTCGATCACGACTGCGTGCGGCAGCAGCGTGTCGGTGAGCTCGATCGCGTCGAGGCCGTTGAGCGCGGCGCCGACGACCGTCAGCTCCGGCTGATGCTCGATCAGCGGCTGAAGCGATGCGAGAAAGTCCTCGTCGTCGTCCGCAAGGAGGACGCGAACCGGCGCAGTGCTCGAACCATCCGCCTGGCTCATCAAGGCGCTGACGTTAGCCTTGTGGCCGTGAGCGTGCAACCGCCGCGACGCCGGGTAGCGTTGATCGGGGCTCCTCTCGACCTCGGGGCCGGTCGCCGCGGTGTCGACATGGGGCCGTCCGCGATTCGCTACGCGGGGCTCGAGCAGCATCTCGCGGAGACGCTCGGCGTCGACACCGTCGACCGCGGCAACGTTGCGGCGCCCGTGGCCGAGGCGATGGACGAAGGCGACGTCCACGCGCGCTTCCTGCGCCCGATCCTCGAGCTGTGCGATCGCGTCGCGCAGCTCGTCGGCGACGCCCGCCGCAGCGGGGAGACGCCTGTCGTGCTCGGCGGAGACCACTCGGTGGCGCTCGGCACCCTCGTCGGCATGGCGTCGGTCGGCGGGCCGGGCGGTGTCCTCTGGGTCGACGCGCACGGCGACCTGAACACGCCGGAGTCCTCGCCGAGCGGGAACGTGCACGGAATGCCGCTCGCGGCGGCGCTTGGCCTCGCCGGGGCCGCATTCGCGTACGGCTCCTGGACTCTGCCGGCCATCGAGCACGGCCGGCTCGCGCTCGTCGGCGTCCGCTCGCTCGACAAGGGCGAGCGCGAGCTGCTGAAGGGGCTCGACGCGAGGGTGTTCACGATGAGCGACATCGATCGCCTCGGCATCGAGTCGTGCATGCGCGAGGCGCTCGCGCACGCCGCCGGCGCGTCCTTTCTCCACGTCAGCCTCGACCTGGACGTCGTCGACCCCGACTACGCGCCGGGCGTGGGCACGCCGGTGCGCGGCGGCCTCTCCTACCGCGAGGCGCATCTGGCGATGGAGCTCGTCGCGGAGTCGGGACTCGCCGACTCGCTCGACGTGGTCGAGGTGAACCCCGTGCTCGACCGCGAGAACGCGACCGGGAAGCTCGCCGTCGAGCTCGTCGCGTCGGCGCTCGGCGCCCGCATCCTCTAGCGCGCAACTCTTCTGAACGTCACACGCGCGCGTGGACCTTCGGGCCCGACCCGCCCCCTACTCAAGCCGAGCCTATCGTCGCCGTGGCGTCGGCGACAGATGTCCTTTCGTGCGACTCCGTCACGACTTCGTCAGGCGGCGAGGAACCGCTCGACCGCGGTCGCAACGGCGTCGAACGCGTCCCACATGACGATGTGCATGCCGGGCACCGGCAGCACCTCGAGCCCGTCGCCGAGCGCCTCGCGGTACGCGGCGATCTGCTCGTCGCGGACGAGCCCGAATGCGGGCGCGTAGATGAGCAGCGTCGGCACGCCTGCCAGCGTCTCCGGAGGAGGCGGCGGCGTGACGAGCTCGCCGTAGACCGAGACGGCCGCCGGTCGGCAGGAACGCCGGCGGATGCTGCCGTCCGGCTGCAGCTCGAACGCCTGCTCGACGTCCCGTTCTGCGTCTTCACGCGACGTGAGCACGCTCGCGGCGAGCCGCGTCTCGACGTACGCCTCGGCGCTCGCATACACCCCGCCGTTGAGCTCGGCCTCGGCGAGCTGGAGGGAGGGGCCCGGGAGCGGCTGGATCGCAGGATCGAGGAGCACCGCACGGCGGATGCGCTCCGGGTGGGCGGCGGCGAGCTCGAGCACGAGCCTGCCGCCCCACGAGTGCCCGACCCAGTCGGCCCTTCCGATCCCGAGCGCGTGGGTCGTCTCGACGAGGTCGGCGAGATGCGCAGGGATCGTCCAGGGCGGCTCCCAGTCCGAGCGCCCGTGACCGCGCAGGTCGGGCGCGAGGATGTGGAACTGCGTCCAGCGCTCCTCGGCGAGGCGCCGGTAGCGCTCGCCGTGTGCCGTCACGCCGTGCAGGCAGACGACCGGCGGTGCGGACGGGTCGCCCCACTCGTGCACGTGCAATCGCATGTCGCTACTTCTCCTCGCCGTTGCCCGACGGACGGTAGTACGTGCGGCCCTTCAGCTCCTCCGGAAGATAGTCGACCTCGAAGCCGCGCGGATCGTCGTGCGGGTACACGTACCCCTCGCCGTGGCCGAGTCGGCGGCCGTAGTAGCTCGCGTCGCGCAGCGACTTCGGCGGCTTGACGTTCCCGCGTTCGTGCACGTCCGCGGTCGCCTCGTTGATCGCGACGTAGCTCGCGTTCGACTTCGGCGCGCGCGCGAGATAGATGGCCGCCTGGGCGAGATTGAGCCGCGCCTCCGGCAGCCCGACGTGCTCGACCGCCTGCGCGGCGGCGACGGCGACGAGCAGCGCACGTGGATCGGCGTTGCCGATGTCCTCGGAGGCGAGCACGATCATCCGCCGGGCGACGAAGCGCGCGTCCTCGCCGCCCTCGAGCATCGCCGCGAGGTAGTAGACGGTCGCGTCAGGATCCGAGCCGCGCATCGACTTGATGAACGCGGACGTGAAGTCGTAGTGCGCGTCTGCATCCTTGTCGTAGACGACGGGCCGCTTGCGCGCCGCGTCCTCGACGTGCGCTTCCGCGATCGGCACGCCTTCCGCGCGCGCGGTCTCCGCGGCGAGCTCGACGATGTTGAGCGCGTTGCGCGCGTCGCCGCCGCTTCGCCGCGCCGTCAACGAGACGAGCTCGTCCGGCAGCTCGGCGCCGACCTCACGCGCACCGCGGCGCACGATCTCCCGCATCTCCTCGAACGACAGCGGCTCGAGCTCGTAGATCTGGCAGCGGGACAACAGCGCGGAATTCACCTCGAAGTACGGGTTCTCGGTCGTCGCGCCGATCAACGTCACGAGCCCCTCCTCGACCGCCGGCAGGAGCGCGTCCTGCTGGGCCTTGTTGAAGCGGTGGATCTCGTCGAGGAAGAGGATCGTCCGCCGGCCACCGGTGCCGAGCCGCTCACGCGCCCGCGCGAGCACCTCCCGCACGTCCTTCACCGATGCCGACACGGCCGACAGCTCCTCGAAGGCCGAGCCGGTGCCGGCCGCGACGATTCGCGCGAGCGTCGTCTTCCCCGAGCCGGGCGGGCCGTAGAAGATCGACGAGCGGACGCGGTCCTCACCGATCGCGAGCCGCAGCGCCGAGCCCTCGCCGAGGACGTGCACCTGCCCGACGAACTCGTCGAGCGTACGCGGCCGAAGACGCTGTGCGAGCGGTGCGACCTCGCCTGCACGCTGGGCTGCCGCATCGGAGAAGAGGTCTGCCATGGCGCAAGTATGCTCCCGCGCGTGGCCGTGACCAGCCTGCGCGACGAGGTGGCCGACCTCCTCTGCCGGCTCATACGCGTCGACACCACCAACCCTCCGGGCAACGAGACCGCAGCGGCGGAGCTCCTGCGCGGCTACCTCGAGGCGAGCGGCGTCCAGTGCGAGCTGTACGCGCGCGTCCCCGAGCGCGCCAGCCTCGTCGCGCGCATCTCGGGGCGCGGCGACGGGCCAACGCTCATGCTTCTCTCGCACACCGACGTCGTCCTTGCCGATCCCGCCGAGTGGACGGCGCCGCCGTTCGGCGGCGAGCAGCGCGACGGCATGATCTGGGGCCGCGGCGCGCTCGACATGAAAGGACAGGTGGCCGCCGCGGCGGTCGCGATCGCGTCGCTCGCGCGCGAGGGCTTCCGGCCCGCCGGCGACCTGATCTTCGCCGCCACCGCCGACGAGGAGGTCGGCGACGGTTTCGGGCTCTCCTGGCTCTGCGAGCGGCATCCCGACGCGGTGCGCTGCGACTACGCGGTCAACGAGGGCGCAGGCGACCGGTTCGTGCTCGGCGGCAGGGCCGTCTACGTCTGCGCCGCGGCGGAAAAGCAGACGGCGCCCTTCCGGATCCTCGTGCACGGCCGCTCCGGCCATGCCTCGATGCCGGCCGTCGCCGACAACGCGCTCGTGAAGGCCGCGCAGCTGATCGGGCGTCTTGCGCAGTACCGGCCCGAGCCGCAGCTCCAGCAGGAGGTGGAGGCGTTCCTGCGCACCGTGCTCGGCGAGGTGCCGTCGCCCGGCTCGGCCGTCGAGCGTGTCCGTGCGCTCGACCCGACTGCGGCCGAGCTGATCGAGCCGCTGCTCTCGCCGACGTTCGCGCCGACGATGATCCAGGCCTCGCAGAAGCGGAACGTCATTCCTGCGCTGTGCGAGATCGACGTCGACTGCAGGCTGCTCCCGGGCCAGCACCCCCACCTCGTCGAGCCGCTCGTCCGCGCGGTGCTCGGCGGCGACATCGCCTACGAGCTCGAATGGCTCGAGGCGCAGGGCGGCACGCGCTCCGCGCTCGACACGCCGTTGTGGGACGCGGTCGAGTCATTCGTCGCGGCGAGCGAGCCGGGGGCGCACGCAGTGCCGATCTGCTGCACGGGCTTCACCGACAGCCACTGGCTGCGCGAGGCGTTCGGGACCGTGGCCTACGGCTTCTTCCCGGCCCGCGCGATGCCGTTCGCGCTCTCGGAGCAGCTCATCCACTCCGCGGACGAGCGCGTCCCGGTCGACGACCTCGAGCTCGGGGTCGACTGGCTCCGCCACGTCGCCCGCGCGGTCTGCGGGTGATCCTCGAGCTCGACTCTCCCGCGGAGCTCGAGCCTGCGCTCGCGGCGGAGGGCTTCTTCGGGCGTGACGACGTCGTCGCGCGCGTCTACGTCGGCTACGGCTGCTCGGACCCGCTGCGGCGCACCGCGGTGCCGGCGCCGCCGGAGCCGTGCCCGCTGCCGCCTGTCGCCTGCTCGATCGAGCCGCGCGAGCGGCGGCGCGCGCCGGCCGCCGGGAGCTACACGGTCGGGGAGTGGCGGGCGAGCTGGAGCGAGTCCGAGTACGCGGCGGCCGTCGACGCGGTGCGTGCCGCGATCGCCGAAGGCGACGTCTACCAGGTGAACCTCGTCCAGCACCTGTGCGCGCAGTTCGACGGCGATCCCGCCGGCCTCGCGCACTCGCTCGCGCCGTTGCGTCCGCTCGAGCCCGAACCGCTCGCCGGCGGGGGCTGGACGATCGTCTCCGCCTCGCCGGAGCTGCTGCTGCAGCGCCGCGGCCGCCGTGTGCGGACGTCGCCGATCAAGGGCACGCGGCCCGCCGGCCTTCCGGTCGAGTCGGCGAAGGACGCCGCAGAGCACGTGATGATCGTCGACCTCGAGCGCAACGACCTCTCGCGCGTCTGCGCCGCGGGCACGGTGCGCTGGCCGGAGCTGCTGGCGGAGCGGCAGCTCGCCGGCGTCTCGCACCTCGTGGCCACCGTCGAGGGCGAGCTGCGCGCGGAGGTGACGCTGACGGAGCTGCTCGACGCCGTCCTCCCCGGCGGATCGGTCACCGGCTGTCCGAAGATCGCGGCACTCGACCTGATCGCCGCCCTCGAGCCGGTCGGCCGCGGCGCCTCGATGGGGGCGCTCGGCCGGATCCACCCGAACGGCGACGTCGACCTCGCGCTCACGATCCGCACCTTCGCCGTCGCCGAGGGGCTGCTCCACCTCTGGGTCGGCGGTGGCATCGTCTGGGATTCCGACCCGGCCGGCGAGGTCGAGGAGTCGTGGGTGAAGGCGAGGCCGCTGCTCGCTGCGATCGGCGCCGCGCTGCCGGTCCCGGTGGCGCCGTGACGCTCCTGGCGGTCGTCGAGCTCGGACGCGGCCTCGTCTCGCCCGAGGCCCCGGTCGTGCATGCGGACGACGAGGGTGTGCTGCGCGGGCGTGCCGTCTTCGAGACCCTGCGCGTCTACGGCGGCAGACCGTTCCGGCTCTCCGCCCACCTCGACCGCTTCGACGTCTCCGCCGCCCGCGTCGGGCTGCCGCCCCCCGAGCGGGAGGCGTTCACGGCGGCGGTCGCGGAGGCGCTCGCCGCCGCGGGCGCTGCGGATGCGGTGCTGCGCCTGCTGTGGACGGCGGGCCGTGAGGAGCTGCACCGACCGGTCGGCCTCGCGCTCGTCTCCTCGCTCCCGCCGGATCTGGACGAGCTCCACGTGCGCGGGCTCCGGCTCGCCGCCGTGCCGTGGTCGCCGGGCCCGCTCGCGGGCGCGAAATCGACGAGCTACGCCGCCAACCTCGCGGCCCGCGACGCTGCCGCGCGCCGCGACGCCGACGACGCGCTGCTCGTCGCCGCCGATCGCACCGTGCTCGAGGCGCCGACGGCGAACGTGTGGTGGCGCGAGCACGACCGCCTGCTGACGCCGACGCTCGAGCTGCCGATTCTCGCCGGCGTCACCCGCGCTGCCCTGCTCGAGCTCGCGCCCGCAGCCGGCTACGCGCTCGAGGAGGGCTCGTTTCCGCTCGAGCGGCTTCTCGCCGCCGAGGAGGCCTTCCTCTCCTCCTCGGTGCGCGAGGTGATGCCGGTCGTCGCGGTCGACGGCCTTCCGGTCGGGTCGGGTACCCCCGGGCCGGCGGCGGCGGTGCTCCAGCGCGCGCTGCGGGAGGCGGCGGGTACCCTCTGAGGCGATGAGCGAGGAGAAGGTCCGGCTCGGCGGCATGGCCCTCCCCAACGGTGTGCTCGTGCACGGCCCCAGCGGCTGGGCGTGTGCGATCCGGCACCCGGACGGCCGGCTCGAGGTCGCATCCGCGCCGAAGCGCTTCCGCGCCGCGAACGTGCGCAGCCCGTTCCTGCGCGGCCCGGCCCGGCTCGTCGAGGCGCTCGCGGTCCTGCCGGAGGTGAAGCGCGCGCTGCCTGCGGCGATGCTGCCGATGCAGAGCCGGCGCGTCGTCAGCTCGATGGTCGGCGTCGTCCTCGTCGTACGTGAGATCCGCGAGTCGTCGCGGCTGCGGCCTGCGGCCCAGGAGCTGATCTCCGGCCTGCTCGCGCTCGCGCCGGCGGTGTTCGCGCTCCGCGGCTCCGAGCTGGCGGCCTATCACGGCGCAGAGCACATCTCGATCGGCAGCTACGAGCACGGCAAGCCCGCGACACGCGAGCACGAGCGCTGCGGCGGCCACCTGCTCGGCCCCCTCCTCGCCACGACCGCGGTCGGCAACGTTCTCGCCGGTCTCGCGCCGGAGCGTGTGCGGAACCAGGCGCGGGCAGCGGCGCAGGTCGGCGCGCTCGCCGCGTCGACGGAGATCTTCGGCTGGATGACGCGCCACCCGGAGAACCTCGTCGCGCAGGCGCTGTCGAAGCCCGGTCACGAGCTGCAGCACCGGTTCTCCACCGTCGAGCCGACGCCGGAGCAGCTGGAGGTCGCCGAGGCGGCGCTCGCCGCGTGCCTCGAGCTCGAGCATGGCGCAGGCTAGGGCGACGCGGGCACGGCTGGCGCCGGAGCTCTTCGACCTGCCGGTCGAGAAGATGCGCGCCGGCTGGTACACCGACGCGTACTTCAACCATGCGCGCGCGACGCTGCTGGAAGACGGGCGTCATCCGCACGTGGTCATGCAGGTCTTCCAGAAGCAGCACTCGTGGCTGGGCGGGATGGACGAGGCGATTGCGATCCTCACGCTCTGTGCGCACGACCACGACGGGCTCGAGATCCGCGCGCTCTACGACGGCGACCGGATCGAGCCGTGGGAGACGGTGATGACGATCGAGGGCGACTACACCGCGTTCGCGCACCTCGAGACCGCCTATCTCGGTACGCTCGCGCGGCGGACGTTGATCACGACGAACGTCGTCCACGTGCTCGACGCCGCGAACGGCAAGCCGATCATCTTCATGCCCGCGCGGCACGACCATCACCGCGTGCAGACCGGTGACGGCTACGCCGCCTACGTCGCCGGCCAGATCACCGGGAACGAGATCGGCGTCACCACCGACGAGCAGGCTTCGTGGTGGGGCGGCCGCGGTGTCGGCACCGTGCCGCATTCGCTGATCGCCTCGTACGGCGGCGACACGGTGCTGGCGGCGCGGAAGTTCGCGGATTGGGCGCCGGCGGACATGAACGTCACGGTGCTCGTCGACTTCGAGAACGACTCGGTTCGCACCGCGCTCGAGGTCGCCGACGCGCTGGGCACGCGCCTGTGGGGCGTACGCCTCGACACCGCCGAGTCGCTCGTCGACCGCTCGCTCTGGAACGAGCTGAGCGACTTCCGGCCCACGGGCGTGAACGAGCGGCTCGTCTGGAAGGTGCGCGAGGCACTCGACGCGGCAGGGCATCGCGACGTGAAGATCGTCGCCTCCGGCGGCTTCACGGTCGAGAAGATCCGCGCCTTCGAGGACGAGGGCGTGCCGGTCGACGCCTACGGGGTCGGCTCCTCGCTCATCCGCGGCTCGAACGACTTCACCGCGGACGTCGTCGTGACCGACGGGCGGCCCGCCGGGAAGGTCGGCCGTGAGCTGCGCGAGAACCCGCGGCTCGAGCTCGTCACCTGATCTCGCCTCCCGCCTGCTTCCCCCGTTCCGGTGCCAGGCACCCGGCCGGTACCGCTCGAAGCCCGCGTCCGCGAGAATGACGCTGTGGCAGGGGCGATCCTCTGGGACGTGGACACGCAGGTCGACTTCATGCAGCCGTCGGGGAAGCTCTACGTCCCCGGCGCGGCCGACGTCGCTCCGGCGATGGAGCGGCTCGTCGACGCCGCCCGCGCCGCCGGCATCGTCCACGTCGCCTCTGCCGACGACCATGAGCTGACGGACCCGGAGCTCTCGGACACACCCGACTTCCGGAACACGTTTCCGCCACACTGCCTGCGCGGCACGCACGGCGCCGAGAAGATCCTCGAGACGAAGCAGCGCGACCCGCTGCCGCTCTCGCTCGTGCCCTTCCCGCCCGGCCTGATGTCGGGGCTGATCGCCGGGAGGCGCGAGATCCTCCTCCTGAAGAAGACCTTCGACGTGTTCACGAACCCGAACACCGACGCGGTGCTCGACGCGCTCGACCCCGAGGAGGTCGTCGTCTTCGGCGTCGCCACCGACGTCTGCGACGACGCGGCGATCCTCGGCTTCCTGCAGCGGGGCCGGCGTGTCCGCTTCGTCGAGGACGCGGCGCGCGGCCTCGACGAGGCCCGCGTGGCAGCCTGCACCGCTGTCTGGCGCGCCCGCGGGGTCGAGTTCACGACCGCCGGGGAGGCGATCCGCTCACTCGGCTAAGGGATTCCTTCCCGGCTGCCGATGAGGACACAGCATGGTGGGGCATTGGTTCCATACGGCTGCGGATTTCGCCACCACCTGGCTTCCGCTCGCGTTCTTCGGGATTCTCGTCCTCACCGCCTGGCTGCTCTGGAAGACGGTGGGGATGATGCCGCGCGTCCGGCCGACGCACCTCGACTCGCGCGCGAAGTCCCGCGTGACGTGGGCCGACGTGGCCGGGGTCGAGGAGGTGCGCGGCGAGCTGATGGAGGTCGTCGACTTCCTGCGCGACCCGAAGCGGTTCGAGCGCCTCGGCGCGAAGGTGCCCAAGGGCCTGCTCCTCTACGGGCCGCCGGGCACCGGCAAGACGCTGCTCGCGAAGGCGGTCGCCCACGAGTCGGGCGCGAATTTCTACTCCGCGAGCGCATCGTCGTTCGTCGAGATGTTCGCGGGCCTCGGTGCCGCACGCATCCGCAAGCTGTTCGTCGAGGCGCGCAGGAACGCCCCCGCGATCGTCTTCATCGACGAGCTCGACGCCGTCGGCGCGCAGCGCACCGGTCACGGCTTCAACCGCGAGCAGGACCAGACGCTCAACCAGCTGCTCGTCGAGCTCGACGGCTTCGAGGGCGCGGAGCAGGTGGTCGTGATGGGCGCCTCCAACCGCATCCAGGATCTCGATCCGGCGCTGCTGCGCCCGGGCCGCTTCGACCGGCAGATGCTCGTACCGCCGCCCGATCTCGCGGGCCGCGAAGCGATCCTCGGCGTGCACACGCGCGGCAAGCCGCTCGCCGCGGACGCCGACCTGCGCACGGTCGCGCGCCAGACGAGCGGCCTCACGGGCGCAGAGCTCGCGAACATCTGCAACGAGGCCGCGATCTTCGCCGGCCGCCGCGGCGCGCAGTACGTGACGCAGGTGGACTTCGACGCGGCCCTCGAGCGCGTCGTCGCCGGCCTGCAGCAGAAGAAGGTGCTGACCGAGAAGGAGCGCCGCATCCTTTCCTACCACGAGGCCGGGCACGCGCTGATGGCGCATCTGATGGGCTCGGCGATGGAGCTCCAGAAGGTGACGATCGTCGCGCGCGGCGACGCACTCGGCTATGCGTTCTACCTGCCGGAGGAGGACCGCTATCTGCACACGAAGGAGGAGCTCGTCGATCGCATGATCGTCGCGCTCGCCGGCCGCGCGGCCGAGGAGGTCGTGTTCGGCCGGGTCACGAACGGTGCCGCGAACGATCTCGAGAAGGTGACGGAGATCGCGCGGGCGATGGTCTTCGAGTGGGGTATGTCCGAAAGCGTCTCGTCCCGCACGATGCGCGCCGACAACTACGCGCTCTCGGAGGAGACGAAGCGGCTGCGCGACAGCGAGCAGGCGCTGCTGACCGACTCCGCCTACACCGAGGCGGTGCGGCTGCTGAAGAAGCACCGGGCGCCGCTCGACCGGCTCGCGGCGGCGCTGCTCGAGAAGGAGACGCTCGTGCGCGAGGAAGTGATGGACGTGCTCGAGGACGTCGAGCCCGAGTCGCGCGCGTCCGAGACCGTGGGCATGCCGCGCGTCGTCGCCGCGAAGCGGCCGACGCTCGGCATCTAGCCGAGCGAGCCGATGTCGATCGCGCCCTTCGGCGCGGAGATGCCCACCGACTTGTTCCACTCGTCGAACGTGATCGATCCGGTCTTGCCGTTGTTCGGGCTCACGATCGCGATGGGATAGGGCGTGCCCGTCGCCGCGACGTAGAGCGTGCCCCCCTTGGCCGTGTCCTCGATCGCGACCACCTTCTGGCCCTTGTACGTCGTCTCACCGTCGTTCTTGAGCGTTCCGTGCGAGCCGAGCGCGCCGTTGAAGAGCCTCGCGATGTCGGTGAGCGAGGTCAGCGAGGCGAGGTTGCCGGCCGTCGCCGAGCCCTCGAGCCATTTGTCGTGGAGCAAGGCGGCCACTCCGGCGCCGGCGAACTTCTTGTAGAAGGCGTCGCTGCCCTTGATGTACGCCTTGCCACCGACCCGGATGAGCTGGAACTTCAGACCCTGCTCGGACATCGTGCCGGTGCCGCCCTTGTTCTTGACGATCCGGAGGTCGAGCGTGAGGTTCGTGCCGGAGCTGACGATCGCGCCGGCGACGTGCACGGCGCTCGCAGAGACGGCGGCGTCGAGCGCATCGGCGGCGACCTGCTTCGCCGTCTTCTGCGCCTCGCCGTTGGACTTCGCAGCCGAGCTGCCGCAGCCCGCGAGCAGCACGACAGACGCGACGAGGACCGCCAGCGCTCCTGTCCGCATGCCCGGAAGTGTTTCACATAGCATCGACGGAGTGGACGCACGAGGGATCCACCACGTCGGCCTGGCCGTCACGGACCTGGACGAGGCGGTGCAGACGTACGAGCGTCTCTTCGGCGGCCGGCTCGAGCAGCGGGCCAGGGTCGAGGAGCAGGGCGTCGAAGCGGCCTCGCTGCGTGTCGGCGACGGTCGCGTCGAGCTGCTCGCGGCGCTCGGCGAGGACACGCCGGTCGGCAGGTTCCTCGCAAAGCGCGGGCCCGGCATGCACCACGTCGCCTACGAGGTGGACGACGTCCGCTCGGCGCTCGCCGAGCTCGCCGCCCAGGGAGCCGAGCTGATCGACCCCGAGCCGCGGCAGGGGATGTTCGGGCTCGAGGTGGCGTTCGTGCATCCAGAATCCGTTCACGGCGTCCTCTCGGAGGTGGTGTCGCGTGGCTGACGAGCGCGTGCGGGTCGAGGTCGGCTTCGACGGCGGGCAGGTGGTCGGCGGCTTCGTCGATCCCGCGTCGGCGGATCAGCTGGAGCGTGCGTTGCACGAGGACGGGCCCCCGGTGGTCGTGCTCGAGACCGAGGACGGCCCGTACCACGTGGTCGTGCCGCGGGTGGCGTACTTCCGTCGCTTCACCCGGGCCAGCCGCGTCGGCTTCACATAGAGCGTGGCGCTCGAGGTCGGGATCGTCGGGCTGCCGAGCGCCGGCAAGTCGATGCTGTTCGAGGCCCTGACCGGCGCCAAGGCACACGGCGAGGTCGGGATGGCGGCGATCCCCGACCCCCGCCTGCAGCAGCTCGCCGGCGTCGTGCACGCGCGCAAGGTCACGCCCGCTGCGGTGCGCGTCATCGAGGTGCGCGGCACCGGGCCGGCGCTGCTCGGCAGCCTGCGCCAGGTCGACGCGCTGCTCGTCGTGCTCGACGGCTTCTCGGGCACCCGCGTTCCGGCGGACGACCTCGAGACGCTGAGGCTCGAGCTGCTCGTCGCCGACCGCGACCACGTCGAGCGGCGGCTCGAGCGCGTTGCGAAGCAGGCGAAGTCCGGCGACGCCGCGTTGAAGCGGGAAGCGGGGCAGCTGGAGCGGCTGCTCGTCCATCTCGACGCCGGCAGCACGCTCGCCGACTGGGGCGAGGAGCTGCCGGCTGAGCTCGAGCCTCTGACGACGAAACCGCTGATCGCGATCGAGAACGGCGCCGGCGGGGTCGACCTGAAGCTCGAGGCCGAGCTCGCCGAGCTGCCCGAGGCGGAGGCCGCGGAGTTCCGTGGCAGCGGCGAGTCGGCGCTCGGCGAGGTGGTGCGCCGCTTGGCGGAGACGCTCGACCTGATCGTGTTCTTCACCGCGGGCGAGAAGGAGACGCGCGCATGGACACTGCGGCGGGGCCGGACGGCCCTCGACGCGGCGGCGACGATCCACACCGACATCGCGCGCGGCTTCATCCGCTGCGAGGTCATACGCTGGGACGACCTCGTCCGCCTCGGCTCGCACGCCGAGGTCTCGCGTGCGGGACTGCAGAAGCTCGAAGGCAAGACCTACGTCGTCGAGGACGGCGACGTCCTCAACGTGCGCTTCAACATCTAGAACCAACCCCTGGTGCCAGGCACGGTGCCAGGCACCGTGGGGAAACGCTCGCAACTTCCCGGCAACCCGGAATGGACAGTTGGCGCCGCCGGCTTCGTCATCGATTCTGTCGTCGATGGCCCGCCCGCCCCGCGACTTCTCGGCCGGCACGTTCCACGTCACCGCCCACGCTGTGTGGGGCAACGTCCTCTTCCGAGACTCGATCGACTACCTCGTCTTGTGCGCAGAGCTCGCCGCGACGATTGCGCGCAGCCGCTGGAGGTGCATCGCGTTCTGCTTCCTTGGGACGCATCTCCACCTCCTCCTGGAGGTGGAGGACGACGCGCTGCCTACCGGGATGCAGCGGCTCAACAACGCATACGCGCGAAACTTCAACCGCCGCTACGGCCTCCGGGGACATGTGTTTGCAAAGCGGTACTACGCGGGGCGGATCGATACCGAGGAGCATCTGTTGACGGCGTTCCGCTATGTCGTCCGGAACCCGGTCGAAGCGAATCTCTGCACCATGCCCGGCGACTGGGGCTGGAGCAGCTACGCCGGCACTGTCGGCCTCGCCGAGCCGTTCGGCTTCGTCGACGCCTCGCCGGTCGTGGATTGCTTCGGGCGGCCGGCGGCCGCCGCCCTGCAACGGCTTCGCGACTTCGTCGAGGCTCCGTGACCCCCTGGTGCCAGGCATCGTGCCTGGCACCAGGGGGCGGTGACGCTAGCCGGCCGAGATGAGGACGACGCCGGCGAGCGTGATGACGACGCCGACGTTCTGCGAGAACTGCACCCGCTCGCCGAGCGTGAACCGCGCGAGCAGCACCGTCGCCACCGGATAGAGGGAGGCGAGCACGGAGACGACGCTGAGCAGCCCGTGCGACGACGACGCGGCGGCGAAGAGCGTGTTGCCGCCCGTGTCGAGCAGACCGACCGCGGCGAGCGCGAGGAGGTGCGGCCGCACGCCGCCGAGTCCCGTCCGCGTCGCGAACAGCCACGTCCAGACGAGGGCCACCGACGTCAGGCGGAAGACGAGCGAGGGCCACAGCCAGTCGTGGTGCGACGCCGCGTGCAGCGGCACGTAGTAGCCGCCGAAGGCGAGCATCGACAGCACCCCCCATCCCGCGCCCGCCGCGAACCGCCGCCGCTCGCCGCCGCCGCCCCACTCGACCGACGCGATCAGGCTGCCCCCGAGCGCGGCGACGAAGCCGAGCTCCTGGAGAAAGCGGACCCGGTCCCCCTGCACGAGCCCCCACACGACCGGGAACCCCGCCGCCACCGCGGCGATCGGGGCGACGACGCTCATCGCGCCCGCCGCCATGCCGCGGTAGAACGCGACGAGCCCGACCGTGCCGAGCACCGCCGCGAGCGCGGCCCAGGCGACCTCCGGGCCGGGCGGCGCCGTGCCGCGCACCGCCACCGCCACGGCGAGCACCGCGAGCCCGAACGGCTGCGAGGCCGCCATCACCGCGAGGACGGGCAGGACGCGGCTCTTCACGCCGCCGAGGAAGTCGCCGAGGCCCCAGGCGAGGCTGGCGCCGAGCGCGAAGCCTGCCGCGAGCACCTACGCCGTGTCCGGAACGGGCCTCGTCGCAGCGACCGCGTCGAGCTGGTTCGCGTGGTAGAGCACCGCCGCCTCGGCGGTGCGGGCGGCGCGCAGGTCGTGATGGCAGGCGACCGCGTGCAGCAGCTCCGCGCGCACGCCCGGATCGAGCGCCGCCGCCCGCTCCTCGACCAGCCGCAGCCCCAGGTGGACGTGGCCGAGCAGGCGGCCCTCGTCGGTCTGGCGGAACACCGGCCCGCGGCCGACTTCGCGAACGCGCCCGACGTCGTGCACGAGCGCCGCCGCCAGCAGCAGGTCGCCCCGCAGCCGCGGATGCAGCTGCGCCGTCTCGCGGCAGAGCGTCGCCACGCCGACGCTGTGCTCGAGCAGCCCGCCCGCGTACGAGTGATGCCCATCGAGCGTCGCCGGCAGCGCGCGCATCGCCGCACGCGCCTCTGCATCGAGCACCCGCGCGACGACCTCGCTCAGCCCCCGATGCGATATCTCCGCCGCGAGAAACTCGAGGAAGCCCTCGAGCTCGTCGGCGTCGCGCCGCATCGCCGGCGCCATCGTGCTCGCGTCCACCCCCTCGGCGGGCTCGAGCGTGCGCACGTCGACCTGCAGCCGGTCCCGGAACTTCTCCACGCGCCCGAGCACGCGCACGGCGTCGCCCTCGGCGAAGCGCGCGTCGAGCAGCTCGACGTCCGTCCAGACGCGCGCGTCGATGCGGCCGCTCGGGTCGACGAGCTCGAGCGCGAGATACGCGGCGCCGTTCTTCGTGCGCAGCCGCTCCTTCTTCGCCACCGCGTAGACGCCCTCGACGGTGCGGTTCTCCTCGAGCTGCGCGATCGCCGTCACGAAGCGGAGTCTAGGCGCGCGGGGCGATGCTACGGTCAGCCCGTGGCGACGATCCGGCCCTTCCGCGCGCTCCGCTACGACGAAGCCGTGGCCGGCCCCCTGGCCGCCCTCGTTGCGCCGCCCTACGACGTGATCACGCCGGAGCAGCGGGCCGCCTTCCTCGCGCGCAGCCCCTACAACGTCGTCCACCTGACGCTGCCCGACTCGGAGGAGCAGGCCGCCCGCGACCTCGCCTCGTGGCGGGCCGCCGGCGCGCTCGTCGAGGACGCGGAGCCCTCCTTCTGGTGGCTGGCGCAGGACTACGTCGGCCCGGACGGGGTGGCGCGCACGCGCGAGGGCTTCGTCGCCGCGCTGCGCGCCGAGCCGTACGAGAGCCGCGTCATCCTGCCGCACGAGCGCACGCACGCCGGCCCGAAGGAGGGGCGTCTGCGTCTGCTCCGGGCGACACGGACGCTTCTCGAGCCGATCTTCCTGCTCTGGGACGGCACGATCGAGCTCGACGGGCTCGGCGAGCCCGACCTGGCCGCCGGCGAGGGCGGCGTCGACGCCCGCCTGTGGCGGCTCGACGCCGCCTTCGGCGAGGCGCTCGCCGAGGAGCTGCGGGACGCGCAGCTGCTGATCGCCGACGGCCACCACCGCTACGAGACGACGCTCGCCTTCCACGCCGAGGACGGCAGCGAGGGGTCGGCCTGGCTGCTCGCGGTGATCGTCCCGACCGACCAGGAGGGCCTGACGATCTTCCCGACGCACCGGCTCGCGCAGCATGTCGACGGGATCAGCGGCACGCCGATCGCCCAGCCGGGCGATGAGCTGCCGGGACTTGTCCTCTACCGACAGGGCCGCTACGAGCTGCTCGCCGGCGAGGGCCTCGACCCGGAGCTCGTCGACCGGCTCGCGCCCGAGGGCGTCACGTACACGCCCGACGTGCGCGCCGCCGTCCAGGCGGTCGACCGCGGCGAGGCAGAGGCGGCCTTCCTGCTGCGGCCGACGCGGATCGAGGACGTCTGGGCGGTCGCCGGCCGCGGCGACGTGCTGCCGCAGAAGAGCACGTTCTTCACGCCGAAGCTCACCTCGGGCCTGCTCTTCCTGCCGCTGTGACGGACTGGCTCGCGGTCTGCCGCACCGCCGTCGCCGACGTGCAGCGCGTGCTCGAGGAGCTGCCGACCCGCGTCGAGCGCGAGCCCGTCGTCGGCGCCGGCCTCGGCGGCGACGAGACGACCGCGATCGACCGGGCGGCCGAGGATGCGATCGTCGCCCGCTTCCGCGACCTCGACGTGACGATCGTCTCGGAGGAGGTCGGCCGCGTCGGCAGCGGCTCGACCGTCGTCGTCGTCGACCCGATCGACGGCTCCGTCAACGCGAAGCGCGGCATCCCCTTCTTCTCGCTGTCCCTTGCGTTCGCGACGGGCGAGCGCATGGACGACGTCTTCCTGGGCTACGTCTTCGACTTCGGCACCGGCGAGGAGTGGCTCGCGCGCCGCGACGAGGGCGCCTGGCTGAACGGGGAGCGGCTGGGCGCGGTCCGGCCGAAGGAGACGATCGACATCCTCAGCTTCGAGGCGACCCGCTCGCCGCTGATCGCGCGCGACGCGCCGAAGGTGGCCGAGCTCGCGCACCGGCTGCGCGTGATGGGCTCGCTCGCGCTCTCGCTCTGCCACCTCGCCGCCGGCCGGGTCGACGCCGTCTGCTCGCTCAAGGGCGCCCGCGCCGTCGACATCGCCGCGGCGCAGCTGCTCGTGCGCGAGCTCGGGCTCGCCATCGACCTGTTCGACGTCGAGACGCCGTTCGGCGAGGCCCCGCTCGACCTCGAGGGGCGGTCTCGCGTCGCGGCGGCCGGCAACGAGCGGCTCGTGCGCGAGGTCGCAGCCGCGCTCCTTACGTAGCCTCACCCAACGGGGGGATGCCGTCCGCACGCTGCCGCCCGCAAGATGCGCGGGCCGTGTCCGCGGTCGCCGTCTACCGAGGACGATTCGGCCCAGCCCAGGCAGAGCGGCTACTCTGGAGGGCCGGCTTCGGCCCGCGCAAGAACGAGGCGGCGCAGCTCGCGAAGCTCGGCCTCGAGGGCGCCGTCCACTCGCTCGCCTATCCGGGCCGCGAGCACTTCGTCGGCCCGGCGCCGCACGACGACAAGGGACACCCGCTCGCGCCCTACGACGCGTGGGGCGACGACCACCTCTGGTGGCTCGACCGGATGGTGCGCACGTCGCGGCCGCTCGTCGAGCGGATGGCGCTCGTCTGGCACGACTGGTTCGCGACCTCGAACCAGGGCGTCGGCTCGCAGCGGCTGATGATCGACCAGAACGACACCTTCCGCACGTACGGCCTCGGCTCGTTCCACGACCTGCTCGTCCGGGTGACGAAGGACCCGGCGATGCTGCTCTGGCTGAACGGCACCGACAACAGCAAGACCTCGCCGAACGAGAACTACGGCCGCGAGATGATGGAGCTGTTCACGCTCGGCGCCGGCCGCGGCTACGGCGAGAACGACGTGCGCCAGAACGCGCGTGCGCTGACGGGCTTCCGCAACGACTGGAAGCCGAACGTGGGCGACGTCAACTTCCGCTACGACCCGCGCTACCACGACCCGGGCGTGAAGAAGATCTTCGGCACGAGCGGCGCGTACACGTGGAAGGACTCGTGCCGGCTCTGCGTGACGCATCCCGACCACCCCTCCTTCTTCGTCCAGAAGCTGTGGAGCTACTTCGTGCCGACGACGCCGGACGCGGCGACGGCCAAGGGCCTGCAGACGCTGTACGTGAAGAGCGACTACGACGTGCGCCCGGTCGTCTCCGCGATCCTCCGCCATCCGGCGCTGTACCTGGGGCCGCGGATGGTCAAGTCGCCGGTGCTGTACACGGCCGGCCTGCTGCGCCGGCTCGGCCGCCCGATCGACACGACCGCGTGGGTGTGGCTCGACTCGATGTCCGGCCAGCAGCTCTTCTACCCGCCGAACGTCGGCGGCTGGGACGACACGCGCTGGCTCGATACGGCGACGTGGCGCGGCCGCTGGTGGATCGCACAGTACGCACTCGGCCCGTACGCGCTCGACCCGGGCAAGCCGACGCAGCCGGACGACGCGGACAAGCTCGTGCACGGCGCGATCGGGTTCTGGCGGGAGCCGGCGATCGGCGCGACGACGCTTCGGGCGCTGCAGACGTTCGCGCGCAATGCCGTCGCCGACGCAAAGGGGCAGAAGTGGAAGCAGCAGCAGTCCCCGCCGATGGTGCAGAACGCGCTGCGCCACCTGATCGCCGTCTCGCCGGAGTTCCAGGCCGCCTGATGAGCGACTGCCTGCACTGTGACGGGCTGTCGCGGTCGCGCCTCTTGCACAAGGCGATCGCCGAGGCGGGCCGGGGCCTGCCGGCGATCGAGCCGGGGATGCCGCTGCCGGCCGGGACGGGGCTCTCCCGCCGCCGCTTCCTCGCGCAGGGGCTGGGCGCGACGCTCGCGGTCTACGGCGCGACGCGGCTCGGGCTGCCTGCCTTCGCGGAGGGGATCGCCGCCGCGGCGTCCGCGCCGCCGCAGCAGGTGTTCGTCTCGATCTTCCTCGAGGGCGGCGCCGACGGCCTCTCGGTGCTCTCGCCGCAGGGCGACCCGCTCTACCGCACGCTGCGGCCGACGCTCGGCCTCACGGGCGGCACGGCGCTCGCCGAGGATCCGCGACTGTTCTGGCATCCGGCGACGGGCGGGATCGCGCAACTCTACGGCGAGCACAAGGTGACGGTGATGCCGGCGGTCGGCTACACGCATCCCGACCAGTCGCACTTCACCTCGCGCCACTACTGGGAGGTCGGCGCGACGAGCACGGAGCTGAACACGGGCTGGCTCGGCCGCTACCTCGACGCGGTCGGGACGATGGACAACCCGTTGCAGGGCGTCTCCTTCGACGACACGCTCGAGCCGTCGCTCGCGACGGCGAAGGTGCCGGTCGCGGCGATCACCGCGCCCGACCAGTACGACTTCTCCTCGAACCGGGTCTGGGGCGAGGTGCAGGACCGGATGCTCGAGTCGTTCGGGCTGTTCGGGGCGCAGACCGACCCGGCGCTGCACACCGCCGGGAACGTCGCCCTCCAGGTCGACCGCCTGCGCAATCAGCTGCTTCCCTTCCGCTCCGCCGACGGCACCTCGGGGATCCAGAGCCCGGTGCCCTACCCGAAGTCGGACGACCCGTTCCCGAACAAGCTCGCCGGCCTTGCCGCGATGATCGCCGCCAACCTGCCGATGCGCGTGGTCGCGCTCTCGGCGCCGGGCGAGTACGACACGCACTCGGACGAGCCGAACGCGCTCGCGCAGGGGCTGCAGCTCACGTCGGACTCGCTGCTCGCCTTCCAGCGCGACCTCGAGGCGCGCGGCATCGCCGACCGCGTGCTCGTCCACGTCTGGTCGGAGTTCGGCCGGCGGGCGCAGGAGAACGGTTCGGCCGGCACCGACCACGGGGCCGCGGGCGTCGGCTTCCTGATCGGCTCGCGCGTGACCGGACAGATGCTCGGCGAGTTCCCGGGGCTCGCGAACGGCTCCGGTCTGGACGACGACGGCAACCTGATCGAGACGGTCGACTTCCGCGCCGTCTACTGCGGGCTGCTCGAGCAGTGGCTCGGCGTCGACGCGGGCAAGGTCGTGCCGGGGGCGTCCGCGTTCCAGGCGCCGACGCTGATCGCGTGATCGTCGCCGCACCGCCGCCGCCGGCGCGCGTGCAGGTGCTCGCGCAGGAGTTCTCGTTCACGCTGTCGCGGGTCACGCTCCCGGCCGGCGAGGTGATCGTCGAGCTCGTCAACCGCGGCGAGGACGCGCACGACCTGCGCATGGAGCGCGCCGGCGGCGCCCGCGTCTACGCGTGGCCGACGGTGCAGCCGGGCACGCACGTCGACCGCGAGGTCAGGCTGGTTCCCGGGACGTACCTGCTCTGGTGCTCGATCGCCGACCACCGCGCGCGCGGGATGACGGCGAGGCTCGTCGTGCGCCGCCGCTGAGACCGCGGCGGCGCACGACGTTCGCTGCTAGGGAGCGGTCGCCGCCCAGGTGCCGTAGCTGAAGAAGCCTCCACCCCCGGACGCGTTCGTGAAGATCGTCGCGCCGGCGGTTGTGACGCTGTTGAGCGTGGCGCCGGACGAGTTCGAGTGGGCCGTCTCGTAGATGCAGAGATAGCCGGGCTGTGCCTGCGGCGCGGTGGCGTTGCCCGGGCACTCCGCCGGTGCAGCCGCGCCCTGGAGGACGATCTTCACCGACGGCGGCGCCGCGAAGCTGTAGACGAAGGAGATCCCGGTGTCTGCGAGCGCGCCGGTGACGTCGGCGGTGCCGCCCATGCTGAAGGAGCCGCGGACCGTCTTCCCGGAGGCGAGCGTGTCGGGATACGGCCCGGGCGGCCCGGTCGGGCCGATAGGCCCGGTGGCGCCGGTGGGCCCGGCCGGCCCGCGCGGCAGCTGCCCGGCCTTGAAGTTCGTCGCCAGCAGCGAGCCGCTCTTGACCTTGAGCGAGGTCACCGCGCCGTTCTTGAGCTGCGCCGTGCCGACGCTGTTCGCCGGCAGCACGAGCGCGGCGTAGCCGGTCCCGCCGAGCGCGACGGCGAGCGCAAGGCTGGCGATGACCGTCGCGGGCGACGGCCGGTGTTTCCACAATGCGTGCACGTGATCCTCCGGACTCGTCGGGAACAGGAGGCGCAGGCGCCTCGGAAGCGGCTTCTACGCAGCCGCGCCGACTCCTGCCGGGACGCTGCTGTCACCCCGTTCCGACCGCGCTTGAGTCGCCGCCCCGCCCCGTGTAGCCTTGATTTTGCGGCTGTTGACGGCCCTTCCCACCGGGGTCGAGAACATCTTGGGGGCCGCCGACGGTGGGACGGGGAGAGTACGACGCCATGCACGGGGCTGAGCCGGGGCTTGCTCATTATCTCCACTTGCTGCGCCGCGGCCTCTGGATCGTCGTCCTGACGACGGCTCTGGCGGCGGGTGCGGCCGTGTACGCGTCGATGCGCGAGACCTCGCTGTACCGCTCGTCGGCCGACGTGTTCCTGAACACGCAGAACATCGCGTCGACGCTCGCGAACGTGCCGGCGCCGTCGACCGACCCGGTCCGCGACGCGGCGACCCAGGCCGATCTCGCGCGCACGCCGGTGGTGGCCAGGCGGGCGCTCAAGCTCGCGCGGCTTCCGGAGAGCCGCGCGCAGTCCCTGCTCGCGAGCTCGTCCGTCTCGTCGGCCCCGGATGCCGACATCCTCACGTTCTCCGTCACCGACCACAGCGCCCGGCTGGCCGAGCGGCTCGCCGAGGACTACGCGGTCGCCTACACCCAGTACCGCCGGGAGCTCGACACGGCTGCGATCGTCGGTGCGCGTCGTGAGATCCAGACGCAGCTGTCGAAGCTGAAAGCCTCGGGCCAGGCGCAGGGCTCGCTCTACGCGAGCCTGTCGGGAAAGGACCAGGAGCTGCGCACCATGGAGGTGCTGCAAGGGTCGAACGCGCTGCTCGTGCGCTCGGCCGCCGGCGCCGTTCAGACGCAGCCCAGACCGAAACGGAACGGGGCGCTCGCGGCGGTGCTCGGGCTCATGCTCGGCGTCGGGCTCGTCTTCCTGCGCAACGCGCTCAACACCCGTGTCCGGACGGCCGGCGAGGTGCAGAGCCGGCTCGACCTGCCGCAGCTCGGCCGTGTTCCCGAGCCCCCCCGCCGCCTGCGGGCCGGGACCGGGATCGTGATGCTCGCCGACCCGCTCAGTCCGGCGGCGGAGCCCTTCCGGATTCTCGCGACGAACCTCGACTTCGTGAATCTCGAGCGCAACGCGAGGACGATCATGTTCACGAGCGCGATGCGCGGCGAGGGGAAGTCGACGACGGTCGCGAACCTGGCGGTCGCCCTCGCCCGTGGCGGGCGTCGCGTCGTCCTCGTCGATCTCGACGTTCGCAAGCCTTCGCTCGAGGATCTGTTCGGGCTCGGCAAGCGCCCGGGTCTCACGACGGTCGTGCTCGGCAACGCCTCGCTCGACAGCGTGCTCGCGCCGATCCCCCTCCTCGATCCGCGGGCAGCGGTCGAGCGGGTCACGAACGGCGCGACCAGCGGGATGGTCGAGGTGCTCCCGGTCGGGCCGCTGCCGCCGAATCCGGCCGAGTTCGTCGGCTCGCACGCGCTCGCGGCGCTGCTTGCAGAGCTCGAGCAGCGCGCCGACATCGTCCTGATCGACGCCCCTCCGATCCTCGATCTCAGCGACGCGATCACGCTTTCCGCGCGCGTCGACGGCCTCGTCGTGGTCACGCGTCTGCCGCTCGTCAAGCGTTCGACGCTCGTCGAGCTGCACCGCGTGCTCGCCACGGCGCCGACGACGAAGCTCGGCTTCGTCCTCACCGGCACGACGAAGGGCGACGCCTACGAGGCGTATGCGTACGGCTACGGCACGGCCGGTGGGAGCCGGGCGACGTGGGAGTCGACGGTGTGAGCGCGACCTGGCAAGGTCCTGCTCCGCGAGGCGCCGACTATGTCGAGCGCGTTCCCCGCAGCGGCAGGAGAGGCTGGCTCATGCGCCGCATGCTGCTCGCTGCGGACGTGCTCGCGCTCGCGGCGTCGTTCGTGACCGTGGAGCTGGTCTTCCGGAGTGTCCGCGGCAACGGCGATGCGGTCGCGTCCGACACCGAGTTCGTGCTCTTCTTTCTCAGCATCCCCGGCTGGATCGTGCTGGCCAAGCTCTACTCGCTCTACGACCGCGACGAGGAGAGGGCCGACCACTCGACCGGCGACGAGCTGCTCGGCGTCTTCCATCTCGTCACGGTCGGAGCGTTCCTGTTCTTCGCCGGCTCCTGGCTCACCGGCCTCGTCCATCCGACACCGGGCAAGATCGTCAGCTTCTGGGCGCTCGCGATCGTCACGATGACAGCCGCGCGCGCCTCGGCACGCGTCCTCTGCCGCCGCCGGCCCGCGTACGTCCAGAACGCGGTGATCGTCGGCGCCGGCGACGTCGGCCAGCTGATCGCGCTCAAGCTGCTGCGGCATCCCGAGTACGGCATCAACGTCCTCGGCTTCGTCGACGCGATGCCGAAGGAGCGGCATGCGGGCCTGGGCGACCTGACGATCCTCGGTGAGCCGGCCGACCTGCGGGCGCTCGTCGAAGCGCTGGGAGTCGACCGTGTGATCTTCGCGTTCTCGAACGACCGTCACGAGGAGACGATCGACCTGATTCGCGCATTGAGCGAGCTCGACGTCTGCGTCGACGTCGTCCCGCGGCTGTTCGCGCTCCTCGGCCGGAACACGAGCGTCCACAACGTCGAGGGGCTCCCTCTCGTCGCTCTGCCGAGGCCGGCGTTCCCGCGTTCGACGCTGCTCATCAAGCGCACGACCGACATCGTGCTCTCGTTGACGGGCCTGTTCCTGCTGGCGCCCCTGTTCGTGGTGGTCGCCGCGCTGATCAAGCTCGACTCGCCCGGGCCCGTCATCTTCAGGCAGAC